>CP012388.1:3000000-3600000 GCA_001708385.1 Flavobacterium psychrophilum | reverse complement strand
TTACAGAAGACGAAACCTATAAAACTGTAGCTAAAGAATCGTTTGACTTTTTATTGTCTCAGACATTCAATAACGAAGCTATTACTATTATCTCTAACAGAAGCTGGTTACAAAAAGGTGGAAAAAGAGAGCGTTACGGCGAACAGCCTATAGACGTTGCTTACACCATACTTGCACTGCGTAAATTCCACGATATATTTAAGGAAGAAGAATACCTTAACAAAATGGAAATGGCATTTAACTGGTTCCTTGGCAACAACCACCTTCAGCAGATTATTTACAACCCATGTACAGGAGGTTGCTTTGACGGACTTGAAGAGTATAATGTAAACCTTAACCAGGGTGCCGAAAGTACTGTCAGCTACCTTATGGCCAGGCTAACCATTACAAAATACTTTGGTAATGCCGATATGGTTTATTTCCGCAGGCACCAGAAAGCAGCTAAAATATCTGCACTACGCACACTGAATTTTTAAGCCACACCTTATTGGTGTCCCCAAGATAGAAAAGCTCTCTGCTATTGCAGGGAGCTTTTTGGTTTGTATGATATTGCAATAGTAAATAGATAGTATCTACATCTGCTTTTTCTGCTTACAAATAAAAAAGGCTTCCCATGTGGGAAGCCTTAAACTTATATATAGCAAAGCAATTGACCGAAGACTATTGTTTGATAGTCTTAATTTGTACCGATCCGTTGTTTGCTTCTTTAATTGCGCTCATTACAGCATCGTAGTTGTTTGTGTCAACGTTTTGGGCTACATAACCCGGAACAAGAACTATTCTAAAATATTGATTACGTGAAAAATCAGTTCTTAAAACCGGATCAAATGAAGACACTAAGTAAATTACAACCTCATCCTGTGAAAAATCGAAATAATATTTTAAAGTTCCCTGATCCAAATCATAATCTGTAGGGATTGGCTCCCAGATATCATTACCAAGATTATTAGTTCCAGCTAATCTGTATACTAAAACGACATCACTTGCTAAGATTTTTGGATTTAACGGAACTGTAACAGCATACAGTCCATCAGCATCACGAATAAAATTTACCGGGTCTGTCTCAAAAACCTCCGGATATGTATCATAATCCACGTAATCTACATTATCATCGTTACTACAGCCTGTCAGTCCAAATACACTCACAATGCTTAAAAGTAAAAATATCTTTTTCATGGTTTTAAATGTGTTAGTTTGATTAAAATTTAATTGTTAAAGGTACTATTCCAAAAACTGAACCAAAAATATAAATTGATAAAAAAATACTAAAAAAAGATTTGAATATCTTTGTGTTATGGATAGCAACACGTTAAAATTATATATGGTTTTGCTGGGCTGTACGCCCAAAGGCCGACTTACGGAACAGCATGATATATTTTTTGGAATAGGCACATCGGTACAAAGCCTGGTAAGAGACATGTACACCTTCTGGCCCGATGGAGGCCCACTGCATGTGGACTCATGGCGTGAGGTTACGCATGTAGACGGTTACCAGATTAGCATTGTACCTAAAGGCGAAGCTACACCCGGCGAAGAGAAGCTTTTCCTGCTTAACCTTGGCGGTTACCGCCCCGGGGAGTTGGAAGAATACCACTTTAAAACTTTAGCAGTTGCCAAAAGTATGGGTTTGGCGATAAAGGCATCTAAAAAAACGGCGTTCTATAAAGAATTCGGTTTTAAAGGAGCAGAATCGCACATTGACGAAAAGTATGCACTGGATGTAGACGACCTTCACAAGGTAGAAGATGTGCTTGCTCCCCACCTAAAAGAGCAATACAGCGTAAACATTGTAAAAACCGACAGCACAGTCCAGGACGAACTGCATATTGGCTATTTAAAAATTGTAAAAGTTTAGTATTGCAGCTTTCTTGCCTTTAGTTGTTTTCTCAACCGGAATAATGATCTTAACGGTTGTGCCCCATCCCGGGTCGCAATCCATTCTCATTATACCCCCTGTTGGATGAAGATGACCGTCAAGGCGTTTTTTATCGGCATCGCTAATATCAACGCCTTTGCCGTTATCCTTAACAGAAACCATTAGCCTCGTACCGGTATAGGTAATTCCGAAAAAGACCTTGGAAACATGGCTGTCTTCTTTTACAAAAACAAGCGTTTCTTTAATCACAGATAATAGCGCCAACTGGCTTTCTTTATTAATAACAGTGTTCGAGATGCCTTCGGGTTCAGAAACCATTAGTTCCACCGATGCATCGCTAAAATATTCCTGCACATACTCCTTAATACTACCCACGTAATTGGTAAGTGTTGTACTCTTTGGCGTAAGCAGCCAGACAAGGTCGCGTATATTTTCTTCAATTTTTTTAGTCGTTTCCTGCATAGCCTCTCCCTGGCTCCTGATAATAGGCATACCGGTAGTCCCTATGATAGATTCACTAAGCGAATTGATCTCTGTAAGTTTAGAATCGAGGTCATGGTGAATGTTTTGCACAAGCCTCAGGCGTTCCTGTCCTTCTGCATCGCTAAACATAGTATCTTCGCTTTTCTTTTTAAGTACTTTTCGCCTCCATAAAAAGCCCGTAACCAAAAGAAAAACAATAATTCCGGCACCAATACTTGCCAACAATGCATAGTCTACACCAGATTGCGAAACAGAAGACGCACTTTCTGTATTTTCCTGAGTGGCAATATCGTTTCCTCCGTTTTGCTTTGCGTATTTTTCTTTTAGCAGGGCAAGTTCTTCGGTGCGTTTTTTACTGTCGTAAATTTCTTTTTTCTGCTCGTATATCTTATGGTAACGCACAGATTCAGGATACTGCCTTAAATTCTCGTATGCCGTAGCCATACCAAGGCTTGCGGCTATAACAACCTCATCATACTGAATAGCAACAGCGTCAAGATAAGCCTGCTCAAACAAACGCAGCGATTCGTTATGGTCTTCCATGAGTGCCAGTACACCACCAAGGCTGCAAAGCACGTCGGCTACTTTTTTACTGTCATTCGCGCTATGAAAATAGCCAAGTGCCTCTTTATAATTTAATACCGATTGCGGATAATCGCCCTGCTTTTTGTAAGCGTTACCCATGTTGCTAAGAGTTTCGCCGGCTACAACCTCCATACCCCTTGCCCTGTAGATGGCAAGTGCCTGGCTGTACACTTCGAGAGCCTTGTCTATTTTGTGCAATTCTTCATATGCAGTACCTGCACCACTAAGGCAGTCTGCATTAAGAATTTCATTGTTTAACTGCTTTGCTAATACAGCGCCTTCGTTATAATATTTAAGAGAAAAATCGGGTTTATTCTGAAGAAGGTACAGCTTGCCTAATTCTATAGACACTTTTACAACCTCAAGATTGTCTTTTAGCTTTCTAAGTTCAGAAAGGGCATTCAGGTAGTTTCTAACAGCATCAGCTTCGTTGCCATTTTTAGCATAAGCTTCGCCAAGAGCCATTAAGGATTTGGAAAGTGTTCTGTTATCTCCTGCTTCACGGGCCAGAGCAGCACTTTCTTTTAGAAGCCCAATTGCATAGTCCTGATTATTGGCAGTAATTTCTTTTGCCGCTTCGGTTAGAAGGGCGTTTGCTGATTTTTCCTGGCCGTAAGAGGAAAAACAGAGAAACAGCACGAAAAAAAGTAAGTTTTTTTTCATTAATTGTCATTTAGGGGGATAACAAAACTACAAAAAATTAACTAGTTTGTGAATAAAATGTTAATTGAGGATTAATTTTTATTTTATTATCGCTAATCTGACAATTTTAGAAGATCAGCAGCATGATTTATAAGACTTTATTGAAAAATCATCAAAAAAATATAATGTTTGATGGCTGTAAAATCAGGTGTTTTTACGTAGAAGAAATTACAAAAAGAATTGTATGTAATTCAATATTTAATTACCGAAAATCCAGCTATGTATGCAATTAGTTTTCGACGACTATAGTATTTTTAAGATAATCTTCCAGATATGGGGCAAGGTTAAAGCGGTGTAACTTTTGAACAACATTTAAAAACGGCTTCTGCGCAAGGTGTTCATTGGTAACATAATAATCGATTCCGTTTGAAGTAGCAATCCCCTCAACCTGATGAAAAGATAAACCGCCCATGTTTATTTTGCGTTTATTTCCCGAGAAGAAATTATCACCCTGAAAATCATATAATAAATAGAAGAAGGGCTGTACGATTCCATTGTATCCACTTAATACGATGAGCCTTTTATCTTCAAGATACGTCGCTCCTGTTATCAGTCCGTTAACATCTATAGTTGACTTTAATTTGGCGACATAGCTACCCGCATCTTTAGGCAAAGTATATACGCTTGTTTTCTTAGAAGACCATTGCTTGGTAAAAAGATAAATACTGTCTTTAGACACTACCATTGCCTCGCAATCAAAATCGGTAACATTACTTTTTAAAGCAGTAAAATCGGTCTGGTTAGCATAACTAAAGTTAATCTGCTCTAGTTGCGGATCTCCTTGTGAAATAGAAGTTTTGCTGACTTTCAATATGTTGAGATTTTTCCTGTTTCCTGTAACATTATTACCAAAATCGCCAATGTAAATGTAATCGTTATCCTGCGCTATTTCTTCCCAATCCTGATTTTTATATCCTTTAAGCGGAATAGCTTCAAGCACTGAACCACTCACGCTGTCAAACGCATACAGATTTAGGTCGGCATTGTCGTTATGTGTATATAATGCGCCGTTCCATTTGATAAGTCCCGACGTTTCTTCTACCTCGGCAGAAAGCTTTACCGTGGCAACAGGACGAACCGATTCTGACCTGTACTCACAGCTACCATTATTTACAGTAGCCGCAGGGTTATAGTTTTTACTTAACGGATCGGTACAGCCTTTTACCTGAGCCTGCATAAACCCACCGATCAATAAAAATAAATGTAGAACTATAATATCCTGTATTTTCATGGTGTGCAAGTTAGCACAATAACTGCGCCCCTCAAAAACTTTAGCATTACTCCAACAAAAAAGCCATCTTGCGATGGCTTTAAAATTATTTGTATGATATCTCTCTAATTTGAAAAGGCTTATCGCTATCGTTTTTAAAGAAACTGATTTTTACCGGATAACCGTCTTTATCAAACTCGTAAGCATATGTTGTTTTGTCAACTGCATTCTGTTCTGTAACATAATTACTTATACCCAAACCTACTGCGGCAAAACCTTCTATTAATATTGCGTTCTGTAAACCTCCGTAAGCATTTTTACTAATGTTATGGTACTGCCCTTTAGGAAGGTTTGTAGTATTAAAGCCAAAAGAAATTGAGCTGCTTCCCGATGTATAACTAACAATATTCCCATTACCATATACAGCCTCAGTAATAACATTTCCATTAGCAGCAGTTTTCTTGTAAATGTTTCCCGCAGCGTCTTTGTAATATTTGTATTGACCCTGCGATAATATAATTTCGCCGCCACCTTCTTCAAGGCTGTCTTCGTATACTTTTTCGTCTACTGTTATACTACCATCATCTTCATAAGTAAACAATCGGTTTGTAAAAACAGCTTCGTATATCGCATAAGCATTACTAGTTTTTACTATTCTTCCTAAGGCGTCATATTCGTAAAATGTTGTATTACTAGATCCACTTTCATGAAAATTTGTATTAATCAACAAACCCTTTTCATTATAAGTAAACTCACGCTTTCTAAGAGGTACACCGGTAGCACTGAATCCATCAACCAGCACCATCTTTTCAGCATCATCGAATTCAAATTTACCTGTTGAAGATATAGTACCATCCTCTCTATAGTTGATGTATAGTATCTTTTCCAGCTTCTTTTCCACAACAACCGGATCAGTAGGATTACCGTTATCGGGATCAGAAGGAATAGTCACAGTTGTTTCAGGATATCTTTCGTCATCAGAACATGACATTAAAGTAAATGCAAATAAGGCAATTAATAATTTAGTTTTCATAGCTAGTGCGGTTAATTTTAAAACTAAATTAACAAATATTCTTACACATAGTAAAAGCTTTATAAAATTCTTTAGCAAAAGTTAAATGCTTTTCGTCCGGAAAATAATGTATATACCTTTAAGTAAACACTAAAAACAAACATCATGAACGGATTTTTTAAAACAATACTTGCCGGCTGGGGCGCAAAAAAACTTGGCTTTGGCTGCTTCGGTACCATTATCGCTTTTGTAATACTATATTATATATTAGGTCATCTATTTTAGCATTAAGCTGAACCCGATGCCGATGCCTGCATGACCCTTAGGTAATGAACCGAGAGCAGTACTAAAAGCTGTTCGAACTCATCATTGCCAAAAGTGTCTTCGCAGGTTATGGTATAGCTCATATTGAATTTCTTCCAACTGAAGTTAGGTTCAATTTTCAGCACTAACTCTTCTTTGTAGTTTAGTAGTGCATAACCACTTTTAAACACACCCTGATGCTGAAACCTAAATGCCCTTTCAGGATCAATCGGTTTAGTTAGGCTATAGCCTTTCCAAGTATTTTTGACATCCAGCAATACGGCATTGCCTTTAGATAGCTGCTGTTTAGACTGCCAAAAACCTTTGGGTTCAAGGTTAAAAACACTATCGTCAGCTAATGTTATAATTGCTTTATTCATGGAGTACCACTTAGGATACTCTATCCTTCCTATGAGAGCGTCATTATAAACCGCCGTATACACATTTTTGCCATTTACCGAAACATCGATTGTTTTCATGGGTAAGTTATTTGTATTCTAATGTACGCAATACTATCTGACAGGCAAAATATTTTAGTGCACATGATGTCTCGGTTGTAAAAACAAAAAGCCTCCACAATGTGGAGGCTCCTTGAATATTTCAATTTTAAATCATTTGATTATTTTACATATTCCTTCTGTACTGACCGCCCACTTCAAACAGGGCTGCGGTAATCTGACCCAATGAACATACTTTAGATGCTTCCATAAGCTCTTCGAATATGTTTTTGTTGGTTATAGCCGCTTCCTGAATTACAGCAAGTGTTTCCGCTACTTTCTCAGCATTCGCGCTCTGAAGCGTTTCAAGTGTTTTAATCTGGAATTGCTTCTCTTCTTCGGTAGCACGTATAACCTCAGCCGGAACAACCGTTGGTGAGCCTTTAGAACTTAAGAATGTATTAACCCCAATTATAGGAAACTCTCCCGTATGCTTAAGCGTTTCGTAATAAAGGCTCTCTTCCTGGATTTTAGAACGCTGGTACATAGTCTCCATAGCACCAAGTACACCGCCACGCTCTGTAATACGGTCAAATTCTGTAAGCACAGCTTCTTCTACAAGATCAGTAAGCTCTTCGATGATAAACGACCCCTGAATTGGGTTTTCGTTTTTCGCCAGTCCAAGCTCTTTGTTTATAATCAGCTGAATAGCCATTGCACGGCGTACACTTTCTTCGGTAGGTGTTGTAATAGCCTCGTCATAAGCATTAGTGTGCAGTGAGTTACAGTTATCGTAAATAGCATAAAGTGCCTGAAGCGTAGTACGAATATCGTTAAAGTCAATTTCCTGTGCATGTAGCGAACGACCTGATGTCTGAATGTGGTATTTCAGCATCTGTGCACGCTCGTTTGCGCCATATTTATTTTTAAGTGCTTTAGCCCATATTTTACGAGCCACACGGCCAATAACCGCATATTCAGGATCGATACCATTACTGAAGAAGAACGACAAGTTAGGACCAAAGTCGTTAATATTCATGCCTCGGCTCAGGTAATATTCCACGTAAGTGAAACCATTTGCCAGTGTAAATGCCAACTGTGTAATTGGGTTGGCACCTGCTTCGGCAATGTGGTAACCTGAAATTGAAACCGAATAGAAGTTCCTTACGTTTCGGGTAATAAAATATTCCTGAACGTCTCCCATTAACCTAAGCGCAAATTCCGTAGAGAAAATACAGGTATTTTGTGCCTGGTCTTCTTTAAGAATGTCTGCCTGAACTGTACCACGTACCTGTGAAAGCGTACGTACTTTTATATCCTGATATACATCAGCATCAAGCACCTGATCCCCGGTTACACCAAGAAGCATAAGTCCAAGGCCATCGTTGCCTTTTGGAAGATCGCCGTTGTAACGCGGACGCTCTATACCTTTTGCTTTGTATATGTCGTTTATCTTTTTGTCGACTTCTTTTTCAAGTCCGTTTTCTCTGATGTAAATCTCACATTGCTGATCTATAGCTGCATTCATAAAGAAACCAAGCAGCATAGGTGCAGGTCCGTTTATGGTCATACTTACCGATGTTAACGGATGGGCTAGGTTAAAGCCCGAGTAAAGTTTCTTTGCATCATCAAGGCAGCAGATAGATACCCCTGCGTTACCAATTTTTCCGTAAATATCCGGACGCAGGTCCGGGTCGTTACCGTAAAGCGTAACACTGTCAAATGCTGTAGAAAGACGTTTTGCAGGCAGTCCGTCGCTTACATAGTGGAAACGTTTGTTGGTGCGCTCAGGTCCGCCCTCTCCTGCAAACATCCTTGATGGATCTTCGCCTTCACGCTTAAATGGATACAATCCCGATGTAAATGGAAATTCTCCCGGAACATTCTCCTGAAGGCACCATCTAAGAATATCACCCCACGCCTGGTATTTAGGCAGGGCAACCTTTGGTATCTGCGAATGAGATAACGATTCGGTATGTGTTTGTATTTTTATTTCCTTATCCCTTACCTTAAATGAATAAACCGGATTTTTATATTTGTTTACCTTATCGTCCCATGTTAGGATAATTTCCCAGTTATATGGGTCAAGGTTCATTTTTACACGGTCGAACTCAGCCACAAGCAATCGTAAGAAATCTGCATTTTCGGATGTTTCTCCTTTTTTAACCAGTTCTTCTTCGATACCAAATTTAGAAGGCGTCAGTTTTACGCCTGCCACCGATTCTATGGTCTTGAATATTCCGTATAGTTTTTGAGCAACCTCTTGCTGGCTAAGTGCCACCTCATCATACTGACGGTTATTTTCTGCAATTTCAGAAAGGTAACGCGTTCTGTGCGGCGGGATAACAAATATCTTTTCGCTCATTTCGCGGGTAATCTCAAAAGTAGATTTAAGGCCTGAACCGGTTTTCTCCTCTACCCTGTCCATTATCTTTTTGTAAAGGGTATTCATGCCCGGGTCGTTAAACTGGGAAGCAATTGTACCAAATACAGGAAGGTCGTCGGGGTTGGCATCCCACAGGTTGTGGTTGCGCTGGTATTGTTTCTTAACATCACGAAGCGCATCCAGCGATCCGCGTTTGTCAAATTTATTAATGGCTACCAGATCGGCAAAATCAAGCATGTCGATTTTCTCCAGCTGGGTTGCAGCTCCAAACTCTGGTGTCATTACATAAAGCGAAACATCTGAGTGTTCCATGATCTCAGTATCGGACTGCCCGATACCCGAAGTTTCAAGAATAATAAGATCGTATTTTGCTGCCTTTATAACCTGAATCGCTTCTGCAACATATTTAGAAAGTGCAAGGTTAGACTGCCTTGTAGCCAATGAACGCATATAAACCCTTGGGTTATTAATGGCATTCATACGGATACGGTCGCCTAAAAGTGCACCGCCTGTTTTACGTTTTGAAGGGTCTACAGAAATAAGACCGATAGTTTTCTCCGGGAAATCGATAAGGAATCGGCGAACAAGCTCATCTACCAAAGATGATTTACCCGCGCCACCCGTACCGGTTATACCCAATACCGGAATGTTGGTTGTTTTATTCTGCTCGTGAATCTTGTCCAGCGTTTCTTTAGCTATCTCCGGGAAGTTTTCCGCAGAAGAGATAACCCTTGCAATAGCAGTAGGATTCTTTTCTTCAAGATGATTTATCTCTCCGTTAAGTACATCGCCAATAGCATAATCCGACTTCTCAACAAGGTCATTAATCATCCCCTGAAGCCCAAGTTCTCGGCCATCGTCGGGAGCGTAAATACGGGTAATGCCGTAATCATGCAAATCCTTTATTTCCTCCGGAAGGATAACCCCTCCGCCTCCGCCGAAAATTTTAATGTGCCCTGCCCCTTTTTCTTTAAGCAGGTCGTACATATATTTAAAATATTCGTTGTGCCCACCCTGGTATGATGTCATTGCAATAGCATTGGCATCTTCCTGAATGGCAGTATTTACTACTTCTTCCACACTACGGTCATGCCCAAGGTGAATTACCTCAACACCCGTAGCCTGAATGATACGGCGCATTATATTAATAGCTGCATCATGTCCGTCAAAAAGCGATGCGGCAGTTACAATTCTAACTTTATTTTTAGGAATATAAGGTTGTGCTTGTTCCATTATGAATTATCTTCAATTTTAAGGTGGCAATTTACGTAATTATTGAAGATTTAAAAGAAAAAACAGCGTAGAAAAAACGTTATAGTGAATTTTAGGGAACTATCTTACAATATGTTCAAGTTCTCCGTTTTGCATAAATATTACACGGGTACGAAATGATTGTGCTTTTATGTTGGTAGGATACCAGTCGCGGCCTTTGAGCGCTATAATAAATAGGCCTTCGTCATCACCGCAAACACTAAAGGTATCGGTTCTCGGCTGACGTTTAAACAAAGGAATTCCTTCTTCGCGTACAAGAGTATCGGTAAGTTCAACTACGCTATTGGTTACAAAACCAATTTCACTGACTGACACATACGATTTTCCACTGAATGGCTCTTCGTCATACGGACGAAGCGGATAGCGTGTTATATACTCTACAATGTTGCCATTGTTATCGTAAAAATAAAACGACTTGGCATCCCAGTTTACAAAGTTGGCAATATCATCACCTTCAACTTTAATAACATCGGTATGTTGTTTTACATGATGGTGTGCATCAAAAAAACGGTTATTGGGCAGGTCTATCGCAAAATGATACCTGGGTTTCATATCCTCCGATTTCCTAAATATTAGTTTGGTGTAGCCTACCTGAAAAAAGAGTGCTTCCTTCTCAACGAAAGATGCATTTAACCCCAAAACTTTTTTATAAAATTTCTCGGTGGCAGTGAGGTCGTCACTCAGTAATTCAAGCTCAATGATATTCATTTGTAGTATGGTGCAAATTGCTAATTTAGTGATAAATAATCCGTGCCTATGTAAATAAAACCGTAATAAAATCATAAATAATACATTCGTAATTTATGCGCAGTAACTTTACCAAAAGCATAAAAATTATCGTGATTATTTTTTCGTAATACAGAAGTAAGATCATCTCTAATAAATGAATCAAAACCTGCGCCAAATACCTTTACAAATTCATTACTTTTACAGCTAATTTTTAACCGATGAAATTCCCTAAATATTACCTCGCTGCAGTAACCGCCTTTGTTATTTGGGGCTTTTTCAGTTTCGGGTTAAAACCGCTACAAAGTTATCCATCGCTTGATATTCTTTTTTACCGCGTTTTTACCTGTATAATTTTAATGGTTGTTATTAATCTTGCCATTCGAAGGGAAAAAATCAAGGAAACACGCACCTACCTAAAAAGTCTTACACCTGTCGAAAGACGTAACCAATGGCTGCTTATTGCGGGAAGCTCCGTATTGCTGACAGCCAATTGGGGACTGTTTATTTTCGTAATGAACCACATAAGCGTAAAGGCGGCATCGTTTGCCTACCTTGTGTGCCCTATCCTAACAACAGTACTGGCATTTTTAATATTAAAGGAAAGATTAATCAAACTGCAATGGTTTGCGGTTTTACTCAGCATTACGAGCTGTGTTATACTGGCATATAATAGCCTGCACGATGCTATGTTCAGTATTTTAGTAGCAGCTACCTACGCGCTATATCTTGTGCTGCAAAAGCGCATCACTATGCCGGACAGGTTTATATTGCTCAGCATACAGATTGCCTTTGTAGCATTACTGCTGTTTCCATTCTACCCTGCCTATAGCGCAGCGCCACCTGTAGCAACCAGCTTTTACCTTTACATACTGCTAATAGCAGTGGTATTTACCATTATCCCAATGTTTCTCAACCTGTTCGCTATGAAAGGCATTAACTCATCTACTATTGGTATATTGATCTACCTGAATCCTCTTTTTGCTTTTGCACTCGCGATATTCTTTTATAAAGAAAGTATATCATTAGAGCAGATACTTTCGTATTCACTTATAGTAGTATCCATCGTGATATTTAATATTGGGAGTTATTTGAAGATGAGGAGAATCGGATAGTTTCTATTTTGTTCATCTTCTATTAATACAAACCTTATTCAGATGCAATTTTAAAATAGTGGAGAATTGTTTTATAGCTATCCTAAGCAGTAAGACAGGTATCGGCAAATATGTAATACATTAAAATTTAAAAACAATACTTTTTTGCCGATAACGGCAATCAAATAACCAAATCAACACATCACCAAAACAAAAACCCTCCCGAAAACAAATCCGGAAGGGCATAAATATAATGATATGGGGATATTAATGGTTATTGAACATTGATGGGTCTATGTTAACACCAAGTCCCTGAGCGATGCCCATACCAAGAGTAATATCTGCCCTGAACCAGTGGCATAGTTGAAGGTTTACGATCTTATCACGTAAAGGGCCTTCGATACCGCTCATAGCACCAACAATATTACTTATGGTATTTTTCTTAGCCTCATCATCCATCAGTCGGAATAAATTGCCCGGCTGTGTATAATGATCATTCTCACCTTCTGCATTACGGTCATACCAGTCGGCGCGGTTGTTGTCAAGATCCCAGGCCGGCTCTTTGTAGCTTTGATCGGCTACGATATTGTCAAAACTGTTAGGGAAGTAATTCGGGTTGCTTCCTCCGTTGCCATCAACACGCATTTGTCCATCGCGTTGGTAGTTGTTCACCATAAACGGACAACGGTTTACCGGAATCTGCTCATAATTTGCACCAAGGCGGTAACGGTGTGCATCGGGATAGGATAATAATCGCCCCTGAAGCATTTTATCCGGGCTGTAACCAATACCATCTACCACGTGCGCCGGAGCAAACGCTGCCTGCTCTACCTGAGCAAAATAATTATCCGGGTTGCGGTTCAGTTCAAAGAAACCAACATCAATAAGCGGATAATCGGCGTGCGGCCAAACCTTAGTAAGGTCAAACGGGTTAATATGGTAATTACGCGATTCCTCTTCGGTCATTATCTGAATTTTCATATCCCATTTCGGGAAATTGCCTTCTTTAATATTTTCGAAAAGGTCACGTTGTGCAAAGTCAAGATCTTTAGATTTCATTTCGGCAGCTTCACTATCGGTAAAGTTCTTAATACCCTGCTGCGTGATAAAGTGGAACTTCACATAGAAACGTTCATTCTGTGCATTAATGAATGAAAACGTATGGCTACCAAAACCGTGCATATGACGGTATCCGTAGGGCGTACCCCTATCACTCATTAAAATAAGCACCTGGTGAAGGCTTTCCGGGTTTAGTGACCAGAAATCCCACATCATGGTAGGCGATTTAAGGTTGGTTTGCGGGTCACGCTTCTGTGTATGGATAAAGTCGCCAAACTTTTTTGCATCTTTAATAAAGAATACCGGAGTGTTATTACCTACAAGATCCCAGTTTCCGTCTTCGGTATAAAACTTAAGGGCAAAACCACGCGGGTCTCTTTCGGTATCTGCCGAACCTTTCTCGCCACCAACAGTAGAAAAGCGGATAACCATATCGGTTTGCTTACCGACTTCTGAAAATATCTTTGCTTTTGTGTATTTCGTTATATCGTGGGTAACTGTAAATGTACCAAACGCTGCAGAACCTTTTGCGTGCACTACACGCTCTGGTATACGCTCACGGTTAAAGTGAGCCATTTTTTCGTGAAGGATAAAATCCTGTAATAAAACAGGACCTCTCGGGCCAACGGTTTGCGTATTTTCATTCTCCGCATAAGGGCGGCCGGATGCTGTAGTTAGTTTGTTGTCTGACATATATTGTGATTTTACTGATTCTTTTTTACAAATTTAGGGTTCAATAAAACGCATTTTTACATGAGTTAATTGATTTTATTTATATTAAGATAGACATGCTAAAAAAGTGCCTGATTTACAATTTAAACAGAATCAACCTACTAAAGATAGTAATTTATTTTTTCTTTAACGATATCCCGTAATTTTATATGGCGTGCAGCGTTACTTTACAAAAGGGAACAGTTTTTGTTTACTTTTGATAAACTCTCTTACACAAATGAAAAAACTACTATTCTCCTTGCTTATAGCGGCCCTTGTTCCTGCAGGAGCGAACGCGCAATTAAAAGGTTTAATGGACAAAGCCAAAAGCAAAGTGGAAGGCGTTACCGGAAAAGGAAGCCTTAGCAATGCCGATATAGGAAACGGACTTAAAGAAGCTCTAAAAGAAGGCGTTAGCAAGCAGGTTACCAAACTTACTGCCGAAGACGGATTTTATAAAAACGAAGCGGTGAAAATTCTTTTGCCTGCCGAACTCCAGGTTGTTGATAAAAAACTACGCCAGCTTGGTATGTCTAAGATGGCAGATGAAGGAATTAAAGTACTTAACCGCGCTGCCGAAAATGCTGTTAAAGAGGCTACTCCTATCTTCGTGAATGCCATTACCGGCATGACTATTACCGATGCAAAAAATATATTGATGGGTGCTGATAATTCTGCCACTACTTACCTTGAAACCAGTACTACAAAACCGCTGTATTCTAAATTTAGCCCCGTGGTTAATACATCGCTTAGCAATGTAGGCGCCGATAAAGTTTGGCAGGGTATTATTACTAAATACAACAGCCTTCCCCTTGTTACCAAAGTTAACCCCGACCTTACCGATTATGTTACAGATAAAGCCCTTGAAGGTGTGTTTAAAATGATATCGGTTGAAGAGAAAAATATTAGGACAAATTTATCGTCACGAACTTCCGATTTACTTAAAAAAGTATTTGCTTTACAAGACAAAAAATAACCTAAAGCATCTATTTATGAAAAAAGCATTCATTCCGCTTATTGCCCTGTGCCTTACGCTTTCAGGCTGTGCCGAATTGCAACAGGTCGCATCACAGCTTCCTCAGGCAGGTGGTATACTATCTACTGCCGATATTTCAGCCGGACTTCGCGAAGCACTGGATAACGGTATAGACAAACAGGTTAGAAAACTTACTGCTGTAGACGGTTTCTATAAAAACCAGCTGGTAAAGATCCTCCTTCCGCCCGAACTGCAAAAAGTAGATAAAACCCTTCGTGACATTGGCCTTTCGAGCCTTGCCGATGAAGGTTTAAAAATGATGAATCGTGCTGCCGAAGATGCCGTTAAAGAGGCTACGCCTATCTTTGTATCTGCGGTAAAGAACATTACGTTTACAGATGCTAAGAATATTTTAATGGGTAATGATGAAGCTGCTACTTCTTACTTAAGAAAAAGTACAACATCACAATTATACGCCAAGTTTAACCCGGTTATAAAATCATCTTTTAGTAAAGTGGGCGCCGATAAAGTATGGAGTAATATTATATCTAAGTACAATACAGTTCCGCTGGTACAAAAGGTTAATCCCGATCTTACCGACTACGTTACCAACGAAGCGCTGGATGGCGTATATAAAATGATCGCTGTTGAAGAAAAAGACATACGTAATAATTTAAACGCACGTACTTCTGCCCTGCTTAAAAAAGTGTTTTCAGCACAAGACAAGAAATAGCTAATTTTTTAAGTATCAAAGATATACATATAACATATCCTTAACATTGACTCGAAAATTTTTTAAGTAATTTGCATTATAATAAATGGTTTTCTCACATTTGGTTAGGGTTAGTTAAAAGAATGCCGGTAGACAACTATCGGCATTTTTATTTTATAAGGAAAATATTTACGCTACAGAATAGAACTATTCCGGATAAATTTCAATTTTAACATTTTTTTTAAATATTTTTGGTGGCATAAAATCCAAAACACCAAGAAATTATGAAAACACTATTACCCATACTCACGGCATTGCTCGGTGCCGCATTGGGTGTATTTTTTATTTACAAGGGCGTAGATAAGCACTTTTTATCTTCCTGTAAGGTATATGGCCCGGACAGCACTTTACCACAGGAATATATAAATTTAATGAGTACGCTTTGCGACTCAGGCTTTACAAAAGTGGTTGGCTTTTTTGAAGTACTGGCTGGCATACTGCTAATATTTCCTAAGACAAGACTTATAGGCGCTATTATATTACTTCCTGTTATTACAACCATCTTTCTTTTTCACCTGCTAATAGACAACAGGCCGCACGAACTGGTAGAAACAGGTATCCCGTTAGGTTCAGCAATACTTATATTTCTATATCATTATAAAGACTGGAAAGTGCTCATCTTTAAACGATAACACTATTAAAAATAAATAAAACCGCTGGCTCCCGACAGCGGTTTTGTTATGGGTTTACATTTCAAAAAAATAACCCTTAAAAATATCGTAAATGCCACGCGTTGCAATTATTACTTTGTTATTTTTGCCAAAAACAGGAGAAGTGAAAAAGAGCGTAGTTACATTATGCCTTATGTTGGTTAGCGTTGCGGTCCTGGCACAGGATTGGAATACCGACCTGGCAATTGCCAAAAGAAAAGCTGCTGCCGAAAATAAAACAATTTTATTAGTGTTTTCAGGATCAGACTGGTGTATGCCATGTATGTACCTGGATAAAATACTATGGCCCAGCGAGGAATTTAAAACTGCTGCCGATAAAAACTGGGTGTTGCTTCGTGCAGATTTCCTTCAAAAGAAAGGAAATCCCGAACCTGTAAATGTAAACGACATGAAAATGATACTAGCGGAGAAATACAACCGCGATGGCTTTTTCCCCTTCTTTGTTATGCTCGATAGGAACGGAAAAATAATTAAAAAGTCAGGCTATGAAGAATTTGACCATCCTGCCGAGTATGTTTTCCTTTTTAAAAGTATGTCGCATTAAACCATTAATGATGGTGTCCGTGATCGTGGTCATCGTGATCACCTAAACGTTCCCTTACCTGCTTAAAGTACGGAAAAGCCTTTACCAGCCTGGTACCGTGCCATGAAAACATCTCACCGTCTACAAAAACCGTCTGCGCATGATGCGTATGTCGGCCCAATTCAAATGCATCTTCGTCTTTAAACGGATACGGTTCAGACGATAAGAATATAGCCTGAGGATCGCCCTGAATACGCATTTTCTGTACAACCACTTCAGGATAACGGCCTTCGTTCTTTTCGTAGATATTTTGCAGTTTGTTAAGCTTCATCAGCTCATTGATAAACGTATTGTCTCCGGCAACCATATATGGATTCTTCCATATAAAATAGGCCGTTCTTTTAACCTGTTTATCTTTTATGTACTCTTTAAAATCGGCTAAGCCAAAGTTTATTTTATCAATCCACTGGCGTGCCTGTGTACGTACCGAAAACAACTTACCAAGCTCTTCTATCATGTCCAGGCTGTCCTGAATTGTAATTACATTGGTAACCCAAACAGGGGCAATATCTTTAAGCGACTCTACTATCTCCAACGTATTTTCCTCTTTGTTGGCAATGATTATATCAGGCTGCAATGCCCTTATCTTATCGATATGCACTTTTTTAGTACCGCCAATAATCGTTTTGGTCGATTTTAAATGATACGGATGCACGCAAAACTTGGTAATACCTACAATTTTATCTTCCAATCCCAGATCAAACAGCAATTCGGTTTGTGACGGAACAAGTGATACGATACGCTTTGGCGTTTCGGTTATTGTTATGGTGTTACCAATCTGGTCAGTAAATTGTTTCATTGTGTTTATGATATATTGTCAACTCGAACCAAGCATAGCGAAGTGGAGAAATTCGAAGAGATTCGATAACTCACGCCGTAAAATTAGAATGACAGAGACGTTTTCTATTTAAGCAATGCTTCCATTTCCTGCTGCATCTTTAGAGCTTCTTCTCTTGCTTTTTCAGCAAAATCAGTTCCGTTAGATGCATAGATAATTCCCCTCGACGAATTGATAAGCAACCCTACCTGATCGTTCATGCCGTATTTGCAAACTTCCTGAAGGCTTCCACCCTGTGCGCCAACGCCAGGTACAAGAAGAAAATTATCCGGAACTATCTGGCGGATACCTGTAAAATATTCGGCTTTGGTAGCACCAACCACGTACATAAGGTTTTCGCTGTTTTTCCATGTTTTAGAGGTTTTAAGCACTGTTTTGTACAGTTCTTCATCGCCTGCAATTTTAGTCTGGAAATCAAAAGCACCTTCGTTTGACGTTAATGCAAGTAGTATGGTGAATTTATCTTTAAAAGCCAGGAAAGGCTCAACACTGTCTTTACCCATATAAGGCGCAACAGTAACCGAGTTAAAATTAAGATCTTCAAGAAAAGCCTTGGCATACATTGTAGAGGTGTTACCTATATCGCCACGTTTTGCATCTGCAATAGTAAATACTTCAGGGTGTTTCTCGTTTAGGTATTTTATGGTTTTTTCTAATGACATCCAGCCTTTTAAACCGTAAGCTTCATAAAAAGCAGTATTTGGTTTATATGAAACGGCAAGGTCGTGTGTGGCATCTATAATAGCTTTATTGAATTCGAATATCGGGTCTTCGGTTGCCAACAGGTGTTGCGGGATTTTATTTAAATCTACATCTAACCCTATGCATAAAAAAGACTTCTTTTTCTGAATTTGTCCGTAAAGCTGTTCTGCTGTCATGAAAATCTGGTTTTTGTTTCGGTTGCAAAAGTACGATTTTTTGGAATGGCATATCGCCGAAAAGTAAAATCCGGATTAAGAATTTTTGAGATTTCTCAACTCCGTTGCCTCCGCTGCGCGAGCATCGCGCTCGTGCCAAACATTAACAACAAATGATCCGAACCTGACGTTCGCGCCAGCAAAAGACCATAAAAAATCCCGCCAATTGGCGGGATGCTTTTTTAATATTCGCTTTCTTTCAGCTTTTCTGTATTGTTGACTAACTGAAGTTCATCGATCATTTTGTGAATGTTTCCGTTCATGAAACCATCAAGGTCGAACATACTTAATCCAATCCTGTGATCTGTAATACGTCCCTGAGAGTAGTTGTACGTACGGATCTTAGCCGAACGGTCACCACTACTTACCTGAGAAGTACGCTTTGCAGCATCAATTTCCTGTTTTTTGGCAAGTTCCATCTCGTATAAACGTGAGCGTAGTACCTGAAGTGCTTTGTCCTTATTCTTGTGCTGGGATTTTTCATCCTGACACTGAGCCACAAGTCCTGTAGGAACGTGCGTCATACGAACGGCAGATTTCGTCGTATTTACCGACTGCCCACCGGGACCTGATGAACAGAAGAAGTCAATACGAACATCGTTCATATCAATCTGTACGTCAAATTCTTCAGCTTCCGGAAGTACCATTACTGTTGCAGCAGAAGTGTGAACACGCCCTTGTGTCTCCGTTTGAGGTACACGTTGTACACGGTGTACACCTGCTTCAAACTTAAGGGTTCCGTAAACATCGTCTCCGGTAACTTCAAAGATAACCTCTTTAAAACCACCCGAAGTACCTTCGTTCATATCTACAACACTAGTTCTCCAACCTTTGTCTTCGCAATATTTTGTATACATCCTGAAAAGATCGCCTGCAAAAATACTGGCTTCATCGCCACCGGTACCGGCACGTATCTCAACCATTACGTTTTTAGCATCTTCAGGATCTTTAGGTATCAATAGGAATTTAATTTCCTCTTCAAGCTGCGGAAGTCTTTCTTTCGCCTCATCAAGCTCCATCTTCGCCATTTCAACCATCTCGGCATCGCTGCCATCAGAGATGATTTCGTTAGCTTCTTTCATGTTACCCATAAGCTTAAGATATTCCTCACGCTTTTCGGCAAGTGCCTTAAGATCTTTATATTCTTTGTTAAGCTGCACATAGCGTTTCTGGTCGGAAATTACATCCGGCTGGATGATAAGATCAGAAACCTCATCAAAACGCTGTTTTATTATCTGTAACCTGTCTAACATATTCTTTTTGTTCCTTTAATTGGAGGTGCAAAATTACGTATTTTTTTTGATTCTCAATACAGTACATCTATACAAAAACCATTCCCTTTTAAGAACAGTTTTTGCAGTACCCGCTCACCCAGCTTGTAATGCTTTTTTGAACATAACCTGCAGGTAGGCTTACAATTACATTTTCTTCAAGGCACTCTACCTTTTGGCAGCCCATACACTTAAAATGAAAATGGTCGTGATTGTGTTTGTGTTCGCCACAGGTTTGGCAAAGCGCAAAATAGTATTTACCGTCGTCGGCAAGTATTTTATGTGTAATGCCATCTTCGCAAAAACTATTCAGTACGCGGTAAATGGTTACACGATCCATTTCGCCTTTAATATTAGATTCTATCATATCCTGGCTAAGCGCGGCATTAGCATCTTTCAACATCGTTAAAATAGCCGTCTTTGCAGGGGTGTTCCTTCTCTTCATCTCTCTAATGCAATTTAGTTGCAATTATTTAATGCAATCTCATTGCAATAATACGAAATTTATTTAGATTTGCCAAATGGAAAGCGCAACGGTATCCCGAAGGAAGTTCATACAAACTAGCAGTTTAGCAGCTGCTGCACTTGGTTTTCCTGTTCATTTATTAAACCTAAATTTTATGCAGACACAACACGACGTAATAATAATTGGCGGAAGCTATTCCGGCCTCGCCGCAGCAATGGCACTTGGCCGTGCATCACGAAATGTATTGATAATAGACAGCGGCGAACCCTGCAACAGGCAGACGCCCCATTCCCACAATTTCTTAACACAGGATGGTGAAACACCTGCCGCTATTTCGACAAAGGCCAGAGAACAGGTATTGGCCTACCCTACTGTAACTTTTGTTGAAGGAAAGGCAATTAAAGCAATTAAAACCAAAAACGGTTTTGGCGTAGCCACAGAAGATGGCAAAAATTTTTCAGGCATCAAATTGCTTATTGCTACCGGTGTAAAAGATGTTATGCCGGATATTGAAGGGTTTGCCGAATGCTGGGGGATATCTGTAATTCACTGTCCGTATTGCCACGGGTACGAAGTTAAAGCACAAAAAACGGCACTTATGGCAAATGGCCCTATGGCCGAGCATTTTCTCCCCGTACTTTTACAATGGACAAAAGACCTTACGCTCTTTACGAACGGCAAAGCAATTTTAAGCGACGAATTTCTTATCAAATTAAAGCAACACAAAATAGAAGTTATACAAACAGAAATTGAAAGCCTTCAGCACAATAAAGGTTATATGGAAAGCATAACGCTTAAAACCGGAGAGGTTCACGAAATTAAAGTTATGTATGCTAAGATACCGGCTGTTCAGCATACTTTTATTCCGGAAGACCTTGGCTGTGAAATAAACGAGCAGGGATATATAACTGTTGACGATTTTAAAAGAACTACTGTTGACGGCGTTTTTGCATCGGGTGATTGCACGACCATGATGCGTGCTGTGGCTATGGCAATAGAAGGTGGAATGAAAGCTGCAACTGTTATAAACAACGAAATGTGCATTGCCAGCTTCTAAAGAATTGTAATCATTTAAAAATCACTAACAATGGGTATAGTTTCATGATAAATTTTTAGCATCTTTGCGCCATAAACAAATCAATATATCTAATTATTTATCATGAAAAAAATCACAATCTTACTTACGCGTATTTTACCATTAGTAGCTCTTGCATTACTTATTGGCTGTAGTGATGACGACAACAAATCTACCGACATTATTGTTGGAACGTGGCTTTACACTGGAGACCTTGAAGTTGCAACGCAGCAATTTGAAGCAGAAGACACAACATGCTACAAAGAGCTTACAACATTTAACAAAAACAATTCAGGTACAATTGTAGCACAGGATTGTGAAGGCGACAGCGGAACTATTACTTTTTCATGGAAAAAAGAGTCGGCAGCAAACATCTACACCGTTTCTGCCACAAATGAAGATAATCAGATAGAGTCTCAACAGCTGATAATTACATTTGAAGGTAAAACAAAAATGTTTATTACATATAGTGATGACAACTCATATCTTGAAGTATACGAAAAACAGTAAATAATTATTAAGGCAGGTGTTATAACCTGCCTTTTTTATGTCTGACTTATAAACATCTATCACTATGGATCATAGAATTTTATACTTACTACTGATAGCAGCGAGCGTAATTGTATCCTGTAAAAATACTAACGAGAAACCTGCCGATACCTCAACTCCAAAAAGCTATTCCCAAATTAAAAATGCCGACTGGTTTATTGGTGAGTGGGCTAATACATCTGCCGAAGGTGAACTTACAGAACGCTGGAAAAAAGTAAACGACTCGGTATATCACGGCGAGTCATACTACGTAATTGCAGGTAAGGATACTGTCTTTTCGGAAACCGTTGAACTGGAAGAAACCAAAGGTAAACTAACGTACACTGTTACCGTTCCTAATCAGAACGATGAGCAGCCTGTTAGCTTTGAAGCTACTTCAATTACCGGTAACCAAATTATTTTTAAAAATCCGGAACACGATTTTCCTAATAAAATAGTCTACAATAAGATTGGCAACGATTCGCTTGTCGCTGAAATTTTCGGACATAAAAACGGCAAACCTGCTACCGAAAAATTCGCCATGAAAAAATTGGAGTAGCTTTTTATTTGATAGGTATTTAATGGTTAAATAATTATATACTTGCACCTTTAAAAATCGACCCCATGAAAAAACAATTACTTAGAAGTGTTCTTATAGTACTTACATTCATTTTTGCTTCATGCTCATCAAGCACTACCGAAGACCTGAATACTAATGGATTTTCCGTAGACGGACTTTTCTATCCGACCAATACTGTATATATTGACGCCTTAGACTTTGAGCAAAATCCAAACGGCACTACAGAAGATGCTATAACCATAATACTGGCAAGCGACAGCTACCTTAACTCTCCGGTTACTATTGACCCGCTTGATTATGTAATGCTAAAATTAGACATGACCAACCTGGCGCAACAGCCAAATGTGTCGCTATTTAATTACTATGTTGGCATTGACGCTTATAGTAATGCAGGTGTGCCTATGGATGCTATTACTTTATTATGGCAATACAGCAGTAATCTTAACCTTACTGCTATTGAAAAAAATGTGACTATTAACTACGTGACACCTTCTCAGATAGACATCACCTATTCATTTAGGCGTATGGATGGAAAACTGATTACAGGTCAGTACGTTGGACCATACATAAACTTACGCTAATACAAATGCAGCTTATTCAGGATATCGTTTTTGAAAGACAGGATTACACCATAGATGCGTTACAAATGAGTGAATACGAGAACTGTACTTTTAACGGATGTAATTTTGCTTCGGCAGATCTGACAGGCATCGTTTTCACCGAATGCACCTTTACCGACTGTAACTTCAGCATGGCAAATACCAAAGGTACCGCCTTTAAAGATGTGGAGTTTGCAAACTGCAAAATGACAGGCATAAACTTTAGCATATGCGATCCTTTTTTACTGGCGATGAATTTTACCGGATGCCAGCTTAACCTTGCCTCATTTTATAATCTGAAGCTAAAGAATATCCGTTTTACTAAATGTACCCTTCATGAAGCAGATTTAGTACAAGCAGATTTTTCGGGAGCGGCATTTACCGATTGCGACCTTAGAGGTGCAATTTTTGAGAATACTGTTTTAGAAAAAGCAGATTTACGATCGGCAGTAAATTATAATATAGATCCTGAAGCTAACCGTATTAAAAAGGCAAAATTCTCCTTACAGGGATTACCCGGACTGCTTAATAAATATGGTATCGATATCAATTAAGATAAGTGTCGTTTTGACGAAAGAAGAATCTCGGAATGATAAGGTAATCTACCTTCGTCAGAATCACAAAGTAGCTAAATTTTCTATTAGGGGAAATTTGCAGGCGCGGGAAAATACTCTTCTCTAAAATACTGTCCTGTTGGCCCATCGTTTCCTATCAACGCATACTTCACAATACGCTTTCCGGCTTCTTCCACAGTACTCGTACCCTGATGATTGGTGAAGTCAGTCTTTGTCCAACCGGGGCAGACAATGTTTACCGATATCCAATTTATCCTGGGACTTAAACAGTTTATTGAATTTTTAATGTCCTCAATTGCCATAGTCTCTTTAGCAAGGGTAGTTAGAATGAGTTTCATTATGAAAAAAGAAACCCCTCGCATAGCGAAGGGTTCTCATTATATAAAGCTTTAACTACTTTTATATTTATGCCTTAACCGGAATATTCTCTAAAATTTCCAGAACAAATTTCCAGTATTTCTGAGCCGATTTAATACTTGCTCTTTCGTCCGGAGAGTGAGCCCCTTTGATCGTAGGACCAAAAGATATCATATCCATATCAGGGTAATTAGTACCTAATATACCACACTCAAGTCCGGCATGGCAGGCGACAACAGCAGGTTTAGTTCCGTTTTGTTTTTCGTAGATCTCTTTTAATACTTCAAGTATCGGAGAGTTAACGTTTGGTGTCCATCCGGGGTACGAACCTCCGAAAGTAACCTCGCAGCCAATAAGCTCAAATGTAGAGCGAAGCGAATTGGCAAGGTCAAACTTAGAACTTTCAACTGACGAACGTGTTAAACAACCTACATGGATAGTACCGTCTTTAACAATAACCCTTGCAATGTTGTTAGACGTTTCAACAAGGTCAGCCATATCTGCACTCATACGGTACACGCCGTTAAGAGCAGCATACATCGCACGAATAAGCCCCTCCTGAACCCCCAGTTCCATAACCTTAGCAGGCAGTTCACCTTTTTCTATGGTAATAGCCAGATTAGGTTCAGTAGTTTTGTATTCGGCTTTTATATCGTTAATAACCTCCAGCATGTCGAATACAAAAGCTTCATCAAAAATTTCAGAGATAATAACCGTTGCAACACTCTCCCTAGGAATAGCATTACGAAGGCTTCCACCATTAATTTCAGCAATCTGAAGTCCGAAGTTCTCGAAGCTGTCAAACAACAGGCGGTTCATTATTTTGTTGGCATTACCTAAACCCTTATCGATATCCATACCCGAGTGCCCTCCGTTAAGTCCGTTTACAGTGATAGTATACCCAACAGAATTTTCAGGAACATCCTCTTCGTGATAATCGCGTGTAGCAGTAACATCTACACCACCGGCACAGCCAATATCAATTTCATCATCTTCTTCAGTATCCAGGTTAAGAAGGATCTCTCCGTCCAGCAATCCGCCTTTAAGGCCCATTGCACCTGTCATACCTGTTTCTTCATCTATAGTAAATAGAGCCTCTATAGCAGGATGCGGAATATCAGTGCTTTCAAGTATCGCCATAATAGTGGCAACACCAAGACCGTTATCGGCACCAAGCGTTGTGCCTTTAGCACGTACCCAGTCGCCATCCATATACATATCTATACCCTGAGTATCAAAATCAAATACCGTAGCTGCATTTTTTTGGTGCACCATATCAAGGTGGCTCTGCATAACAATAGTCTTACGGTTTTCCATGCCTTTGGTGGCAGGCTTTTTAATGATAACGTTACCAACTTCGTCCTCAATGGTTTCAAGGCCTAATTGCTTACCAAAGTCTTTCATGAAAGCAATTACCCTTTCTTCTTTTTTAGAAGGGCGCGGTACCGCATTTAGATCGGCAAATTTGTTCCAGAGCGCTTTAGGCTCAAGGTTCCTTATTTCCTGGCTCATTTATTTGTGTTTGTTGTTTGTGCAAAGGTAAGAGTATGTTATAAAGTGACAAAACCTGCCGTACTAAACTTTACGAAACACTTAATATAACCACTAATGATAGTACCGATATAAATACCCACACTGCTACGCCCTGAAAGAATGGCCTAAATCCTACCGATTTTAATACTTCGCGCGACAATCCGCAGCCTATTAAAAACAGTGTTAGTGTTAAACCTGCTTTGGCAACGATTACAATGTACGGACTGATTATTTCTATACCCGGAATATAAGTATTAGCTAACATTGCCAGTAAAAAGAATCCAATAAAGTACGGGATACTTATTTTCTTATCGGCATTTTTAAACACGAACGACGATATAAATGCAAACGGAATTATCCACAGTGCTCTTGCAAGCTTTACAGTGGTTGCCACCTGAAGCGCTTCGTTACCGTAACGGCTAGCTGCCCCGACTACCGAACTGGTATCGTGAATAGCAATAGCACTCCACAGTCCGAATTCCTGCTGTGTCATATGTAAAGCGTGCCCGATTATTGGAAAAACCATCAGGGCTACAGAGTTCAGTATAAATACCACACCAAGAGCAACAGATACCTGTTTTTCTTCCGCTTTAATTACGGGCGATATTGCTGCGATTGCACTGCCTCCGCAGATAGCCGTACCGGAAGAGACAAGATATGATGTTTTAGATTCTACTTTCAGCAGCCTGCCTACTACAAATCCTAAAAGTAATGTTACGACAATAGAAACAATAGTAAAGATGATGCCTTCCTTACCTGCTTTAAGTGCGGTTACGGCGTTCATACCGAATCCGAGTCCTATTACTGCTCCTTTAAGAAGCCATTGTGTGGTTTTTTTATTGTACTTTTTATACGGATGCTGTGCAAACCATGCTAAGGCAATACCTAAAGCCAATGCCAGTGGTGCCGATGCCCACGGTGTTAAACAAAACAGTGCCGCAGCAAAAAAAAGTATTTTGTTTCGGGTGGTATTTGGGTTTGCAGGTGTAACTTCCATAGCGAATTTTTTATACACAAACTTCGGAAGCTAATAAATAGTAAAGAAATGGTAAAAAGTAATACGTTATTACTTAAAGTTATAAGACAGTGCAAAATCAATGAAAACATTGGGTAATTGTCCCGGCTGTCCATGCCTGCGAATAAAATAAAAATAGCGTTTTATAGAAAGGCCTTCTACATCCAGAACCGCCAGCTGATTCTGCTTTAATTCCTGAGCAATTGCATATACCGAAAGAAATGCCACGGTTTCAGAATTTTGCAGGTACAGCTTCATACTTTCAGAACTCCCCAATTGCATTTCAACCGTTAGCTGAGGCAGCGAAATATTTATCTTCTTCAACACATTGGCAACAACTTCAAGCGTACCCGACCCGCTTTCACGAAGCACCACCGGAGTTTTAAGCAAGTCATCTTTGGTTATTGATGCCTTTTTTAACAGTGGATGCGTTTTCTTTACTACTGCCACAAGCTCATCTTTCACAAATGGATCATATTTAAAAGAAGCGTTTTTAGAATCGCCTTCAATAATACCAAGGTCTATTTCGTTTCTTTCCAAAGCCTGTTCTACTAATTCTGTATTATAGGCGGTAAGCACAACTTTTACATCGGCATATCTTTTATGAAAAGCCGCCAATATGGGTGGCAGTATATATTGTGCTGCAGTGGTACTTGCACCAATACGTAAAATACCGCCATGATGCCCGGAAAGTTCGTTTATGCTGAACTCAAGGTCGCGGTATACTTCAAAAAGTTTTTCGGTATGGTGCAGCAACAGGACTCCGGCTTCGGTAAGTTTTATTTTTGTGCCGTTACGATCAAAAAGCTTTACGTTGAAATGGCGTTCGGTTTCATGGATGTGTTTGGTAACCGCAGGTTGGGTTATAAATAGCTCTTCGGCGGCTTTAGTAAAACTTAAGCGCTTGGCAGCAGTATGAAAAACCTTGAGCCTGAAATCAAACATTTAAAAAAAGTCTTTTACGATTCGGGGAATATCTTTTTCGGCAACCTCGCCTATCCATGCATTTTTGGGTTGAATAGAAATTACAGGGGCATGCTTGCAATTGTCGGTACACGTCATACGCACAACGTCTACTCCTTTTTTGAGTCCGCATTCTTTAAGTTCTATCCTAAAGCCTTTGCGCAGCTCTTTGCTGTAATGCCCGCATTTTTTTCCATCACAAATAAAAATAACCTTTTCCGGTGCATCTAACTTTTTCATCGGGCTAAATTTAATTTATCTATACAAAAATACTACTTATATTTACAATCCTATTGATTTTTAGTCAACCTCATGAAGAAAAAATTTATACTGCCGCTGCTTCTGCTTGTGCAGATTATCCTTATAAACGTACTGTCATTTTTTCCTGAATTTGTAGAACGTTATTATAGTAACGGACTCTTCCCCTACCTGAGTAGGGCATCGCGCATCTTTTTTGGCCTTTTTGGCTTTCCTGTTGGTGATATCATCTATGGTGTTGCCATTATTTTTATTATCAGATGGCTATGGAAAACCCGGAAGACATGGAAACGGAACTATAGAGATAACCTACTAAAGATCGTAGGCGGATTTTCTGTCTTCTACTTTTTATTCCATTTGCTTTGGGCGCTGAATTACCATCGTGTTCCACTGAACGAGAAAATGGGGTTCGATAAAAAATACACCACCGAAGAACTTATTGGCTTTACCAAAAAGATGATCGCCAAAACCAATGAAATGCACAGGCAGATCGAAAAAAACGACAGCCTTAAAATTGTTAGTCCTTACACGGTTGAAGAAATTTACCATCTTTCTATAGTAGGCTACACCGATCTGGAAAAACAATTCCCCTATTTCGAGTTTAAGCACGAGAGTATTAAATCGTCACTTATAAGCACACCTTTATCCTATATGGGATTTGGCGGTTATCTTAATCCGTTTACCAATGAGGCACAGGTAAACAGCAAACTTCCCCTTTACGGACTGCCTGCCACTGCCTGCCACGAAATGTCGCACCAGATCGGTTATGCCAGCGAAAGCGAAGCCAACTTTATCGGATACATGGCAGCAACTTATAATAAAGACCTGTATTTTAAATATTCTGGTTATACCCTTGCCCTTAAATACTGCCTTCGTAATATCAACAAACTGGACGAAAAACAGGCCAAAGAATTAATGCCTACAATACTTCCCGGGGTGGTTGCCAACTTTAAGGAAAGCGAAGCTTTCAACAAAAAATATGAATCGTTTGTAGAAACGATATTTGAATATTTTTACGATAATTTCTTAAAAGCAAACAAGCAGGAAGACGGGCTTGAAGGCTACAGTAAATTTGTAGGGCTTTTGGTAAATTATTACAGGGATAAAGAATTATAATTATTCTTTGTAACAATTTACATCTTTTACCTACTTATTCAGTATGAATCCAGATCTGGAAAAATCTTTTGTGACACAGCTTCAGGAAAATCAAAACCTGATTCACAAAATATGCAGGCTCTACACAGATAGTGAAGATGCCCACAAAGACCTGTTTCAGGAAATTACAATACAACTCTGGAAAGCCTTTCCTCAATTTAGGGGCGACTCTAAATTTACTACATGGGCTTACCGTGTAGGGCTTAATACCGCCATTACCTTATACCGTAAAAAAACGAAGTCCATTAATACTATTGAATTTGACAGCAAATTTCATAAGATAGACCAAGACGAATACAATTACGAAGAAGAAGAGCATATTAAACTACTGTACCAGGCCGTACAGCAGCTTAATGATATTGAAAAAGCACTGGTATTTATGTACCTTGAAGATAAAGATTATAGCGAGATTGCCGAAACACTGGGTATTAGCGAGGTTAACGCCCGCGTTAAAATGAACAGGATTAAAGGCAAGCTTAAAAACATATTAAATCCGTAAGGACACAATGGAAGAATTAGATCTGTTAAAAAAGGATTGGAAGAAAAACGAAAATAAATTTCCCAGGGTATCTGAGCAGGAAATTTATGCCATGCTGCATAAAAATTCTACCTCTGTGGTGAAATGGATATTCGTAATAAGCGTATTTGAGTTTGCTTTTTTCCTTGCGCTTACACTACTGTTAAACGGTAACACAGGCACTAAGGAAATTGAGAGCTACATAGGCAACACAATGATTATTACAATCAATGCAATAGACTATGCTATAATGGTATACTTCTTTTGCCAGTTTTATATCAACTATAAAAAAATCACTACCACAGACAGGGTTAAAAACCTTATGTCAAGCATAATTAAAACCCGAAAAACTGTTTCCAATTATATTTTTGTAAAGATCACGTTTACAGTCATATTACTCATATATATATTTATAATATATTTTAATAATGAACCCGAAATGTTACATACACGACTTGTTGCAGAACAACAGGGCAGAACGGCCATTGTTAATATAGTATACTTTGCTCTTGTTATTTTAGGCATTGCCATCTTTGCAACACTATTATGGCTGCTTTACAGGTTAATTTACGGCATGCTGCTGAAACGCCTTAATAAGAATTATAATGAACTTAAAAAAATAAACCTGTAGTCATGAAAAAAATAGTATTAGCCGCCTTTATACTTTGCAGTTTATTTGCAAATGCACAAAAACTGGACAATAGCCTGTTATGGAAAATTTCGGGCAACGGCCTTGCAAAGCCTTCTTATTTATTTGGAACCATTCACATTACCTGCGATGCAACCCTGGATAAAAATGTATTAAAAGCATTGGACGAAACAACACAACTGTATCTGGAACTTGATATGGACGACCCTAATATGATGACCGAAATGACGGGTGGTATGGCAATGAAAGACGGTAAAAAAATGAGCACGCTTGCAAGTCCCGAAGATTTTAAAATAGCTGATGCCTTTTTTAAAACTAATCTTGGTGTATCCTTAAGTATGGTAGACACCTATAAGCCTTTCATGATAACTGCAATGCTGTACACAAAAATGATAGACTGTCCTGTTCAGTCTATTGAAGCTGAACTTATGAAAGTATCTAAAGCTCAGAACGAAGAAATATATGGCCTTGAAACCGTTCAGGAGCAAATGACAGTTTTTGATGATATTCCGTATGAAAGCCAGATGAAAGATCTTGTACGATCTGCTAAATCGGGCCTTGATAAAGAGAAAGCGGAATTCAAAAAAATGATGGATATGTATACTGCTAAAGACCTTAACGGACTAATGGCATTCATGAACGATGTCAACAACCCGATGTATTCTGAACACAATGATGTGTTGCTTAATGACCGTAACAAAAACTGGATTCCTAAAATTGAAAAAACAGCTAAAGAAAAACCAACCTTTTTTGGTGTTGGGGCTGCCCACCTTGCCGGCGACAATGGCGTTATAACACTATTGCGTAAACAAGGATACAAAGTAGAAGCAGTAAAATAACATCATGGACATAGTATAAGAGAGGCGACTGCCTCTCTTTTTGTTTAGCTTGTTTCTAGTTAATTTTCTTACATTTGAATTAAGCCAATCACCAATCAATAGACCATATGCCATATTAACCAACACACCTATGAAGTATATCTTTACTATTGCCTTACTGGCACTTTCTGTTTCAGCTTTTTCTCAGGATACAAAAAAAGATACGATAGCGGAAATGGAGACCGAACTAAAAGAAGTAATTGTAGAGAAAAAGAAAAAAGCTGTGGAACGTAAAGCCGACAGAACGATTTTTGATTTTTCGGAACAATCGTATCTAAACTCTGGCTCGCTGATGGAAGGCTTAAAAAAGCTTCCCGGACTTATAATTTCTGATATTGCCGGAATGATGTATCAGGGCAAAGCACTTGAAGTGTATCTGGATGGCCGACCGCTTAATATCTTTTCCAACGAACTAAATGCCTATCTGGAGGGCATGCCCGCAAACGCTATTGAAAAGGTAGAGGTAATTACGAACCCGGGTGCAGAGTTTCCCGCTACGTCAGGTGGAGCTATCATCAACATAATTACGTCGAAAAACGCAAAAAAATACCTGAGTGCCACCTACTCCAATGGTTACAGCTACACCAAATATACCGACTCAAGACATCGCTTTAATAACAGCATTATGATTAGCGCTGCTAACAACTTATTTGGATGGCAAATTCAGGGTGGGCAAAGTTATAGCGACACCTACCAAAAAACGCATTTCACAAATGGAAGTACGGTAATTTCAGATAACTATTCTGATGCTTCTAACCGTTTCTACTATTTAAAGACAGGACTGAAATTTGATTTTAAGAAAGACCGCTTACTACTTAATTATGACATTAATTCAAACAATAGTAACTCAGATATAATTGCCAGCGGTTTAGGTTTTGCAACAAATGACAGAAATACGTCAAAACGTTTCTATCATGATGTAATGGCTACCTATCAAAAACGGTTTGACGACCCGCTTAAAAAACTTGATTTCAGATTTAATTATAACAACAACGATGGCGACATGAACCTCGACTCAAGGACAAACGGCAACCCTGTTATTGGAAACAGCAGCAATCAGGATTATTACCTTTTTAAAACAGATTATTCGCAGGAGATAGAGTTTCTTGATAATACAAAAATCAGCGCAGGAGTGTTGGCAGAACAACTTGACTTTGAAGCTTACAGCTTTGGGTTGAAAAATTTAGATTATACCAGGACTACTCTGTCAGCCTATGGTGAAGGACAGGCTAAAAACCAAAAATTCGATTTTATTTTTGGAGGAAGACTGGAGTCGTATGATATAAGCGGCACTGCAGGATCTGACGATCTTATTCCGTTTAAACAGACTCGTTTTTTTCCTAATGCAACGATACAGTACAACCTAATACCTCAGGTGTACGCAAACATTAACTATAACAAAAAAATTCGTCTCCCCAATACCGCTTCATTAAACCCTAATACTACTTATCAAAATCCAAATGTAGGCTTTTACGGCAATCCGTACCTTGAACCTACCATATACGATAATTATGAAGTACAGCTTAGCGCTTTCGAATATTTTACAATCGGATACTCAGTGTCAGATGCTAACAATGCTATAATCAACAGGATAATTACCACGCCAAATGGTATTGCCAGCGTTACAGAAAATCTCAAAAGTCTAACAGTACGTAATTTCAATTTTGGAATTCCATTGCCTTATATGCTGTTTACTAAAGGCCTTACAGAAACCCTAAAAATGGACTTTAACCCTGACGAAATTAACTTTATGTACATTTATGCAGGCAACCAAAAGCAGGATATTCCGGGGCTTGACACAAAAAGTTTTTGGAACTTTAATGTAATGTCTCAGATCCTGCTTCCAAAAAAAATTAAGTTTACTGTAAACTACATGACCTCTACAACCGGTGGAAATTTCAATTACTACACAATAGAAAAACCGTTTAACAACCAGGCAGATATTACTTTTGCAAAAAAGTTCCTGTCAGATAATCTATCGGTTTCTGTATACCTAAATGATGTACTCAACACGAACAGGCAGGAATACGGTATTGTAGGAACCGACCTCAATTATAAAAGCCGTTATGACTCAAGAAGAATCGGCTTCTCGCTAAACTATAAAATCCCAACTAGAAATAAGCTTGCAAAAGAAAACAACATCCTTAATAACGACAAAATACAGGAAAACAATAGTACCATCGGTAATTAGTATCTTTTCACTAACTATTGAGATAAAACAAAAGAGAGGCAATTGCCTCTCTTTTGTTTTTAATAATTCCATTGCCTTTGCTTGTTCAGTTCTTCCTGAACTTCTATCACTTCCGGCGGTATTACCTTAAGGAATGACGGATGCTGTTCAATAGCATATTCTATTTTTTCAACGATCTGTTCCACCGTTTCATTATCATAATCAATATCTAAAGGTTCCTTAACGATAAATGACTGCAGGATACCTTTCTTTTTCAGCCTCAGCCCTTTTTTGTCAAACGAACGACGAAAGCCATCAATTACAATCGGCACAACAATAGGCTTGTGTTGCTTTATTATGTGTGCCGTCCCCTTACGGATAGGCTTAAACGGCTTGGTCGTTCCCTGCGGAAACGTAATTACCCATCCATCTTCCAATGCAATCCTTATATTCTCTGTATCGTTAGGATTCACCTCCCGTTGTACTTCCTGTCCTTTGGCCCTCCATGTCCTTTCTACAGTAATAGCGCCTGCATACGACAGTATACGCGGTAACAAACCTTCTTTCATGGTTTCTTTAGCAGCCACGTAGTAAATATTAAGCTTAGGATACCAAATGTATCCAACATTCTTAATATTGTCTTCACGGCCTTTAAGGCTTGCGTTAAACACATGAAACATAGCTACTACATCGGCAAAGTACGTCTGGTGATTAGATATAAACAAAACATTCCTGTCAGGCAACGCCCGTATGATCTCAGAACCATCAACAAACAGTTCATTAAAACCACGGTAGCGCCTGTGCGTAAGTATCCCAAAAACACGGATTAACCATTTTTTGAGGAATAATATATGTCCGAAGGGATTTCTTTTAAATAAACCCATAATTAGTGCAAAATAAACCACAAACTTACAAAAACCGCACCACTATAGTACGCTTTTTATAGTTTCTTTAAGCTCGCTAAGAATCATTGCGGTAGCCCCCCAGACAATATGTTCATCTACTTTAAAGGCCGGAACTTTAATCATCTGTGAATAAGAAGTCTGCATATCGGTTTCAATTACTATAGAATCATCCAGGAAAACATCCAGCGAAAGCTGAATAATCTCAACAACTTCATCAGGATTAGGTTTAAATACCGGTTCGTTTAGGGAAAGCCCTAAAAAAGGTGCTACTAAAAAATTGCTTGGTGGTATGTAAATTTCCGTAAAAGGCATAACCACATCTATATCATCGGGTGCGACACCGACTTCTTCAAACGTCTCGCGAACAGCTGTTTCGGCCAGACTGCCGTCTTCAGGTTCGGCTTTACCCCCCGGAAAGGAAATCTGGGACGAATGTATGCCCGGATAAGCATTACGCTTAATAAGTATAAGGTGAGCCTGCTCATTTTTAGGATAAAAAAGCATCATCACTGCCGATCGTCTTGGGTTATTGGCTTTATAGTATTCGGGATCTAATGTAGGCAGCCGCTCTAAAGGAGCCATTTTTGCATGTGCAGTAAGCGCCGGAAGCTGCTGATTTACTATCTTTGGTATGTATTTTATAAATTCGGTAAAAAGCATTTGAGATAAATCTTAATTACCATAAAGATACTTTAAATAAAAAGCACCACAAAAAACAACCTGTATGTTTAGCAAAGCTGAATCCCAAATAATAAAAAAAGAATTCTGGACGGCATTCGCCGAAGCCTATCCGCGCAAATGGCTATTGTATGACACAAAGATTAAAGATGTTTCTTTTAAGTTTTATGTAGACAATAAAAAAGCACAGGTGCTTATGGATATTGAACCCAAGGATGAAGAAAAGCGTAAAATTTACTATGAAAAGGTAGAGTCGCTAAAAAACATACTTCACGAAGACTTTTTACCGGAAGCTGTTTTAGAAAGAAACTTTCATTTGGAAACAGGAAAAGTTATCAGCCGTATCTGGGTAGAGAAAACGGGTGGCATCAGTCTTTATAATAAAGCCACATGGAATGAGATCTTCGATTTCTTTAATGAGAACATGGATATGTTTGAAAGGTTCTTTTACGAGTACCAGGACTACATAAAAGATTTAGATGTAAATACATAAATAAAATGCCCTTTCATATCTGAAAGGGCATTTTTGCTTTTATAACTAACTAAAATTAACGGAGCATAGAGAAATGCCCTTTAAGTTCTCTTCCATCTTCTCTGGTTACTACAAACCAGTAATCGGTTGAAGGAAGTTCTATACCATTAAGTTTACCATCCCATCCATCGCTCATTGCGCCGAAAGATGTAATGGGCTTGCCATAACGGTCAAAGATATGAATCTTCATGTGCGGCTCTTTTACCGCGTATTCTATCCTCCATTTGTCATGGTATCCATCTCCGTTAGGAGTAAAGAAATTTGGATAGTGAAGCAATACTACTTCTTCATTTACCTCGCCGCAGCCATTGCCATCGCGGACGAAAACCTGGTACACGCCTGTTTTTAGCCCTGTGAAAGTATCCTCTGCCTGATAGTTGAAACCATCCAGAGAATATTCAAAGTTGCCGGAACCTTCGGCATGTACCGTAATGGTGTTTTCATCCAGAGTCCAGTCTGATGTATCTATCTTAACGATAGTTGGGGTTACAGATTGTTTTATTTCTACGCTGTTATCGCCTGTACAAACTCTGTCTCCGTATACTTTATCTACAGTTACAGTATATGTACCAGATTTATCAACATAAATAGTTCTTCCTTTCTGGCCATCAGACCAAACGTAATTTATAAATCCTGCTTCTGCTGTAATAGCAACCTTGCCTTCATTACAAATAGTACCTCTTGTTGTAATTTGCGGTAGTGGCTTTTCTCCAATAAATAATTTAAAAGAAGTTGTTCCGTGGCAAATTTTTATTTCTTTATGAACAAGCCTTACATAAATAGTCTGTCCGTTTGATGTATTGTGATAGAATTCCGGCAATGGACGCTCATTACTATCTGCATCTGCCTGGGTAAGGTGATACGTAATTGTGTACATAGAGCTGTGAAGTGGACCAAGTACAGCCGCATCCTGATCTGTAAGGTGATATTCGTACTCATCAACTGTACCCGGTTCGGCACAAACAATCATATCGCTCGGTTCAGTAGCGTCTGTGATAGACGGAAGGTTTAACACATTAAATCCCTTTGTGTTTTTGTTTCCACATGCATCTTCAATCTCAAATTTATATTCAGCTGCGTCAAGGTTTGTAAATATGTTACTTGCGCCATTATCAACTACAAAAGGCTCTCCGTTTTTCGCGGTGATCTTATACGTCACAGGATATCCAAGAATTTCGAGTACAACATCGTTAGGCTGCCCTGCGCACGCTAATGTATATGCCGCAGTGATTTCAAGTTTTTCAGTATATTTAAATTCACCAAGAACGCTAAGACATATTGTTTTTTCCGGAGTACCATCTCCATAGGTAGTGAACTTTTTAACTACCCTCATTGTTCCATTGTAATTAAAGTTATGACGTGTTTCTTTATTGCTCAAACCAATACCCGTTGAAGCTGTAGGAACCGTGCCTTCAACATAATCTACTCCAAAAACAGGGTGTATCCATGTTTTTGTAGCTTCATTGTAGTACTGTAGCCAGTAAGCACTGCCATCAATTCCATTACTTGTGTCATTAAGAGATACTGAGAACGTACCACAATTAGGTGTAAATGTAAACGCATCAACAGGTTTAGAATAACCTTCTATTTTTATTTCAAGATCTTTAACTACGCCACAAATATCAGTAGCCCTGAATGTGTAGTCGCCTTCAGGAAGTTCTGCCATATAGAAGATACCATTATCAGCTATTTTAGACGTTACATCTTTAGAACCTTTAAATCCGGACGGCCATTCTATAATTTTCACTTCGGTAAGTTTACCATTGCCACTACTTGCACTTACAGTTCCAAAACCGGAATCACATGATGGTAGGGTACTTATAGAAAACTCCCTCTCTTTATATTCGGGTACTAAAATTTTTACTTCATAGGTAAAGTTACACTCATCGGTAATTGTAATTGTATACTCTCCCAAAGGAAGATCGTTCATAGCAAGGATACCATCTCCCGTAATCCTGTTTGAAACATCCTGAGGTAATATTAATTTTTGTGCTTTTAAATACTTTTCGGGAGCAGCAGTGATTATTGCCGTTACAAGTTTAGATTCAGGCATACTTGCCCTGATATATCCAAATAATGAAAAACAACCATTGTTAACACCATATAATGTTGGCTCAGGCTTTTTAAATTCAACTTTGATTGAATCGATAGCTTTTCTTCCACACAAGTCCGTGATTTCAATTATGTAATCTCCAAATGGAACTGGGGTATCTTCATTTCCGTAATTAACATTCGGTGTGGTAAACGGACCATTTGGTGTCGCGTTATAAGTCGATACATTAAAATCATCCGGAGCTTTTAAAAATTTAACTTTATAAGAAGTTGTGTATCGTGAAGCACTGATCTTAAGGTATTTTTTAGCACATGGCACTTTACCGGTACTTAATGAAAGAAGGATCTCCGGTGTAACAACATTATCCTTTTTCTCAGTAAGATTTTCACAATGATCGGTAACCCTCATGTCATAAGTATACGATTCCGTCATGTAACGCGGTACAACCATAGATACTTCAAGAGATGTCGGACTGCCAGTTTGGTATGTTTTGTTTACAACAATTGGATTACCACCTATACTAAGCGGCGTTAGTGTACTTTGCACAGTAAGTGGATATCCTATACCACCACCGATTGGAGTAATAACATTCATTACCTTGATTGAGTCACAGATAACATTTACATTATCAGGATAAGAAGTATCAGATATTGCTAATACAGTTGATACCACATTAAGCGTGTAGGTCTTTACTTTAGCGTCACCACATTTGTCGTAAGCCCTTATATTGTATGTACCTGTTGGAAGGTCTTTAAATATATTAGAACGTTGCAATGGCCTCTTAACAGGACCTGAAATTATTTCATATTTGTCTCCCGTTCCCGATGTAGCATTTACAATAATATCACCCACTTCTGCACAATGCTGCGTAGAAGTTGAAATGTCTATAGCAAACGGTACGATTTTATTTTCGATTGTAACTGTTTTCTCTTGCCTGTTACTCTGATCACCCAAAGATTGAATAGCCTCAATCTTATAAGTAGCAGCAGAAAGACTACCAATATTATTGGTAGTTAAAACAGTGATAGGATTAGTAACATCCGGCAGGACATATACTTTGTAAAGAATAGTTGAATTTTGTGTCTTGTTAGTTACAGTAAATTTTAGTGTGCCATTTCCTAGGCATGTCTCGTCAGTTTTATTTATCATTAAGCTAAAATCTTTTAGCTGAGCCTGCACAGCAGATGTAAATAAAATTGTAAACAGCAGAATTAATGTTTTTTTCATAGTAGTAGTAAGTTCCATTAACATTTAAACCTGTCTTTTCTCCCCCCCCGCAGCCAAACAGATTATCTCTATTCATTTCTACTGCAATAATAAATAATTTTTCTACATAACTATTTGATTTTTAATTAGTTAACTTTACGGTTTATCGATGATTAGTGCATTATTCATATTTTAAATAATCATTAATAACATAAACTAATTGATTTACAGATATTTATGATTATTTTAAGATATTTATATCTCTTTCTTAACTAACAAAAAATAATTGATTTTAACACCTTTCGATACTAAATTTAGTCAAAATTATAAACATAAAGCAACATGTTGACACAAATTTTAATAAGTTCACAAAAGATTAACTTTGTAGCTTAAATATAAAATATGAAAATTCTTTCAATAAAAACTAAAAAAATCTTAAAATATATTAATAGATGTTAATTGAAGTAATTTATAACAGGCTGAAAAGCAAATGGATGGAAATTCCGTAATATTTATCTATAAGAATAGTCTTAATTTATGATCACTTCAATACTTAAAGTTGCACATAGTCACAATGTTAATTAGATAAGTACTATACACCGTAATAAGAAAGAAACGCATTACAGTACAAATTGAGAGTTACCCTAAAATTAAAAAATGTAGTAGTGTATTAAATTCAATTACAAATATTGACCTTGATTAAAATAACATTTTTGTTATTCTATTTGAAGAGATTTTACCCAATAAGTATTTGGTCAGTAAATCTGGCTTTATTACAAAACAAAAAACCCTTCATCGTAAAGATGAAGGGTTTTCAAAAGAAAGGCGATGACATACTCTCCCACAAACTGCAGTACCATCTGCGCAGGCGGGCTTAACTTCTCTGTTCGGGATGGGAAGAGGTGAGCCCCGCCGCAATAACCACCTTAAGTTTTTAAGGCAATAGGCATCAGCCATAAGGCATCTGCTCTCTTGCGCGGTCCATAGGTCTTTTGGCTTATGCCTGGGAACTAATGGATAATATCTTAACATACTGAGATAAAAATAAGTATACTTGTTTAGAAAGTTCTCTCCCCGCCCAAGGGCGGGGAAAAGAGGCGTACATAAGCTTACAGGTTATTAGTACTACTCGACTATGACATTACTGCCTTTACATCTATAGCCTATCAACGTGGTCATCTTCCACGACCTTTAAAAGAAATCTCATCTTGTGGTGGGTTTCGCGCTTATATGCTTTCAGCGCTTATCCCTTCCAAACGTAGCTACTCTGCGGTGCTCCTGGCGGAACAACAGATACACCAGAGGTTTGTCCGACTCGGTCCTCTCGTACTAGAATCAGATCCACTCAAATTTCTAACGCCCACAGTAGATAGAGACCGAACTGTCTCACGACGTTCTGAACCCAGCTCGCGTGCCACTTTAATGGGCGAACAGCCCAACCCTTGGGACCTTCTCCAGCCCCAGGATGTGACGAGCCGACATCGAGGTGCCAAACCCCCCCGTCGATATGAGCTCTTGGGGGAGATCAGCCTGTTATCCCCGGCGTACCTTTTATCCTTTGAGCGATGGCCCTTCCATGCGGAACCACCGGATCACTATGCTCTACTTTCGTACCTGATCGACCTGTATGTCTCTCAGTCAAGCTCCCTTATGCCATTGCACTCTACGCACGGTTACCAAGCGTGCTGAGGGAACCTTTAGAAGCCTCCGTTACTCTTTTGGAGGCGACCACCCCAGTCAAACTACCCACCAAGCAATGTCCCCCACATAGCGGGGTTAGGCCTCAGATAAGCAAAGGGTGGTATTTCAACAATGACTCCACAACGCCTGGCGACGCCGCTTCAAAGTCTCCCACCTATCCTACACATCACTTATCCAAGGTCAATACTAAGCTATAGTAAAGGTGCACAGGGTCTTTTCGTCCCACTGCGGGTAATCGGCATCTTCACCGATACTACAATTTCACCGAGCTCATGGCTGAGACAGTGTCCAGATCGTTACACCATTCGTGCAGGTCGGAACTTACCCGACAAGGAATTTCGCTACCTTAGGACCGTTATAGTTACGGCCGCCGTTTACTGGGGCTTCAATTCAATGCTTCTCCGAAGATAACATCTCCTCTTAACCTTCCAGCACCGGGCAGGTGTCAGGCCCTATACTTCATCTTACGATTTTGCAGAGCCCTGTGTTTTTGATAAACAGTCGCCTGGACCTTTTCACTGCGGCCAGCATTGCTGCTGGCGACCTTTCTCCCGAAGTTACAGGTCTATTTTGCCTAATTCCTTAGCCATGAATCTCTCGAGCACCTTAGGATTCTCTCCTCGACTACCTGTGTCGGTTTACGGTACGGGTTCTTATAATCTAAGTTTAGAAGCTTTTCTTGGAAGCCCTTAGGCGCACTATCACTTTGTCCGAAGACTCCGTGTACTATCGTATTTCACCAGTCCCCGCGCATTTAACTACGGGGCCTATAGCTAGGTACTTTAACGAACTATTCCGTCAGTTCGCGGCGCTTTCATCACTCCGTCACTCCATCACAACTATAAGAAGTACGGGAATATTAACCCGTTGGCCATCGACTGTCCCTTTCGGGTTCGCCTTAGGTCCCGACTAACCCTCAGCTGATTAGCATAGCTGAGGAAACCTTAGTCTTTCGGTGTGCGGGTTTCTCGCCCGCATTATCGTTACTTATGCCTACATTTTCTTTTCTAAGCGGTCCAGCAATACTCACATATCACCTTCAACCCCCTTAGAATGCTCCCCTACCACTTGCAGTAAACTGCAAATCCATAGCTTCGGTACTATACTTATGCCCGATTATTATCCATGCTCGTCCGCTCGACTAGTGAGCTGTTACGCACTCTTTAAATGAATGGCTGCTTCCAAGCCAACATCCTAGCTGTCTGGGCAGACAAACCTCGTTTTTTCAACTTAGTATAGATTTGGGGACCTTAGCTGATGGTCTGGGTTCTTTCCCTCTCGGACATGGACCTTAGCACCCATGCCCTCACTGCTGGTTATCATTATATAGCATTCGGAGTTTGTCAGGAATTGGTAGGCGGTGAAGCCCCCGCATCCAATCAGTAGCTCTACCTCTATATAACTAGTGTCCAGCGCTGCACCTAAATGCATTTCGGGGAGTACGAGCTATTTCCGAGTTTGATTGGCCTTTCACCCCTACCCACAGGTCATCCGAAGACTTTTCAACGTCAACCGGTTCGGACCTCCACTATGTGTTACCACAGCTTCATCCTGCCCATGGGTAGATCACACGGTTTCGCGTCTACCATTACTGACTAAAGCGCCCTATTAAGACTCGCTTTCGCTACGGATCCATAACTTAATTACTTATCCTTGCCAGCAACGGTAACTCGTAGGCTCATTATGCAAAAGGCACGCCGTCACAGAACAAGTCTGCTCCGACCGCTTGTAGGCGCATGGTTTCAGGATCTATTTCACTCCGTTATTCACGGTTCTTTTCACCTTTCCCTCACGGTACTGGTTCACTATCGGTCTCTCAGGAGTATTTAGCCTTAGCGGATGGTCCCGCCAGTTTCAGACAGGGTTTCACGTGCCCCGCCCTACTCAGGATACCACTATCTATTACATTTGTTACCTGTACGGGATTATCACCCTCTATGATTAACCTTTCCAGGTTATTCCAGTTCCTCATGCATAAAATATCGTGGTCCTACAACCCCAATATTGCCGTAACAACATTGGTTTGGGCTGTTCCGCGTTCGCTCGCCACTACTTACGGAATCACTTTTGTTTTCTTCTCCTCCGCCTACTTAGATGTTTCAGTTCAGCGGGTTTGCCCTCCTATCGGAGTACTATGTCTTCAACATAGTGGGTTGCCCCATTCGGATATCTACGGATCAATTCGTGTGTGCCAATCCCCGTAGCTTTTCGCAGCTTATCACGTCCTTCTTCGCCTCTGAGAGCCACAGGCATCCCCCATGCGCCCTTATTTTGCTTATTGTACTTTTTTTGTGTTACATATAGCAACACAAATGTGCTTTCTATATTTTTCTACTTTGTATTTATCTCAATATGTCAATGAACTGTGGCGCGCCGCCACTGGCAATTAATTCCAGTGTCAGACTTTGCCTGGTGGAGAATATCGGAGTCGAACCGATGACCTCCTGCGTGCAAGGCAGGCGCTCTAGCCAGCTGAGCTAATCCCCCGTATTTAGCTGACAGTTAACAGTCTTTAGTTAACAGTCCTATACGGTTCGTCACTAAATAGTGCAACTCATCTTCTAAAATTTCCTTCTAAGTAAATGAGCGAAGCTTATAGTAGTCCCGGGCAGACTCGAACTGCCGACCCCTACATTATCAGTGTAGTACTCTAACCAGCTGAGCTACGAGACTATTTATTTTTCAGCTCTCTTTACTTTAAATTTTTGAACTAACAGCGAGAATAAAACCTATTTTTCTCATAATTATTAACCAAGCGGTCGTGTCTCTAGAAAGGAGGTGTTCCAGCCGCACCTTCCGGTACGGCTACCTTGTTACGACTTAGCCCCAGTTACCAGTTTTACCCTAGGCAGCTCCTTGCGGTCACCGACTTCAGGTACCCCCAGCTTCCATGGCTTGACGGGCGGTGTGTACAAGGCCCGGGAACGTATTCACCGGATCATGGCTGATATCCGATTACTAGCGATTCCAGCTTCATGGAGTCGGGTTGCAGACTCCAATCCGAACTGTGACCGGTTTTATAGATTCGCTCCTGGTCGCCCAGTGGCTGCTCTCTGTACCGGCCATTGTAGCACGTGTGTAGCCCAGGACGTAAGGGCCGTGATGATTTGACGTCATCCCCACCTTCCTCACGGTTTGCACCGGCAGTCTTGTTAGAGTTCCCGACATGACTCGCTGGCAACTAACAACAGGGGTTGCGCTCGTTATAGGACTTAACCTGACACCTCACGGCACGAGCTGACGACAACCATGCAGCACCTTGTAAGTTGTCCGAAGAAAAACCTGTTTCCAAGCCTGTCAACCTACATTTAAGCCCTGGTAAGGTTCCTCGCGTATCATCGAATTAAACCACATGCTCCACCGCTTGTGCGGGCCCCCGTCAATTCCTTTGAGTTTCAAACTTGCGTTCGTACTCCCCAGGTGGGATACTTATCACTTTCGCTTAGCCACTCAGTATTGCTACCAAACAGCTAGTATCCATCGTTTACGGCGTGGACTACCAGGGTATCTAATCCTGTTCGCTCCCCACGCTTTCGTCCATCAGCGTCAATGTATTGTTAGTAACCTGCCTTCGCAATTGGTATTCCATGTAATATCTAAGCATTTCACCGCTACACTACATATTCTAGTTACTTCACAATAATTCAAGTTCTACAGTATCAATGGCAGTTCGATAGTTGAGCTACCGGATTTCACCACTGACTTATAAAACCGCCTACGGACCCTTTAAACCCAATGATTCCGGATAACGCTTGGATCCTCCGTATTACCGCGGCTGCTGGCACGGAGTTAGCCGATCCTTATTCCTACAGTACCGTCAATCTGGCTCACGAGCCAGGGTTTCTTCCTGTATAAAAGCAGTTTACACACCATAGATGCTTCATCCTGCACGCGGCATGGCTGGATCAGGCTTGCGCCCATTGTCCAATATTCCTCACTGCTGCCTCCCGTAGGAGTCTGGTCCGTGTCTCAGTACCAGTGTGGGGGATCTCCCTCTCAGGACCCCTACCCATCATAGCCTTGGTATGCCGTTACCACACCAACTAGCTAATGGGACGCATGCTCATCTTGTACCGATAAATCTTTAATGATAAAGGGATGTCCCCTCAACATACTATAAGGTATTAATCCAAATTTCTCTGGGCTATCCCTTTGTACAAGGCAGATTGCATACGCGTTACGCACCCGTGCGCCGGTCTCAAGGCCCGAAAGCCTCTACCCCTCGACTTGCATGTGTTAAGCCTGCCGCTAGCGTTCATCCTGAGCCAGGATCAAACTCTTCATCGTATATTTTTAATATTTTTACGACCTTATATGCTAGGTTTTTTTCTTATGATAATCAAGATCTTACTCTCTCTTATGCTGTCAATCCAATATGTCTATGAACGTGTTCTTCTTATTTATTTCCGCTTAACAAACTTTCGTTCTCAAAGCGGCTGCAAAAGTACAACTTCTTTTTAATCCCGCAAGCTTTTTTGAAAAAAAATTTTCTCAAAATTCTAACAGATAAAAATCAATCCCAGTCTTGCAATGAACCCCACTCCTCACGGTTTGGGAGGGCAAAGATAACATCTTTTTCCTTTACAAAACAAGCCTTTTTAAAACTTTTTTTTATCCACTATGAAACACTTTAATTAGTATCCCTCTTGCGTATCAGTCTGTCAATGTACTTCTCTAATGCGGGTGCAAAAGTACCATTATTTAAACCCTATCCAAACTTTAAATCACCTTTTTTTAATCTTTTTTTAACACCTATCCTTAACTCATTGGTTACGCGGTTTTTGACAACAAAAGTTTTTTTGCTATTTGTTTAAGACACATAAAGGAAACATGAAGTTTCATAAAAAAGCATTTACACTACTCCTTATATATATTATAGTATACCGCAAACACCCTAGCCCCGATAGAGCCGGTATCCTCGAAGCAAAGCGGAGAGATTAAGGCGATAGCGGGAAATGGCTCCTGAAAAACTACTCTTATATATAGGTATTTATTAAAACCTGACACCTGTGCCGACACTATTGTATTGAACCGTGAGCTAAGTCTTAACCAATTTAAGAAAATAACGACTCGAATTAAAAAGGAAAACATATGGGGCCTTCAGGGAATCTTGTCGAAAAAGAAACTACAGTAACTACAATGCTGACAGCAGATTGCATTATTAAAAAACTACAAAAGGCGATACAATTACCTTAACCCTTGATTAGGATTCGCCCTAGCGATAAATTACATAACTGGTAAAACCTAATTTGCCAACTGATGCACTATCATCCTGCAACAAGCCAACTGCATTGGCTGTAACTACTGCACGGAACTTGCGCCGGAAAAATTTGTTATGTCTAGAAAGGACGGTAAATGTATTATAGTGAATTCAGTTTAAAAAAGGCTTTTTCGCATTGAAGGAGCCTGACTTTTCTGTTTACGAAGATTTTAATAGAGCCGCGAAAGCGTACCCCGTGAAGATTATAAGCATAAAGGAAGAGTACTAAAACTTTATTGATGGACGAGGCGGATTCTTTGCCGTCCTGGATTCTTTTGGAACCAGAACCTGATTGATAATTTTTTTATCATAAATAGCCCGTTTCGTATTTTTATCTTCCCACTCGTATTGAAGATCCATACGGTTTTTTCTTTTTTCCCTTATGGAAGTTTCGGTAGGCACTTCAGACAAAAACAAACCATATAATCCGAGTTTATTATTTTCCAGTACAGTATATGTAGCGTAATTATCCCATATATGGGCATACTCTTTTATTGACCATTTTAGTTCTTCATCGGGCACTTCAATAGCTTCTGTTTTACAAGGATAACAAATATTTGTTGCAGTAATACAAAACTTACTGTCTTTAGCTTCTAAAATTACACCGGGAAGGCCATGCAATTTTAGCGGACCGAAAGACATCGGAATATCTCGAGAAAACCAAACAGTCCACGTTCTGCCTCTAAACTCACCAATTGCTTTTTGTACCTTGTGATTTAATATAGTTTTATATTCTTCTTTCAATTGCCAGTCTATATCAATCCATGTATCAGTCACTAAATAAGCCGGAAACGGTTTATTCGCCTTAAAACGGAACAGAAACTGTTTGGTATCATTATTACGATAATACATTGTCCCCTTTTCATCATACGCACTCTGTACCACCCGCACATTTCCGCTTTCATAATCCATACGGTTACCGTTATCTTCGTCCATGCCGTACTTATGGGAAAGGCTTAGCGATTCGGTTACATTAAAAAAAAGTTTACTCACATAATAATCTTCCGATTTATCTATCTGAGTAAATTTATTCTTATAAGTTATAACACCCTGTCTCACTGAATCGTTTTGAGCAAACACAGTACTTATAATAAAACAAAAAACAATTGTCCACTTTTCTTTCATAGAATATTAATATCTACTGTAAAAAAAATAACCATGTGGTACGCCACGTGGTTACATTAACTAGTTAAAAGAACATTTTTATCAGCCTATCAATAATAGTGTCCATTGTGTCCCAAGGGTAGATCCCGAACTGGTACATGCCATCGTAATGAAGACCACTACCATCCCAGGTATATACATAAACAGGAACATATCTTGCATTTACGCCATTGTAACTATTTGTTTTAAGAGTTACCTCAACTTCTTCTGGTTTGTATGTTCCAGATACATCCAGTTCGGTCTTTTGACCTTCTAAATCTACAACAAATTTTGTCTGAGCATTAACCGAAGTAATCGTCCCTAATGTAAACAGGAATAGAAATAATAATTTTTTCATAATAATAAAATTAAAAGATTGGTTTTGGTTTCGGAAACTATTTCCTGACGGTTGCGCAATGTCGATGTCAAACTTAGATTATAATTAGGTTAATATTTGTTAATCAAAAGTTAAACACTTAATTATCAATATTTTAAATAAATCGAGTTATAAAATAATTAACATATAGGATCTTACGTTACTATTCAGATATTATTTACGGATAAATCTAATTAACAAAACCCAAAAAAAAGTGCGTAACATCACCTGACGCTACGCACTTTAACCAACCAACCAATATTTTATTTCAGGAATGCCTTAGCAATAGGTGGCTGACCTGTTTTCGACATCAGTCCGCCATCAGCAACAATCGTGGTTCCGTTTACAAAAGACGCATCGTCTGATGCAAGAAAGGTAACCACTGTTGCGATTTCTTCGGGCTGCCCTATACGCCCTGATGGTATAGCATCGTGATACTGTTGCAGCACATCATCGTTTAGCGCATCCTTAAGCAATGGAGTTTCAATAGGCCCGGGGCATACTGCATTACAGCGGATGTTATCGCCACCGTGGTCGTTCGCCACAATTTTTGTCAGGTTTATTACGGCAGCTTTGGCTGCATTGTAAGATGCCATCGCGTAGTCTGCCCCCAAACCACTAATCGATGCCGTATTTACAATAACGCCTCCACCGCCTTTAATAAACTCCGGAATGGCATATTTACATCCCAAAAACACACCGTCAACGTCTATTGCAAATACTTTGCGCCATTCTTCAAGGGTGGTATCCGGGATAAGGTTAAATCCGCCAATCCCTGCATTATTATGCAGTATATCAAGCTTCCCAAATGCTTTAACCGTTTCGGAAACCATATTCTTCACTTCTTGTTCTTTACTAACATCTACTTTTAAAGTCAGTACCGCATCGGCATATTCCTTTTTTACGGCATCCAGTGCTTCCTGGTTCATATCTGCCACGGTAACTTTGGCTCCTTCTTCAACTAAAATCTTTACTGTAGCTTTTCCTATTCCGGAAGCACCTCCGGTAACAATGGCAACTTTGCCTTCAAATCGATTTTTCATTATAGTAAGCTTTTAATTCAATAGATTATATTTGTATATACAAACAATACTATAAAGTTACGCATGCTTTAATGGTGCTGAAAGTTATTTATGCTTCATTTAACAGCAATAGGAATTTTGAATGATGACTACATCCGCAATTTTCGGTTTGCCAACTCCCTCGAAAAAGAACTGATTTTACGGCTAAATGATTTGCATATATATTGTAAGTGAATTGCTATTAGTTTATATTTGCGCTTTATAAATTTTTTCTAAATGATAAATATTACACTGCCGGACGGTTCGGTTAAAAAGTTTGACGCAGGGGTATCTCCCCTGGACGTTGCCATGAGCATTAGTGAGGGTTTAGCAAGAAACGTGATTTCTGCATCCTTTAATGGTACAACTGTTGAAACGAAAACCCCACTGACGACGGACGGCTCTTTAATATTATACACCTGGAACGATAAAGAAGGTAAGAAAGCTTTCTGGCACTCTACTTCTCACGTTATGGCGCAGGCCCTACAGGAACTTTACCCGGGCATTAAGCTTACAATTGGCCCTGCTATTGACAATGGTTTTTATTATGATGTAGATTTTGGCGATAACACCGTTACCGACAAAGACTTTAAAGCTATTGAAGATAAAGTGCTTGCCATTGCAAGGGAGAAACATGAATTCACTATGCGTTCGGCTACTAAAGCTGAGGCTCTTGAGTTTTACAAGAACGAGAACAATCCGTATAAAACGGAACTTATAGAAAACCTTGAAGACGGTACTATTACGTTTTGCGACCATGCTACGTTTACCGACTTATGCCGTGGCGGACACATTCCGAACACAGGTATAATCAAGGCATTTAAAATTATGAGCGTTGCCGGTGCTTACTGGAGAGGTGACGAGAAGAACAAACAGCTCACACGTGTGTACGGCATCTCTTTCCCGAAACAGAAAGACCTTACCGAATATCTTGAGCTTCTTGAAGAGGCAAAAAGACGTGACCACCGTAAGCTTGGTAAAGAACTTGAACTGTTTGCTTTTTCAAGCAAAGTGGGTCAGGGATTACCTTTATGGCTTCCAAAAGGTGCTGCACTTCGCGACCGTTTAGAGCAGTTTCTTAAAAAAGCACAAAAGAAAGCCGGATACGAGCAGGTGGTTACACCACACATCGGGCAAAAAGAATTATACGTTACATCCGGCCACTATGCTAAATATGGTGCAGACAGCTTCCAGCCGATACACACACCACATGAAGGTGAGGAGTTTTTGCTGAAGCCGATGAATTGCCCGCACCACTGCGAGATCTACAATACCAAACCGTGGTCGTATAAAGACCTGCCTAAGCGTTATGCTGAATTTGGTACTGTTTACCGTTATGAGCAGAGTGGTGAGCTTCACGGACTGACACGTGTTCGTGGATTTACTCAGGATGATGCACACATCTTCTGTACTCCGGATCAGCTTGATGAAGAGTTCAAAAAAGTAATCGACCTGGTACTTTATGTATTCAGCTCGTTAGGTTTTGATAACTTCAGCGCGCAGATATCGCTTCGCGACCAGGAGAACAGAGAGAAATATATTGGTACAGACGAGAACTGGGAGAAAGCTGAAAATGCTATTATCAACGCTGCTAAAGATAAAGGTCTTAATACTGTAGTAGAATATGGCGAGGCGGCTTTTTATGGCCCTAAGCTTGACTTTATGGTGAAAGATGCACTTGGCAGACAATGGCAGCTTGGAACGATACAGGTAGATTACAACCTTCCTGAACGTTTTGACCTGACGTACAAAGGTTCTGATAACGAACTGCACCGCCCTGTTATGATTCACCGTGCACCGTTTGGATCTATGGAGCGTTTCATTGCAATTTTGCTTGAAAACACAGCCGGAAACTTCCCGCTTTGGTTAATGCCTGAGCAAGCTATCATACTGTCTCTTAGTGAGAAATATGAAAATTATGCTAAAAAAGTTTTAGAATTGCTGGAAAATCACGAAATTCGCGCCCTCATAGATAACCGAAACGAGACTATAGGTAAAAAAATACGCGAAGCGGAGGTTCAGAAAATGCCGTATATGCTTATCGTTGGTGAGGAAGAAGAGAAAAACGGTACGATTTCTGTACGTCGTCATGGCGATGCAGGTAAGTCTAACCAAAGTATGACAATTGAAGAATTTGCTTCCTTAGTACAGGAAGAAATAGATAGAACACTAAAAACATTCTAAGTTTAACTTAAATTTAAAAGCCATAGCAATAAGAAACAACAGAGGCTACCAGCCTCGAGTAGAAAAAAAAGATGCACATAGAACTAATGCTGCAATCCGTGTCCCTGAAGTAAGGCTTGTTGGGGACAATGTAGAGCCGGGTCTTTACAAAACATCGGTAGCGCTTCAAATGGCAGAAGACCAGGAAGTAGATCTTGTTGAGATCTCTCCTAATGCCGAACCGCCCGTATGTAAGATCATGGACTATAAAAAGTTTCTTTACGAACAAAAGAAACGCGACAAGATGCTTAAGGCTAAGTCTACGCAGATTGTAGTAAAGGAAATACGTTTCGGCCCTCAAACGGACGAGCATGATTACGAGTTCAAAAAGAAGAATGCAGAGAAGTTCCTTAAAGAAGGTTCTAAACTAAAAGCATTCGTATTCTTTAAAGGACGTTCTATCATTTATAAAGAGCAGGGGCAAATCCTTTTATTAAAGCTTGCAACAGATCTTGAAGAGTGGGGAAAAGTAGAAGCTATGCCGGTTCTTGAAGGTAAGAGGATGATTATGTTCATCGCTCCTAAAAAGAAAAAATAATACTCAGTGATAAAGTCGAAAGTCTTAAAGTTTAAGTCCGTTTGGATTTTGCTTTACGACTTTCGACTTCAGACTTTGGACTATACAAAAAAATAAGTAAGTAAGATAAATTCAAATACAGGAAGAAAATGCCTAAAATGAAAACCAAATCCTCTGCCAAAAAACGATTCAAAGTTACTGGCTCAGGAAAGATCAAGAGAAAGCACGCTTTTAAAAGTCACATCCTGACTAAAAAATCTAAAAAGCGTAAGCTAGCTTTAACTCACTCTGCACTTGTTCACAAGACAGATGAGAGAAGCGTAAAACAGCAATTAAGAATTATCTAATAGCTGTCGGTTAAAACAAATTAAATAACCCTGGAGCATGGCTCATTAAGTTTCCGCTAATTATATCGGAACGCCTGCTACAAAAACAAGTAAAATTATGCCAAGATCAGTAAATTCAGTAGCATCAAGAGCTCGTAGAAAAAGAGTATTGAAGCAAGCCAAAGGTTTCTTTGGAAGACGTAAAAACGTTTGGACAGTAGCTAAAAACGCGGTAGAAAAAGCAATGGTTTATGCTTACCGTGACAGAAAACAAAAGAAAAGAAACTTCCGTGCTCTATGGATCATGCGTATCAACGCTGGTGCACGTCTTCACGGAATGAGCTATTCTCAATTCATGGGTAAAGTTAAAGGTGCAGGTATCGAATTGAACCGTAAAGTTCTTGCAGACCTTGCTGCTAACCACCCTGAAGCGTTTACAGCTATCGTAAACCAAGTTAAATAAAACGTTTATAAACAATATATTTATCTTACTTATTTAATAAAGACCCGCTCAGCAATGTGCGGGTTTTTTATTTATACTAGTTATCTAAACCTTATAAGCGATACATGTTCTGGAATAAAAGCCCTAAACTTCCCGTTACAACAGAAGACAAGGATTGGGTGGAAGAATACCTACTTCATCTCAAAGATAATCTTGTCGAAGAACATTTTCTAAGCCTTGAAACCATTTTGCCAACAAAAGAATTTTATAATAATACTTTTTTCGCAACCGAAGAAGATGCCCACTTTGTATTGGAACAAACGAAAATTTACATGGCGATCGAACATGACAATATAAAGTTGCAATTCTTTTCAGACCAACCGGTAACGATGGCTGACGGTACAATACTATCAACTCCGGCAGATCGCAATGGTAGTTGGCAAAGTGCAGCAGGCAAATATCATGTCAATGATGAAACCATATTTATCTCTATTGAACGTAAACTTCTCACAAATCCCCAGGCTCTGATAGCAACCATAGCACATGAACTCTCCCACTATATACTTCTAGGCGAGAAAAGAATTGAAGAAAATGATGAATATCTGACCGACTTAATGGCTATTATTTATGGATTCGGAATAATGATGGGGAATACCAGATTCCGTTTTTCGGCAACACGGGATATTAAAATGAGTGGTTGGGAAATGTCTAGTAGTGGCTATCTCCCTGAACAAATTATCGCCTATACCATTGCATGGCTGTGTAATTACAAAACAGAGGAACCGGTATGGAAAGAAATGTTGAATCCTACAATGCTAAAATATTTCAATCAGAGTGTAGCTTATATTAAAAAATACCCGGAGATGATAAGAGTTGAATTGTAAGTTACCTGATATTATCCCATACCAACACGCCATCTTTGTGTAGCGATATATCACCCTTGTGTTCTTTATACAGGTAATGTTCGTTGCTATATTGTATTCCTGAAGCTACAGAATCCTGTTTAGCCATAATAATTTAACCATTCACTTCAAACACTGCAGTGTGCCTGGTTTTATTATAAGATCGCTTCAGCGTAATACCCGAGTTGTTGGTAACACTTCCGTTAAGAACTTCATCAGTAGAAGTTGTAGCCGTTACTTTATCTATTGAATTTACACTATCCGAATTCACTGATTTCTCAGCCGTAGTATTAGTATCTTTATTTTTCTCTGAACAGGCTAACGCTAATAAAGCCACACTTAAAATCATTATCTTTTTCATAATGACATTTTATATATCCTGATCAAATGTAGCCTAATCAGTATTTAGAAACTAAGAGATTATGCATTCGTTAAGACACAGAAAAGGCTCAATCAGCCGTTTTTTCAATCATATTTTCTGTTTGCAAGAGTGTCAGGCCCTTCTTAATTACGATAGGGATTTCTCCATTACGCTGTGCTTCGGTCGAAATGACAGAGCGTTCATATAAAATCCTACTTTGAAACTTTGAAAAAAACTACCCAAACACTTCAATATCCTGCCCGTCATAACTGGCAAAAACCATTGACGGGTGCGAATCCTGGTGAAATATATTTCCATTCTTGTCGATACCAATAGCACCGGCAAAACCATCATACGGTTCTAGTTCGGAAAAAGTTTTAGCGAAAGCATCTTTAATAGGCATGCCATCTGTAACACGTGTTACAATTTTTGTAGCAGTAGCATTACTGACGATATCTTCTCCTACCCCGGTACAGCTTACACCGCAAAACTCATTTGTATAATTTCCGGCAACGGTAGCCGAATCTGATATTCTTCCTACCATCTCAAAACCTTTCCCCCCGGTAGACGTCGCTACAGCTAAACGCCCTTCACTATCTAAAACTACACAGCCTACAGTTCCGAGTCCTTTTGCTTCGAGCTTCGCTTCATATTCTTTACGCCTTTGCGGAATTTCAGTCGAAAACACATCAAAACCATGTTCACGCGCAAACTGAATTGCCCCTTTCCCGCCTAAGATCCTGTCATCATATTTCATCAGCTTTACTGCAACTTCAATTGGATTCTTAACATCTTCAATATTAATAACACCGCTCATTTTTTGGGTAACACCATCCATAAGGGCGGCACTCATTCTTATTTTTCCGTCACTTTGTATCTGCGATCCGGTTCCTGCGTTAAACAAAACATCATCTTCCAGAAGCGAAACCGCATACGCAGCCGTTTCTAATGCTGAATGCTCTTTAAGATAATCGTATGATTTTGCAATAATAGATTTTAAAGCATTTTGTTTGTCGGCTTTTGTCTGTGCATCTGTTGTCGATTCACTAAAAAAACCACCGTGTATAATAAGCTTCATAAATATGCTGTTGGTTTGTGTATAAAAAAATAACGGGCAACTTTCGCTGCCCGCCATAACTATATAATATTATTCAAGTTCTATGCCCGGTGTATTTGCTTCATCATCTGTTTCTACAGGAATAGCAAGTGCCGAAGAATATTGCGAATTATGAATTTCTAACGTGTGTGTCTGTAAATCATAGGTATCATACATACTCATTACATGGACTACAAGATTATTGATAGATATTGGTCGTCCAAGCTCTACCTGCGTAAGGTTAGTATCCATGATCTGACGTCCGTCTACCAAAATTACAAGGCCAGAACCTATCGCTTCCATTTTGCCGTTGTTGGTTATCAGCAGCCCGGTATCTTCACCAAGTCCGATACCCAATACGCGTGGATTGCCAACTACTGCCTGAAATAACCTGCCGATACGTCCGCGCTGTACAAAGTGCGTATCTATAATCACATTCTGTATAAGGCTAAGCCCGCTGGTAATTTTAACCTCCCCCTTAAGCAATGCCTCATGGCTGCTTCCCTGGTAGATCATATTATTAGATGCGGCCGCTGCCCCGGCAGACGTTCCCGCATAAATAAACTCTTCGTTTTTGTATTTATCAAGTAAGATGTCATGAAACTTTGTGCCTCCTAATATAGACGTAAGTCGTAACTGATCGCCTCCCGTAAACATTACTACATCTGCTTCCTGCACCCTTTTAAGGATTTCAGGATCGTTAGTCTGCTCACGTCTTTCGATATGAAGTATGCCTACATTTTTTGCTTTCAGGTATTCAAAAGCTTTCACATATTGAGGTCCTACTTCGCGCGGTATTACCGATGCCGTAGTCACCACTTCTATTCTTGAATCTTCTCCGCGTTTGGATTCTTTAATAACGCGCCTTAAAATACCACTTTCAAAAAAGTTAAGGTTATTGGCCACGTTCACATCATAAGAAACTTCTGTAAAACTGCCTTTATCTACGGCTCCTCCTATGATTATTAATTTTCCCTGTACATTTTCCATTCTGCAAAAATAGTTAAAAAATTAAAACCCTTATTTACATAACAAATAATGAGCCAAAAGATTTCCTTAAAAAAACGTGTAAATAATGTATTTAAATATTTTTTTAAGTAAATTACTATCGATGAACAAACGCTTGTTATAGTATAGTGGTTATTCATTAAAAAACACCAAATTCTAAAATACACATTTAACACACATCCTCTGTCTACTTTATGAAGATACTTAAAATTCAGGCCCTTCGCGGACCAAACATTTGGAGCGTTTATCGAAAAAAACTAATTCAGATGCGTTTAGACCTGGAAGAAACAGAACAGTTTCCTACCAATAAAATTGATGGTTTCCGCGAACGCATCGAAGCCCTGTTGCCTTCACTTATAGAACATCGTTGTTCTGAAGGACATAAAGGCGGTTTTTTTGAGCGTATCGAAAGAGGCACCTGGATGGGGCATGTAATTGAACATATTGCTTTAGAAATTCAGACACTTGCCGGAATGGACACCGGGTTTGGTCGTACACGCGAAACAAAAACACCCGGAACCTATAATGTTGTATTTAGCTACCTCGAAGAAAATGTAGGCTTATACGCAGCGGAAGCTTCTGTGCGTATTGCCGAAGCCCTTATGAGCGGAATTGACTATGACCTTGATAACGACCTGCAAACCATGCGTAAAATCCGCGAACGCGACAGGCTGGGCCCAAGTACCGGAAGTATCGTGGAAGAAGCTGTTGCACGCGATATTCCGTGGATTCGTTTGGGGAGTAACTCTCTTGTACAGTTAGGTTATGGTGTTAACCAAATGCGCTTTCAGGCAACTATTACTAACAAAACAAGCCATATAGCAGTAGATATTGCCTGCAACAAAGAGGCTACAAAACGCATGCTCGAAGCAGCATCTATTCCCGTTGCAGGCGGTGGCATTTGTACCGATGAAACTGAACTGGAAGAGATAATCGCAAAAATCGGCTATCCCATAGTATTAAAACCCCTTGATGGTAATCACGGAAAGGGCGCATCTATAAATGTTACGAATTTTGAAGACGCTAAGGCCGGACTTGAATTTGCGCAAAAATACGGACGCAGGGTTATCGTTGAAAAATTTATTACCGGTTTCGACTTCCGCGTATTGGTAATTGATAATAAAGTTGTTGCCGCTGCCCAAAGGGTACCTGCCCACGTTAAAGGAAATGGAAAAAATACTATTCAGGAACTTATAGATACTGAAAATCTTGATCCGCGTAGAGGTTACGGACATGAAAATGTACTGACCGAAATTACGGTTGACCGTGATACCACCGATCTTTTAGCTAAGATGGAGTATACACTGGAAACCGTTCCGCAGCAGGATGAAATTGTTGATCTAAAATCTACCGCTAACCTTAGCACAGGCGGAACATCCGTTGATGTAACCGATATGATGCATCCCGAAAATATCTTTATTTCTGAAAGGATTGCCCGCGTTATTGGGCTTGATGTTTGCGGAATTGATATTATGGCAGAAAATCTTACGCAGCCTTTAAAAGAAAATGGCGGCGTAATACTGGAAGTGAATGCAGCACCCGGCTTCAGGATGCACCTTGCACCGTCCGAAGGCTTACCACGCAATGTAGCTTCTCCCGTTCTGGATATGCTTTACCCTCCGGGAAAACCAAGCCGCATTCCGATTTTTGCTGTTACAGGTACAAACGGAAAGACAACAACTACCCGCCTACTTGCACATATCGTTAAAAATACCGGCTTTAAAGTTGGCTTTACAACGTCTGATGGTATTTATATTCAGAATCATATGCTCGAAAAAGGCGATACCACCGGCCCTTTAAGTACCGAATATATCCTGAAAGACCCTACTGTTGAGTTTGCTGTACTGGAAACTGCACGTGGAGGTATTTTACGATCAGGGTTAGGTTTTAGCCGATGCGACATTGGTATTATTACTAACATACAGGAAGACCATCTTGGGCTAAACGATATCCATACGCTTGATGATCTGTCTAAAGTAAAACGTGTTGTAGTTCGAAGCGTGAAAAAAGACGGATGGGCAGTGCTAAACGGTGATGACCCGGAATGTATTAAGATTGCAAAAGAACTCGATTGCAATGTCGCTTACTTTAGTATGGACGAAAGCAATCCGTTTATAAAACAGCTTGCAAAAGAAGGACGCATTACTGCAGTTTACGAGGATGGATTTATAACCATTAAAAAAGGGGAATGGAAAATACGTATCGAAAAAGCATCGCACGTGCCATTAACTATGGGCGGAAAAGCGAAATTTATGATCGCCAATGTGCTTGCAGCTACGCTTGCCTCCTACCTTTGGGGTTTTAAGACCGAAGATATCAGCCTTTCATTACAGACATTTATACCTGGTGCCGCACAAACACCGGGACGTATGAATATTTTCGATTTCAGAAAATTTAAAGTACTAATTGACTTTGCTCACAATCCGGCAGGCTACCGTGCTGTTGAAGATTTTCTCAGTAATGTAGAAGCCACCCAAAAAATAGGAATTATTGCCGGTGTTGGCGACAGGCGCGATGAAGATATTCGTGAATGTGCCGAAATTGCTGCCCGTATGTTCGACCATATTATCATAAGGCAGGAAAAACACCTTCGCGGCCGCACCGACGAAAACATCAACCAACTAATATGGGAAGGAATTAGAAACTCGGGAAGGGATGTAACCCACGAACTTATACCGAAAGAAACCGACGCCCTGAAACACGCTATGAACAGCGTAAAAGAAGGCGGCTATATTACAGCTCTAAGCGATGTTGTAGCCAACGCCATTGATGTGGTTCAGCAATATCTCGACAAAGAAAACGAAGAGATCATAGGTGACTAAAAGCAAAAAAATCCCACTGTTAAAGTGGGATTTTTGTTTTATATCAGCAATATTTGACTTTGCTACTTTGGAACTATGTCACTCCTTATGTTTTAAGTTTCTTTTTTCTAGCTGCCGGGAACAATACATTATTTAATATAAGTCTATACCCCGGTGAATTAGGATGAAGGTCTAACACAGTTGGAGCATCTCCAACCCTGTGCTGGTAATCCTCAGGGTCATGGCCTCCGTAATACGTGAACATACCTTTACCTTTAGTACCGTGAATATATCGCGCCTCTCCGGTTTGTTTGTATTCGCCCATAACCAATACGCCCGATTTTACCCTGTCAGATTTAAAAGCTGTGGTCTGTCCCATAAAGCCTTTTACCAATTGTGTATGGTTCTGGCAAAGCATAGATGGAATTGGATCCCACTTTGCCGAATAATCCATCAGTGTAAAATAATCGTTATCCATTGGAACCAAGCGACCATTTGTGGTATCGATATCCGAAAATTCATATTGAGCCGGATTGCGCTCCAGTATAAAATCTTTAAAGGCAAATGTATTATTATAGTCAATTTTAGACTGGTAATTAGGTTCGCTTGCATCACCGTCGAACATTGGTTCGCAAATATCGACACCTTCAGCAGAAAGTGCAATATCAAAACTATCGGTTGCAGAACACATGGCAAACATAAATCCGCCACCAATTACAAAGTGCTTTATCTTATTTGCAACAGCAAGTTTTTCCTGAGACACCTTACTATAACCCAGCTTCGATGCCAAAGCTTCGGCTGCTTTTTTCTGTTCAATGTACCAAGGCGCATTTTTGTAGGCTCCGAAAAACTTACCATACTGACCGGAAAAGTCCTCATGGTGCAGGTGAAGCCAGTCATATAACAAAAGTGCATCACCCAAAACTTCTTCATCGTAAATAGCAGTAAACGGAATTTCGGCATAGGTTAAAACCATTGTTACCGCATCATCCCACGGTTGTTTTCCGGGTGGAGTGTACACGGCGATTTTAGGAGCTTTTTCCAGCACAACGTTTTCCATGTTTACCGACGGGCTGCTTATCTCATCCAGTATAGCATTTGCCTCGCCATCGCTAAGCACTTCAAAGCTTACACCGCGAATCTGGCATTCGCGTCGTATTTGGTCTGCGTCCGGTAAAAGGAAAGATCCTCCCCTGTAGTTTAGCAGCCAGTTCGCTTTGTAACTCTTATCTAAAGCCCAGTAGGTAATACCGTAAGCCTTTAGGTGGTTTTGCTGAGTGGTTTCGTCCATAGGCAGCAATATCATGGATGCTTTTGCAGAAAAGCCCATAACCAACAGCAGGACAATATAGATATTTTTAAATGACATTTATATAATAAGATTTAATCAAAGATACTAAACTAACGATAGATATTGAAGCGTATTATCTGCTGACAAGCCAAAACAGTGCCACCGCTGTAATATAATAACAAAATTTGTAAAAAAACAGTAAGAGAAATTTGTCTAAAACTCGCTTTAAATGCCGCAAAAAGCTATTTTTGCACCTTAATTTAATATAAGCAATATAATCATGAAAGATCTATTCTCTCAAATCAACGCCGAAATTGAAAAATTCAAAGCAGAAGCAGAACTGCACATTGAAAAAAGTAACAAAGCTGCAGGAACAAGAGCTCGTAAATCAGCTTTAGAGCTAAGCAAGTTTCTAAAAGACTTCAGAAAAGTTTCTGTTGAAGAGTCTAAAAAATAATGAATTAACCGCCTTTGCAAAAAGGCGGTTTTTTTATGATCATAATTTTAAAATGGTATTTTTAAAATCTTCAAGTGACATAAACTCCATCTCAACTTTTTCAATCTTAATCAAAGTTTCTTCAAACTCATCTTTTATTACAACTAAAAATTTCTTGTCCATACACTCACTTAATTGATTCTAAAATAGAAGTATAAAAAAATGCACCGCTTCCCCGGTGCATTTATAGTTTATTGTTTAGTAGTGGATAATGCCGTCTTAATCTTGTACAGTGATGTGTTCGGCACCGTTAACATCCATTTGTCGTATTGCTTCGGTTAGTGCGAAGTCTTCAGTATTAGTTATTCCCATAGGTATTCAGGTTTGTGATTATCTTATTTTTTAGAATGGAACATCGTCGTCGTTAGCGCTTGGGCTGTTCATATTACTTCCAAAAGCATCATTTGCAGATGGCAGGTTTTTGATGAACTCATTGTTGCTGTTCATGCTCGAAGGCAATTCGTCAAACGGAGAGCTAAAATCATCAAGATTATCAAACTTACCAAGGCTTCCGATGAACTTAAGCCTGATGTTATCCAATCCACCGTTACGGTGTTTTGCTACGATAAACTCGGCCTGACCCTGTGTAGGAGAACGCTCCTCATCATCCCACTCATCAATTTTATAGTATTCAGGTCGGTAGATGAACGATACGATATCCGCATCTTGCTCAATCGCACCCGACTCCCTTAGATCCGATAGCAACGGACGCTTGCTCGATCCACGGGTCTCAACGGCACGAGATAACTGCGATAGCGCAATAACCGGCACGTTAAGTTCTTTTGCAAGTGCCTTAAGCGTTCTCGAGATCGTTGATATCTCCTGCTCACGGTTACCGCCGCCCTTACTATTTCCACCGGCAGTCATTAACTGAAGGTAATCGATAATGATCATCCTGATTCCGTATTGCGACACCAGTCTTCTTGCCTTCGCCCTAAGGTCAAAGATAGAAAGCGATGGCGTATCATCTATATAAAGCGGTGCTTTTTCAAGGTCTTTTACTTTAATACTCAGCTGTTCCCACTCGTGCTTTTCAAGTTTACCCGTACGAAGCTTTTCAGATGAAAGTCCGGTTTCACTCGAAATCAAACGGGTAATAAGCTGTACAGAGGACATCTCCAGAGAGAACAAAGCCACACCATGCCCTGCATCAATAGCGATATTACGCGCCATTGATAGTACAAACGCGGTCTTACCCATACCCGGACGCGCCGCGATAATGATAAGGTCACTTGGCTGCCATCCTGAGGTAAGCTTATCCAGATCGTGGAAACCTGTTGCCACACCACTCATACCCTCCTGGTTCGCAATTTCTTCAATACGTTTTTTTGCTTGGAGCACCAAACTCTGAGCTGTTTCAGAGCTTCGTTTAATGTTACCCTGCGTTACTTCATATAGTTTAGACTCTGCTTTATCCAGCAAATCGAATACGTCGGTGGTTTCGTCGTAAGCATCTTCTATGATCTCACTTGAAATTTTTATAAGGCTTCGCTGAATGAATTTCTGAAGGATGATCCTTGAGTGAAACTCAATGTGTGCAGATGACGATATCTTCTGCGTTAACTGTATCAGGTAAAAATCGCCGCCTGCAAGTTCCAGTTTCCCTGTCTTTTTTAGCTGCGCCGATACTGTTAATAAGTCAATTGGCTGTGTATCGTTAAAAAGTTCAACAATAGCCTCATAAATATGCTTGTGCCCATCTACATAAAAAGCATCGGGCTGAAGGATATCAATAACATCATCAACCCCCTTCTTGTCTATCATCATAGCGCCTAGTACGGCTTCCTCAAGGTCGCGTGCCTGCGGGGGCAGCTTACCTTTCTCGAGGCTGATAATAGCAGTCTTATCAACTTTTACGGGGTTTATGTTCCTGATATTTTCCATAGTACGAATGTAATTAATTTTAGGGCGAACAGGTTAAGGAATTGTTAAGTACCACCTGTTGATATCGTGTTGATAAATAGCACTTTGTTGTTAATAACCATAAAAAAAGTCCGAAACCGTAGGGCTTCGGACTAATTATGCGTTAATGGCTAATTATTCCTTGAATTCACCCATTTTGCTGTACTTATCCATCCTTTGAGCAATAAGCTCTTCTGTTGATAAGTCTTTAAGCTCGTTATATCCTTTCAATATATATTCTTCTACTGCTTTAAATGCTGTCTCCCTGTCGTAGTGAGCACCACCTAGAGGTTCCGGAATAATATCGTCAATAAGTCCATTTTTTTTCATGTCAAAAGAAGTCAGCTTCAATGCTTCGGCTGCCTGCTCTTTGTATTCCCAGCTTCTCCAAAGGATAGATGAACATGATTCGGGAGAAATTACAGAGTACCATGTGTTTTCCATCATGTATACTTTATCTCCAACACCTATACCTAAAGCTCCACCAGATGCACCTTCTCCTACTATAACGGTAATGATCGGTGTTTTAAGGCGTACCATCTCAAAAATATTTCTTGCGATAGCTTCTCCCTGTCCGCGTTCTTCAGCTTCAAGTCCTGGGTAAGCACCCGGAGTATCTACTAAAGTAATTACAGGAACACCAAATTTCTCTGCCATTTTCATTAGGCGAAGTGCTTTACGGTATCCCTCAGGGTTGGCCATACCGAAATTACGGAACTGCCTTGTTTTTGTATTGAAACCTTTTTGCTGGCCGATAATCATAAACGATTGCCCGCCTATTTTACCTAATCCGCCAATCATAGCTTTATCATCTTTAAAGCCACGGTCGCCAAACAGCTCCAGGAACGTATCACCTGTTAGGGCGCGAACGTGATCCATAGTGTATGGACGGCTTGGGTGCCTTGACAGCTGAACCCTTTGCCATGCAGTAAGGTTTTTGTATATTTTCTTTTTCGTTTCTTCCAGTTTTATTTCTATCTGTTTGCATGTATTAGATACATCAACATCAGACTCCTGGCCTATAACAGTACACTTATCCAGTTGGTCTTCAAGCTCCTTAATAGGAAGTTCAAAATCTAAATATTCCATAGTATGGCAGATTTTTATTTTTATTGCGAAATGCAAAGATAAAACTTTAAGCGGGATGCGAAACAGCCACGATGCATTTAGTTTATTTTTTTCGTTCGGTTTTTAAGTATACCGTTGATAATCACGGTAATTAATATAATCGCAGCACCTATGTAAAATGTACTGCTCATTTTTTCGCTATCCTTAAAAACAATTAATGCGAGAATTATCCCATATACCGGCTCCAGGTTAATGGTAAGCATCATAGTATACGCTGTTATGGTCTTCATTACTTTTACGGCACCTATCTGGGCATAACCCGTACATATAGAACCCAGCACGAAAAGCCATATCCAGTCATTCTGCGAAAGCACAAAAAATCCCCTTGTAAACTGCCCTGTAAACAACAGGTACACCGAAAAGAAGAAAATACCGCCCAGCAGTTCGTAAAATGATATGGTAGTGGCATTATGTTCTTTGGCAAACCTTCCATTGATGATCGCAAACGTAGCTGAAAGACACGCCGATATTAGTGCTATAACCACTCCTCCAAAAAGGTCGCCTTTGCCTAGCTGCATGGCATCAAATAGTTCTCCTGCCCTAACTGCTGTATAGCTTCCTTGCTGAAGTTCGTTTACAAGGCTCAAAAGGAAATCGCCATAGATGATAACACTCAGTGCGATGATCATAATAAAACCCATAAGCAGCTCGTACCACACTACACGCTTACCATAAAATGCCGATTCCAGTAACGAAGCAAAAAAAGCACCCGTACTAAGGCACGCAAGGGTTATAGATATATTGGAGACTTTTATAGCTTCAAAAAAAGTAAACCAGTGCAACGCTATTACAAGTCCGGCGATAACAAAACTTATCAGGGCTCTGCGTGACACTTTAAAAGGTGCTTTGGTAATGAGGGCATAAACGAGCATAAGCACAACAGCTATACTCATTCTGTACCATACCAACGAAAAGGCGCTTATAGAAATAAGCTTCCCCAATACCGCAGTAAACCCCCAAACAAATACTATAAAATGAAGATGAATGTAATTTTTAAGGTTATCGCCTTGCATTTCGTAAAAGATAAATTGCTAAGATCCCGAAAACGAAGTTAGGGAACCATACTGCGATTAATGGCGACATGGTAGATTTTTCGGCAAGTGTACCAAATACCTTATCGAAAAATATAAAGGTAAAGGCAAGGCCAATACCCATGGCAAGGTTAACCCCCATACCTCCCCTGCGTTTCATAGACGATACTGCTACGGCAATTACCGTAAGTACAAATGCCGAAACGGGGATACTGTATTTTTTATACAACACTACATAATACGCATTTAAATTGCCCGATCCGCGTTGTTTTTCTTTGTCAATAAATTTATTAAGCTCTCCGAGCGTCATGGTTTCAGCAGCGTAAATTGTAGGCGTAAGGTCATCAGGCTCAAAGCTGAACTTGAATTTCTTTTCGGTTGCCGATTCCAGCTTATCGCCCATAGGCCCAACAGTACGTTTGGTATAAGAATTAAGGGTATAGGTACTGTCTTTTTCGTTCCAGCGAATGGTGCTGGCATTCATTTTATATTCCAGCTTATTGTCCTTAAAATGCTCTAAAGTAAAGTTGTAGCCGGTTTTATTGCTGTAATCAAAGTTACTAACGTAAATCTGCTCGTTGTCGTTTATCTGTTTGTATACGTCGCTGCTCTGTCGGGTCTCCGAGTTGTTTTTCAGATACTTGTACCTAAAATCATTAAAGCCTTTACTGGCACTTGGCACAAAAAAGAACCCCATAAGCAATGCCAGCAACGATATAAACGAAGCACCTACAATATATGGCCTTAAAAAGCGCATGTAGGAGATACCCGAACCTAATATCGCTACGATCTCGGTATTGTTTGCCAGTTTAGAGGTAAACCATATTACAGAAAGGAATAGGAATATAGGAAAAAGCATGTTGGCAAAATAGATGGTAAAATCGCCATAGTATTTCGCAACCTGAAGAAACGGCACTTTGTTGGCCAGGATCTTATTAATTTTTTCGGACACGTCTATAACAATACCGATTGGTATAAACATTATGAGCATCACAAAAAATGTTGCCAGGTAGCGTTTTAAAATGTACCAGTCTATTATTTTCACGTATAATTTTCGTTTACAGATTTATACTTACAGCCTATTGCTCATATTTCTAACCATCATATCTTTCCATTCACGGAAATCTCCTGCTAAGATATGCTTTCTGGCTTCACGAACCAACCACATATAAAAGCCAAGATTGTGTATGGTAGCAATTTGCTTGCCAAGGAATTCGTTAGCCGAGAAAAGATGCCTTAAGTATGCTATGGTATATTCGGTATCAACAAAAGTAATGCCCATTTCGTCTATCGGCGAAAAGTCGGCTTCCCACTTCTTGTTTTTAATATTGATAGACCCGTTTGCTGTGAACAACATTCCGTTACGTGCGTTACGCGTAGGCATAACACAGTCGAACATATCTACACCAAGTGCTATATTTTCAAGGATGTTTATCGGAGTACCAACTCCCATAAGGTAACGTGGCTTATCTTCCGGAAGAATGCTGCATACTACATCGGTCATTGCATACATTTCTTCGGCAGGTTCTCCAACAGAAAGTCCGCCGATAGCATTACCTACTGCTCCGGCATTGGCAATGTATTCTGCCGATTGGGCTCTCAGGTCGGTATAGGTACTACCCTGAACGATTGGAAAGAATGCCTGGCTATAGCCATATTTGTACGGAAGCTTGTCAAGATGCGTAATGCATCGGTCTAACCAGCGGTGCGTCATGTGCATAGAGCGTTTTGCATAACGGTAATCGCATGGGTAAGGTGTGCATTCGTCGAAGGCCATAATAATATCGGCGCCAATGGTACGTTGAATTTCCATTACGCTTTCCGGCGAAAAGAAATGGTACGAACCGTCAATGTGCGATTTAAACTTTACACCTTCTTCTTTAATTTTTCGGTTAGCCGAAAGCGAGTATACCTGGTAGCCGCCGCTATCGGTAAGAATTGGGCGATCCCAGTTCATGAATTTGTGTAATCCGCCTGCTTTTTCAAGTATTTCAGTTCCAGGGCGAAGGTATAAATGGTACGTATTTCCCAATATAATATCGGGGTTAATATCATTTTTAAGTTCGCGCTGGTGCACTCCTTTAACAGTACCAACGGTACCTACAGGCATAAAGATTGGCGTTTCTATAACTCCGTGATCGGTAGTTAAGCTGCCCGCTCTGGCTTTACTTTGCGGGTCTTTAGTGATTAAATCAAATTTCATGGCTCTCTTTTACAGCGTGCAAAGATAAACCATTTATAGTTTATTTGGTTATTTGTTTCTAAGGTGGATTTGGTTATTTGTGGATTTGGTTATTGAGCAGCGAAAAGTAGATTTGGTTATTTGTGAATTTGGTTATTTGGGAGCTACACACTCTGAACTCTGAAACTGTGAAACAAACAATATTGCACTTTGCGCCCGGAGAATAATGCAACGCGATAGTAGCATATTAAAAATCGGAATAAAAATCAATTCTTAAACCATCGTAGAAAATCGATTGGTGAATTTTAATAAGAACTCCCCCTTTTTTGATTAAGCAAAAGTCAAAGCAAATGCTCAAGAAAGAATTAAAATTTGCTTGATTAAAAAACAATACCTAAAAGCACAAATTTATTGGCTTTCGCTGTAACAAAGCGGGGTATATTATCGTCTTATAGGCAAACTTAAATCATCAATCAATGAAAAACAAAATTACACTTGCTCTTGCCTGCCTTTTTTGCATTACCGCAGCCTTGGCGCAAACTCCAAACAAAGCGTCGCTAGACAAGTACTTCGATGCTCTGCAAACAAACAACAAATTCAGCGGAAGCATTGCCCTGTCACAAAACGGAAAAACAATTTACACGCGTTCTGTTGGTTTTAGTGATCAGGATAAAAATCTTAAATCTAACGAAACTACAAAATTCAGGATAGGATCTATATCCAAAACTTTTACTGCGGTTCTTACCTTTAAAGCAGCTGAAGAAAACAAGCTAAAGCTGACCGATAAACTAGACAAATACTTTCCTACGGTGCCAAATGCTTCTAAAATTACTGTTGCCAATTTGCTGAACCACCACAGCGGTATTCACAGTTTTACGAGCGACCCTGATTATATGGTTTACATGACGCAGCCAAAAACGCAGGCAGAATTGGTAGCCATTATTTCTAAAGCCACAAGCGAATTTGAACCCGACAGCAAAGGCGCTTACAGCAATTCTAACTATGTATTGTTAAGTTTCATCCTTGAAAAAGCATATAACAAACCGTACAATACCATTCTTGAGGAGAAAATAATAAAGCCGCTTGGCCTTAAAAACACTGCTTACGGAAGCAAAACCAACAGTGCAAACAACGAAGCCTACTCCTACTCTTTTACCGGTAAATGGACTAAACAACCTGAAACAGATATGTCTATACCAATGGGTGCAGGCGCTATAGTTTCTACACCAACCGACCTTTCACTTTTTATTGAAGGATTATTTTTAGGGAAAATAATATCGGCGGCAAGCCTTGAAGAAATGAAAACTCTTAAAGACGGTTATGGCATGGGAATATTTGCTACTAACCTGGATGGTAAAAAAGCATACGGACACGACGGCAGTATAGACGGTTTCACCTCAATGCTAACCTATTTTCCGGAAGAAAAAACCACTATAGCTATCGTGTCTAACGGACATAACGATTACAGCAATAAAGAACTTAGCGAAGTGGCTTTAAGGTGGGCATTTAATCAACCGTTTGAAATTCCCGAATTTAAAACCACAACTTATACCACAGAACAGCTTGATAAGTATACAGGCAACTACACAACTACCGAAATACCTATAAGCATAATGGTTACCAAAGAAGGTACATCGTTAATAGCACAGGCTACAGGCCAGGGTCCATTTCCGCTATCGCCCGCAGAAGAAAACGTTTTCAAATTCAGCCAGGCGGGGTTAACAATGGAGTTTAACCCGGCTCAAAACCAGATGATACTAAAACAGGGCGGCGGCGTATTTACCTTTACCAAAGCCAAGTAACCCGGTTTTTCTCCAATAAACTATTAGCCTCAATCGTCGCAGATTGAGGCTAAAATATTTTTGCCAGTCCTGAAAATTAAAATTACTTTTGCACCAGTTTAACTTTAATAGAAAAAATGAAGCCTAACACACAACAACTAAATGACTTAACAACTCAGGTAAGAAGGGATATCCTTCGTATGGTTCATGCGGTAAATTCAGGTCACCCTGGAGGATCGCTTGGCTGTACAGAATTTTTAGTAGCCCTTTACCAGGTTTTAATGGATCGCAAAGAAGGTTTTGACATGGACGGCCTTAACGAAGATGTATTCTTCCTTTCTAACGGTCACATCTCTCCTGTATTTTACAGTGTACTTGCCCGCAGCGGATATTTCCCTGTAGAAGAGCTAGCTACATTCCGCCTTCTTAACTCAAGGCTTCAGGGCCACCCTACCACTCACGAAGGGCTTCCGGGAGTACGCATGGCCTCTGGTTCTCTTGGTCAGGGAATGAGCGTAGCAATTGGTGCTGCACAAGCTAAAAAACTTAACGGAGACAAACACCTTGTATATAGCCTTCATGGAGATGGAGAGCTACAGGAAGGCCAGAACTGGGAAGCAATGATGTATGCCTCTGCTTATAAAGTAGATAACTACATTGCTACAGTAGACGTTAACGGTAAACAAATTGATGGTCCTACAGACGAAGTACTTAACATGGGTAGCATTAGTGCTAAATTCGTTGCTTTCGGATGGGATGTTGTAGAAATTCAGCAAGGTAATAACATCGAAGCTATCATTGCAGGTATGACAGAAGCTAAAGCGAAAACAGGCCAGGGAAGACCGGTTTGTGTACTGCTTCATACCGAAATGGGTAACGGTGTAGACTTTATGATGCATACACACGCTTGGCACGGTAAAGCGCCAAACGATGAGCAGCTTCAGCTTGCTTTCAATCAGAACGCTGCAACTCTAGGTGACTATTAATAAGATTTAAAAATTCAATGATTTAAAGATTTAAGCCTTCGGCAATTTTTAAATTTTTAATCTTTAAATCTTAAATGAAAAACAAATGAAAAAATATACAAATACAGGCAATAAAGATACCCGTTCTGGTTTTGGTGCGGGATTAACCGAACTTGGCAAGACAAACGAAAATGTTGTTGCACTTTGTGCTGACCTTATCGGGTCGCTTAAAATGGACGATTTTAAAGCTAACCACCCTGAGCGTTTCTTTCAGGTAGGTATTGCTGAAGCTAACATGATCGGTATGGCTGCAGGTTTAACCATCGGTGGAAAAATTCCTTTTACAGGAACTTTCGCTAACTTTTCTACAGGAAGGGTGTATGACCAGATCCGTCAGTCTGTGGCTTACTCAGACAAAAACGTAAAAATATGTGCTTCTCACGCCGGTTTAACATTAGGTGAAGACGGTGCAACACACCAAATACTTGAAGATATCGGTTTGATGAAAATGCTTCCGGGCATGACTGTAATCAATACTTGCGATTACAACCAGACTAAAGCAGCTACTATTGCTATCGCTGAGCACCACGGGCCTGTTTACTTACGTTTCGGCCGTCCGTCTGTTGCGAATTTTACTTCTGAAACAGGAGAAGATTTCGTAATTGGTAAAGCGGTTCTTCTTAACGAAGGTACAGACGTTACTATTGTAGCTACAGGACACCTTGTTTGGGAAGCGCTTATCGCTGCTGAAGCTCTTGAAGCTAAAGGCATCTCTGCAGAGGTTATCAACATCCACACTATTAAACCACTTGATGAGGAAGCTATCCTTAAATCGGTTGGTAAAACAGGATGTATTGTAACTGCTGAAGAACACAATATTCTTGGTGGTCTTGGTGAAAGCGTTGCACGTGTGCTTGCGCTTAACAATCCTGCTCCACAGGAATTCGTAGCGGTTAACGACAGTTTTGGTGAATCAGGAACACCTGCCCAACTAATGGACAAGTACAAACTGAACAACCAGGCTATCGTAGAAGCTGTTGAAAAAGTAGTAAACAGAAAGAAATAATTTTTTGTACACATATAGAAAATCCCGCTCAATGAGCGGGATTTTTTTGTTTATTTGTTTTCATCAAAAACAACAGCCAATCATTTGTCAACAACATATCAACTTACAATTTTCCGTCAGTCCAGAATACTACCGGGCATCCTTATTTTTCCAATAGCAATAATTTTATCACTTTTAACTTCAACAAAAAGTACTATAGCTGCATTTGCGTTAATAGCTGCCTCTTTATACTTATGGTATTATTTCGCTATCGGTTATTTGCAAATTACCATTTCAGATAATTCATTCAGGTTTAAATGGCAACGAAAGCTTTTTTTCAACTATAAAGCCATAGAAAATGTAGCCATAGAAAATATCGAATACTTTGTAATAGATAAGCAGTTTTTGAGAAAAATAGTAACAGATACGACTACTATAAAAATCAACACAAGTAAAATAAAAGTCAAAGATGCTAACAGACTAATTGATGATTTAAATAAAATAGCGATTAAGAACAACATTAGAATAATTGATATCTGGGATGAATGGCAGGAAAAAGGCTATCTGAACATAGCAAATAAAATTAACACAGTCCTGATTGGCATTGCCTTTAGTCTTATAATAATCTTAACGATCGTAAATGGTTTTCAAAAACAGAATTTATTGCCATTACTTCTTTTACTTCCTAAAATGATTTCTTACGGCAACCAAATGAAGAGTAGGTAACAAGCTTGATTAATTACATATAATCGAAACCTTGAATTATATTCCCCTACTGGTTCGTAGCACTACAACCCAATCCAACAATTTTACCAACAATTTAATCTCCAAATTGCATCTTAACGAATAATTTTACCACACATCGTAACATTCTGTTTTAGCTTTATTCTGACAAATATTTTTTATTTATTTACGAAACCAAAAAGAAATAATCAATATTCAAACACCCCCAACCGAATGAAAACGACGCTTAAAAACTACTTCCCTGCTCTCATCCTTATTCTTATGATTACCGATTTTTTCAAGGCTTAAAAAAATCTTAATTATAATAATTTTATTATATTTTATGGATTAAAGCTTGTGTTTGATCGATTTAAAAAGCTTATGTTTAATTAAATAACTATTTTGGGCTACCAACCTTTAAATATTTATATTATGCGTAAACTATTATTATCAGCGTTGTTTTTACCAGCGCTAATTGTAAGCTGTTCCACGGATGAAGAAAATGCAGTTACAACAAATGCAGCAAACAGAGAAATAACCCCTAAAGCAATCTGCGTACCTTTATCGGGCGAAACAGGTATAAACGCACAGGTGTTAGGTATTTCAAGAAGGCTGTTTGTTACCTGGAACAATGATTTGGAACAGAATCCGTCATTATTTTATGAAGCCGAACTACAGATACGTAACGGTAATTGTAACACAGTTGAGGTATCTGATATAGTTGACACCTATTCTGTTGACCTGTTCAATACAAATGCATATGCTATACATCAGCTTTCAGGCACCTGCTTTAGCTGGAGAATTGTACTTAAGGGATACAAAGTTAGTGTTAGCGGATTAATCCCTAACTGTACTACGCAAACACCATGGAGTAATTACACACCATAACAGTACCAATGTAAAAACAAAAATCCCAATCTTTCGATTGGGATTTTTTATTGCTTACATAAGAACCTATCTACAAGAAGGATCTAAATGTTTTTTAAGTGTATTAGATGGATTATCCGGTGTACATGAAGGGATATTCTCAAATTCATAAAACTGGTTTGTAGTACCCGGTATCCTTATTTCATCTCTGGTAAGAGTACCATCACCATCATCATCAACATCAAGATAATCAGGTATTTCATCGCCATCCGTATCTGTTGTTTCTAACGTATATGGTTTTCCGTTGGCGTCCAGGCCCTCTTTAACTTCATATCTGTTAAGTATGCCATCGCCGTCAAGGTCGGTATAGGTAACATCCATCAACTGGAAAGTAAACACTAAAGGCGAATACGCCGATACAAGGTTGTTAGGAGATGAATTAAAATATGCAAGGCCGGACGGCAGGAACATTGCTCCAGCACCGTAGTTTGTAAATTCTGCAGGCTCACCCGGAACATCTATATACTCACCGCCTTTAAATAACGGAAGTACACTCCACCAACCTTTTATAAGCTGCGGCATAACAAGTGGCGTACTGCTTACAGGCTGGTAATCAAACTGCTTATTTTCAAAATTAGTACCTCTATACGTTACTGTTACATTATCTGCCAATGTAGGCTGCTTACCTGTTCCTTCACGGAAAGAAAGGTAATATACGGTATATAAAACATCGTTTCTTGTTACCTCTAAGCTTTTCAGCGGATACTCCTGCTGATCCCATATAGATGTCTGCGTACCCCCTGTTGGTATAGATGTAAATGTAGCATCAAAAGTTTCTGCATTTACGGTAACATAATGTGACTTAAGATATTCTTCTATTAAAACTTTCTCTGTAGCATATTGCACACCATAATCTCTTGGAGGCACTACCTTATCATCATCGCTTTTACAGGCTGAAAAAAGAACTATTAGAGAAAGAAGGCTTAAGGCCTTTAAAATTCTATTCATTTTAATTTTTTTTAATGGCGCAAGATACAATTTTCATTTATTTTTGTATTGCTATAACAACGATTTTTGACAAATAGTATGAGGATAGACAAATATTTATGGTGCGTACGCTATTATAAAACCCGCAGCATTGCAACACAGGCTATATTAAAAGGCCATGTTACGGTTAACGGGCAACAGGCCAAACCATCGCGCGATGTTTTTGCGGGTGATAAAGTAACCGTTCGACGTGACCAGATAAACTATATATTAAGTATACTGGATGTTCCTGCCAATCGTGTGGGTCCAAAACTGGTAGATATGTACCGCAAAGACGAAACACCACCCGAATCATTCGAGCACCTGGAGCTTCTTAAGCTCTCTAAAGCCCACTATCGCGCTGCCGGTACCGGAAGGCCTACCAAAAAAGACAGGCGTGACCTCGATGAATACGGACTGGATATTGATGACGACGACGAATAAAATCAGCCACCAAAACAACCATTTTTCTATCTTTGACTAAAATTACACAACCACTATAATGAAAAATATTATCCTTACACAACAGGAAATAGACCACAAAACTAAACGTATTGCATATCAGATATATGAAACTTTTCCTGAAGACACCGAAGTGGTATTGGCAGGGATAGCTAAGAACGGCTACCTGTTTGCCCAAAAGCTTGGTACAGAACTTGAAAAAATATCTGACATTAAGGTAACCCTGTGTGAAGTAACGATAAACAAACAGCAGCCGTTGGAGCCGGTAAAAACATCTTTACCTTCCGAAGCCTATGCTAACAAAAGCCTTGTATTGGTAGACGACGTACTTAACAGCGGCACTACCCTTATTTATGGCGTAAAGCATTTTCTTGAAGTACCCCTTAAAAAGTTTAAAACTGCCGTACTTGTAGACAGGAACCACAAACAATATCCCGTTAAGGCCGATTTTAAAGGGCTGTCGCTTTCTACCTCCCTGCGTGAAAACGTTCAGGTGGTTTTAGATGAAAACGACCAGCACGCCTATTTGGAAGATTAATACAGGCTCATTATTTCGTTTACCATATCTTCCGGGGTCTTGCCATCGGCAGAAAGGACGTGTTTTGCCTTATGGTAAAAATAACTGCGTTCAAAAAGATGTTTAGCAATAAACTCATCCAGTTCTTCATCGCCCAGCTTTTTTACGAGCGGGCGTTTTCCTTCCTGTTGGCGTATACGCCTGCCCAACTCGGGTATAGATACTTTTAAGTATACAGAAACCACATCTTCCCTTTCCATTACTAAATGATTATTGGCGTAACAAGGCGTACCACCACCCAGGCTTAAAACAAAGCCCTCTGAGCGACTTACTATACTATTAAGAGCCTCATGTTCCATTTTACGAAATTTAACCTCCCCTACCTCCTCAAACAGCTCCGATATAGTCTTGCCAGATTTCTGTTCCAGTACCTCATCAAGATCTATATAGGGTAAACCCGACGCTTTTGCCAGCAAATGTGCCGTTGTAGTTTTGCCCGAAGCCATATATCCGCACAATATTATTTTTTCCATACTGCAATTTTACTCACTTTTTTTGTCAGATGATACGTCGCGATGAAAAAATATCTCAATTTGAAAGCTAACATTAAATTGACATTAAATTTTCTTTTTTCAATAAGCCCCTTAAAATAAAGGTGTTAAAAAAAATATTCAGAAAAAAGACAAATTTCTCCTGAAAACGCTTTGAATTATGAATAATAGATGCGTATATTTGCACCCGCATTCAGGGATTGAAATAACAGACTCGGTAGCTCAGCTGGTAGAGCACATCACTTTTAATGATGGGGTCCTGGGTTCGAATCCCAGCCGGGTCACTATTTAAGACCTGATTTTATTTCCTGAAAGCAAGACTCGGTAGCTCAGCTGGTAGAGCACATCACTTTTAATGATGGGGTCCTGGGTTCGAATCCCAGCCGGGTCACAAAAAGTTAAGCTAACGCTTAACTTTTTTTTTGCCCATACTTTTTTGGCCACGTGGAGAAATTGGTAGACTTGCCATCTTGAGGGGGTGGTGCCGCAAGGCGTATGGGTTCGAATCCCATCGTGGTCACTTTTAGCTGTTTTTAAAATAGCGAATTTATTTCAAAAAAGCTCAAAAAGCCTGCAAATCAACAGTTTGTAGGCTTTTTTTAGTTTTAAGCATATCGCATTATTTTTAAAAAAGCTCCTAAATATGGTGGCAGTAATGTGGCACTCGGAGTTTTGAAAAAAAGTGCCACGACCATTTAGCTAAATAACTACAAAACAACCTGTTAAGCTGTTTAACGACTTGATTTTAAGATACTATAGTTCGACCTTTATGTTTAATTAAATTGTTGAATTATGTTAGAGAACAGTTTTAGGCTTACATTTTTTTTAAAGTCACCAAAGAAGGTGACAAGCCAGAGATTAATTTATTTAAGGATCACAGTTGATGGAATAGCAAAAGAGACATCAACCAAACAAAAATGGGACATTAAACGTTGGGATCAGCAATCCTGCAGAGCGACGGGGAATAAGGAGGATGCAAAGGCAATTAACTTCTATCTTGATACGCTCACCAATAAAATCGTTCAATTTAAAGCAGAATTAATATTGAATTCCCACACGATAACTTCGCAGCGTATTATTGATTACGTACTGGGAAGAGATGTCTCAAGGGCGAAGTTGCTGGAGGAGTTCCAGCAACACAACGATGAATTAAAAGCTCTTGTAGGTACTGGAGAATATGCAATTGGGACACACAAGAGGTTTGTAGTAGCAAAAAACCATGTTAAAGAATTCATTGAATTTAAATACCGAATCGAAGATATTGAATTTAGGGATTTGAAATATGAATTTATAAAAGACTACGAGTTTTATCTCAAGACGGTAAAGCACTGCAACAGTAATACTACGCTAAAACATATTACCTATGTAAGAAAGATGGTAATCAGAGCCTTGCACAGGGACATCATTCAAAAAGACCCATTTGCCAGTTTTAAGGGGAAAAGGACAAAAGTTCTTAAAAGTCCCTTAAGCCTCGAAGAACTTACGGCAATAGAAGACTACACCTTTGCAACCAGAAGATTAAGTGTAATAAGGGATGTATTCATTTTTCAGTGCTATACCGGGCTGGCCTATGTAGATGTATTTAATCTAAAACATAGTGATATTAAAAATGGTATTGATGGAAAGTTATGGATCATTAAAACACGTCAAAAGACAGCAAGCCCTTTCCATGTACCGTTACTTCCGCAGGCAATTAAGATTATGGATCGTTATAAGGAAGATCCCGTCTGTCTGATAAGGGGAACAATTCTTCCTGTGGCTTCAAATCAGAAAATGAATGAGTATCTAAAAGAAATTGCGGCATTATGCGGGCTTACATGTAGTCTCAATACCCATAAAGCCAGAAGAACATTTGGAAGTACCGTTACTCTCGCCAATGGTGTCCCTATCCATGTGGTAAAGGAGATGCTTGGGCATAGTTCCGTTAAACAAACTGAAGAGTATGCAATTACTGAACAAATGGCAATAGGGAGAGAAATGGAAGTACTAAAAGAAAGATTGGCTGATCCTAACGAAAGACATTTGTCAAATAATGATGAAGTTATTCTTGAACTAAAAAAGGAAATTGCAGAGCTTAAATTAAAGCTTGCAATCCAATAGCCTGAAAGTTGTTTTGCTTTTTATATAACAGATAGTAAAGCCTGCATACATGTAGGCTTTTTTTAATATTCAAAAATACCTTCGATGTAGATTTTTTGTGGCATCTATAAGATTATAAAAAAGTGCCACACTTTTTAAATTACAACCAGATTCACAGCAAGTTATCTGCAAAATTGACGGTAACACTCCCTTTTAAAATTGTATTGAATGTGAAAACAAAGCACCTAATTATTTAAATAACCTTGCTAAATACGCTTCAATTTTGTGGAAAACATTTATTAAGTATAATTTCTGTGGCACCGTCAAGGTTCAGAGAAAGTGCCACAACATATCCCGTACTTCCCTGTTAACAATGCGCTATTCCAAAATTCTTTATTAAGATCCACATTTACCACTTTAAACAACAAAACAGGCAATCTAATTATTTAGATTGCCTGCTAAATCTAATTCACTATGTTGTATAGGATGATAGGATGGTCTATAAATTATATAACCCAATGCCTGAAGATCCTTAAAATATTTATGATAAGTAGGAATTGTACTTATATGGGATAACGCCATAATTTTACTCCTACTCACTCTAATGGCAGTCTTTTTCTTCTGTTTTAAAGCCAAAACAATTATAGCATACAACATTGAAATATGCCAGGCATTCAGCCTTTGGTCTACTTCAAGCAGCCTATGAATTTTTACCAAATCACTTGTTTCCATTTCGTTGATCATCATTAAATAATTTTTCAATATCATTCTTATTGTAATAATAGGATCCCAAGACCTTTTTAAAGCGAATTTTTCCCATAACCCGAAGGTTCTGCAATGATGCGGGGGACATATCAAGCAACTTTCTCACAACCTTACTTTTAACCCATTCAAGGCTAAATTCGGTTTTATCTTTTGGTATCACCTCCGTGATAGCCTCTCGAAAACTATTGATCATAAGCAAACCAAATTGCCTCAGATCTTCTTTTGTTACCACTTCACTCATAATTACATCTTATTAAATATCTATGTTCTCTTTCTTTACATCGAGGTTAGCGAGAAGAAAAATTTTGCTGGGCTGATTTTTCTTAAATGAGGGTTCATACCTTATATAGCCGTATTCAGCCAATTGCCTAATATATTGGTGATATGTACATTGGGTAATGATTTTTGCTAATTCCATTACCTGATGGCTGTACAGGCAAAGCGGATCTCTACTACCCATTTTTTTCCATATACACAACAGAGCGGCATATAAACCTACATGCCGCATCGTTATGCGAGGATCTTTTAATATCCCCTCCCAAAAACTAAAAAGTATATCCATTGTCTTCATAAAGCATTATATGCGTTGCTGCTTTCTCTTATTCTGTTTTTGTTCAGGCTCCATATCATGCTCGTCTTTTTTAGATTTTGCACTTTTTGCCGATTGCTGTTTACCTTCATTTTGTTCCTGACTGACGGAACGCTTATTGTCAACGCGCTGCAAATTACTATCGTAAATATTAATGTTTTTATATTGTGGGTTTGCCTCAATGAACTGTTTAACTTCCTGCCCTTCTTTTACGAAAGTAGCCGCTTGTAAATTTCCCTTCTTGAGTGAGTCAATTAATTCTGCCTTATATTGATCATTAAGGAGTTCTTTTACGGGATGCTTGGCAAGCTGTGCTTCAATATCATAACCATAATTTTTACCATATTGGAGTTGTTTGTAATTTCCACGATCATCGGTGTTTTTGAAGTCATATTTGATCCAAACATTATAATCCTGCCCCTCTTTCGTCTGCATATCTTTATTGACAGATCTTCCACTTAACAGGTTATAAGCTTCCTTCATTGTAATGGTACCCTTGCTGTTAACATATATGTTTTGCTGCAGGGTCTCAGCATTTTCCTTTTGAAGTTTTACGTTGTAGGAATTAAAAAAATACATATCGCCCTGCTCGGATTTTTTAAAATTAAGTGTGACCTCAACTTTATCTTTACCGTATTCATTTTTGTAGGCTAATTTAAACTCCGGTAATTGCTGATTAATTTTCTGCCTTAGCTCATATTCCAGGCTATCTCCGAAACCTGTATATTTTACCTGATCCTTCAGGTAATTGAAATTGTTCTCGTTCATAACTTTATCATTTTGACTATTAAAAATTTGTTCACTCTCTAACTTTTGTTCTCTGGCCGTAATCATAGCTGATACATCCACCAATCCCGAATCTATAATGAGTAAGCTCTTGTCCTGGCGTGCCTCACTCATAGCCCTATACATGGTTTTAAGGCCGTTGAACTTGTAAAAATCCAGGTCGGTAGACATTTCATAGCAATATTCTTTTGCCTCGTAAGGTGTTTGAAAGCAGATAAGTTCCTCCGTGCTTACAGGTGCCGAATCATCAAGGAATGCAACCACAGTATTTCCACTCCAGCTTTGTTTAAGTAGATAATCCAGGATTGCATCATATTCATAATTATGAATTTTCATATCCTAATTTTTACAGTATAACCTCCGCCTTGATTATTGTTTTATTCTTTACGCGCATCTCAAGGTGTCGCCCCCCATCTTTTTCCATAACCTGAAAAACCATTTCCTTTTTATCTGGAATAGTGAACTTTGATACAACAATCACCATAATTTGTTCTTCTAAACCTTTTATTACCTTGACAGGGTTCTGTACAAACAATTGTGTAATTTCATTTTCCTGTGAGGCGGTCCTCTTTGACTTTTTTTGATCTTTTATAAATAGCCGTAGCTGGCCGATATCGTAATTGATATTCGTATTGTTGTCTATCCTGACTTTGAAGAAAAACAGGTTCTCATGTATATAAACTCCCTCTATTGCTAATTTTACCCCATCATTCTTATCTTTTAAGCCGTAGATATTTGGCCTCAATGATGCCGCAATTGCACTTAACTCTTTCGCTTGGGATTGATTGTACTTTTCTGTAGCACTTAACCTGCCATTTGTGTAGTCAAGGTTAAGCTGGCTGGTTGTCTCATCATGAGCAACATTGTATGAATATAATTTCCCTTCTGAAGTAATTACGGTGAGATTTGTAGTCTCAAAACATTCCCTCGCGGCTTTTACCTGGAGAATATTATCAAGCCCCTTTGCTTTCTGAACCAGTATATCCCTACTCCCACGGTCTACACTTGCGATAGCAAATGGATAAATAAGATTGGTTGTTTTACCTACAGCTATAGTTAGAGACTCGGGAGTGATCTGAACATATTCTGAGACTGGACTGTCCTGGCTATAGATGGGTAAGGCAGACAGCATTACCAACATCAATACAATTAGCTTTTTCATATAAATTTATTTTTTGTTAGCTTTTTCATCATACAATAGTACCTGGTAACCGGCCTTAACCATAACTTTTACAAGTTTTGCCTTTTTGCTGAACAGTGTTTTACCTGCCTCGATACCTGCACCCATAGCCTGGGAGGACCACGAATCATCAATAGTACTTACTCCCAGAGATTGCACCGAACGGTCAGCAGAGCTCTTCGCTACATCGCGGGCAATGGCTCCGGGAATATAGATTCCTTCCATGCCATCCATATCGTAGACCGTGAGATCAACCTGAAAAATTGAAGTATCGTATTGCAGGCTCTCAATGTTTACTGTAAGGCGTTCGCCTTTTAATGAAACTGTACCGAAAATAAAGTGGTCTTTGGGAATTGCAATACCGTTTATCATAATGTCAGTAGTCAGCCTTAGTTTGATTACAGCACCATTAACCAATGTTTGTGTTTCATGGATGACCGCTGTTATGGCTTTACCGACATTGCTATCAGTGGGCTCATCATCAAGGGAATAAAACCCATGACTTTGGTAACTACTTACTTGACCAAAATTTCGAATGCCATTTTCCAGTACCGATACATTTTCCGGCTTACCAGAGGCCGATACCGCAAAGACCTGCCCTCGCTTCTGCTCGGATTGTTCCTCTAACCGTTGCTGCACGCGCTCCGGATGCTGAATATCCACTATCCTTTCCAACATGGAGCCCAGCTGCTGTAATTCCGGGTCTGCCTCCCCCGGGCCATTCATAGAAGCCATCATCGATTCAAGGCGGTCGATTTCGGGATTAGTATTTTCCTGTAGTGCATTGGCAGATGTTTTGCCCTTTACCGGTTGCTTTATTGAGGGATTTTTTATGGCCTTTTGAAGGGCTTCAAGGCGCTTTTGTACCTTTTCCTCAGCCGGGCTGCGGTAGGCTAGACTATTTACCCCCCTTGCTGAAGGCCTCGTCTGTGCACGCTCCGGGATAACATTTACTTCTTCCTGAAATGCTTTATTTGACCCTATATAGGAAGCGCTACGTTCATTTTTAGCCTTCCCTTTTAATGAATCTTCGCTGGCCCTATCATAATAGCTTAGTTTATCCAATGCCTTATCGTCTTTAAAATTTGGATTTGGCAGGTTGACATTATAACCTTTTTCAACAGGCGATGTAGCCGCAATGGCCGTAGTTGAGCCTCCACCCAGCGCCCAGAAGAAAAGGGTAAGGAATGGCAAGGCCATGAGGGGCAGCGCTAAAAACAGTTTGCGCTGCCTTAAATCTTTCGGGGTTAACACTTTATTTTTCATGCTATTGACTTTATTCGGTTACATAATATTCTTCTAACTTTTTCAAAGTATCTAAAAGTCCCGGTCGGTACCTGACGATACTGTCATACTGTGGTTTCCCACTTGGGTTATCTTTAAGGCTGTCCATAATTGAAAGCAAATATCTTATACGTGCTATTTCGCCGCTCTTATGATCTTCTTTTTTAATAATAGGCTTTCGCGAATCAGGCCTTGCAATCGAATTAATGGGAATTGCTTTCGTATCATTGATAACACTAAATCCTTGTAGGATCAAAAAACTGCTGTACCCACAGCAAAAAATACATATCACAATAAATAGTATTTTTTGCTGGCTGATCGAGAGTTTAGAACTTAGATTTACCATCTGCTTTACCCACCATTCTTTTACATTCCTTTTTTTCTCCATTAACCAAAACGCTACTGGTCCCGGCGCCGTTTCCTGTTTCTTTTTCTTCCAAAATCCCATACTGCCTTATTTTCGGTTTTCTGTAGCAATATCGCGGTTCTCTATGGTCGCCCAATGTTCTATCAAAAAGCCGTGCGGGTTGTTGTCGCTGCGGGACACATTCCTGAGAGCCCCTTCGGTAATCAGGCTGCGGATAACCGTTGTTGTAGCCCTTGTGATCTGTTGGGTAGCGTAGCACCTGAAATGGTACGGATAGCCTTTTATATCTACCTGTACGCTGTCTACCTCAATACCCTGGCTGATATTCCCCGAAATTATCCCGGCATAATACCCCTTCTCCTTGAGGTCGTCATACACTCTTTTTGCAGTACCATCTGCAAGGTTTAAGGCCTTGTTGATATTGGTACGTATTACTTTTTCATCAGGATCAAGTGTAAAGAAGAACTTATGGAAGGCCTTTACATGATCGCGGGCTTCTACCGGTATATTGTCCTTTCGGTCTGCAGCGAAGGCTTCTATAGCTTTACCATTAGCAAGTATGTAAATTTTACCCTGCATCTGCGACACCAAGCTAAAGCTTTTATACAGGCTGAGGGCAGCGACAGCGAGGCTACATATAATTACTACAAGGGTAAAGAGCCGTACATAACGGAATGCGCTGTCGATGTTTTTCATTTTTGTGAACATAGCTTTCGTTTTTAGTTTCCTTTTAGTTTATCTGCCATATACCCGCCAGCTACTGCCGCTCCTTGCCCTGTCGCTTTCGCTCCATCTACTACAAGCTTTGCTCCATCGGCGGCCATACCTGTAGTATACTGTCCGGCAGTTGTAGACGTGCTGGCAACAGTACTATAGCTTGCGCTCAAAATACTGGTTGTTTTTTGGGTAAGGGCACTGCCTCCGGCAGCGTGTACGATGTAATTGGCAACTGAGGGTACTGTAAAGTAACCTATGATACCGATTATCATAAATACCATATAGGCCATGTCCGTCCTGCTGAAAAAGGTATCACCATAGTTCCCGATCTGGTCAATGTCGATTTGGAGCATCTTTTCCTGTATCTTCCCGATAATTCCCCCGAATATATTAGCTACCGGCAGCCAGAGGAATATATTCAGATAGCGTGCCAGCCATGCGCTAAGGGTATTGTGCAAACCGTCAAAAACAGCCAAGCCAAATACCAAGGGTCCTAATATTGACAAGACAATAAGTTGGAAGGTCCGCAGGGTATTAATACAGAGCGCAGCCGCTTCAAAGAGTATACGAAGTACCTCGCTCATCCATTCCTTTACCGAATTCCGGAAATTATAGGACATCTTGGCTGCAGCAAACTTTATATCGTTGCCGATACCCTCGAAAAAACCTTCGTCATCGGGGTCAGCATCATCATGGGTGTACTTATACCAGCGATCCCGGTCGCCACTACCGTCTTCCCCTACATACATCTGCCAGACATCGCTATTCATAATAGCTTCTTCTTTCCTTTCCAATAATACTTCAATGGCCTGGTTGGAATTCTCAACCATAGCCGCAGTAGCAGTAACCGTAGGTTTCATTACCCCGTTAATCATCGCTAGCACTGACGGAAATATGGTAATACAGAAGCCCAGTACAAACGGGCGGAACAACGGATAAAAGTCAATCGGCTCTGCTGCTGCCAAGTGTTTCCACACCCTTGAGGCAATGTACCACAACGCAGCAAAACCCGCGATACCTTGCCCAACTCCCATAAGATTACTACACAGGGGCATCATCTCATCATACAATTCCTCAAGCACTCCATGTAGGCTCTGCATCTCATCGGCCATGCCTTGCGCTGACGCTACATATGGGAATAGTAATCCCAGGGTTGCTAAAAAAGCAACCTTTTTAAATCGTTTCATAAGCCAATAATTAAGGGGTTACTTCATGCAGATCTTCCATCTTTTGTACATCTTGATGTTCTTTAGCACGCTGCACGGAAAGCACTGTTGTATTGTTGCTAAAGTCCCTCAGGAATAAAAGCTTGTCCTGCATGTCTTCATAGATACGGTCAATAGCCTCCAGGCGTTCGTTATCGCTCATACGCGCCTGTCCGGCAGTGATTACAACCAAAAGTTCATCAAGGTTACGCAGGCTTTTTTCCACCAGGTTGTCATAGACCCTTCCGATATAAGAAAGTTCATCGCCGTTAAAGTTACCGCTACCCTGAAATCGACCAAAAGCATTGCCCTGTTCCTGTATGAGCTTGATTTGCATTTCAATAATTTCTGCTATACGCTTATAATTTCTGACCGTTGGGCTTACTTCAAGCAGCGCATCCAGAAAAGCTTCATGCAGGCTAAAGTTCCCTTGGGTAAGGTCCTTGACCGTATTATACCCCTTGGTCAGGATTTCATAACCCTTTTTCATGTCCTTAAGGATTTGCCGGAACTGTGCGAGCTTCTCAATATTGAGCGCCAATTGCTGTAGTTCCTGTGCCTGTGCGCTTACCTTGCAAAAAGGTAAAAAGAGCACGAATAGTAGTATAACTAACTTTTTCATAAGCATGTTTTTTAAAGCCCTTGTAATCTTCTGGCCATTTCTGCATCAACATCTTCCTTTTTGCGGGACTGTACCAGAAGTTTGGCCTCACCGGTAAACTGCTGGCTAAAATTGTAGGCATCCAGCATCCTTTCATAGAGCCCGTCAATACGCTGTATGCGTTCGCTGTCTTTCATGGTCAGCTGGTTGTCGGTCGCAACTGCTTCCATTTCTTCCAGTATGGTGTGGCAGTCCTCAAGCAGCTGTGCAAAAACCCGTTCCAGGTAATCCAGTTCATCAGTACGCATATATGGGTTTCCTTGCAGGAAATCCCTTGCACCATCACAAAGTTCCAATATCTGTCCCTGTAAGAGCAGCGTCTTGCCAATACTTACATAACCCTGCACTTCTGGGTTAACATGCGCCAAAGAATTGAAATAATCGGTGTGTAGGTCGAATTCCCCCCTTTTTAGATTCCCAATTATATCAAGCCCTGTTTTTACAACGGAGTAGCCCTTTTGGGCATAACCAATATAGACCTGTAGCGCAACAATCTGTTCCATCATCGTTTTCACCGTTTTGTTCTGCGCTTGTACCGGGCTAGCAATACATCCGAAAAGCAGCATTGTCATCATCATCTTTTTCATAACGTTTTGATATTAAGGTAAGCCGTACATTCTCTTAATTAAATCTATATCTGCTTTACTGCGTGCCCGTTGTAGGCTCAACAGCATATTCTGTTTGTTAAACAGTTTGAGGTCGTCATAATTCGCTTCAATACGGTCTGCCGCTTCGTTAATCATTTCAAGACGCTCCGCATCGCTCATGGAAGTGGTAAAGGATTCGACTACCATAAAAATCACGTCAATATTCTCAATGCTTTCCCCCAGTATACCGTTGTATACTTTTTCCATATAGGCAATTTCATCACTGGTAAAATGGTCATCCTGCTGCAAAAGCCCCCATGCATTTTGGTATTCGCTGACTAATCGCTGCTGCTTATCCACAATATCACGGATACGCTGGTAATACGAAACCATTGCCTTTACTTTCATAAGCTCTTCATAGTAGCCTTTATAGAGTTCCTTTTGTTTCTCTGTCCACTCGGATATTTCATCCAGTTTCAACTTAGACAGCGCATTTTCAATTTGCTTTTGTGCATTCTGTAGCCATATCGTCTTATTCTGAAGGCGTTGGATATGCAAGTCAATAGCCTTGATGATTTTCTTTAATGCTTCTTTTATGATGGTCAGTAGCGGCAAGACTGCCGCACTACTGGTCTCTGCTATTGTGATGGGAGCTGCTGCCACTGACCTCACAGGTGCAAATGCCAACATAAAACTGAGTATGCCGAGTGTAAACTTTTTTAGTACCATAGCTGTTGTATTATGTGTTTCGCATTTCATTAGCCAGGGCAGCAATGCCCTTTTTAATGTCCCCTCCAAATTTTTGGGCGTAGGCCTGTACCTTAACTTTTTCCGTTTCTTCCGTGGTATAGGCCAAATATTCCTCCAGCGAAACCTCGGTACGGTAGACTTTAGAAAGAATACCTCCGAGAGATATAAAGACTTCCTTGTACTTCCGCGCCGGGTCGTTGGCTTTGTTAACCGACAAAACGAGTGCCTTCTCTTTTTCGGTAAGCCCGAGCAGTTCCTGTATCTGGTCGAACTTATTCTGGTACTTGCTTTGATCGAGTAGTATCTTACAGTCACTGTTGTTGATGATCGCCTGCTTTACAATCGGCGAAGAAATAATATCCTCGACCTCCTGGGTCACCACAATGGCTTCCCCAAAGAATTTACGCACGGTCTTAAACAGGTATTTAATGTACTCGGCAAACCCTTCTTTCATTAGTGCTTTCCAGGCCTCTTCAATCAGTATCATTTTGCGGACGCCTTTCATTTTGCGCATCTTATTGATAAATACTTCCATGATAATAATGGTCACGACCGGAAACAGTATGGGGTGATCCTTGATGTTGTCCAGTTCAAATACAATAAAGCGTTCCTGCAATAGGTTCAGGTTCTCCGTAGCATTGAGCAGGTAATCGAACTCACCACCCTTATAATAGGGCCTTAGCACATACAGGAAATTATCCACATCAAAATCTTTCTCCTTAACCTTGTCTTCCTCCAAAACCGCTACATAATGGTCTCTCAAAAACTCATAGAAGGTGTCGAAGCTTGGGAAAACATCCCTGTTTTTATTCATGTAATTGTAGTATCCGCCAATGGCATTGGAGAGGGCAACATACTCACTACGCTTAAAGGCTTCATCGTCTTTTTTCCAAAGCGCCAAAAGCAGCGTCTTGATGCTTTCCTTTTTTTCGGTGTCAAGCGTATCGCCGTCCCCTATATAGAAGGGATTGAACCGGATTGGATTTTGTTCAGTGTACGTAAAATAGTATCCGTTAACCATATCACATAGCCCTTTATAGCTGTGCCCCACGTCCACCAACACAATATGGGTTCCCTGCTCATAATAACTGCGTACCATGTGGTTGGTAAAAAACGACTTGCCACTTCCCGAAGGGCCAAGTATGAATTTATTACGGTTGGTACAGATACCCATCTTTACGGGCTCATCGCTTATATCTACATGCACAGGCTTGCCGTTAAGGCGCTCTCCGAGGCGTATGCCCATCGGGCTGAGCGACGAGCGATATCCGGTTTCAAGGTTAAAGAAACAGGTAGCTTGTTCAGCAAAAGTGTCGAAGGTGTCATTCATTGGGAAATCCGCCGCGTTACCCGGCAGGCCAGCCCACCAGATCTGGGGCGCACCCACTGTTTCCTGACGCGCCACGGCATCCATCTGCGCTAAGGCTGAGGATACCATGTTCTTAATATCTTTCAGCTTTTCCCTGGTATCGGTCCATGCCAATACATTAAAGTGTGCTTTGACCGGTAGACGTTGCTGGCTAATGGCCTCATTTAAAAAATCATTGGTGGCATCCCTGGCAATACTGTTTTCCCTGCTGTAGCCTGATAGAGACTGCAAACGTAACCTCTTGGACTCCATTTTCTGGATGGTCTTTTGAGGGTCATCTAAAAAAAGGTACTGGTTATAAATATGGTTGCAGGACAGAAGCTGCCCTAAGGTTGAAGCAAAGCCAATACTGAATTTGGTGCGGTCGGTGGAATACTTATCGTAGTTGATACGTGAACCGCACAGCCCGGGAAGGTCTGCCGCATCGGCAAGAGCGTAGAGCTGACAGTACTTATCATTTACACGCAAACCATCCTCAAGGGCGATATCCCCGAATACAAAAGGATGTGGGCGCTCTGCTAAAAGACAGTACTGCTCGATGAAACCCATGTTGCTTTCACTACTGGAGAGTTCCTTGCCGGTAAGCCTGGTAAGGGTTACAAAACCACTATCTTCCAATATACGCCTAAACTGGCCTACGTTATCTAAAAAATCCTGTAACAACTGTGGGCTCAGGGTTTCCTCCGGAACAATGCTGCGCTTGAGCAGGCTCGAAAATACAGAGCTTACATTTTTACGCCCATCGGGCTTCTTGGTCAGCATAATGTAGCAGCTATGGTCTAAAAAGGGCCGCTCGTTAAAAAACCGCTCACTGCTCTGGGAGAGAAAACTGTTATCTTCCCCTGAAAAATCTGCGGCATATCTACTTTCCAGAAACCAGTCCTGCTTATGGAACACTGTATGCTTGGGCAGCAACTTCAGGGCTTTAAGCCATATCTGATGGAATGCCTCATACTCCTGATCTGAAAGGGTAAAGAGTTCCGGCAGTTCTGCCCTAAACACTATGGTGACATCACCTTGCTTTGATAAGATACAATCGTGTTCTACAGCCATGATGGGCAGTATCTGTTCTATTTGCTTTTCCATATTACTTGCTTTTTTGGTTTAAGAAAAACACGGATCGGTTTTTCAATTTGAGCACCTTCGGTAGTTGTTTTTTGGCCAGCGCTTTCATCAGTCCGTACTCGCCGTACTTGTGGCTGAGGCGGTAGATGTGCATCACTGTTAATGTGCCCATTACACCGATTACCCCTATACAAACCAACGAGGGTAAACCGACGATATACATGATGGCAAACACCACCATCAGGGCGACCACTGCGCCACCCAAATACCAGATGTAATGGGCTTTCAGCCCTTTGAATTCAATGCTCTGGTTAATCCCTTTATTTACCTGATATACACTTGCCATACCTTAAAATTTCATCCGGTTATTTTTCCGCATTTGGGCATACATAAGGCCCTGCATTTTATCTTTCTTCGGGGTTTCATCCCCTTTTACAGTAACAGCTTGTTTGTTTTCCGGCACATTCTCTTGATGCCCGGTAACCTCTTTTTCAGACTGCAGCTGCTTTTCCTGTATCTTAAGGGCAATATCCCTTTCAAGGGTTGCCAGTTGCGACTTCATCACCTGCAACTCCGCTTCCTTCTCAAAAGGCTTTTGGCAGAGTTTTTCCAGCTTAGGGATTTGGTCGCTAATACTTTGCAGTTCCTTAGCATACTTTTCACTAAGAGATTCCGCCCGGTCAATGGCATTCAGGAAATGCCGAGCCGCCAGTTTGGGGTTATCAACGTTTGGAGCCCCTTTGTTGTAAGTGTACTTTATGCCATTTTCTTCCCGTTGGGCATAAAATGAATTGGAATAATAAAATCGGTAATTGTCCTTTTCCCTAACCATCTCCCGCTCATGGCGGATGTACAGGCCGAACCCGTACAACGAGCCGATACGTTTGCCTTCTGCCTCACCAGGCTGCGGTATCCATTCACGGTAAAGCTGTATGATACGCTTACCTAAATCTTCCGGATCTGCGATGTGGCGGCCTTCCAGCAGTATCGGATTGGCTTTTGTGCCATCCGCATCATGGATCATCCTGTCTTTATAAAAAAGTGCATCAGCCTCCAGTTTCTGTAATGTGCCAGTTTTCGATACTTTCTCATTGTTCAAATATTCCAGTTGGTTTTTATTACCTGCCAGTTCCTTGTAATGTGCCAGGCGTACCCCTTCTAAAACCGCCACCTTCTTTTCCAACTTGGACTTTTCCAACAGCGAGGTATCACCGGAAAGGATGGCGATGTACTCCGAGAAGTTCATACCGCTTTGCTCATCCATTGCCCCCTCGTCAATCGTGCGGACATTCAGCTCGCAGTTCTTCATCTGGCTAATAAAGGTCTGCTTGTTCTTGAGCAGGTTGAATTTGTAGTTATCCAGTGACTGCTCGGTGGCATAGATAAAATTTTGCACTTTGTTACCATAGTGTTCCTTTGCTACCCAGTTGCCCTGCCTGCCGCCACGCCCGTTGCGCTGCTCAAACTCCGAGGGCTTCCAGGGGATGTCCAGATGGTGCATCGCTACTACACGCTGCTGCACATTCAGACCGGTTCCAGCCTTATCGGTACTGCCTACCAATACCCGTATCTCACCGGCATTCATCTTGCGGAAGAGGTCAGGCTTTTGTTTATCACTCCAGTCGTGTATAAAAGTTACCTCATTAGATGGCAACCCTAAATCACTGACCAACTTATCGCGCAGTGCATCGTACAGATTAAAGGTATCGGGCTTAGGGGTACCTATATCGCAGAACACTATTTGTGTTCCTTTGTGTAGGGTACTGTCCTGATAGATTTCTGCCACCTTACGTGCACAGGTATTGAGCTTGTTATCCGGGTGGTCGCTGTAACTTTCATCAATCAGGCGCATATCGGCCGCCATCTTTTTGGCATAATTCGTTGCAATCAGCATCCTACCCATATCTTCTTCACGGGTAAGCGGGTCCCTTCCGATAAGCCGTGCATCACCTGATTTAGCGAACTGCATCAACCTGTGGATGAAGTCTTCCTGCTCAGGGCTGGGTTTTATATTAACCAGTGTTTCCGCAATCTCTGGGCGGTCCAGGCTGATGTGTTTGGCCGTTTTATAATCGGTAATCTCATTATAAAAGAGTGCCAGTTCCGGTACCTTGATAAAATGCCTGAAGCGTTCCTTGGCAACAATTTCATTGGTTACATTGAATTCAAAGTCCGTTGTCTTACGCGCATAAACCGCCGCCCAGCCATCAAAGTTTGAAATACGCTGTCGCTCCATTTCGTTAGGCCTCATATATTTGAAAATAAGATACATCTCGGTAAGGCTGTTCGATATCGGGGTACCCGATAAGAAGGTTGCACATAAATCACTCTCATACCTGTTCTGGAGTGTGCGCACCGCAAAGAGCATGTTGAGCGCCTTCTGGCTGCCCTGCATATTGCCGAGCCCCGCTACCCGGTTGTGCCTTGTGGTAAAGGTCAGGTTCTTGAATTTATGAGATTCGTCAACAAACAAATGGCTGACATTCATTTGGTCAAAATCAATCCCTTTATCCTTTTTCTCTTCCATTTCTTTCTCAAGGGTTTTGAGCTTTACATCCAGGTTGTTCATACGTACCTCAAGCCCTTTACGCATTTTCTTGGAGATTTCGCCACCAAGTTCTTTTACTGTATCAAGGTCTTTCTCAACACTGATGAGTTCCTGCTTGAAGATGGTTTTCTGGATATCGGGTGACTGCGGCACTTTGCCGAATTGGTCGTGGGTCAATATGATACAGTCCCAGTTGTTGTTCTTGATCTCATGAAACAGCCGTGTTCTTCTAGCAGGCGTAAAATCATTCTCGCCCGGAAACAATATCCGCGAGCCAGGATAGGCCTGTCTGTAGGTCTTGGCAATCTGGCTCACGTTGGATTTCAGTGCCAGTATCATCGGCTTGGGTGAGATACCCAGCCGCTTCATCTCATGGGCGGCAACTACCATGGTCAGGGTTTTACCCAAGCCTACCTCATGGTCAACAAGCGCGCCCCTGTTTTGTATGATGCGCCATACCGCATTTTTCTGTGAGCTGTACAAATCATCTATGCCGAGTGCCTTGCGATCCAATCCCGGAAAGGTCAAGTGGCTGCCGTCGTATTCCCGCAGGCGGTAACAGTTGAATGTATCGTTGTACTTTTGCTCCAGTTCCTTTTTATCGCTTTGCGGCAGATTATCCAGCCATTGTATAAAACCACTGCGTATGGCCTCAATTTTTTGGTGCGCCAGCTGTATGGCCTCATTGTCGGGTAGCCGGATAGGCTTTCCGTCGATACCTTTTACCTCATAGGTAAAAAAAGGAGCCGTGTTCTCAAGGGCATGCTCCAGCATGGTATAGCCATAGGTGGTCCTGCCGCTTTTAGGGGTTACCGCATATTCATTGTCGACCTTGGTATTATGCCCCATAGTAGCCTTGAAGGCATCCAGCGATTCAAAGTAGTTGACCTGTACATCCGTTTCAAAGAACTCTGAAGCAAACCGCTCGTAATACTGTTCCGGTATCCACCGCTCACCAAGGTTGAAATCCAGCAGCTCAAAACCAATCCGCTCCGGCTGGACTTTTTCAAGAGCTTCGACACTTTTGTGGAACTGCACATTATCTGGCTCTAATTCCAGTGCGGACTTTGCCTGCATGAGTTTATCCACAACATTACCACTGAGGTATTCATCCTGGGTTTCCCAACCACTATTAACAGGGTTTATGAAAATATGGTTGCCCAGCTGTTGTATGGCTTCTTCTTCAGACAGGCTGGTGGCAGCCGTAATAAAATCCAAATCCACCTTTCCGGTCTCATTAAGCCCCCTCGCGAGCGCTTCAACCACATCATCGGTATAGTACCTTTCTTCCCTTTGTATAAGGGAAGCCGTTAGTATATCTGCCTTGACATACTGCCCATCGTCCTTGCGCTCCAGCGAGGACAGCATCGTGATCCCAAAAGCCGTATCCTCCATGATGAGCCGTGCATTTGCAGGATGGTTTAGCGGCCCGTACTGCTGTGTAAAACCCTCATATCCTTCATTGAGCTTTTTACGAAGCTCTTCATCCGGATACCCGGATTGTTCGCGTACAAAAAGTACCTGATACATATCCCTAAGCTGTATATAGTGGCTGAGCAGTGCTACGCTTCCCCGGCTGGCTAAGGGATAAAAGTCCGCTTCCTTTGTATCATGCCTAATGTTGCGAAGCGTTCCTACAGCACCCTCCAGTACCACCAAAGTCCCCTCTGCATAAAATGGTTTCAGTTCCAGTTCCAGCGGTTTCTCTTCCTTCAGCCGGAATGCCTTTTCCAAAAGAGTATCACCTTCATACCGGTACCCGTGACCGAATTTTTGCAACTGGTTGGATACTGAAGCAATCTCATGGGTTAAAAGGCCTGCCGTCATCCAGTTGGCAGGCATTGGCTGCAATTCCTGTACATTCGCATACAGCTTGTACACATATTGCTTGGATTTAAGCATCCGGGCCGCCAAAAGCACCACACTTTCATGTTCTGGGTTGTCCTGTGTACGTATGGTGCTCAGGATACGCCCTGACTTCTTATCGACTACCGTAGCATCCATTTCATTGATGTAGTCCGCTGCCCGACCCAGGCTTTCCGCAGGCAGGGCATCAAAAAGACCTAACTGTATCGGCGCTTCCATTTCCTGGCGCTCCGGCATCGCGGTATAGGTAAGCTTCGGCTTTTCAGCCCGTCCCGGGATATAATCCTGTAATGCCTTTACAAACCTCTGGCGGCTGAGCCTTTCCTGCAAACCTTCCCGTATGGTTCCTGCCAATTTTTCCGAAATATCATCAAGGTTTCCGGTTTGCCACACTACCTGGTGGGGTTTGCCGTACTGGTCGGTACCTGCCTTAAGCTCGTTACCGACAATGAGCTCGGGATGTTCTAGCAGATAACGGTTGACATCATAAGCCCCTAAACTGTTTTCTGCTTTTACGGACTGTACGAGGAGCTTTTCCTCGACGGATAAAGTTTGCTTTACTGAGTTCTTTTGTACAATCAATAGGTGGCTCGGTGCCTGGGTGTTGCCCGTATCGCTCATTAAGTTATCCGGCATGACGCTCACACTTACGAAATCAGCATGTACAAATAGGTGCTCCCGTGCTGCATGGTTGGATGGGCTGTCTAAAAAAGCATTGGTGGTGAGGTAGGCCATCACACCGCCTTCGGCCAATTTGTCCAGCCCCTTGGCAAAGAAGTAATTGTGTATCCTCCCTGATAATGCCTTTTCAGGAAATGCTGCATCGTACACGCTGAAATTTCCAAAGGGGATGTTGCTAACCACAAGGTCATACGTACCGTTGTCATCAGTCGGGGCTTCTTCCAGTGGGCTTTGGAAAGTAGTAGTTGTGGAAGCGTTCACGCTGTTTCGGGCGGCTAGCACCAAAGCACTGAGCCTATCTTTTTCAACAGCTGTAACCTGTCCGAATGAGTCAAAGACCTTTTCTGCTTCCCGAATAAAAACTCCTGCACCGGCCGATGGCTCGTATAACCTTTGGGGCGATAACCCAGCTTCTTTTAAAGTTTCGTACAAGACCCTGGGTACCACTTCCGGGGTATAAAAGGCAGTCAGCACACTGTTGCGCAATGAGTTTATCACTTCCTGGTAGCCCTCTTCTCCAAAAGCATCTTCAAGGATTCCATGCAGGCGCATCATCTCAGGGTGTAGTTTCAGGTCTGCTTGGGTAGCGCCGTTAGCAAGCCAGTCGGCTTCATTGCCTTTTGGGTACAGTATGGTTTTGATGCCTCCAAAGCCTGAATAGTTATTTAAGTCTTGCTGCATTGCATCGGTCAATACTGTGCCATTGTCCCAGGCGATAGCCGCCTCAATAGCCGCGATGTTGCCTTGCAATTTTTCCTTTACATTGTACGCCATAGCTCAACCTTTCACAATTTATGCTCCGCATAGAGATAGCCATACAAATGGCCTATTACTGCATTCCGTATATCCGGATTCCCTTCGTTCTGGACTGAAAAACCCATCTCATCCATCAGCTCCCTACAGTACTCCAGCATCCCTATTATCTCACATACCAGTATACCCGAATCGCTATACAGCGCAGCCTCATCGGCAAATTCTTCTTCAAAGATGCTTTTCAGGTACAGATAGCGTGATGGCCTGAGCTCCCCGGTAAGGACCTCAAGGCAACGCGCCTCAATAAGATATTTTGGGAAGTCATCTTGTAACATCTGGATGGCCATCGGCTGGATACTGCGCACCTTTTTATCAAGATAGTCACTCACAGCATAGGCCTCCTGCAGGTCTTACATCAGTTCCGGGTTGTGGGTTACAATGTAGTCCCACAACGCCTCTTTGAGCAGCGATTCCATAAGGCATAGCTTATACGCCGAAGAACGACTGGATTACTGTTGCCACCACCACAAGAAATATACAGCTGCCAAACCACGCCGCTGCTACCTTGCTTGTATCCTGGTCACCGGCATTCCATTTCTGGTACACCTTTACAGCCCCTATAAGCCCAAGCACTGCCCCAATCGCGTACATCAGGTTGCACCCCGCATCGAAATAACTGCGCACCTGGTCATTGGCCTCATTAATACCGGCAAGGCCATCCTGTGCATTTACTTGTTGTGCCGTCAGCAAGATTGCTACCGTAAAGGCACAAATGATGCGGCCGCTGGTCAAAAGTTTCCTGTTCTTTTTCATACTACATTCCTTTTAGATTATACAATAAGAAAGCGGAGGGATTACGATTGCCTCGTTCCCAATAATTTGTCACGTATCTGCCTATCGCACAGGGATGGGCAGGCGAAACACCTCCGCCTGTTTTTTAGCTATTACCAAAGTTGCTGTAACTGCTGATGTGTAAATTGAAAAGACAAATTGCCCCGAGCCATTTCAGAGAGGATAAATTCGTTGACCTGGCTTTTGAATACCGACTGTGCCAGTAAGGGATATTCAGCCAGTAAAAGCCCAAGATAATTTGTGAATTCTTCCTTTGCCGTTGTACTCTGTACTTCTGAAAATAACTTTTTGAGACGACCTATAAGGTGATCAACCTCTTGAAAAGTATCGTCTTCAAGTTCATTTATGGCTATTGGGGGAGTTGTTGGCTGATCGATAAAGATATTCTCCTGCGCAGTCCCCTCGGGAGACTTATTGCCATAGCCTGTTTTATTTTTGCTATGAAAAAATGCGAGAAGTTCATTTTTATAATACCTCAAGCCAACATAAATGTACCATGCTCCAGATAAGAGGGCAACTGCGATGAGGTAATTGCCCCAGGAAATAGTTGTAAACATACCTTTTCATTTTTTCGTTCAACATCACGTTTGTAATATAGTAAGGTGATGTCCCTTATGTCGGGTAACATTTACAGGACAAAGTAACGAATGAAATAAAAGCGTATCAAGTACAAATTAGGGTACAACCTTAAAGTTGTACCCCAATTATTTACAAATCCTTAATTTTTTTTATCAGCTGCTGCAACAGATCTATCGTACTTTCCCTGTCTTTTTCATCAAAGAGATAGGACTTGCTACGAATAGAATCGGGTGATAAATCCCCTGTATGTAAAGTAGAAAGATGCGGAACTACAGCTTTAAAGACTGCCGAAAGAGACGGTGCCTTTATCAGTTGTGCCTGGTCGGCCACCCGAAGCAGGATAGCTAATTGAGTAGCTGAGAAGGTACAAATGATTTTCGGCATAACTTTAAGCGGGGGCGGTGGTGCCAGCCCCTTATAGGCTTTTCCATAGGGTACCGCCGTACTGAGTTTTCCCTGTGAAAGAAGTGAAAGCTGGCTTTCAAACCATCCGCTAATCAAACCTTTTATATTGTCTTTTCCGAGATGTAATGCGATGTAGGTATTGCAATACAAGTGCTTGAATTTCTTATATCGCTTCTTAAGGAAAGCAGCCTGTTCCTCCGAAGTTCGCAGTGTACCAGTGATGCCGGTAAGTTCGCGTGTATAATATTCAAGGTATCCCAGGCTATTATAATTCATGTATATAAGTAATTCATGCAACGCCTTTGGCATTTGTCCCATCTTTACCGACTGTGATAAACCTTCCATTTCCGTGATAAGTTCTTTACGATAAAGGAGTGTACGCAAAGGCAAATGACGGTGCCGTTTCGCATGGATAAACCGCATAATATTTTCACTTACAAATTCAAATAGCCCTTCCGCGCCAGCCTCCCTGTAGCTGCTTTCCATTTCCTTAAGCCTGGACTTCCATTCCTTTTGAGAAAGTGAAACATAGTGGCTGGGAAGTTCAGATTCCGGGTTGAGGTAAGCAGAGAAGCGTTTTTCTATAAACAGCAGCATATCGTTAAGTATCTGATGAATCCTTAACATGATCACCGGTTGGGATAACTCTTCCTGTCGTTCAAGAAATTCATCAATGAGTAACACCGTTGCCCGATGGTATTTTTCGATAAGAAGGCATACCTGCTTTTCTTTCCTAAGCCTGAAGACTGCATTTGACAAACTCACTTTAAAGGTATCCGACTCCTGCTGTATCTGGCCAATTATATTTTCGAAATTCGATACTGCACTGCTAATGGCAATATCATTTGAGCCAAGCCTTGCTACAAGGCGCTCAATATCATAGAGTAAGTAGCCCTGTGCCATATTACCTACATTTATTTATATGCAGACCAAATGAGCCAGCCTGCTTTTGTGGCAGGCTGGCTCATTTTGGCATAGATCTTACAAGTGTGTGGCTGCTTCAAAACTCACGGAATACAGAATCGAAGAGGCAATATCATAACCAGCCCCCTGCGTCTCAGCCAATATTCCGGTTATCAGCAAATCCCAATCTTTGTCTTTGGGCTTTTTACGGTAGTAGGCACTATAGCGCTGAAGGGAAGTCAAAGTCAAAATGAATTGCTTTTCGCTGTTGGAAAATGCTGAAGAACCGACAACGTGGTTTTCAAAATTCACAATGTAATTATAAACAGCTTCAAAATCAGTATCATCTGAATCCAGTAATCCTTCAAGGAAAGACTTCACCTGAACTTTATTTTCTATTGAGAGTGGTAAGCCTATGACAACAGCATCTAGCGTCGGGGTGCTTTGCAATAGTTCATCGAGCTCCGCTGTAGTCATGGTATGAAAGTCAGCGGTCTTAAAGGCAGCAAACCCATTATAGCCTTTTGCAACATCGTTGACCGTTTTAAGAAGCTCCTCATGTGAGATACCTTTGGATACGCTGTTCATTACGCCATCCAGTATTGTGTTACGCAACGCACCCACCTCATCATAAGGATTATCAGGGTTGGCTGCATCAGATATGGATCCGGATTTTGCTTTATAAGTAGTTAATGGTCCTGAGTCTGTGGTTGTATCCGGGGCACACGATATAAGCAATAGCAACGCTATTGCAACTAATGGATTTTTTTTCATTGTTAGTAACTTTTGGATTAAAGTATCTGATGCTCCCGGGTGGCGACAGATGGTTGGACTGTTCGAATTCAGGGCAAAACAACTCGAAGCGCAAGAGCTATGCAAGCCTATTATTGCCAAATTCCAGAATATATGAGTGTTAAATTCCGGAATTTAATAGTGAAATCTGAGCCTTTTACGTATCATTATGCGAAATGTAGAAACAACACTTTTAATTTGCACGCCCCTGATTATAAGCCGTAAATGATATACATGCGATGAAAAATACTACTTATGTTACGAGTTATAATGCCTTTGTATTGCTTTTTATTTCCGCTTTTTGTTTTTAGCCAGTCCGAAAACCATAGCGCAAAAGATACATTAACCCATTTATCATTCGATTATTTACAAGAAAAGCTTGATGATGCGGGAATTGAAACTACTGCCTTTGCCTACAATAATGCCATAATTCAAAAAGCAAAAAAACTCAACAATGCTAAGTACCTTGCGCAAGGATATAAAAATAAACTGCACTTGGAGAAAGCTTATCCTGTACGATTACAATATGCTGACAGTATAGTACAGGCTACTAGCACCCTCGGTAAAAAAGACCTTGCTTCAGCTTTGCTAACCAAGGGTGCAGTATATTATAGCGCTCGGAAGCATGTTCCTGCTTTGGACTGCTATCTGCAGGCAGAAAACCTGCTTTCAAATGAGATTGACGACCCTCTTTATTTAAAAACCATATATTGCATTGCCCAGGTAAAGTATTATTTGGGTTATTACAGTCAGGCAGTAAGCTTACTTAAACCTCAACTTGTAAAATTTAAAAAAAATGTACCACGGGGTTACCTCAATACGCTACACCTTTTAGGCCTGTGTTACAATCGCCTTGGGGAATATGAGAGATGTACCACCATAAACCGGCAGGGAATTGCTGAGGCTGCCAAACAGGAAGAGTCAGAAATGCTGCCCTATTTTTTGCACAGTGAAGGGGTAAACCTTTATTTTAAAAAAAACTATGTCACTGCAATCAAGCACCTCCAAAGCACCTTTAGTTTTCTAGAGTCAATGAACGACCAGTACAATATAGCTGTAGCCCACTACTATATTGGCAGGATAAGGATGGTTATGGGCCAAGAAGATGAAGCATTGGAATCTTATCAGGAAGTAGCAAAGATTTTTGATCATACACACTATCTGCGACCGGATCTTTTACCAGCTTTTCACCAGCTCATTGCCGACAGCAAAAAGAGGGGAAACCTCAAAGAGCAGCTACGGTATACAAATACACTACTTTATGCAGACAGCACTTTGCACGCCGACTACAAATATCTGTCTGGCAGGCTTTCAAATGAATTCGATTCGAAGGAGCTCCGAAGGGAAAAGGCGAGGCTTGAGAAAGCCTTAGCCGATAGTGGAAATAGCAAAACATTCTGGATCTTACCCCTTGCATTTACCCTTGGAATTGGCTTTTATATGGGATGGCTGATATTTAAGCGAAGAAAAACAAAATCGAAGGATGAGGAACAGAGACCCGAAATGATTAAAAACACACCACCCTCCATAAAAGAAGAAGTTGTTGTAATATTATTGGAACGCCTTACCAAATTTGAATCCGAAAAAAAATATCTGGGAAAAGATATGAACCTTGCGCGTATGGCAAAGCTACTGGACACCAACACCAAATATGTATCAATATTGATCCATGAATACCGTGGCAAGAAAACACCAGATTACCTTAACGACCTCAAAATTGACCATTTGGTGCATGTGCTTGCAACAGATAAAAAAGCACGTAATTATACCCACAAAGCACTGGCCGGCGATATCGGCTACAGCACTACTATCAGTCTGCATAAAGCTTTTTTTAACCGAATGGGGGTTTCCTTTACGGAATATATGGACGCCTTACATCAGGAAGATCCTATTATCGGTTATCAGCAAATACACACCAATTCCAGCAACGCTCATCCAGGTACTGCCTCATGAAGGCTATAACAATGGCTGCCTGGTCCTTTGATACATCAAAATAATGAGTATGCAAATCGGGATGCTTATCAGCGAAGTGAATGATATCAGTATACCCTTTTTGTATTAGAATCCCCCTAAACCGTAAAAGCTCCTGTTGCTGCTGAGGCTGTAATTCCCTTTTTGTGTCAAATACAATGCGTTCAGACATAAAATCTACTTGTAATGGAGTTTTTTTACATCACTACGAATCTCAAGGAGCAAATCTCGAATACCTTCAGATGAAATATCCTCAGGCCTGAAAGCCTTTGTGTCCATGCTTAAAACAAACTCCCAAATTTCAAGGATATCAACCAGATAAACCTTGTAGGGCGCGTAAAAAGAATTGTCTGAATTTAATATCAGGCTGTCCTCCAATACGGCGGCAACTCTCTTATATACTATCCCCTCATTTTTAGTTAGAAAAATATAAGTATTTCCCGTCTTGATGCTTTTGCGGTCCTCCAAATATTTTCCCACAATCAGGGAACTATCCCGATAAGGCGGCATGGAATCACCGTCAATAGCAATAGCCCTGAACGTGCCTTCTCCCAAAAAAGGTAGTGACATATGTTGCAGGCCTTCTATAAATTCCGGATCACCATACCCTGCCAGGTACCCTGCCTTGGCTTTGTGGGGGACAATTTCGATAATGCTCCTGCCTTCATAATCTACAGTTATGGGGAGCACAATACGGTTATCATCCAGTTTTATTAGCCCTTCCATGTCAACCTTTCGGATGTCTACCGTCAAAAGCAGGTCGATGCTCACATGATAGTACCTGGAAATTTTTATTAAAATTTCATGGGGCGGCTGTGACTTTCCCTGTTCATATTTTGAAAGGCTGTCACGGCTTATAGCGAGTTTCTCAGCGATGATTTCCTGGGAAACATCTTTTTTTAACCTTAGATGTCTGATGTTGTCGGAAAATAAAGACATATGTGTTTTGGGATTATTTATCCCGACAAATATAAATAATTTTGGGAATATCTGTCCTAATTTTGCCTTGTACAAATAAGAATGATTATGGAGCGCTCAATTGTGCATATGGATTTGGATACTTTTTTTGTGTCGTGTGTGAGGCTGCAAAACAGCGCATTAGAGGGTGTTCCGTTAATTGTAGGAGGGGGCGACCGGGGCGTTGTTGCATCCTGTTCCTATGAAGCCCGTAAGTTTGGGGTCCATGCTGCTATGCCCATTAAAATGGCACTCAGGCTGTGTCCCGATGCGCGTATTGTAAAGGGCGATATGGAATTATTTTCCCGTTATTCCAATACCGTGTCACAGATAATCGAAGAGCGTGCACCTGTTATGGAAAAGGCTTCCATCGATGAATTTTATCTGGATATAACCGGAATGGATAAGTTCCATGGTTCCTATAAATGGACGAATGAACTTTCTTCTCTGGTAACACATGAGACAGGACTGCCGATCAGTTTTGCCTTATCAGTGAATAAGACCGTCTCCAAAATCGCTACCGGTGAGGGAAAGCCCAAGGGAAACCTGGAAATCCCCCAACCGATGGTACAGCAGTTCCTCAACCCGCTATCCATCCGCAAAATTCCAATGGTAGGGGATGCTACTTTTAAGCTGCTATCACGGATTGCAATCCGCAACATTCAGACACTGGCCGAGATGCCGGTAAATGTCCTGCAGGAAATGATCGGCAAGAACGGCATTGAATTGTGGAAAAAAGCTAACGGTATTGATAACAACCCGGTGGAGCCTTACCGCGAACGCAAGTCCCTATCTACAGAAGACACTTTCCATCAGGACACTACAGATTTGGTTTTTCTGCGTTCTGTGCTTTGCACGATGGTTGAAAAATTAGCCTATCAGTTACGGACTGAGGGATGGCTTACCTCCAATGTGACGGTAAAGATCCGGTATTCCAATTTTGATACTGAAACACGGCAGGTGACCTTATCCTACACTGCTTCTGACCATACCCTTACCAAAGCAGTATTGGAAGCCTTTGACAAGCTCTACCAGCGCCGGATGAGCCTAAGGCTTGTAGGGGTGCGCTTCAGTAAGCTGGTGCGGGGTTCCTACCAGATCAATCTCTTCGAGGACACCCAGGAGATGATGTCGCTGTACCAGACGATGGACAAAATTAAGAATCGTTTCGGCTCCAATGCCGTAATGCGCGGTAGTGGTCTCTACCAATCTAAAGTATTGTAAATGTATTTGAATTGCCATTCTTTCCACAGCCTGCGCTACGGTACAATACCGGTTAGCGAATTGGTAGCCCAAGGCAAAAGTCTTGGCGCTGCTACTATGGCATTGACGGACATCAATACCATTACAGGTATCTATGAATTTTATAAAACATGTAATGAGGCTGGGATTAAGCCGCTGGTAGGGATGGAATTCCGGGAGAACAACAGGCTTTTATATATTACCCTTGCAAAAAACCGTTCAGGGATTGGAGAGATCAACCGCCATCGCACCAAACACAATCTTGAAGGCTTGCCTGTACCTGAACAGGCACCTGATTTTAAAGGGGTTTTTGTAATATATCCTGTTCAGAATGTACCTGACATTTTAAGGGACTTTGAATACATAGGTATCAGGCCTGAAAACCTCTCATTGCTGATCCGGCCTGAATGGAGAAACAGGCTTGATAAGATGGTGGTGCTGCAGCCCGTCACCTTTCGCAACAAAATAGAACATAATCTGCATCGTATACTCCGCGCCATCGATTTAAATACCCTGGGAAGCAAGTTGACTCACGAGGATTACTGCTGCCCTAACGAGATGATGGATGCCCCTGAGGAGATCATGGTGCGCTATAGCCAATATCCACAGATTATCGAGAATACCTTTAAGCTTATCAACAAGTGCCATTTTGAATACGAGTTTGGTTTGCCCCGCAACAAAAAGAACTACACCGCTAACCGTGAAATGGATTTAGAATTACTCACCAGTCTGGCACAACAGGGGCTGCTGCGCAGGTATGGAAAAGATAATAATGCTGCGAAGGAAAGAGTAGAAAAAGAATTGGCAGTCATCCATCAGTTGGAGTTCAGCGGGTACTTCCTGATTACGTGGGATATTATACGCTACAGCAATTCGATGGGTTTTCTCCATATCGGTCGTGGCAGCGGGGCTAACAGTATCATTGCGTATTGTTTAGGGATCACAGATATCTGCCCTTTGGAATTGGACCTGTATTTCGAACGCTTCCTGAACCTGAACCGAAAGAGTCCGCCGGATTTTGATATTGACTGGTCGTGGAAAGAGCGCGATGTGATACTGGACTATATCTTTCGTAGGTATGGTGCGGACCACGTGGCATTCTGCGGCACCAATGTCGAATTCAAGTACAAATCCATATTCCGTGAGGTCGGCAAAGTCTTTGGCCTCCCCAAAGAAGAGCTGGATGCCTTATCCGGTACCGCTATGGACCAGCATGATAAAAATGAAGTAGTCAAGCTGGTACACCGCTACGGGATGATGATGGAAAAATACCCAAACCAACGCTCCATGCACTCCTGTGGGATCCTGATTTCAGAAGACCCTATCACTGATTTTACCGCGCTGGAAATGCCTCCAAAAGGATTTCCAATAGTGCAGTTCGATATGCATGTAGCCGAAGAAATTGGTTTTGATAAATTTGACATACTTTCCCAAAGGGGTATCGGGCACATCGATGACACGGTAAAGCTTATCAAAAGGAACCAGGGGATTACTGTGGATATTAGGGATACGTCCATTTCCAAAGATGAAGCAGCCTGCAATGAATACCTTGGCAAAGGAAAAACCATTGGCTGCTTTTACATTGAAAGCCCCGCCATGAGGGGATTGCTCCGCCGCCTGAAGTGCAACAACTATAAGGTACTGGTGGCTGCTTCGTCAATTATACGTCCTGGTGTAGCCCAAAGCGGCATGATGAAGGAATATATATTCCGTCACAATTATCCCAATAAGTTCGAGTATTTCCATCCTGTATTTGAGGAGCAATTAGGCGAGACCTATGGTATAATGGTCTATCAGGAGGACGTGATTAAGATTGCACTGCATTACGGCGGGGTTGCCCCCGAGGATGGTGACATACTGCGCCGTGCGATGAGCGGCAAAGGCCGCTCACTCGCTGCATTACAAAAAGTAAAGGATAACTTCTTTGCTTCCTGTGCCACCAAGGGGCATCCGGAGCAGTTAAGTACTGAAATTTACAGGCAGATAGAATCCTTCGCAGGATATTCCTTCTGTAAGGCACACTCGGCATCGTATGCCGTGGAAAGTTACCAGAGCCTGTACCTGAAGGTGCATTATCCTATTGAATTCATGGTGGCAGTAATCAACAACCAGGGCGGCTTTTACCGAACTGAAGTATATGTACACGAGGCCCGGATGTCGGGCGCTGCCATCCATAATCCATGCGTCAACAAAAGCGAGGTGGAAACCACACTTTATGGTAAAGATATTTATTTGGGGTATATGCATTTGCAGGGACTGCAGGGTGAAATTGCACAGTCAATCGTATCAGAGCGCCTGGCTAATGGAGCTTATAGTTCGCTGGAGGATTTTATCAATCGCGTGCCTATAGGCATTGAAGGGCTCCAGCTTTTGATTTACATTGGGGCATTCCGCTCAACGGGTAAAAATAAGAACGAACTGCTGGTGACAGCAAGACGCATCATGATGAACTTTAAGCCGGAACATCGCCAGCCGCAGTTGCTCCCCGAACCGGTCCGGGAATACAAATTACCAGAGCTAAAGCGTTCACCTTTTGAGGACGCTTTCGATGAGATCGAGCTACTGGGCTTTCCGGTTTCCGTAACACCCTTCAATCTTTTGAAGACCAGCTACCGGGGGGATGTAATGGCATGCGATTTGGTACATCACCACAAGAAACAGGTGAAAATGCTGGCCTATCTGGTTTCCCGCAAGCATGTCCCTACAAAAATGGGAGCCATGTATTTTGGTACCTGGATCGATGCCAACGGGGATTTTTTTGATACGGCGCATTTCACAGGGAGCCTTAAGGAATATCCTTTTAAAGGGGGCGGCTGCTACCTGCTACTGGGTACTGTTGAAGTGGATTACCATTTTCCGACTATTACCATATCCAAAATGGAAAAGATGCCGTTCATTGCTGACCCGCGTTATAGGGAAAGCGATGCTGAAAGCATGCGTACCCAGGAAAAGCTGCGTGAGGATGTGTCCATGACCCAACGCGCTCCATACCCTCAGGAACAGGAAATCAACCTGCCCAGACACAAAATGAATACGCCACAGCAAAAGAACGTAGTATGACAAACACAGAATATGCAATAGTAGATATTGAAACCACAGGTGGTAATGCCAGTGGCAGCCGCATCACCGAAATCGCTGTCATTATCCATGATGGTACCGATATTATTGACCGTTTCGAAACACTGGTCAACCCGCAAAAAGAAATACCGCTCCCCATTTTTGCACTTACCGGCATTAATAATGAAATGGTAGCACATGCTCCTATATTTGACGATGTGGCTGAGAAAGTTTTGGAGATGCTGGAAGGACGGATCTTTGTAGCGCACAATGTCAACTTCGACCACTCGTTTGTCCGTCATGAGTTAAGCAGGGCCGGGCTGAAATGGACCGCTAAAAACAAGCTGTGTACCGTACGTGCTGCCCGTAAGATAAAGCCCGGACTTCCGTCTTACAGCTTGGGCAATTTATGCCGTTCCTTGGACATACCTCTTCTTCGTGCCCACCGCGCAGGAGGCGATGCTGACGCAACGGCCATCTTGCTTTCCATGCTTTTGCAATGGGACAGTGAATCGGTTATTGATAAGATGGTTAAAAAGAACGCACAGGATCAGCGGCTACCACCCAACCTGCCGCCCGAAGATTTTGAAGCGTTACCTGAAAAACCCGGCGTGTATTATTTCTATACCAGGGAAAAGAAGGTGGTGTATGTTGGCAAGGCAAAGAATTTAAAAAAACGCGTGGCCCAGCATTTCAGCGGCCACAAAATTACACCACAACGCCAAAACTTTCTGCGGGACATATACAGCATCTCCTTTGAGGTATGTGCTTCGGAATTCATGGCGTTGCTGCTCGAATGCTGCGAGATTAAAAAGCTATGGCCCATTCATAACAGGGCGCTAAAAAAGTTTGACCCAAAGTTTGGACTGTACGAATATGAAGCGCGCAACGGATACAAATACCTCGCTGTAGGTAAACTCGCAAAGCAGCAATCCTACATCGAAATGTTCCATTCACTGCACGATGGGGTCAACCTGATTTTAAAGCTTGCAGCGCAATTTACTATAGATAGCAGGTTCTTATATTATGGCGGGTCGACAGAAGAAGGTTTGACAATCCGCGACCTCACGTCATTACCCGATAAGGGGCATCACAACGATTGTGTAAATAAAGCACTTGATTTTCTGGAAGGCTCCCGTCCGACTTATGCCATAGTGGATAAAGGCCGATGCCGCGATGAGCTTAGCTGCATATGGATAGAGAAAGGGCATTTTTATGGTATGGGGTATTTATCTGCCGATATTGGCATTACAGAAGTTTCAGCCATCAGGGACTATGTGACCCCCTACGCCAGCAATGGCTATATCATGCAACTGATTAATACCTATGCAGCGAAGCATCCCGGAAAAGTTTTTAAGCCGCAATCAAGTTTAACATTGACACCTGCAAATTATGACACTTTTTAATGATACCGACCTTTTTGTGGTTGGCTCAAGCCCAAAGAAATATTTTGACCTACCGGATATGGAACTGATGCAATATGATGGCTTCATCCCTAAAGAGGAGGCAGATTGTTATTATGTAACCTTGCTGCGTGATACTCCCTGGCGTCAATACCAAATGCCTATGTACGATAAGATGGTAACAGCACCACGCATGATTGCATGGTACGGGGAGCAGGAAGAGTCCGGTGAGGCAACACAATCCTGGACACCAGAACTTTTAGAGCTTCGTCAAAAAGTGGAACAGGAAACCGGGCTAAGGTTCAATGCAGTGCTGCTGAACCTATACCGTGACGGGAATGACAGTGTGGCCTGGCATTCTGATAAGGAGCATAAAATTGGGCGAAACCCTAATATAGCCTCAGTAACGTTTGGGCAGACCCGTCCTTTCCGCTTCCGGCACAAGACCAATAAAGAGGTTGCTCAGGTGGAAATACCCTTGCACCACGGCACACTACTTTTGATATCGGGAACTACCAATACCTATTGGGAACACCACATTCCTAAATCAGCAAAGCCACTGCTTCCAAGGATTAACCTCACTTTCAGGCAAATAAAAAAAACATAAAACTACCAATAGGGTTAATCACCCAACAACAAATTATTGTTAAATCCCGCTGAATCATCACAAACCGGGAACTTTACCGTATCTTTAATGAAAATTTCTTATGATAAAAAAGGGTGACATATTAATTATTGAAGATGACGCAGATGACAGGGATTATCTCGAAGAGGTATTTGCTGAATTAGGCGTGCCCAATAATAGGAAGTATGCTGCCAATGCTCACGATGCCCTGGATTACATCAGGGAGCATAATAATAAACCATTTATTGTGATATCCGATATTAATATGCCTATGATGAATGGCCTGGAACTGCGGAAAATCATATTGGAAAATAGTGAACTGACCAAAAAATGCTCACCTTATATTTTTTTATCCACCTCGGCTGACGAAACTGTAGTCGATAAAGCCTATGAGCTCGCTGCACAAGGTTATTTTCAAAAGCCTTCGCAATATAATGACCTGAAAAAAACAGTCCAGCAAATATTAGATTATTGGAATAACAGCCTGACACCTGCCGTGTAGGAAAGAAATTGAAGATACGGTTTTCTGCGCTATCCATATTTTTCTTTCCATTTTTTCTTAAGGTCCGTATATTGTGTGTTTGCTTCCGCCCCCTTCCAGCTTTTATAGAATACGGCTGCAGCTTCCGCTTTTTCAGGTGTTCCGGTACCTTTCTCAATCTGCTGGTAATTTTTTTCTTTATCGTATTTTCTGCCGCCTTTATAGTTAGCATAACGCCGGGCACGGGTGAAACCCATCTGAAGGTATTTCCGCGCCATATCAGCTCCGACAAAATCACCATCCGCAAGATAGTTAAGGAACTGTGCGGTAATCTTCTCACTGCTCTCACATGCAACATCAGCATTTTTAAACCTCCAGTGCTGCCCAATCTCACTCTTATAAGGCTCGCAAATCAACACGCCCTGCTCTCCCTTACCAACCCTATACAGCTCTGGATGCTTACGGTAATCAATATCCGCTTTCCACGGATAGTCTTCTATGTTGAAATTTAAATAGCTTGGCTTCTCCATAATGCTCACTTGCTAAGCTAAAGTTATGATAAAGCAGATTTGCAATTGCTTTTATTAAGCTAACTTTAAGTAAGTTAAAGTGTTTTTATTATGGCTTTAGAAAAATACAGACAAAAGCGTGACGCCTCTAAGACCCCAGAGCCTTTCGGCGGGAAAAGCAACGATGATAAATTGCGCTTCGTAATTCAGAAACATGCGGCATCCCACCTGCATTACGATTTTCGCCTTGAAATGGAAGGCGTACTCAAAAGCTGGGCGGTACCCAAGGGTCCATCGGCGGACCCTGAAGTAAAACGCCTTGCCATGATGGTAGAGGACCATCCCTACGATTACCGCAATTTCGAAGGTATCATTCCTCAGGGAGAATATGGCGGGGGCACTGTCATAGTCTGGGACGAAGGTTTTTATGAGCCGTTTGAATCTCAGGCCACGACGAAAAAGGATCAGGATAAGGAACTGCGCGCCGGGCTGCACAGCGGCAAGATCAAGTTTGTATTAAAAGGTAAAAAACTTAAAGGCGCATTCGCCTTGATTAAAGCCCATGGGCGGGGCGAGAACGGCTGGCTGCTGATGAAGCTGGAGGACAAATATGCCACTGCCACTGACGTAACAAAAAAAGATAAGTCCGTGGTATCGGGAAAGACGCTCGAACAGGTTGCCAAAACCAGCACGAACATTTACGGAAAGAAACCTGCCGAATCAGAGCAGGAAACATTGGAAAAGAAAGTTGAAACTACTAAAGAAAAGCCAAAGGCATTACAGGCCGATGCATTGTTGAAAAAAGGGAAAAGAAGCAAACTGCTTACCGAGGTAAAGCCCATGCTGGCCACGCTGGTGAGCGAGCCTTTTGATACCCCAGGGTGGATCTATGAGGTAAAATGGGACGGCTACCGCGCCCTGGCCTACATCAACAAAGGCAAGTCAGACCTTTTATCCCGAAACCTCAAATCGTTTACCGAGAAATACTACCCCATCGCAGCAGTCATGGATTCCTGGAGCATCAATGCGGTATTGGATGGGGAAATACTGGTAATCGGCAAGGACGGTAAAGCCAACTTCAGTGCCCTGCAGAATTGGCGCAGCGAAGCCGATGGCGACCTGGTGTACTATGCCTTTGACCTTTTATGGTATGAAGGGAAAGACATTACCGGGCTGCCGCTATCAGAACGCCAAGCGATACTGAAAGAAATATTGCCCACAAATGACGACCATGTGCGCCTGAGCCAGGTATTTGACACCAACGGGATTGACTTTTTTGAAGCAGCACAGAAAATGGGGCTTGAAGGGATCATGGCAAAAAAAGCAGACAGTATCTATGCCATCGACGCCCGTTCCAAAGACTGGCTAAAAATTAAAGTCAACCAACGCCAGGAAGTGGTCATTGGCGGCTTTACCCGAAACGAAGGCACGGCCAAGCAGTTTAGTTCGCTTTTACTTGGCGTATATGAAAAGGGTAAATTTGAGTATGTCGGTAAAGTCGGCACCGGTTTCAGCGACAAGAAACAGAAAGAAATGATGGCGCTTTTCAAGCCGCTTATTACTGATAAAATCCCTTTTGACACCAAACCGGATGTCAACAAGCCTTCAAGATTCAGACCGAACCCGCCCAAGGCCACCGCTACATGGCTAAAACCTGAACTGGTGTGCGAGGTAAGCTTTATCGAGGTGACCGGCGATGGGGTCTTCCGACACCCTTCGTTTGAAGGGATGCGCACGGATAAAAAAGCTAAGGATGTTGTACGGGAGAGGGCTGCCGAAACCAAAACCGTTACATCCCCTGCCAAACAGGATAAGCTTGTCTCAGCCCCAAAGCGAGGGGCGGTAAAAACGCTGCTCAACCCAAAAGAAGAATCCCAGGTTAAAAAGGTCAATGGGCATAACCTGAAATTTACCAACCTAAGCAAAGTGTACTGGCCCGAAGAAGGGTATACCAAGCGCGATATGTTCAACTACTATTACCAGGTTGCTGACTATATCCTTCCGCATCTCAAAGATCGGCCCCTGTCGCTAAACCGTTTCCCGAGTGGTATTCATGGAAAGAGCTTTTACCAGAAGGATGTAAAGGGCAAGGCACCCGAATGGGCAACCACATATCCCTATACCACCAGCGATGGGGAGGATAAGGAATTTTTAGTCGGTGATGATGAGGCCACATTACTCTGGATGGCATCTCTTGGTTGCATTGAGATGAATCCGTGGTTTAGCCGCATACAACACCCGGATAATCCCGATTATTGCGTGATTGATCTTGACCCGGCCGAAAAAACAACTTTTGAGCAGGTCATACAGGCAGCCCGAGAGGTAAAAAAAGTGCTGGATGCTATTGATGTGGTAAGCTATGTAAAAACCTCAGGATCAACCGGCATCCATATTTATATACCATTGGGGGGTAAATATAGTTACGACCAGTCACAGATGTTTGCCAGGCTCCTGGTATCAATAGTGCACGAGCGGCTTCCGGAATTTACCTCACTGGAGCGGAAAATAAAAGACCGCGCCGGAAAAATGTACCTGGACTTTCTGCAAAACCGTCCCGGCGCAACGATTGCCTGTGCCTATTCGCTGCGCCCCAAGCCGGGTGCAACAGTCTCTATGCCCCTGCACTGGGATGAGGTAAAAAAGGGGTTAAAGATGAAAGACTTTACCATTAAAAATGCACTCGGGAGAGTTAAAAGTGAAGGGGATCTGTTTAAGGGAACGCTTGAGGGTGGAATTGATATGGAAAAAGCATTACTAAATGCGCAGAATGTACTCTATAAAAAGTAAATCATGGATTTGGATAGGTTCGTATTGGCACAGCAGGAAATATATCCCCATGCGCTAAAGGAAATTCAGCAAGGCAGCAAACATACCCATTGGATGTGGTTCATATTCCCCCAACTCAAAGGATTGGGGAGCAGCAGTATGGCCGAACATTACGGTATTAAAGATAAGCAAGAGGCTATCGCCTATTTAAAAGATCCATTGCTTGGGCAAAGACTGATACAAATTGCCAATGCTTTATTAGAAGTAAAGGGCAAATCCGCAACACAGATTTTTGGTTCTCCTGATGACCTGAAACTCATGTCTTCCATGACCCTTTTCGCTGCCCTTACAAACACAGACCCGGTTTTCGAAAAAGTCCTTGCTAAGTACTTTGGCGGTGTACCCGATAAGAAAACGCTACGTATCCTTGAAAATTCAAATCGAAATTTATAGCGTTAGCTCTTGAAATGGCCGGCGTCGCCAGCCAAAAGCAAAACCTGCAATGCATGGACTGAGATGCCCTGTAAAAAACGCGTCTCTTCAATTTCTTCAAAATTATCATTGACCAGAGTGCCCATCCTGTGTTCCCCGCCGTTTTCAATAATGTACACCAGCTGTTCGGGTAGTTCCTTCGCTTCATCTAATAGGGGATCGGTCGTTACCCGAATTAAAAAGGTGAATTCACGGTATTCATCCATATCAAGGTTAGCGATCTCTAAATCTTCGGGGATAGAGCGTACCGAAAGCTTTACGCGAATTTCTTCAGCACCAACTTTGTCGGTGTATTCCACTGTTTTAAGGATTGCCATGGTTGCACAATTAAAGGTTATAGTGTGCTAAGATACAAAAAATCGATCTGATGAATATTTACAAAAAAGGACTGTTATACAGTCCTTTACTTACCTTTAATGTAGGCTTCAACCTTGTCCGGGCTACTGCTGCCAGATGCTTTTACAGCACTGATCAGCTCTTCTTTACTTACCCCGAATTTATCTGACCAGTACTGTAGCTCATAATCTTCAGAGGTACTGATACGGTCACGGTCTGGGCTTCCTGTGTTTTTTGTGTTATCGCTCATAATCTTTATTTTTTTAGTAATTACTAAATTACCAATAGTTTACGTGGTAGCCGCCCCATTTAACGTAACCTTATGCCCAAACCTTTCTATTTTTGCTTTCCTTTAAATAAACTACCATGAACGAACTACTGGAACAGATCAGCGCTGAAATCGCAACCTTTCAAAAAGAATCCCAAGCTAATGCCGAGGGCAATAAAGCCGCAGGCGGGCGTGCTCGAAAATCAACACTGGAGCTTACAAAACTCTTTAAAGACTACAGGAAAGTTACCATTGAAGAGTCTAAGAAATAATGTTGCGAAGCTCCCGTTTTTCCGGGGGCTTTGTTTTATTCATCCTCACGCCGCCTTCGTTTATGAAACTATATGATTTTCTCGCTCTTGATGATAATAACCAGTACCAGGCCGTCTGGGAACAGGGTAAGCATGTAGATGATATTATTGTAGATAACATCCATTACCAGCTCTACAGCATTAATGATTTCTTCGTCGAAATCGAGTACTGTCAGCTATCAAACAAGATATTGGGTAAAAACCAGTTTAAGCACGGCCATGAGCTGGACAAGTACTTATTCCGGTAAAACTTAAAATTGCATATAGCTGTAAGTAATTAATATTCTAAACTGTCCCTCTTAGCCTCATCATCTTCCCGCTGTGCGTCATTAAGATAACGTTGTGCTATTTGTCCGAGTATTTTTGAAACCATGGGGTGCTTCAACCTTTGTGCGTCAGAGAGTGTTTGGAAATATGCGGCATTTCTTCTTTCAATAGCACCACCCTCAAAGGCGGCTCTTGACGTAAAACCACGTTTATTAGTAATCGCAATAGAAAAATTATTTTTAATGCTTTCCGTATTGACAAGTTCCAAAACGTCACTTATAGCATCCGCAGGCCAATATTCCTTATTTTTCTCGGGATATTGAGCCAGCAACTTTCCAATTTGCATATCTGCAATTTCAAGCCGGTCCTCCAATGCAGCCAATTCGCGTACTTCGGCTACCCAGGAATTAAGTACGACAGCATCAACAGTTCCATCAGCATCCATCCCCGGTATATCCTTGAAATTATCCAGTAACCTATAGCCCTGCCTGGCCAAACCTTCCCGGGCTTCCCTCGATATATTCTCAAACTCCTCTTTTCTGCGATCTTCACTTTTAGGCATGTACACCCATTTTAAAACCTCAACAAAAGATTTTGGATTTTCAGCCAATTCTTTATTAAGATACTTTGGTTTGTAGCGGCTTGGGGAATTTCCAATGATACTGAGATAGTGAAGTTCCAACGATGCCTTTTTTTCATCGGGAAGGTCACTTTTATCAAGCCTTTCAAATAAGGTGGAAATTACATACTCCCTAAGTGGCCGCTCTTCTGCAGACTTGTTTTTTGCTGTGGTATCAAGAACCTCGTATATAAATTCAGGGTTAATTTTTTCCTTACCCATATAAGTTTCTTCGACGGCGGAATAAAACCGCTTGTATTTAAGTAGGTACTTGATGCCCCTAAGTTTTTCTTCTGGTGTGACATGATAAAAATTAACCCATGTTTTCGACCAGAATAACTCACGGAACTTTTCATCTTGTTTGTCAACAAAATCCCAAAGCGGTGTATTGTGGTTTAAGTGTGTAAAAACATTGACAAGCCCTTCCTGAGCATAATCTTTTGATGAAAATGTATCATATAGTTTAATGGCCCAGTCAAGCCCATGTCGTTGCACCATGCCTCTTATAAAGCTATGCAGGAATTCTAAAGGCGCATCATTTGAAAAAAGCACTTTCGTAACCTCTATTATTTCAGGGTCTGAAAGTTCAATTTCCGAAAGCGTCTCACCAACACCCGTCGGAAAGCCCGCAATACTTGCTAACTCTATAACTCCTGAAACACCGTTAGACTGATATATGTCTTGTAGAGCAGAAAGACGTTCACTTTTTATACGGTTACTGTGTGCGAGGTGTTTTTCGTCAGTTGAATCCCAGTCAGGGTCACCATCGGGAAACTCAATATAATGGCCCTCGAACAACCATTTGTTTTTTTGCAAAAGGTCATCCGGTATCATAAGATCATAAAGCTTTTGGTAACGCACTAAAAATTCTTGTGGAAGCGCCCATTGCGCATCAGGGTGAGCCCTGTGGCGTGACAATATACTGCGGAGTTTTTCCCGGATGACTTCCGAAGGAGGCATTTCTGGCAACGCATCCTCAATAAAAGACAATACCACCTCAAGATCAGCAATGTTTGCTAACTCATCGGATTGTTCCACCAATTGTGCCATACGTACTTCACTCTTATCATACAGCTTTAAGAGCAGCCTGATAACATGGCTATAGGTCTCGTAAGTCTCTTCATAGGTATATGTAAGGTTCGTGTCCTGGCTAAAAAGCCTCCATCTCATTTTATGTGTGGGGCTTGCATAACCAAAATTCTTAGGTAAAAGCCTAAGCAATAAATGCCAGCCCTGTTCCGGTTCGCGCATGACTGCCGCCTCCAATATTTCCATGCGCTCCTTATACGGAGCCAGGGTTTGATGGTGCCATGGTAAATAAATTTCAACAAGGGAGTTGTCAGGTCTGTTTACAAGGTTTCCACCTGGGTCTAAGTCCGATAACTTAAGCAACAGTATTGTAATATCATACAGATACTCCGGTAACCAGGCGAGGCCTTCCAATGCCCACAACAAGCCTGTGTGGTGCGGGGTATCCCCAAGAAGTCCCTGTGAAGTATTAAACATTTCCATAATAGGTTTGTCAGGATGTTCTAGACTGCTGTATACAGCCTCGATAAAAACTTCCGGGGATGCCTCTGACAAAAGTGGCAATTGCTGGTCAAAGCTTTTCCATTGTGGGCCAGTAGCTGCTCCTATCAAGCTCGATACTATCCCATTAACCCAAAGCTGTGGGTTACTTACTCCGGGAATATTTAACCCATAGCCATAGACCGCAATGAGCACAATAGATTGTGTAAGGCCTTCTTTAATCCACTTTGAATATTTTGTAGGTTTAGTGAAATATTTAGATTCATCCCCTGGAGCCTCTTCAGTAAAATCACCGTACACTAATTGCAATGCATCGCTTAAGTACTGAAGGTCGCTGCTTTTTAAATGTGAGGCTATGGTCGACCATAAATCTAAAGGTGATGTTAACCGCCACATATCACCAATAAATAACAGGGGCGCTTCCTGCTTTCGGAGCCATTGCGCCATTTCGGCTACAAATTGGTCATAGGGCTTACCCGCCAACTTAACTAATAGTTCCTGATCCGCTTCGCTTTTATCATTCCACCGGCCCACAATCAGGGCGGGCAGTAATTCCGGTACCTGGGCACTTTTACTCCATATCGGAGCATTATGCTGAAAATGCAGCATACGGCGGAGTATTGTAATGTCCCGCGCCGCTTCCCTGGAGTAACGCTCTGCATCTTCACGTGAAAACCCCATTGCCACCAAGGAATTCACAAGCCCTTCCTTACCAAGTATGGGTAATCCTACTGTAAAGTCTTTGCTAAATTCATCATCTCCTCCCAGGGGTACAATAACATGGTGTCCACTGGAGACCGCGGCATATACCGACTGTTTGTTCTCAAATTTAGGAATGATATTAAGAGCAACTTTGGTATTCTTGTGTAGGGGTCTATAAGAACTTTCATGTTCAACCAATAAAGTTTTTGCGAAAAAACGGTTCTGTTCTTCAGGTAAAAACTGCTTTGCGCTGGCTACAACAAAAGCTATCGCTTCATTTTTGGTGGACGCCCTGAAAGCCTTTATGCCGGGCGCTCCGGATAAAAATTCCTTTAAGGCTTCCATTGCACGTTCCCTGCCTGAGGTTATACTTTCGGGAGTAAAGGTATACTGTGGGCCAACCGACCATTCTTCCCAAAATTGGTCAGCCCCATAAATTCCGTCGTAGGGCAGTTTACCTGTTAATGTGGCAAACCAGATTTCTACGGGCGTACAATGGTCAAGCCACTGTACAAGATCGACAGCGTCGTAAAACCGTACATCTTTCCATACCCCCTCCGCCTTTTTCTCCTTCACCCATGCTCCCTTCTTCGTATACAGATAGGGTGTAATAAAAATATACGTACATTCACTTTTATTATACCCCAAAGGATCGGCAGTCCGTTTCTTATAATCCTCTTCAGCTTTTTTCTTTACATTGGATTCCGTACCGAACTCCCATAGTGAAATGCCTTTAGGGTAGTAGCTGCGGTCATCCTCCGAAAAAACAATTCCGTCCCAGCCACCTAAGTAGGCAGCACTCCCTGAAAGTATGTTGACCTGTAAGCTCGGCAGCCCGGTGGCCCTCACTAGCCTTGAAATTAAATAGGGAAAATCGCTCTTGGCTTCATAACGTTTTGCCCACGATTCAATGTCGGTCCTGTCTATGATTTTCATTACATGAGGTTATGTTAGTTAGGCATAAAAATAGACAAAAGGAGATTGATTTACAAGCTGTTTACACCACCTTATTAATGGGTATGAAGAGCGAGAACGGTATTGCTTTGCAGCTCCTTCTTTTATACCTTTAACACATGAACCTAGAAGAAATCAAACGCTATTTTGAAAAAAATCCACCGCCTGTGGAACTTCAGTGGAAGCCATGGGCAAAGATTACCGATACCCAAAAATTCCTGGACAACTGTTATATAACCATCAGCAACTTTAAGGGCAACATTGAAAACTGCCCAGCCTGGTGGAGGCTGAAAGAATTCTATCAGGATATGCTCGATAAGGCAAAACAGCAACAATAGTGAGGGGCACCTTCACGCGCCCTATGCTGTATCTTTTCTTTCAGAAAAGGATGCCGCTGCGGTCACGGGCGCGACATGATAAACTAATCAAAAAAGTGTAGAAATCTTTTAGAGCCTTACATTTTGCTTTCCCAATTAAGATATTTAAAAATTATATGCTCATCCAACATTTTATAAAACGCAATAACCAAATCAAATACCGTATTTATAGTCATGGGTGCTTCTGGATGCTCCTTTGTGATAGTGGTTTTAAGTATAAAACAGGTTTTAGACTCCCTGTTGGTAAGTTTCTTTAACGAATACCTGCCCTGTTGAAAACATTCATTTGCAAAATCAATAAGCCTTAAAAGTAGCTCCTTACTATCATTGTTCAGATAAAACTTTAAGTCATTGCCCTGGAATTGAATCAATAGTCGCTTATGGCCGTTGTCCCAGTGCAAAGGAACAATATTCATCAGCGGAGTCAGGGTATTGCCCTTGTTGACATACACCTCTACCAAGAGATTTTTTTCAGCAAAAAAGATGTCAAGCCTGCATTTTAGCGCATGATAAAAAAGTTTGAGCCAAAAATTATTACTCTCCGCCACAGGTATGCAAAAAAGGGGGCGTAAGTCAGAGTTTAAGGTCTCATATCTACTGTAGTATCCTTCAAGTAAAAAATAGTAGTGTCTTACAAAAACGCTGGTGTCATCACTCCCTGCAAGATCATAATGTTCCCTGACATAAACCGCGAGGTCTTTATAATCCTTTACAATCCAACCCTCCACGTGTGAAACAACCTCCTTGTCAAAGCAAATCAAAAATTTATGGTGCTTTTTTTTCTTGTGGTACTTTTTTAAACTCGCCTCGTAGGCTTGAAGCTGAGCAAAATCCGGAAAGGACTTGAACTTATTTTCCACAGTTATGACCGCATTGCCATCAATGCTCTGGACCTCTATATCAAAACGACTTTTCTGCTTCCCTTTACCATAAGTTTTCTCAAGTTGAGGAGGGTTGTAATCCCCCTCAAGTTTCAAAAACTGAAAATAAAAGTCGGGCCGGTCCTGCATTAAAAACTTTATAAAAGCTGAATGTATTAATTCCTTATCTCCTTTTTCTAACACTTCGAAGATATTATAAACTGGCGCTGTCATAGCTGTTAATTATTTAAATAGGAGGATGAATTAACTATTTCCTGTTCCATGGCCTCTGCCTGCTCTCGAGAAATTCCATGCAAATAGCTGAAGTAATCATTAATTATAGGTTTGTATTGCTCTTCCATTAAATGTGTATTCTTATCAGCCCAGTCACGGAAGTATAATAGGTAATGATGCAAGCGTAACTTTTTTTGTTCAAGGCCAAACAATATTATTTTTGCAAATCCCTTTTTTACAATTGTATGGTCATCGTTATCAGACGGCATATCAAGTAACATTGAAATACTCTTCTCAAGGATAAAATTGTCTTGGTAATACTCTGAAATGTAATTCTTGACGCTTTTAAGGTTTTCACTGTAGGATATCCCCTCTAAGTTATTTATTATTTTCACACTCAGTGTTGCCAGATTATCCTGTGTAGCGTCTTTGTACAGCACATCAAGTAAAATACCGGCTCGGCTGCCGCGATTGACGATAAGGTCATGAAGCAGTATGGTTGTTGTAAGCAAAAATGCATGAGCGTTGCCGCCGGATACTATACCATCTATCAGTGATTTAGGTTTTTTCCAAAGTCCATTTCTACTACTGTTGAAAAGAAAATCATCAAGGAAAACACGCACTGCTACTGCAAATGGTTTTTTATCAGTTTTATCAATATAATAATAGAGCAAAGGGTCAAAGACAACCTTATTTAAATTGGCAACACCCCATCGTGAATAATCAAGATATACTGCCGATAATAATTCCTTGATAAAGTCCTCCGTGAGGGTATTGGCAATCGTGGTGGTGCTTAAGCCCAGGATGCTAACTCCAGTGGCAGCAAGCTGTACGTCCACTGTGGCTTCTGGACAACTAAATGCAGCCAACTGCCCCTTTCTGCCTAAGCTTGGCAAGGCAGAGAGGATAACTTTCTTTTCCTTATCATTTAAATTTCCCCAATTTGAAATGAGCAAATTAGCCATTGATGCAACAAACTCCGTATCTTCCAGAAGTAACATTTTTTTTATCAAGCCAATACGCCTCACTTTAGGAATCATTAGAAAGTTTTCTCTCAGGAAAAAAATAAAGATTTCAGACATATCCCAGTAACGGCCAGAGTCTTTAAAATATGCCGGAAGCCAGTCAAGATAAGCAAAAATAATTTTTACTCTTGCCTCCTTACTGATTTGAGCCTCTGCTAAGGTCGCACTGAACCGGCCATGATTAACATGTACATCCGTCGGAAGGTGGCGAAAAAGAACTACCATCAGTTCTCCCCAAAGGAACCACATGTGCTTCTTGATAGAAGCTTGTATTTCATACATCCAGTCAAAGCTACTCCGTGCATACCCCGCCGCAAATTCTGTAAATAAGCCGATGGCACCGAGAATAACGAAAGGTTCATCAAAGGTAGCCTGCATGAACGCCAAGACTTCACTTTTCTTATTCTTGTCCGTCATGTAAGGCCAGGAACGAAAAAGCCCACGAATAAGCTGGAATTTTACAAAAGGATCATTTTCATAATACAGCGTAGTAAGGTCAGCAAAAGTTTCCTCGGTGATACTTGCGGCGATAAGATAGGCAGCACGCTCCCTGATAACACCCTCTCTATAACGAAGGAATGCCTTTAGCACAATATAATCAAAACTTAGCTGTCTTTTTTCTGACTTAGTTACCAGCAAAAGCCCATCCATTAATTCGAAAGCCTGAGCTGGCTCCAAGGATACGGGCCTTGACAGGTAGGCTTCCCAGTTATCAAGGCACTGCCTTTTGCTTCTATAATTCCGGCTTCTGCATGTCTCCAGATGCTTGGCATCGGGTATAAAAAGGATTTGCCCCTGCCAACAGTAATTTCCTGTACCAAAATCATTCCTATGTTGAAAAGCATCTTTTACATTTCCTGTAATCATTTCATTTAAAGCATTACGATGGGCAACTAAAAATAGAAGGGCTTCTTCCCGTACCACTACAAATGTTGATCGTATCGCCAATGTTGCAAGGTCAAAAACAATTTGCCGCTGTGTCTGGTTTAACGCATTGGTATAAAGCAAGTAAAGATTCTTTGCACTTTGCAATGCCAAAGATGGATTCAGGCAACCCAACAATTTGCGACAGTGTCTTAGGGCGGCCTCAAATCGCATTGGGTTATTGCCGTCTAAAAGCCGTCTGGCTGCCTCCTGATATACAGGGTGGGCAAAAACATAACTGCCATCCCCAAACGCACGAATGTACCCATAATCGATCAGCTGTGAAATGACACCACGCAGTGACACGCTCGCAGTAAAACTTTTGTATTCAGGGATCATGTATACTGTTTCCAAGGCGCTAATCGATGTTCCTGTGACCCCGGTTTCATCATCATTAATACCGGGGAGATAGTCCGGCTCTGAATGCTCAAGATAGGACAGGTCAATGTCATAGAGACCTTTTTGAATCGTAGCACCAAGCCCCAGTATAATCATTGCATTAGTAACTGATTCCCCCCTTGAGGTAATTACATTTGTAATGTCCTGCGCTTTGGCGCTGGCTAAATGCCTTACTTGTTCAAGGCTCCCTGGACGATTGGCCTGTAATGAGCCGACGAGCTGCTTTAATTGTCCGGGCTGGAGAATAGCATCCTGATCTGCGGTCTCTATCGTTTCGACTACCATTTTTTGAATAAGGTGGTCAAAACCCGATCCGGAAGATAATGCATTCCATATCTTGCATGCTATCGGGGCCTCACGCACAGTAAGGTCATGCCAGGTAAATTCGCTCATATAGCCGCTTTTACTAATGGCTGTAGTAATTTCGGTGGTTGCCGTTACAATAAGATAACGCTCCATGTATTTTGGCATACGCCTCAATAGCCCCTCCAATTGTTTGTATGCGACCATACCTACATCGTCACGGTATTGCCCCAAAGGATCTTCAAGATAGCAAATCTTTGTCTCAGCGTCATAATTCAGTAAGAATTGTTCTGCCATATGAACCTCACCTACCGGAAGAAACTTAGCCGAAGGATAATTTTTGAGGAGCTGCTGAGCAATGTAGTAAGCCCGTTGGGTCTTGCCGCATAGGGTACTCCCGGTGAGCAAAACTATTTTTCGCGAGCTGAGTTCATCCAAAAGGCTGGCTTCGTCTCCCATTAAGAGATAATGTTCATCCACCGGAAGCGACCATGATTGTAATGAATGTAGCTCGTTATATATAGTATCCGCGATATTTAAGCCCGAAGTCTTACTATTTTTAATGACATCAATAAGTTTGTTAATCAAGCTACCCTGATGCGACAATGCTATCGTTAAGTCCGACAAAAGATCGTGGATTCTGGCACGAATCTGGTCTTCATCCAACTGATCCACAAGGTAGATGCCCTCAAGCAGATTTTTCAAATCAAGATCTGTTGCAGAACCTATATGCGATGCTACATATTTATCACGGGGCTCGTCTTTCTGGTTATACTTTAGCACTGCTGCGCGAAACGCTTCAAAAATCTTTTTTTTGTACTGCGGTAAAGGTTTGCTCCAGTCTGATTTAGTAGTTATTACAAAGAAATCGGCTGCAAACTGTTCCACCCGTGTTGATGTTATCAGGTAAAAACGCTTGATTTTTCCCGTAGACAACTTGGACAGTATGTACTCGGAATCACTATGGGCACTAAACTTCGAAATACATTCCACAAAATATTTTTCATCAAAACCCGGCTTGCGATTTTTAAATTCAAACTCGTAAGGTTCATCTCTGTGATCCGTAAAGATTAAAGTTAAGTCGCCAAAGCCTTCCCTGTCAATATAGGCTTCTGCAATTTTTCTTGACTTTCCCAGTAAAAGAAAGGCGTAGAGACTAGCAAGATACTGATAGTCATAACCATCAGGGGCATTTTTGGTAACGCTCATAAAGCAAGGATATTCTAAAGGTTGGTGATAAGGAAAATAAGTTTTATAATCGGAAAAAGAGGCAACTACTTTTCTGCCGGGTATCACTGTAAGTTTAAACGGTTGTGGTAGCGGTAAGGCTCTTACTTTTTTTGTAATCACAATGCGGATAGTTGGAACATCCGATAAAAGTGCTGTAAGGGCCTTTGCGCTCGACAAGCCGCCCGCTACATTCCGGGCATTTTGATGCCAGTGATTCAGCTGCGTCCGGCTCATCCATAATCTCACTTAGGAATTTACTGGGGTTTAGTTTATTATACAACAGGAAATTCTTATGCCTGGCCCTAGTGATTGCCACATAGAATACACGGCGCTCCTCTGCATTCTCATAACCGTCACCCTCATGTAATAAATAGTTCAGTAGTGGATCGTCAGCCATCTCTGAGGGGAAACCCAGCGTACCGGAATTAACATCCAAAAGGATAGCGTAATCGCAGGTCATACCCTTACACCGGTGAGCCGTGTAGTATTCTACCGTCAGGCCAGGATACTCCTTTTGCAAGGTCTTGAAGGAATGTGGTATATTATGGTGGTAGCGGCCGATTAAAAATACTTTGGCTTTTGCATTGAGGCTTTTCACCTCCTCCAAAACCAAACGGATCCCCAGCTCCTTCGCCTCTTGGTGGGCTTCACGGCCACCGGCAACTTCTGATCCGATAAAGGCAAAGCTTTTAGCATCCGCCACTCGGTCTGAAAACAGGGTTTTACGGATTTGGGCAGGGTTTTTCTGGATGTAGTTGCTTGAGACCTGAAGTATCTCGTCGTTGAAGCGGTAGGTGCGCAAAATTGGAGTCATACATGTAAAACCGAAGTGTTTCTCAAATTCGGTGATAATTGAGATGTCGCTACCCGTAAATCTGAAAATCGATTGCCAGTCATCACCTACAGCATACAACTTGACACCTGGATTTTGTTTTTTCAGGCTCTTCAGAAGTTCATAACGGCCAAGGGACATATCCTGGAACTCGTCGACAAGTATATATTTATAAGGCCTTGTAAAATCGCCCCGGCCTATATGCTGGGCTGCCTGGTTGACCATATCATTAAAGTCAACCTCTGAAGCGCTTTTTAAACGTTCCTGATAACGTCGGTACACTGGTTTGAAAACATCAAGGAAGACAGAAAGGCGGCGGTCGCCCATTTTTGCTATTATGGCCTCCGGCGACTTGGCATTGGATTTCATAAGGCCTAAAAATGTGTGCATAAGGTTGATGAAATCTTCGTAATAGGCCGATTGCTTTACCATCGGAAGGATATCTTCGGGCTTTTGGGGGTTTAGTGCCACGCCAAGTTCCAATAATCGTTTTTTAAGGTTGTTGATAAGGCTCCCTTCCTTATTTTCATACGAATAGGTCTCAATCAGCTTCGAACCTGTTTTATAGTGTATGTAGCGCTTCCATTGCATTCCTGCCGTATAATATGCTGTGGCATTCGGATAGGGATGTTTATTGGTAAACCAGTCTGGGACATTACCCTCGCGGTCAATCCCAAAATGCTCATGCCAGATCTCATAATCGGTCAGGAAAAAATCAGGGTGGTAGCTGCCAAAGTCTGCATTACGGTCCTCAGGTGCCAGCGGGAAGTGCTTTTCGTACTCGTAGTTGATACCAAACAAACAGAAGAAATTGCCGATCTGCATTTCTTCCTTGCTGCTCACTGTTTTGCCATCAAGCGTTACGTTTTTAAAGCTCTGCTCATACTTTAAATATTCATCCTTGGTTTTAAACTTGAACTCGTCGCGCTCCGGCCTGTTGAAAAAAGCGAGGAAATTCACCGCCTTACGCTGGAAGGTGCTATCGTTCAAAAACAATTCATCAAATATTTCCTGTAGGCAGGACTTGGCAGCCTCTTCATCCCCACCAAAGGCCAGGTGCAGCTCGTCTTTTGAGCAGTGGCGCTTGACCAGGTAGCCATAGCTGTTAAATGTCCTTACATCCAGGTTTTCCACGCCAGGGATGTCTTTACAGAACTTTACACAACGCTCCTTCATCTCTTTAACCGCATTTTTGGTAAAGGAAATGATCAACAGCTCCTCGGGCTTTGCCAGTCCTTTTTCCAGGATATAGGCCGTCTTGGCAGATATTGTGGTAGTCTTTCCCGTACCCGCCCCGGCAATGATCAGGTTGTTGTCCTCATCCCGGATAACTGCCTCAATCTGGTCATCAGATAAAGGGTATTCTTCAAGGGAATCAAAAAGGTAGCGGTAGGCCTCTGATTCTTTTTTGACAAAGGCATCATTGTAGTCTTTCCTGATTGTAGTTATGGAATCATACGTTGCTATAAAAGTCCGGATTGCGTCCTCAAGGGGCAGATCCAGTCCCAAACGCCCGTAGTTGGGAACTATTGATTTTCGCAAGGCTTGAAAGTTCTTGCGGTACTGCTGCTCGTCGTAATACGCAAAATAGCTGCTAAAATCAACTAAACGGGCACCGTAACTATTGGCTTCATTTATTTGCTCTTTTAAAGAGAGTAGCTGCTGTCGTTGCTTTTTCTCAATTACGTATTTCTTATACAAATAATAAATGCCAATAATTGAAATGCAAAGCATTACAATACTTAGTATAGATATAGCAGATGTTTGCTGTCGGCGGGGCATATGAGGTTGTAAGGTTTATTTGATGCCAATTACGTAAAAAATTGGATTCTAAACAAATAGATAATATTTTTTGTTTACAGGCATTAAATTTGAAACTTCTTTATAGAATATACCACAACGCATTTGTAAGAAGGCGCCTCGTCGCGCTTTCCGCTGTATCTTTTTCTCTGAAAAGGATGCCGCTGCAATCACGGCGCAGGCAGGGCTTGAGCCATACTTTGTTTTTTAATGAGAAGAGTCTATATTTGGTCTATTCATTACTCGATCAATGAAATAAACAAACATAGCAAAACCAACGTATGCCCCAATTTCCTCACGATAATAACCTGCCCATCCAGAAGCTTTCCGGGCTTTTCTCAAGCACCTCGGCAACGTACAAATTCTACTGGTTTTTAGCATTAATTGAAGCCGTCGAAAAGGGAAATACAATTATAAATAAACAGGAACTGTTTGCCCGTATGGTTGCGGGGGCATGGTACACCGTAAACTACTTTCATGTATCGTTTGGCAAACAGGATCTTTTACAGCAGGCAGTACAAATGATTAAACAAACAGAAGGCATACCGGTAAACCTGCGTCAGGAGGAAATTGTAACCCGGTTGACTGCTTCAAAAAATCTCCTTACAATAAAAACATTGTGGCATTTCGATAAAAATGTACCACATTGGTTTTTGACACCTTGGTTTAACAAATCCGGCACTACCAGTGATAGTAGTTACAAACGATACATTTATGATGCATCAACAACTTTTGAGCAGGAATGTTTATACGCGCTCAATGGTCGACAGGTTATTGTTAATCCGAAGTGGGTGGATTACCTGAAAATACATTCGCGCATACTAAAAGATTTTTGCTTATGGAACCTTGCGGAATTTCTTCAGTTGCGCAATCCAAGCGTACCAGATATTGCAGGTAAGCTTGTAAAGCCACCATTTAGGGGTTCGCTATCGATGCAACGCAAACAATACTGGGATATTGTCTTTAAGGAAATAGGAACAATTGATTGCATATATACCAATACCAAAATGGACATAACCAATTATGCGGTAGACCATTTTATACCCCATGCCTTCGTATCGCATGACCTGATTTGGAACCTCGCGCCAATTGATAAACAATTCAATAGCACTAAATCAAATCGGTTGCCATCTATAGAGAAATATTTAGAACCGTTTGTCCGTTTGCACAAACACGCGTATGAGATCGTAACTTCTACCTTTCCTAAAAATAAGTTCTTGGAAGAATATTGGACTGTTTTCCCCCTTCTTGAAAATACAGGGATTACTACTGAAACCTATCAGAGCGTGATTTTGCCCCTGCATACAATAGCAGGTAATAATGGGTTTAAAACAATGGACTAGCGTCTGGACCTCAAAAAAAATAGATATTGGACTATTATATATTTTTCATTGTAGTACTGGGGGTACCACAAGAAACAAATTAAAACCCTTAAAAATCAATAGATTCTCAAGGGTTTTTTGTTTTTGTGCCGAAAAGTGGTCAATTTCAAGTTACATACTTGCTAATTTATTAGAAAACCCTATATTTGATTAGGAAGACTACCCATACATTAAAAACAAAGATAATCTCAGGTCGGTTAGAAAATATTCCTTACATACTCAAGAGTACAAATACTACACACTTGATTCACTGTATTATAAATAGAAATGGCTTTTATAGCGGTTACTAAATAACATGTGTACCAAGAATATAGATAACACTGACAACAATATGAGCTTACCAGAGAATTGGATAAATGCTAAATTAAGTGATATGGTCAGCAATCCAAAAAGCGACTTTGTTGACGGACCTTTTGGTTCAAATCTAAAAGCAAATGAATATAAGTCAGCAGGCATACCCGTTTTTAGGATCCAAAACATTAAAGCTGGCTATTTTCTGGATAAAAATATTCAATATATTACTGAACGAAAGGCAGAGGAGTTGAAACGCCATTCGTTTCAATTAGGAGATATAATTATTACTAAATTAGGAGAGCCTTTAGGTCTTTGCTGCAAAGTTCCGGCGAAATACCCTGAAGGAATAATTGTCGCTGACCTTATGAGAATAAGACCTGATAATCAAATCGTAAATACTGATTATTTAGTCTATGCAATAAACAGTAAATATATTCAGGATCAATTTAAAAGGATTACAAAGGGTACTACCCGATCAAGGGTTAACTTAACAATTGTTAGAGATATTTTTATCCCACTTCCTCCTCGATCTGAGCAAGACAGGATAGCTTCGAAACTGGACGAGTTGTTCAGTGAATTAGAAAAAGGTAATAAGCAATTAGAAATAGCTTTGGCTCAACTAAAAAAGTACAAGACTACAATTTTACATTATGCATTTAGTGGTAAACTCATTGACCCCGAAGTAAAATTCGGGGAATTACCAAAAGGATGGAAAATTATTAGATTTGAAGAATGTATATTAAACTACGATTCAAAGAGGGTACCACTCAGCAAATCTGTGCGATCTAAGAGAAAAGGTAAGTTTAGATATTATGGAGCAACGGGTGTAATTGATCATATTGATGATTACATTTTTGAGGGTCGATATCTTTTGATAGGTGAAGATGGAGCTAACCTTTTAACTAAATCTAAAGAATTAGCATTTATAGTTGATGGAAAATTTTGGGTTAACAATCATGCTCATATTGTACAGGCAAAAAGCGGTTATCATTTAGACTATCTATACTATTATTTTAATTCATTAGACATTTCTAAATATGTTACCGGAAGTGCACAGCCTAAACTATCTCAATTAAACCTAAATAAAATACCCATTCCTATCCCTTCGTCATATGATGAACAAGTTTCAATTGCAGAAGAATTAGATAGACAGTTCTCAAATATATCTGCGATTGAAAAGTCAGTTAATTTCGGGCTATTGCAATCTGATGTTCTAAAGCAACATCTTTTACAAGATGCTTTGAAGGGAAAATTAGTCCCCCAAACAAGCAATGACGAGCCCGCAACGATACTCCTTGAAAAGGTTAAGACCCAGCGCTTCCTTTTCCCGTCTATCCGTAATAAATTTGAAATAGTTACTAGAATATCTACACCTAATACCTTGGATATGGAAGAAAATTTAAAAGACATAATTGAGATTCTTAAAGACAGTAAAGAGCCGGTAGCATCTAACCTTGTCTGGCAGTCATCCATCTACAAAGACAGTATTGATAAATTTTATGACGCACTCAAAACAAACATTGAATCAGGAGTGGTCATTGAAACAAAAAGGGATGGAAAGGAGTCATTTTTAAAGTTGGTAGATAAAGAATGAGAATAAATAAAGTCTATATAGAGAATTATAAGAACTTAAGGGACTTTCATATCGACCTTGATTGCAGGGAAATGAAAACAGTTCTAATGGGACAAAATGCTACAGGAAAGTCCAACTTTATGGAAGCACTCATTCTTATATTTAAACACCTCGACCTTAGTAAATCTAATGATAGAAAGCTAACCGATTTCAATTATATAATTGATTATACGATTGATGAACATAAAATTAACATTACAGTAGGCGAAGTCGAAGAAAGCGAAGAAAGCGAAGATTTTAAACAAATAGATAGTAATATTAAAAAGAGAGACTATTCTATCTCAGTTAATGGCGAAACGAAGCCTTTTTCGGCATTCTTTGCTCAAAACACAAAACATTTATATCAGCCAAAGTATGTATTTGCTTATTACTCAGGATTAAGCAACAAACTTGAACAGATATTCTGGGATCATCAAAAAGCATTTTATGAAAAAATCATTAAGAAAAATTTTCGCGAAAATGAATTAGATGATTTACGCAAACTATTTTATGTCCAATTAGTTCACTCATATTTTGTGCTTCTTGCTTATTTTTCCTTTGAAGATGAAGAAAAATCTTCGGTTGAGTTTCTAAATGAAATTTTGGGTATTGAAGATTTGGAATCCGTCTTATTTGTCCTCAAGAAGCCTTTGTGGAAAGGCAAAGGAGATAATCGATTCTTTGGTTCCGATGGATTGGTTAAAAATTTTTTAGATAAAGTATGGGATTTAGCTATAGCCCCAATATATGATTCACCACGAATTAAAGATAATTTTAGAACAGATGGTAAAACTCAGCAAAGATTATATCTTTTTATAAAGGATAAATCATCTTTAAAAGCACTTGCTAAACATTATAAGGACAATACTGATTTCTTCAAAGCTTTAGAAAGCCTTTATATTTCAGATCTTATAGAAGAAGTTCGTGTTAAAGTTAGGAAAAGAAATGCTGGTAAAATTGTCTTCAAAGAACTAAGTGAAGGAGAGCAACAATTACTGACGGTTTTAGGACTTTTGAAATTTACGAAAGCCGAGAACTCCCTTATCCTATTAGATGAACCTGACACCCATCTAAATCCAATTTGGAAATGGAGATATTTAGAATTTTTAGATAAGGTCGTTGATAAACATCAATCAACTCAAATAATTATTAACACCCACGATCCATTAGTAATTGGAAGTTTGCGCAAGGAAGAAGTTAGGATTTTCCGAACCAATCATGCTGGAAAATTAGAAGTAGAAATTCCACATATTGATCCAAGAGCATTAGATGTAACAGGAATCCTGAGAAGTGAACTTTTCGGATTACCATCAGTCTTAAGTAAATACATGCAGTTAAAACTTAACCGGAAAAGGTATTTACAATTTAAAATTGACAATAATGAAAATTCGGATGTAGAATATCAGGAGTATAAAAAGATTGAAAGTGAAATAGAAGAATCAGGCTTTAACGATACAACTTTTGATCCATGGTATGATAAATACTTAGAAGCAATATCCGAAAATCCTTTATTTCAAAAAGTTGAATTTACAGATCAAGAAGAGGAAGAATTAAAGATTTTGAGTAAGGCTATAATTGAAAAATTAACCAAGCAACATTTTTCTGATGAGACCAATTAATATTAAAGATTTAGCCATATCTTTTGATGAAATTAAAGGTAAAGGAGCTTTTGAAAACTGGGAAAAGGAAGCAGAAAAGCATTTGGCAAAGCTAAAAGCAATGAGTCATTCTGCACGAAAAACTTACTTAAACAGAAATAATCACTGGTCAAAACTTTATCCTGCACTTTCAAAATTATCTCACGGAAAATGTTGGTATTCTGAATCTCCAGCAAATTCGAGTGAATGGGAAATAGAACATTACCGCCCAAAATTAAAATCAAAAGCAGAAAATGGAGACATACTTAGAACTGACGGATATTGGTGGTTATCATATCATTGGAAAAATTTCCGATTAGCAGGAACGTTAGTTAATAAAATAAGACGTGATAGATTTCAAATTGATGGAAAGCCATATGGAAAGGGTAATTTTTTCCCAATAGATCTAACCGCTGACGGTTGCGTTGTTGCATCCCCGTATGATGATCATTGTGGATGCGAAACAACATATTTGCTCGATCCTATCAATCCTCGCGACACAAAATATATAGGTTTTGACTCAAATGGTGACGCTATTGAAAATGCTAATGAATTAGAAGATTCGTTTAATTTCAAAAGAGCGAAACTTTCTATATATTTTTACGGGCTTAACCACAAGCCAGTGGTAATTGCAAGAAGACAAATATGGGAAACTTGTAAAAACGAAATCGAATTAGCACACAATTACTGGAAAAACACCCACATTCCGCAAAAGCAGAGAGAGATATATATAGATCAATGTTATGAACGAATTTTTTTAATGTCAAGAGGCGATAAACCATATTCTTCAGTTGTACATTCTTACGTTCGACACAAAAAAAAAGAATATACTTGGCTTGAAGACTTATTAGAAGTAATATCAAGATAGAATTATGACAAACACAATTGTACAAAAAATATGGAATTTTTGCAACACGCTTCGTGATGATGGTTTAGGTTATAATGATTATTTGGAACAACTGACATATCTGCTCTTTTTAAAAATGGCAGATGAAAATAAATCTAAATATGATTTACCTGAAATTTGCAATTGGCAACTTCTTGTTAAAAACGACGAAGGTGACTTGTTATTTCAATACGAACAGATATTAAAAACATTATCAGCATCTGGCGGCATGCTTGAAAAAATTTTTATCGGTGCTCAAAATAAGATTAGCGATTCCTCAAAACTTCGAAAATTAATACTTCTCATAAATGAAGACAATTGGTCTTCAACTGAAGTGGACGTTAAAGGCGAAATATACGAAGGCTTACTTCAAAAAAATGCTGAAAATAGTGGTGCGGGACAATACTTTACTCCTCGTGCCGTAATTCAAACAATAATAGAATGCATCGATCCTCAGCTGGGGGAGACAATCGCCGATCCATCTTGCGGGACTGGGGGATTCTTTCTTGGCGCATTACAGTACATAAATAATACTACGCCAAGTTCTGCTGAAGATGATTTTCTTAAATTTGATACATTTCATGGTTGGGAAATTGAGCGATCAACTGCTCGATTATGCTTAATGAATCTATATCTGCATGGTATCGGGGATTTAAAGAACACTCCTGATATACAAGTAACAGACAGCCTAAAAGAAACGGATGCAAAAAAAGTTAAAATTGTTTTAGCAAATCCTCCTTTTGGAAAAAGCAGTAGCGACGTTCCAACCAATGATAAAGAATTATCAAAAAAAGAGGGTTACATATATAGAAGTGATTTCTGGACTACCACAAGCAATAAACAACTTTCTTTTTTACAACATATCTATAGTATGCTTGAAGAAAATGGTAGGGCTGCTGTAGTCTTACCTGACAACGTATTATTTGAAGGTGGGGCTGGAGAAAAAATCCGCAAAAAACTGCTATCTCAAGCTAATTTACATACTATATTGCGTTTACCAACCGGCATCTTTTATGCCCATGGAGTAAAAGCTAATGTCTTATTTTTTACTAAAAAAGAATTATCGAAAACTCCAGCGACTGAAAGGATATGGTTCTATGATTACAGAACTAATATTCATCATACATTAAAACAAAACCCATTAAAATTAAAGGATTTAGAAGAATTTAGAAAATGCTTTAACCCAACGGACATTACTAACCGTAAGGAAACATGGAATGAAGATAACCTTAATGGACGATGGAGAAAATATGAATATGATGAAATAATATCTTTAGATAAAACTTCCTTAGATATTGTTTGGTTACAAGATAATAGTTTTGATGATCTCGAAGACGCACCGTCTCCAGAATTACTTGCCTTAGATATCATAGAAAATTTAGAGGCAAGTTTGGACAGTTTTAAATCTATAATTCTATCACTTAACGCTAAATGATCGTTGATAAACTGGAGGCTCCCCTAAAGAATCTTCTTAATGAAGCCCAAGAAATATATATTGCTGTAGCTCTTCTAAAAGAATCCACACTCAATAAACTATTAAATGAAATCCCTGAGAATTCTAAAATTAAAATTATTGTCGGTATAGATTTACCTACTACCGCAGAAGTATTAGAACTATTGAAAGCTAATATGCTTGTAAATAAAAAATTACAGGCAGTACTCTACCATAATGAAGTTAGAACATTTCATCCTAAGCTATATTTAGCAAAAAATAGAAATAGTTGGTCTGCATTTATTGGATCCTCAAATCTAACTGATGGTGGCTTTAGTAATAACATCGAATTGAACTATTTAGTTAATGACGTTGACCATTGTAAAGATTTGATTACATGGTTTAACAATATTTTTAATGAGTCTTTTCCAATTGATGAATATAACATAAATGAATATAAAAAAGATAATAGAAATTCCTATCCGCTGACTCATAATATCAAGTTTAAATTTAAAAAGAAGAAGTCAAATCCCTTAGAAAATATAGATTTTTCAAATAGATTTTTCAAATTTGAACATCACTGGGCATTTAGAAAGGAAATATGGTTAGACAATTCACTTTCTGCCAATAAAGAAAGGAAGGGTGTAGAGGGGCGTTTATTGGAACTACATAACATGATTTATCATGCTTTTAAAAAGAATGGATTGGAAATTTTACACTCAAACACTGATGGAAATATTGTTTCCAGACATCATCAGATAAATGAATTATCTCCGAGGAGATTGAATGCAATGTGGTTAAGTTACGGTAAATCTCAACCTGAAATAAAGAAATATCAAAATTATTTTAGCGACAAAGAGCAGCGTGATCTTCAAACATTTATTCATCATTCAAGATTACAAATTCGAATAGAACTTACAACTATAGGAATTTGGCTATTATTTGGAAAAGAAAATAAGGGAAGCCTTTTTGACAGGGATTACTTTAAGAATAATATGAATGATCTAACTTATAGAAACTCTTTCTTCAACAAATTGACTTGTCTTCCTCCTGAATACTGGATTTTAGTAAATGATAATAAACGTCTTTGTAAATCATTTGTATCTCAAGAAGACCTACATGCTTTTTGTAAGCAAGATAACATTGAAAAGTATTTCATTATAGGGAGGGATTATGAAATTACAAACTTGGAGATGTCTGATAGTAATTTGCCAACTGAGGTTTTAACAGTTTTTAAATTACTTATGCCCTTATATAAAATGATGCGCCACAAACCTTTCTAAAATCATATAGGTGATACACTCTGTCCCACATAAGTTTCCTTGATAAAAGAAATCAAAAACATTTAGAAAATTACTTAGTGTAATATGTTCCTTTAAAGACCTATTTCTTTAAAAAAATCTGAAAGCTTTATTTCCCTTGCTTCACAAATTTTGTTCAATGTTTCTATCCCAATTTTATAATTGTCTTTTGAGTCGGCTATTCGACGTGCAGTTTTTTCGTCAATACCATGATCCACTGCAAAGCTACGTATTGATTTAGCGCCCTCGATCCATTTGGAGGCGATAAATTTATTTATTTGCTGGTGGATATTGACCATATAACAAATTAACAGCCTTAATAAGAAATATTTGCGGATAGAAATCCGCGTTATAAAAATTTTCATTATGTTTGCGTTTATAATATATTTGCGATACTTCAATTTCGACATATGAAGCATTCGCTTTGATATCCGCCTTCAAAAACTGGTACTTTTTAGCGCGCGGAAAGATAAGTGTAAATGCTCACGCCAAATATGGCGTGGGCTCACTTATTGCGCGCCGGTATACCAGTACCTTGAAGGCAGTAGGTGAGTTTAAACCCACGCCTCTTTTTTTAAGGGAAATAACTTCATCTTTGATTCTAAGCAACCGCTTTTAAAGTTTCGCAATCCATTTATAAGATTAGTCACTGTGTTGATTGGCATAGTCCTGCGCCCGACCCGTTCGAATTCACAATTGGTTTAGTAACCTTGGAGGGAAAGGTGCAGGATGTTTTAGATGATTGTATAATAAATACCTGAGAAAATATGGGGAAGGATAACCTACCGACTTACTAGACTATTTAACAAGAAAAGCCTTCTGATTTCCACTTGGCGGTCGAATCACAGAAGGCCTGAGCGATTAACAAATTATGTTTTATTAACCTTTACCAATATTATGAAAATTTCCGTATTGGGCAAAGGCGGGACTTTCATTTTCTTTTTTTTGATAGTGATTTGCCTCCCCCTTAAAGCCACAGCAACTTTAAAACCCGTATCTATTGCGGTTTTCCAGCAACAGGCCGTCACAGGGACGGTATCAGATATTACCGGGCCAATGCCCGGGGTAAGTGTCATACTGAAAGGCACCCACACCGCAACAGTGACCGACCTGCAAGGTCATTTTTCGATACAGGCACAAACGGGTAACACGCTGGTTTTTGAATACCTGGGATATAAAAGCCTTGAAGTAGCTGTAACCGGCAACAATCTTGGTGCTATATTGCTAACTGAAGAGGCAACCAGCCTTGAAGAGGTAACAATAAATGCAGGGTACTATTCGGTATCACAGCAGAAAAGTACCGGCAGCATTGCCAAAATAACGGCAAAAGATATCGAAAAGCAGCCCGTTACTAACATGCTGGCCACACTACAGGGCCGGATGCCCGGTGTACAGGTTACCCAGGAAAGCGGGATGCCCGGTGGGGCATTTCAAATAAGGATCAGGGGCCAGAACAGCTTACGCCCCGATGGTAATAACCCTCTATATATCATTGACGGGATTCCCTATGCTTCAGACCCTATCGGATACAGTCAAACTTCATCCGCCACTCCAAGTGTTACCAGCCCCCTCAACAGTATAAACCCATCCGATATACAAAGCATAGAAGTGCTTAAGGATGCAGATGCAACGGCCATTTACGGTTCCAGGGGTGCTAATGGCGTAGTATTGATTACAACTAAAAAAGGCAAAGCAGGCAAGACAACGGTAAGTGTGAACTCCTATACAGGCGCTGGTTCAGTAGTTAACTTCGTTGACCTTATGAAAACCGGGCAATACCTGGCGATGAGAAGGCAGGCCTATGCCAATGACGGCATAAGCAGCTATCCCGCCACCGCATACGATGTCAACGGTACATGGGATCCCAACCGCTACACCGACTGGCAGGAGGAGCTCATAGGCGGGACAGCGCGAATAAACAGCACTCAGGTGGCGCTTTCCGGCGGCTCGGAATCGACCCAGTTTCTAATCAGCGGTACCTATTACAAAGAGTCCACAGTTTTTCCGGGCAGTTTTGGCTACCAAAAAGGAAGCCTGCACTATAACCTGAACCATACTTCACAAAACGGTAAGCTCAAAGCCAGCCTAACCGGGAGTTATATCGCGCAGAATAATCACCTGCCCTCAACCGATCTCACCAGTATATCGCGCAGTATTGCACCAAACGCTCCTGCGTTATACGATGCTGACGGTGAGCTGAACTGGGAGGGCGGAACCTTCAACAATCCTTTAGCCGCATTGCGCAGCCAGGTCTTTACAAGGACTTATGACGTAGTAACCAACGGGCTGATCTCCTATAACCTTCTAAAAGGGCTTGAGGCGAAGGTCAGTATGGGGCTCACCAACCTGCAGACTACCGAACTCCGTACGCTGCCCTCTACAATGTATGACCCCGCCTACGGCGTAGGTAGCGGTGATTCAATGCTGATGTCAAACCTGACCAATCGCCGCTCGTGGATTGTGGAACCGCAATTGAATTATCATATGGAAATTTTAGGAGGTGAGTTAACCGCCCTTGCCGGGGCAACGTTCCAACAGCTAAACAGTAATGCCCTCTACCAACGTGGTTATGGCTTTACCAGTAACAGTCTTATTAAAGACCTGGCCTCTGCCAACCAGACCTTGGTATTGGGAAGCAACCAGAGTATCTATAAATATGCCGCAGTATTTGGCAGGCTCAATTATAGCTGGGCTGATAAATACATTCTGAATGTAACCGGAAGGCGTGACGGCTCCAGCCGTTTTGGCCCCGGCAGTCAGTTTGCAAACTTTGGTGCTGTTGGAGCTGCATGGATATTTTCCCGTGAGAATTTCATTGGACCGGATAATAAGGTTGTAAGTTTCGGCAAGCTCAGGGCCAGTTATGGCACCACGGGCAACGATCAGATTGGCGACTATCAATTCGTCGATACTTATGCTTCCACTGGTGTCCCTTATCAGGGGACAATCGGTCTTACACCGACAAGGCTCTACAATCCTGATTTTGGATGGGAAATCAATAAAAAACTTGAGTTTGCCCTGGAGGCTGGTTTTCTTAACGACCGCATTTTCCTAACGGCCGCCTACTACCGCAACCGTTCCTCCAATCAATTGGTGGGCATACCTTTGCCCGGGACGACAGGCTTCACATCCATTAATGCCAACCTGGATGCTACCGTACTGAATAAAGGTTTTGAGTTCACCCTGCGTACAGAAAACATAAAATCGCCGTCCTTAGAGTGGACATCAAGCTTTAATGTATCACTGGCACGGAATAAGTTGCTTTCCTTTCCCGGCCTTGCCGGATCATCTTATGCCAATACCTACATAATAGGCAAGCCTATAACCATATCAAGGCTTTACAACTATACCGGGGTGAATCCTTCCACCGGGCTGTACACCTTTTCAGACGTTAACGGTGACGGGGTGATCAGTTACGACAAAGACCGCTCAGTTGCTGCCGACCTTACACCGGAATTCTTTGGGGGATTTCAGAACCAGCTACGCTATAAATCATGGAGCCTTGATTTTCTGCTGCAATTTACCAAACAGAAAAACTTTGATTTCGACGCCGGTGTTCCGGCAGGACAGATGTACAACCAGCGTAATGATGCCGACAATGCCTACAACCCATCCACAGGTGTAGGCCAGCACCAGGTCCTTACTTCGGGGGCCAACGGTGACGCTATACAGTCGTACTATAATTACAGCTCAAGTAATGCGATGATAGTAGACGCCTCATATATACGGCTTAAGAATATCTCCCTGAGCTACAGGCTTCCATCAGAATTTATTCCCGGAATTTCCTGCAGGCTTTACGCCCAAGGGCAGAACGTGTTGACCTTTACGCCATACAAAGGGGCGGATCCCGAATTCAGGACCGCGGGTTTTCTACCCCCACTGAAAGTATATAGCGCAGGTATAGATATCTCATTTTAAAAAAAATACTTATGAAAAAAATAAATTTTAGAACAGTAGTAATTACATATGCATCTTTCTGTGTGATGTTGCTTGTTTCATGCAGCGATTTTGTCGAGGTAGATCTTCCCCCGTCACAACTAACCAGCCAAACGGTCTTTGAAGACCCCACCACAGCAAATGCAGCGATTAGCTCCATATATGCGGGAATGCGTGATGCGGGCCTTTTCAGCGGTAACCTCGGTGGTTTGAGCAACAATATGGGCCTCTATGCAGACGAACTAGATTTTTACAGGCAGGATATTAACTACCTGTATCAAAATGCATTGTTTTCCTCACAAAGCGATGCCAAATTCTATTGGAATCAGGGATATAGCTTTATATTCTCAGCCAATGCGGTCATCCAGGGCGTTACAAATGCTCAGGCACTTACCACTGCCGAGCGCAACAGGATGTTGGGTGAAGCTTTATTTATAAGGGCATTTGTACATTTTTACCTCAATGAAATGTATGGAGGCGTACCGTATGTGAAAACAACTGATTATACTGTCAACCGCTCCCTCAGCAGGCTTAGTTATGAAGAGGCATTGGCAAAGGTCCGTGAAGACCTTATTAATGCGATTGCGCTACTGGAAGGCAATGGGATGCCCTCAGAGCGTACAAGGCCCGGAAAAACGGCGGCAATGGCCCTACTAGCACGCGCCAGCTTGTATGCAGGATTGTGGGAGGAAGCTTCCTTATATGCTACCGCAGTTATTGATGATCCGGCCATGCAGTGGGTTGACGACTTAAGCCTTTTATTCCTAAAGGATAGTCCTGCAACAATATGGCAGTTTAGCCCCGCAACATCAGCTTTCAACACCCTTGAGGCCGACCTGTTCATCTTCGAATCCGGTCCGCCGCCAACCATGGCACTCACACCATCACTGATTGCCGCTTTTGAAAGTGGCGACCAGCGCAGGGAGGTGTGGATCCGTGAAATAACCGACGGAACATCGCTTTGGTACCATCCCTACAAATACAAGCTGCGTAGCGGGTCCGGCTCCCAATTAGAATATTCCATTGTCCTTAGGCTCTCCGAACAATTCCTTATCCGGGCCGAAGCTCGGACAAAGCTTGGGGATGTGGCCGGCGGACTTGAAGACCTAAATAAAATTCGTACAACAGCAGGTCTGCCCGCAACAATCACGCAGGATCAACAAGAACTCGTAGCCAAGATAATTAGGGAACGGCGCGTGGAACTCTTCACCGAATTCGGGCACCGATTTTTTGATTTGAAAAGAACCGGACAGCTGGATAGTGCCCTTCAGGGGCTTAAACCCGGTTGGAACACCACAGATGCGCTCTTCCCAATACCGGCAGATGAACTCTCATTAAATCCAAACCTAAGTCCCCAAAATCCCGGATATTAAAATGCTTACCCTTAGAAACATCCTATTACCTGTTTTATGCAGCTTCCCCTTTACTGGGCAAGCGCAGCAGGTAAAATCCCATGCAACACCGGAGGATTACGGGCGATTTAGCCGTCTTTCCCTCTCAGCGGTCGCTCCCGAAGGCGACTGGGTAAGCTACCACCTGGCGTATAAAGATGCCGACACATTATTTTTAAAGTCATCCCCAGGCAAAACCCTGTATGCCTTGCCCGGTGGCAGACAGCCGTCCTTTCTCGATGCAGAAACATTCGTAGTACAGTTACCTGAAAACAATTTACGGATTATTAATCTTAAATCAGGGAAAACGTTCACACGGGAGCACATTATCTCTTATCACCTTATACCGGGTCGCACCGTGATTATTGCCCTTGAAAGCGAAGCAGATAACAGTAACTGCCTGCATCTTATTAATACAAAAAATGGTCATATCCAGACAACGCTCAAAGGTGTGTTGGACTTTAAGTACAACGAAAGGACTGGAAAACTGGCTTACGTATGCTCCATGGGCAATGCCCAGTCGCTGAAGCTACTAAACCTTAATGGGAATGCGGAACAAACCGTGTATAGTACCAGCGGAAAAGTCTCATTACTTTCCTGGCAGCAGGACGGCAGACACCTTGGGTTTGCATCAAAGGCGACAGACGGTACAGGAGAAGTTCATCTTTATAACCTGGGACAGCAAAGACTTTATTCAATAAACCCCGCACAGTACGGTACACAATTAAGTTCCGTGGAAAGTGTAACTGTCAATCCGCAGGGCACGCTACTGTTTACAACTACACCGCAAGGCAATACCAGTAAACGGTCGCAGCCTGAAGTATGGCACGCAGGTGACAGCATGCTTGTTACGTTACAAAACAGTATGGGAGACTATTCTAAAAAAGAACTGTTATCCTGGATCCCGGGTAGTGGCATAATGAGGATAAATTCTGAGGTCTTGCCCATCTACCAATATACCGGTAAGCAGGATTATGTGCTGTTGCGAAACACCGGTTTTAATGCTGCGGATTCGCTGCTGTATCCCATTACCGACTTCTATATTGCTGATGTCCTGTCAGCGAAGAAAAAGGTACTGGTGAAAAGCCTTTCTACTGATCCTGGTTTTCTCTCAGTATGCCCATTAAATAATAACATAGCATTCTATACTATGGGCAACTGGCAGTTGTACAACCCTGAATCCGGCGCGCTCCTTAACCTGACCGGCCAGATGACAACCAAGTGGGATACCAACGGAACCAACGCACTGCCACCGGCACACCCCTTTGGGCTTGCAGGATGGACAGCCGATGGCAAGGGTGTCTACCTTTACGATGAATACGATATTTACCTGGCAACCGCTCAGGGAAAATGCAAGAGGCTAACCCAGGGGCATAGCAAAGGGATTGTATACAGATTGATTTCTCAGGGATCAGTAAATAGTTTTGACCCTAAAAAGGTGTTATATGTTGTGGGTACCTCAGAAAAGGATAACAGCGAATCGTACTATATGCTTTTGCCATCCGGTAAACTGAAAATTATTGATTCGCAGAAAGGACATGTGCGGCAACCCATATGTTCCCGCTCAGGTATTGTGTATATCTATGAGCGGTTCGATACGCCACCGTGCATCAAAATGGGAAATGGGCATAGTACTGCCCAAACTATTTTTAAGTCCAACAAGGTACAGGATCAATTCCTATGGGGAAAATCAGAACTAATCACATACGAAAATACAAGCGGGCAGATCATGAAAGCGGCGCTATTTTATCCTGCCGGGTATACACCCGGAAGCAAGTATCCAATGGTCACATTTGTATATCAAAATATGTCCGACCGCTTACATCACTATGAAGTCCCGTGGGATGAAAATGGGATAGGGATAAATATAGCACGCTTTACCTTAAACGGATACATAGTATTGCTACCCGACATTTATTACCGGACGGGTGCTCCCGGAATTTCAGCTCTTGAATGCGTCACTGCCGCAGCCCAAAAAGTAATTGATATGGGTGTTGCTGATCCTGGACGACTCGGCCTAATAGGAACTTCCTTTGGAGGGTATGAGACAGCATACATAATCTCTGGGACAAACATGTTTGCAGCCGCTGTTAGCGGGTCTATGATAAGCGACCTGACAGCATCCTATTTTTCAGTTGGCCAGCAGATTTTACTGCCGGAGCTTTGGCGCTACGAAACACAAATATTCCGCATGGGAAAATCCTACTTCAATGACAGGGATAACTATCTGTTGAACTCGCCGTTGCACCATGCCGATAAAATTACTACCCCGTTACTGCTATGGTGTGGAAAAGATGATCCCGTAGTGCCTTGGACACAAAGCTTATCGCTCTATTTGGCACTACGAAGGTTAAAACGGCAGGCAGTGATGTTAGCCTATGCCGGGGAATCGCACGCTTTGGTCGATGATAAAAACCAAACCGACCTATCAGATCGCGTCCTTTCATGGTTTGGCTACCATCTGAAAAATGAACCGGCGGATTGGATTACAGATAAGAAAATGTAAAATAAAACAGGCAGCATTGAGCTGCCTGTCTTTTTTATGGACGATATAGGAGTATACTACAATCTGTCGCCGATGCAGGCCTGTTGTAGACCTGCCAGTTGGTCGTTCCATCATTAAACATGCACGGTTGCCCCGGCGTGGTGGTGCAATTCACATTCACCGCCTGGCAGCTTGAGGCCAATGGTTTGTGTATATAATAAGTAGTTTGCACTTCTTCAGCATCACTCTTATTGTTATTTGTCGCTACTGCCCCGGCACTGGCCAGGACAAATGCTGCTGCTGAAAGCAGCGCTGGTTTTAAAAAAGTTTTCATAATAATAAAAATTTAGTTGAGATCTACTCTTTTACAGGTTTTCGATCATTCCCCTGCTATCGGCCGATAGTTTTTGGTTTAATATTGATCACTTTCTTGATGGGCTTACCCCAGGGGTAAAAATGCAACTTGTTCCCGGTTATCGTATACAGGCCATTCTGGTCTGCTATAAAATACTGGAAAGGTTTACCATCTTTGTTATATACATAGAAACTGGAAACATATTCATTTTTAACAATATCATAGAGGTCTATCACAGATGCTTGCTGCCATACCTCAGGGGGCTCATAACGGCCCCTTAGACCCGACCGTACAAAAAGCAGGTTACCGTAGACAGCTGTAGTTTTATTTACCGTAAGAGGGGGGCGCGCCAGTTTTACATCGCCCGTACTTTTAATCTTTACAATCTTAAGTTGGGCTTTGCTGACTGTATCTATGGTTTTGCCTCTGTAGAGCAGGTTCAAATCGCCATCAGCCACCAGGAATTGGTTGCGGTAATAGTAGGTGTAGACAAACCGGTCCAATGGTCGGCTGTAAAGCAGCATCCCTTCGGTATCAAAGACTCCATCAATTTGCTTTTCTAAAAAAGCATCCTTCGGGATAATTTCCTCGCCACTTTTGTTGTTTAACAAAAGTAATTGGTGCTCTCCTGAACCTGGCAGCTGCCCCCGAATTGCGAAGGTATTGTCCCTTAATGCAGCAGCTTTAGTAAACCTTCGTGGTCCTTTATATACCTCCGTGGTAAGGCCATCTTTCAGATCGCCTTTGTAGATTGTTGGGACACTGCCATCAAAAAGATAGAAATATGGTGGGGCAACATTTAAGCTCAGGGACTTAAACGTATGTCTGGCATCTTCAATGGAAACTTTAAAATCCTGCCGTTGTAATGCATTATTGTAAGAGAGAAAATAAAGGGGAGAATCAAGATTACCCAAATACACCTCACCATTGCCAAAGCCCGAAAAATAAAAGTTGGGATTTGGTAACAATGCTTCACGGCCTTCTGCTATCGACAAGGGTATAAAACGCCTGACAAAGGGATTTTCCTTGGCAATAAGTTCACCGGACAATATGTAGCCGCCAATAACTATAAATGTTCCGGTAATGGCCGGTGCGCAAATGCGAAGCATGATATTTTTTACACTGGCTTCCAGTAGCAATGCTACTGCGCCAACTGCTACGAAGGCTAAATTAAATATAAGATGCTCGTTCCATCCCATTCCTTCCAGGACGCCACCACACGAACAAGGGACATAAGGGCTATAGGTCAGTATGAAATAAATGTAAGTACTAAACATGACCATAATTCCAAAGCCTACACTAAGTGCTGTTATCCGGGTCCGCCTAAAACTAAGGAGCAGCGCAACAAGTAATTCCGTTCCCGGCACCAGTACCGCCAGCCAATCCGCGAAAGCGCTTAGTAGCGGCGATTGTCCTAGCTGTGTCCTAAAATTCTCAAAATCCAGTAGCTTCGATACGGCAGCGTAAACAAAAAGGAGGATGTATAGAAAGGATACTGTTTTTAAGGCAGCTTCCCGTAGCGCGGGTATACGGCTCATGGCATGTCAGTTTTAGTATTGTGAAATTGGCAAATATTACGACCTATCGAACTGACATTCAGGAATAAAAAAGGGTCAATCAGGAATTATTCTAATCGTTTGTCTCCCGAGCCTTGGCAGGGCTGATACCATACCGCTTTCTAAAAGCCTTGGCAAAACCGGAATAATCTTCGAATCCGCATAGGTGTACTATCTCTGATAGCGGTATTGCTGTCTGCTTCAGAAGCAAGATCGCCCTTTCAAGGCGTACCTGCGAATAGTGTTGGTAAATGCTGGTGCCGAAGCGCTTTTTGAATTCCTTTTTTAATTCGAATTCATTGGTGCCAAATCGCCTGGCGAATTCATGCGCCGTTGGCAGCAATCCCTCTTGGTGTGCCAAAATAAAATCATATACCTGCTGTGCGGCTGTTATGCTTTTTACAACAGGTTCCCCCTTATCCAGCATTTGCCCTGGCACTACAGGCTTTAGGCTGAAGAGACTGACTATATAATCATATTTGCCATAGCGAAGCAGATCAATGAAGCATTCTGCGCTAAGTTGCGTTTTGTCAGGTGTCTCAAAGGTCAACTTCAGTAATTTTGGATGGCTTTTTTTGTCTTGTTGCATGGCATTCACAGCCTTTATAAAATCAACCTGCGAGGAGGGCACCAGATAGGAATTGAAATCGCTTCGGTACATGGATACCTCAGAGTACCCGAAATATGAAGCCGTCGTACTTCCCATTGCCTGGATTATAAAGTCAGCATCCAATACAACTATTCCATGCTGGATAATTCCAAATCTTTTCCGAGGGTGTACCAGCGCCTTATGCAGTAACAAGGTACGTAGCTCTTCCGAAAGCAATTGGGTAAGTTCACGGATGGGGGCGGAAGTGTTTTCCATCACGTTTGTATTGGAACTTTTCTGTTCAGGTACAACAGCATTCCATTGACCCAACACCAATTCCAAAAGGAATTTGAATAACAATTCGTTCTCGTCTCTTCTTTCCGCTTTCATACCGTTAGCATTAAGTTGCAGCCCGGGTATAAGGGCAGCGCGGCCGGATAGTGTATTATAGTAAATAGCACCACCGATGTTGCGCCCTCGACCCAAACAGCAAGGGATTAAACAATCCGCAAGGGTATAGATAAGGTGATTGACATAGCAGGCGATTACGGAGAAAAAGAGGGAAAATCAGGATTTAGGGCCAGGGTTGTTTACACTGATGAATTTTGCATTGAAAGCCGTAAGGGAAGCCTTATCTAAGAAACGTTCGCCGAGTTCTTTCATGTTTTCAAAAAATGTAGCATCAATGTGCTTTAAAAGCTCTGAGGCCGTGGTCAGTCCCGGCAGCCCCAGAATGTGGTTCAATAGCAACAGGTGCTTCCTGGCAATCCTTATGTCAACCCTTACTTCGTCTTCCATTCCCGGTGCACTTAAAAGCGTGTCGTATACGCGGCTTACTTCTTCTGCATTCATAACGATTAATTTAAGTTAATATTCTCTCACAAAGGTACGAAGCACCAGATAAACGATCCTCATCGAAATTCAGCGGGGATTGCAAATCCCTTTCCCTAGGTAGTAACTTTGCGATACGCTCTTGTTTTCACAGGTACTGTATGTAGGAATGCAAAGCACGAAATACCACTGACAGTTGTAAGCTGTCAACAGGTTTTAAAAAAGCGAAAGTGGTTAAGAGAACATCAATTTGGTGCCAGTCTTATTTAGTAATAAGAGCTTATTAATCACAGGCTATTATTATGACTTAAAAGATGCCTGCTGCCTCTGCTGCTTCTTGGGATTGCAGTGTCTTTTCGCAATCGGCCAGATGTACGGTTGTGATACAACCGGATCTGGCTGCCCTTACTCGGAACTCGTGGGCAGGGGCCGCTTAAGATGTTTTCAATGATGTTGTAATGATTAAAAAATGAAGATGATGAAAGAACCAGATTCCAAACCCTCCCGCAGCCACTGGCTTCACCTTAGACTGCATGCCGAGGAGCACGAAAAACTTGTAAGAAAATGGAAAGCCTCTACCTATCGCAAACTAAGCGAATATGCCCGCCAGAAATTGTTTGATAAGCCTGTTGCTATTATTCAGCGAAACACAACCCTTGACATGGGCCTGGAAGCCCTAGCCTCAGTACGCGAAGAGCTTAAGGCAATTGGCAATAACCTCAACCAGCTTACCCGCCAAATTAATGCAAATCCACCGGATGCGGATAGCAGGCATTGGCAGGCCAGCTTCCTGTCGGTACGTAGCGAGCTTGCTGTCAAGCTGGAAGATATCCATACCCTTATAACACAACTCTCTGTCTCATGGTTGCAGTCATAAAAGCTTCACATTCGATAAGCCGTATTTTACGCTATAATGAGCAAAAAATAACGCTGGGCGCAGCGCGTGTAATTGGCGAAAAAAATTGTCCCTTCCCTGCCAATAAAGTTGGGCTTATGTCCAAGCTAAATTACCTTCAACGCATGGCAAGCCTTAATCCCCGTGTAGCACACCCCGGCGTACATATCTCACTAAATTTCCCACCGACTGAGGACAAGCTATCCGACGCACGCCTTCTGGACATTGCCGCAGCCTATATGCAGGAGATAGGTTTTGGGAGCCAGCCGTGGATGGCATACCGTCATATGGATGCCGGGCATCCACACATACATATCGTAAGCCTTAAGATACGTACTGATGGTAGCCGCATTGACATGCATAATATGGGTAAAAACCAATCAGAAGCGGCACGAAAAAATATAGAGAAAACCTTTGGACTTACCCCGGCTGAAAAGCAAAGCCAGGTTAAGCAGTACGAACCAGAGGCCGTTGCAATTGGTAGAGTAAGCTACGGCAAAGCACCGGCCAAGAAAGCAATGTCGAATGTATTGCAATTTGCGATATCTAAATACAGCTATACTACACTTGGTGAGCTCAATGCAATCCTGGAATTGTACAACATTACCGCTGACCGGGGCAAGGTGACCTCACGCACCTTTATTGGCGAAGGACTTTTATATCGGGCAATAAACGCTCAGGCAATGCCAGTAGGGATACCGATTAAGGCCAGTGATTTTTCCTTTCCTGCGACATTAAAAGCACTCGAAAAACACTTTACCGCCAATAAAATTTCCCAGGCTAAGTCCAGTGCCGTTATACGCCTGGCTGTTGACAAAGCGATCGTAATGCATAAACCACAGTCGCTTACTGCCTTGCAAGCTATACTGAAACAATCCGGCATTGACCTTGTGATGCGGAAGGCCACCACCGGACAGGTATATGGGCTGACCTTCGTAGATCACCGGGAGCGTTGCAGTATTAATGGTAGCACCTTAGGAAAGCCATACAGTGCAAAAGGTTTATCAGAACGCCTTACGAAAAGCCTGCGGGAAACTGCCCCGGGTCAGCAACCCTCGGCATCTATTATACCGAAGCATCACACTAGCGCAGATGCACCGGCAAATACTACAAATGGCTTAACAGATCAGACCAGCCCATTGGAGGCACTTTTGACTACTGAATACACCACCGATCACCAAGGAAAACCAGTGGGGAAAAAAAAGAAAAAGAAGAAAAGAAAAGGAGGCCAATAATAAATTACGAACTTAAATTTTTTGATATGGGAACAGGAGAAAACGAGCAGGCACTGCGAAAAATAGCAGACCTCTCAAGGCTAATAAGCATCACACTGCTGGCGCTGCACTATTACCACAGCTGTTACTTGTTTTTTTACAAACTAAACATCTATAGCAGCTTTTCGGACCGAATTTTGGGACACATAGCGGAAACTGGTCTCTTCAGGCATTTTATATATGCCAAAATAGCCAGCCTAGTTTTCCTTGCGATTTCCCTATTGGGTGTAAAGGGGCGAAAGAATCAAAAGATGCGCTACCCCCGTGCGCTTAAGTATATATTTGCGGGGCTACTGTTATTCTTTTCAGGTTACTTTTTATTTGGCATTATTAACAGCTTGAACGTTCTGGCTATCTTTTATATCGGGATCACAAGCACCGGATATCTTCTCATGGTTACCGGGGGGGTATGGCTTAGCAGAATAATAAAAGACGGCTTGGATGACCGTGATGTGTTCAATCGTGAAAATGAAACATTTCCACAGGAGGAACGGCTGCTCGAAAACGAATATTCCGTCAACCTTCCGGCAGAGTACCAACTGGGAAAGAAAACAAAGCAATCCTACATAAATATTATCAATCCCTTTCGTGGCATATTGGTACCCGGAACCCCTGGTGCCGGTAAAAGCTATTTTGTGATCCGCCATGTCATCACACAGCACCTTGCTAAAGGATTCACTATGTTCGTATACGACTTTAAGTTTGACGACCTCTCACGCATCGCCTATAATGCCTGGCTAAAAAACCGCCATCGCTATAAGGCGGAATGCAAATTTTACCTTATAAACTTTGACGACCTCACCAGTACACACCGTTGCAATCCGTTGGAACCTTCCGCAATGACTGACATTACCGATGCCTCGGAATCAGCCCGCACCATTCTCATGGGGCTCAATCGCGAATGGATTAAAAAACAGGGGGATTTCTTTGTGGAATCGCCCATCAACTTTGTAACGGCTATCATTTGGTATTTAAAGAAATACAGGGATGGTGAATTTTGCACCCTGCCGCATGTTATCGAACTCATGCAGGCGGATTATAATGACCTCTTTACGCTGCTGCGCACCGAAAAGGAAATCGAGGTACTTATCAACCCCTTCGTTAACGCCTACTTGAACGATGTTATGGAGCAATTAGAGGGACAAATTGCCTCTGCAAAAGTCGCCATGGCGCGGCTGTCCTCACCACAATTGTATTATGTGCTTTCAGGCAATGACTTTACCCTTGATATAAACAACCCTGAAGAGCCCAAAGTAGTGTGTATGGGAAACAACCCTCAGAAAATACAAATATATGGCGCTGTATTGTCCCTATATGTGACCCGTCTGGTAAAACTAGTCAACAAAAAAGACCGCCTGAAAAGCAGCCTGGTCTTTGATGAATTCCCAACACTTTACCTTAACAATATGGATAGCTTAATTGCCACAGCACGCTCCAATAAAGTAGCTACCTGTCTGGGGATACAAGACTTTAGCCAGCTCCGTAAAGATTATGGCCGTGAGCAGGCAGATGTTATTGTAAACATTACCGGTAATATAATATCGGGACAGGTAAACGGCGATTCCGCAAAACAGTTATCGGAACGCTTTGGTAAAATAATGCAAAAACGACGAAGTCTTTCCATCAATAGTAACGATACATCAGTCAGTCACTCCAGGCAGTTGGACTCGGCGCTGCCACCTTCGCGAATTGCCACCTTAAGTTCAGGAGAATTTGTTGGTATCGTAGCCGATGAACCTGCCTCGCCAATTGAACTAAAGGCTTTTCATTGCAGGATACAAAATGACCATGAAGCGCTAAAAGCTGAAGAAGAAAATTATAAACAGATTGAAGCGGTACGCAAGATATCGCAAGAGCAAATACAACAGAATTACCTGCAGATCAAGCAAGATATACGCGAGATTATAAACAGTGAAATGCAACGGCTTTTGGATGATCCATCACTTAATTATCTTATTGTAAGGAAATAATATTATTTACTTGAATAATGAAGGGCAATAAAGACGCAATTGTAATTCAGTCATAGCAGAGGAATGCAATATCATATCTTCCAATAAAGACAACTTGATCGGCGTAAGATTTGTACCAATTTTACGTATGTCCTCTAGTCTTTTACCATTAACGCAGCCTTCTTCAATAAATTTAGCCCTAACGCGCTCATTGAGGTGCTCTATTATCTTACTTTTATAATTTTTAGGGTTGTCAATCCATTCACTATTTAAGTCATGGGCAGCGATAGTTTCCTTTTGTACATTACCAGCAACCAAATTACTAAAAAAGCTATTAACGCACTGGTCGATATCCCACCCTAAAGATAAATAGGCTATCTCCCTGCCATGGTTCGTGCTGAAAATACTCTGCATCATCTGGAAGTTTTTAATCCGATGCATAAAAGCCTCTACAGTCCGTAACAGTAAAGTAAATGTGTTATTATACGCTTTTTGGAAAGGTAATTTGTTTCCCGCATCACTAACCAACACAATCTGGCAGGCATAGGAGCTGTTGCCTTGCGTTAACTTATGTATACCTTGATTATCGTAAACACCTCCATCAATCAACTTAGGATCTACAGTTCCATATAAACTTTTATCTTTATAGTACTTTTTCTCAATAGATATTGGTGTAAAAGCAAATGGTACACAAGTGGATGCCATTACTGCGCGGCTTACTGGAAAATCATTATGAAAAAATAGAACAGGCGGATTATAATATGCATATGCAGTATCTTCCATTTTTCGCGCTGAAAAAGTAAAGTGTCTCACTGTTTCTGTGTTGGTAGCGTTTATAGCAATTTCAGGGGTATTACATAATTGCGTGAGAGTCGCATTTTTGAAAAAAAAAGCATCATACGCTTTTTCGATAATCTTACTCAGCGGCAGGAACTTAAATTGGTATCGTACAATCATAAATATGAGCAGTATTAAAGGAAGTAACGCATAAGCGGACCACGATGTAAAAGCCAGTATAAAAGGTGCAATTAATAAAAGAGCTAATGGTATCGCACCTGCTAAAAACCGCCTTGATTTCAATACGTAGCCAACAACACTTTTTTGGCTTAGACTATCTAACATCTTCTTTTCAAATTCTTCAAAGGTTCCGTTGTGTAAACAATAAGCCGCGCCTGTAATTGACCCTCCCGAAATAGTGGATAAAACATCAATCTTGTTTAATAGCCCCAAGTCATTTAACTTTTTTAAGGTTCCAATGTGAAAACCCGCAGCCCGGTAGCCCCCACCGGACAGAGCTACCCCAAATCGTTTATCTCTGACCACTTTAAATTTATTTAATTACTACCTGTAAAAATAAGCCTTCCTCATTGCGACCGAAGTCAATGTAAACCTCCCCATCTGAATTTGTTGTTAACATCTTACGCTCGGTTTTAACACCATTTTTATGAACGGTCCAGCCTCTCGATACCGAAGAATACCTGTGATTAGCGCTGGTATCACATAGGGATCCGTCGGAGACAATTGTTAATAATGGATTTGCAAGCTTTACAAAATCTTTGTGATAGGCTGATTCACGACCATGATGCGGTGCTATGAGGATATCACAATCTTCTATTGCTGCTTTAAATTCATTCCTCTTCATCAGTAAATCCAGTGAATCAAACTCATTATCTCCAGGGATGATCACTTTAATACTTTCATATTCGATTACACTCAACAAACTTTTATTATTGAGATTACCTATCAGGCTGGGGGTAGAAAACACCTTAACATTTAAACCCCCAAAGTTTTCAGGATTGGAAATAGTTGTACTTGGTCCAGATGGAACCGAGAAAAGATCATCTAACTCAAAATACTTATCATATTTTGGATTGTCTCCCTTTCGATAATTAAGCACTACTTCATCTTTAGTAAGTGAAGGTTTATGCATACTGATCACCTTAAACTTGTCTAGGTTTAAAATATCATCGATATGATCACGATGGGGATGCGTAATCATTAGGTAATTAATCGTCCTTACTCCATAATGGTCATACAATGTCTCTAGGGGACTTCTATCATCACTGTTCTCAGAATAGTCGCCACGGCCGAGGTCATATACAAGATGTTTGTTGTTCGGGGTTCGAAGATAAATAGCGTTACCGTGTTTAACGTCCCAAACGCGCATTTTTACATTTGTCATTATATAGTATAATTAGGTGATTATAAAATAATTCTTGTTGATAGTCATGCTATAGAAGACTGCAACTGTAAACGATTTTTTTAAAAAATTTAACAAATCTATTATTTCTACATTTAACCTAAAATACCTAACTATAGGTATTTAACTACTTGTTCAGTTCAATTAAAATAAAATCTATAACACTAAAATACTATGAGTTGGTCTTAATTCACTGTTTATTAACTCTTAAATACTTTTGCCGCCATAAATATTTGTTGTAGATAGGCCGTAATCCTTCAATAGAGTCTTTTGTCGAAAGCCATAGGATAACGTCCATTTTGTGCACTTTGAATGCATCCGTCTTACTGAAACTATCAAAAACTTTCAGCGCTATACTCCGAGGCATACCACTGGTAATTAATTGTATAACTACAGGGTCTTTAGTTCCCATTTCAAGATGGGTGGGTAACGCAAAAGTTGACTTATAGTTATTCTTCTGTTCCTCAGTCATCATTGAATCTAGGATGTCTACTAGTAATTTGATATATTTCAATAGCGAATATGTAATAGCTTTTGAATTTATATTAATGACTTCACGGATTACTTTATTGATTGCGCTATCCTTATTTGGATCAATGCGGTATTCTTCTTTAACCCGATCATCATAAGCAAGAAAATTAATCCTGTTATTAATAAGCTCACCCATACTTCTTCCATTGATCCAGTTTACGCTATTTTGGCACATTGTTGATTCGCTTATCCGGAATCTATCTCTTGCATAAAGTTCATCGGTGATTTTAAAGATTTCATTAAGTCTATGTATAAGTGAGTCCAGCTGCCAGTAAAAGCTATTCTGCTCGTAAGGTAAATTGGCCGCAACATCCCGCCTGTAGCCATCAAAAAAACGACTGCTGTTATGTATAACCCACGCTGATGTGCCATCATTTTTAATTCGCTCATAGAGTTCATTTTGAAGGACTGGGTCTATCGTAGGGTTAAGTTTTACCACTTCATAAGGTATAGATATTGTATTGAGTCCTGCAATGACTTCCTGCTCTATACCCAGTATAGCATCTTCACTGAAACCTTTTTTCTTAAGAAATTCTTCCAGGCTTAGCTCACCTTTCAGATATTTATGTCGAAGGCTTATTAATAGGTTACGGGTACGACTATCTTCAATCTCATGTAATGGTTTGCTAAAATCGCTAACACTAACCTCACGTAAGGTTTTCGTACTACTGGTTTCTACTTCCTTTGAATAATCACTAAGGTAATATTCTTCGGCCCACCTTTCATTATCTACAGTGATACAGAAAATAGTTCCATAGAGCGAATCTTTTATTCGTCCCGCACGTCCAATTAAGTTCCCAAATTCAAAACTTGAAAGACTTAGCCTGTTTTTCTCTGGCTTTAATATAAAAAGGTTATTTGCTGGCATATTCACTCCCTCCAGTAAGGTTGAAGTACAAAAAATCGTTTTTATATGTCCGTTTTGGAATAGGACTTCAATTTCTTTTCGGGCGAGTTCAGAAAGTTTACCATGGTGAAAAGCAACCCTTTTTTCAAGACACTGAATCAAAAGGTAACGTGGATGCACATCTTCCTTCAAATATTCTATCAAATCTTTAATTTCCTGCGGTAGCTCAATAATAGGCAATGATTGGGCATATTTGAGAGCCCAGCCTTCTGCATAGTCACTGCGGGAAGAATAAACAATATTGTTCTCTTCCGGGTTGTTGATGACCTCTTTAATTAATACTGAAAGTCCGACGCCCCTGTTATCTTCGTACAACTTTTTCAGATTTTTAGCGTACTCAGGCTGTTTTGTGATAGTATTATACGTATGATTACTTCCGTAAATTCTAAAATCAATGTTGCTGTCAGTAAGGTTTACAACTGTTTTTAACTGAAACACCGGGGAGAGCTCACTCTGTGACACTTCTCCATGTTTATTAAAAAGTTCTTTGAAAAGGTTATCCGGATTACGGATGTTAGGGCCTGCTGTGATGATTTTACTTGCTGGAAATTGCTTAGCAAGTTCACTGTATACATATTCGAATAAGTTTCCTCTCCCTTGCTCGTCCTCCACACCTTGAATTTCATCAATAAAAATAATATTAGGCTCTATAATCCGTTCATTAAGGTTCACAATCTTTATAGCCCTCTCCGGAGTGAGTACATAGATAATCTTATTATTTAACCTTTCGATGTCTGAAATGAATGCGGTCCTAATTTCAACATCATTAAGATCAACACGGAACTCTTCACTAACCTGGTTTATAAGGGCACGGGAAGGTACAATATAAAGTACGGTATATTTATCATAGACGCTAAATTGGTGTTCAATATACTTCTTGAGGATAAACGATTTTCCTGATGATGTGGGAGCAGAAACAGAGATGCTATCCTCATGAACCAAGCTTTCCCATAACTCTCGTTGAAAATCTGTCGTTAAATAAGATTTTCCTTCAATGTACAGCATATTTTGTTGCCTTTTCCTAGTCAGTTCCTGCTCCAAAAGCACATCTTCAGAGAAATGCGAAACCTGCTCCTCAGGATTTAAGGAATGTTCAGCAAAAAGTGCATTCAAAAACCGAGTTGCCGTAAGGTTCCCTACTCGTGAAAAAAGGATATAGCATATTTTCGCTATTTCTAAACGCTCAGGATAGTTAAGGTGTAAAAGAGAAGCAAGCTGCTGCACTTTTTGCTTGTGAATAAAACTAGTACTGTTACCCAGTATTGATGCCGTCCATACCGCTTTGCGCAGGGAAGTATCTTCAATAGCTATGCGCTTTACATTGTCAACATTTTGTGTAAAGAGATTAATCAACAAATTATTGATCACTGAATTAAGGACGACATCACTATAAACCGCTTCAAAATTATTCCTCATCTGTTACTTTTTGATATGAGACCCCATGTATATTATAATACATAGCATTACGGAATTTGCTAATATCATTAAACGGAAAAATAAAGAAATCGACAAATACTTTACCTACTTCAGGATATGACGCAACCTTCTTCGCTACAGCATCGAGAAAATGTTTTTTGTATTTTTGCATATAAGCCTTAAGTGCTTCCTCAAGATCTTTAGGCGTAAGGCTTTTTGTTTCAAAAGTGTTGATGCGGGCAGTATTAAACATAAGGAGCACGGGATGTACCATCACCTGCGATCTATAACGATCACTCCCCGGTGAAAGCCTCTCATACATCTCCTGATAGTCTTCGTCGTTCATCATAGTATCTCGGGCCACTATAAACTCCGTAGCATTGAATTCTGCACGTACATCTGGCGCATGGAATCTGTTCAGTGAATCTAAAGCATCTTCCAAAGCTGTACTGAAATCCTGCATGATCTTGGATTCACCAATAAATATTGCTGGTACTGCCTGTGTTGCGTTAACATTGTAATCTCCAAGAAATACACCGTCCCCACCTTTACTCTGATCTTTATAATTGGTCAGGTTAACAATTTTATGGGCTACCATTTTACTACCTAAAATACTCTCTACAATAGCAAAAAGTAAAAGTTCCCCAAATTTACCGTCCTTCTCGGGATCTTTCCTGCCGAAGAAACGTTGCGCGATTTTCTGAAAATGGCGCTCCGCGTTCTTTTGCGCAAACGCTGAGCCGTATTTATGCTCAAGATCCTGCTTTACCTGCGTTTTTTTATCCTCGCTTAATACGTAATCTGTAACCATAAATCCCAGTTCTGTAACTAGGTCGTCGCATGAAAAACTAGTTCCAGATATTTTTGGCGTGTATCCCCTGACCGTAATTTTTAATTGCTGTTCGTGGAAATGATGATCCAGTTGGCGGTCTACCCACAAAGGGTCGATCTGGATTTTATGCTCCCATGAGATTTGCGTTGCCATAAGTTAAATTATTGAAGAGAGTAATGGCAACTGTGAATTAGAGATGCCATTATTGTATTGGTTGTTAATTATGTTAAATATAATAATATTATGAATTTCCTAACAATTTTCAAGCCAAAAGTTAAAGCTGTTATATTTCACTTCAGATGGGTAATACCATAAAATTATTTCAAATTTCTATTATGTCTTGCTCCCATTAATCCCACGCTTTCACTTGGTAGCATGTAGGATATTACGGGAACGTTGAAAATTTAACCGATTAACTATTTTAAGTAAAAAATATTTCCTCCAGAAAAGGGCTAAAAAGGGCAGCTAAGCTAGCGGGGCCACTTGGCTGCATGCGCATAATGGCACCTGTAGGTGCCACCCCTTGGGACTTATAGCACTCCGCCCGCGCTGGTCTCCCGCATTACACTTGCTTTCTTTTTTTCCCTTTTTTCTTTTGGAAAAAACTTATGTGGGATTTAGGAAAGACACTGATGTATAATTTAAAATCTTCATTATGGAAATTACAGGAAGGCTTACAAGGGATGCGCAGGTGCGTAATTACAATGGAAGGGATGTAGTCCAGTTTGCACTGGCTGTAAACGAAAGCTACAAAAACAAAGAAGGCAAACGCACAGTAAAAACAGAATTCTTTAACTGTTGGTACAACCTTACAACAAAGGTTGCCCCATATATGGTTAGAGGGGGTGTTGTGGAAGTGACAGGATGGGTAAGCGCACGGGCATATACCGACAATGAAGGAAAGCCCAAAGCCTCACTCAATATAAATGTAAACCGCATCAAATTTCACGGAGGCGCAGCAAAAGACCCTGTGAAAGATACGGTAGTATACAAGGCGGAAATAGTGCAGGCGGGCGGGCAATACGCAGAACAGGAACACGACGACCTGCCATTTTAAAATCAATGTAGAATTTTTAAATCAAGAAATCATGGGACACAATCTTAATTTCAATGAGCACACAGGGAAATACTCATTTTTTAGCGTACAGGAAAAAGCATGGCACAACCTTGGGCAAATCGTAAGCGACTATCCCACAAGCGCGGAGGCAATTCAATACGCAGGGCTGGATTACCAAATCGCTAAAGAACCCAACACACACATATTACCCAGCGGTAAGAGCATACAATCAAAAAGCAGCTTCTTTACCTACCGCACCGACAACGACACGGTACTTGGGGCAAGTGTTGGCAAAGACTATCATATCGTACAGAACCGTGAAGCCTTCGCTTTTTTTGATGCTATTGTAGGCGGTAGCGAGGGTATCCTATACGAGACAGCCGGGGCATTGGGGCAAGGGGAACGCATTTTCATAACCGCCAAACTGCCGGGTTATATCAGGGTGGGCAATGGCGAGGACGTTACCGAAAAATACATTTTCCTGACCACGGCGCACGATGGCTCCGGCAGTATTACCGCAGCTTTTACACCTATTCGCATCGTATGCCAAAACACACTCAATGCTGCCCTGAAAGGGATGTCAAATGTAGTACGCATCAAGCATACCTCAGGGGCTAAACAACGTCTCGAGGATGCCCATAAAGTGATGGGCTTAGCCGACAGGCTGAGCGTCGAACTCGAAGGTATATTCAACAACTGGGCTTCGGTGAAGGTAGCAGATAACGAAATGAAAAAGCTCATCGAGCTTGCCCTTTGCCCAAACAAAGAAACCTTTGACCTGCTAAAAAAAGGGGCGCAGGATGAACTCTCTACCGTATTTAAAAATACGGTGCAGGATGCCTTTGCTTATGCGATGATAAGCGACACCCAGCAAATGGAAACCACAAAAGGTACATTGTTCGGGGCATACAACGCCGTAACAGGCTATTACCAAAACGTGCGCAACTATAAGGACGAAGAGGCAAAACTGCAATCGCTTGTTATGGGCGGGACAGCACGAAGTAAAGCACAGGCAGCCTTTGACCTGTGCAGGGGGTTCGCTGATGCGGGTGCAGACATCTTCAAATTTAATTAATCATTACAGGCGGTTGCCTTACACAAAGGCAACCGCTTTAAAAAATACTGGTACTATGGCAAATTTTTGCAGTAACAGGGTTGCCTTTGAAGGAAGTAAAACGGCAATCCAACACATACAGGCACTCTTTGAGGGGATGCGACAAAAGGAAGAACAGACAGGAAAAGGGCAACTGCCGGATTTTATAGAGCGTGAAGACGGGTATTTTCTTGACCTGTATTGTGAAGAAGGGGATATAGGTATAATCCAGTATGAAACCCGATGGGCACCCAATACCGAAATACTCAAAATAATCGCAGACCACCACAACATAGGTTTTGTACTGGACTATGAGGAACTGGGTAACCTGGTATTCGGCAGGACAACATACAGCCAGGGGGAATTGGTTGATATTTACTTAGAGCCTGAAGATTTTGATACGTATGAACTGGACTTTGATACCGGTATTTACCATTTCGAGGGGCAGGAATATGAGTACGATTGTGATATACTGGAAACCCTGCTCGAGCGCAGGATACAGCAAAAGGACAAAGTTTAACCCAAAATGATGTAGTATGAAAACGCTAAGGCAATTGACAAACGTGGAAAAAGCGGGCATCCTACACAGCTGGTTTCCCGAAGAAATAGCACCGATAGTAGATGCCATACAAGGCATGAGTGAGAGCATCATAAAAAATGAGCAACAGGAACGAGAAACATGGACATTAGGCTTGCTGAATTTCGACTTCTGGCTGCAGCTTGCCCGAAATGCAGACACCATAATTATCAAATACCAAAAAAAGTTGGCTACTAACAAAAGGCTTTTTGCCGACCAGCTCTTTGATGGCTACCAAGCCATTTTTACCGTGCACTGCATTACCGGATATGCCAAAACAAAAAGGCTTGAAAACCGCGAATTATTTTTGGTAATAGAATTGCTGTTTAATTAATAAACACCATACATTACAGTAAGGGGCATACCGAAAACTAAGTTTTCGGTATGCCCCTTACTTACATCTTAAGCCGTCGGGCATCCCTTTTTAAAGGGATGCCCGACGGCATAGTATCATAACCCCTCAAGCGCCGCCTCGCTTGAGCACCAAGGTATGGTTTTTTAATTAAAAAAGCAAGTAGTAAAAAGAAGAACGTAATTGTATTTTTTTGTCGCAAATATTTACTAAATTTGCGACAAGACTAACGCTAATAATATGACTGAAAGTATTGAAAATAAGATATTAGCAAAGATAAAAAAAAACCGAAGAGGCCGAATTTTTTTTGTCGAAGACTTCATTGCCGTAGCCGTAGCCAAGACCGTTAACAAGACACTGGAACGACTGGCAGCCAAAGGAGAGCTTACCCGGATTGCAAGGGGCATCTATACCCGTCCGGAAATGAGCAAACTTCTGGGCCAGCCATTGACCCCCTCAACGGAGGTTATCGCTAAGGCCATTGCTAAAAGGGACAGGGCACGCATCCTGCCTACAGGTACCTATGCCCTAAATATGCTCGGGCTATCAACCCAGGTTCCGATGAACGTGGTCTACCTGACCGATGGTGCGGCCCGAAAAATACAACTGGGTAAACGCAGTATCCTCTTTAAAAAAACCACCCCGAAAAACCTCGCTGTGGAAGGGGAACTCACCGGGCTTGCCATACAGGCACTGCGCGTACTGGAGAAAGATAAGGTAACACCTGAACAGGAGGCAAAAATTATCGAATTCCTTAAAAAAGAAAAACCTGAAGTCCTGGAGCGTGACATCGCATTAGCACCGGAATGGATACGACAGATCATGAGAAAAGCACTTCCCACAAAACCTTAACCATTATGCAGCACTGGCTACAGCTCTCAAACAAAGAAAAAGCAGAAGTATACAACGAAATTGCAGCACGCACCGGTATGAGGCCGCAAGCCGTGGAAAAAGACTGGTGGGTTACCATCACCCTTAACCTTGTGTTCTCAAGTACCCCTGCTGAGCATCTTGTCTTCAAGGGCGGAACTTCCCTGAGTAAGGCCTGGAATCTGATCGAACGCTTTTCAGAAGATATTGACCTGGCTCTTGATCGCAAATACCTCGGCTTTGAAGGAGCTATGACCCCAACACAGGTGAAAAAACTGCGTAAGGCTTCCTATAAATATATATCTGAAGTATTCTTTCCTGAATTGGCAACAATTTTTGAGCAAAACGGTATCCCTGTTGATATAAAACTAAGGGAAAGCAAAGACAGCGACCAGGATCCGCTAATTATAGAAATATATTATCCCCACATCTTTGAATATAACGAATATATTGAGCCCCGGGTGCTCGTCGAAATCGGCAGCCGTTCCCTGCGTGAGCCTTTCAGCCACCGCAGCATAGTAAGCCTTGTGGGTAAACATTTCCCGGAACTACCATTTGCTGACACCCCTTTTCAGATCGCCACCGTAAACCCGGAAAGGACACTTCTGGAGAAAATCTTCCTGCTGCATGAGGAATTTCAAAAACCAACACAGAACATCCGTGTAGAACGCCTTAGCAGGCATCTCTATGATGTTGACAGGCTAATTGTTGCATATGGATCTCACATACTTGAAAATAAGGCTTTGTATCAGGAGATTGTGGCCCACAGGCGCTCAATTACCGCAATACGGGGAATAGATTACGACAGGCATAAACCGGAATTCATTAACTGCATACCTCCAGAGGCCATCATCGCCGAATGGAAAAAAGATTATACCGTAATGCAGCAGGAAATGATATTCGGCAAAAGCCATTCCTTTGAGGACTTGGTACAAAACATAATTAATTTTAGGGCTCAGATAAATGCCCTGGACTGGGACCTGGAAGCATAAATTTAGTACGCAATATTTAAATATCTACCATAATACTATTGCATATAAAATTTCAGACGAGCATTTATACCTCCAATGCAAATAGCTTTACGCTGTAAGGCTGGACCTGCTGACCTGAACCTATCACCCGCACCTCTTTTAAACAATTCTAAATATTTTTTGAAATCAATTAAAAAAAAGAGGTATTGAACACTCCCGCCTGGTGAAAATTTGTAAATATTTGGATCAATTCATGGCTTAAAATGGGATTGCATCTTCAATGAGCTTATCACCTTTAACGGTATATAAAGAGGCCGTCTTACCTGAAAGCCGATTTGGTTTCACCTTTAAACTCTTCTAAAACAAAGGCGATATATAAAATTAACTAATGATACTTCCAACACATAGATGACCTGGTTTTCATCAAGTATAAAGTGCCGCCAGCTTTATACCTAATAAAGCGGAACAATTTTTGCCTATCTCATAATTAATAATTCTTTTTCGTCAAGTACTAATCTTATGTATCGACAACTAGGGTTTTTACTCGATTTTTAAAAACAAGTATTTCTACGTGGATTTATAATTTCAAATCTTCATACATTATGCCTTTAATAAACCACACCAATGAATATCCTAATTGTTGACGACCACCCTATGGTTGCAAGATTTTACGAAAGCATGTTGCAGGAGTCTTTCTTGCAACGTGCTGATGTGCATACAGTAAAAGCTTTCAACTGTGAACAAGCCTATAAGACTATTACCTCAGATACTGATGAACGTAAGTTTGAACTTGCGATCCTTGACTACCGGCTGCCCGCTTACACTGAAATAAAAATTTTAAATGGTTGTGATATAGCGAATCTTGTTCGGAAAATAAATCCAAATTGTAAAATTGTTTTTATTACTGCGCAAACCGAAGTACTTATTATCTACGATATTATAAAGAAGGTACATCCTGAAGCTCTAGCAATCAAGAACGAGATTGATAGCGAAATTTTTCACACAATCATTGAAACTGTAATGCAAGGGAATTGTTATCAAAGTAAAATGGTAAAGGCTTGCTCTTCAAAAATATGGCGTGATGAAATAATGATTGATGATGACAACCGGAAAATCATTTTTCATCTTGCAAAAGGTTACAAGGTCAAGGATCTTGAATCAGTAGTAGACCTTTCGCAAAGCACCATCCAGAAACGGATTATTAATATAAAAAAAAATTTAGGGATATCTGCCGAAAGTGGACTTGTCCTCGAACTAACGAGACGCGGCTTTATATAAGCGATTTTAACACATTTGGAAGTTTTACTTCCAAGTGTGTTAAATATCTAAAATATAATAACTTAAATACAATTTTTATCAGTAAAGTTTTGTTATTTTAGAAAACTATTAAATAGCATCACTTCCTCTAAATCCATCAAATATGTATTTCTTTACTGAGCCACTCAAACTAAACGTTCAATCTCCTGGACAGGAATTTGGAGCTATTGACGAAAATTCTTTCCGGCTAAATAGTCTGTTTACCTCAAGCGCCAGTGAAGCGCCCAAAGCTTTTGCTGTTACAGACGGCTTAGTCCTAGTACAGAAAATAGATGGTGCTGATAAGTATAATGTCGTTTTCAAGCCATCCGTTCAGCCTGACTTAAATATGCCCAAAATTGATTATATAATTTATAAGGGTATTAAGAAGGACAGTTTAATCGAGGGTAATAAGGTAGCAAACGAAAACAAAAATGATTTAACCAAGAGTATCCATAAAAGTGCCCAGCTGTGGTATGAAAATGAAGGTATCCCAATGCCCAGCACAGAACCGCTTGCAGAAACATCGCTGGGACTAGCTTACAGCGCAGCCGCGACAGACCAAAGCTATAAATTACTAAACACAGATAGTTTGGATGAAGCTTTTTACTCGAATAATCCCGTTACGCTCCCATTTGTATTCAAGGGAAACCATATTGGGGATTTCGATATGTCGGATGATTTCGGGATTTTGATAGTTTTTGAAAGAAGTGGCTTTCAAGCTACATTCAAATTAGCAAGGGAATTAGACTCGGTTTTAACGGTTGATCCCCTGCCAGCAGATCCTACTTCCGCTGAAAGATTTAAGTATAAAAACCAGAAGGAAAAAATACAGTGCTTCATAGATGCCGCCGCTCTATTTGGCTCCTTCTACACAATTGGCATTGAGGTTTTTACCGGCACCAGCTTTGAAATGCGCCAAGGAGATGACTTGTATACACAGGTCATCAGTAAATATCTTAATAAAAACAAGTTGTACATCAACATCGCTGACGAATATTGCAATTCTATTAACTATTATCAAAATTATAGTAATACTATTCGGTGGAACCTTGCCAATACAGATACCCTTACAGAGGTAGACTATTACAGGGATTATGGTTGGCCCTTGCTTGTTATTGACGATAGTGCGGGTACTAGTGAATTTGACCCCGGAAATACAGATAAGGTTATCAAATTCGCAATTCCATCCGGAGACAACCAAAGTCCCCTCTTATATTATAAACGAGCCTATAAAAAAATCCTTGGCCTTGAATTGCCCAAAGGGAACGACCTATATCTTCAACCTGTTATAGCGGAGGATCTTATTTCCTTTGAGGACTTAATAGTTCCTAAAACTACAGACCGCTTGGTTTCTACTTATTACCAGCTTAGAATTATCAAACTACTAAAATCGGACCTCACTGCACCTGCTGAAAGTATAGCACCTGTCCGGGAAAACTATTTAGATATGCTTTTTCCGATTTTTGACATGCAGATACCTTTTGAGGATAGTACAAATAAAAGTTACCTAAAAGTTTATTACGATGAAAACTTCGCGGATAAAACTCTTATTAACGGCTCAAATTTTACGGCAAATATTGCTATTGCGAAAGACAATGCCGCAGTCACATTTCTGGCATTCCCTGCAAAGTATAATTTAAATTTCAGGAATAACATTGACGACAAAATACCGCTGAGCGGAATGGAAGGCCAGGTTGACAGCCTTTTCCTTACTGAACTTGATAAGAAAATACCGTCGGTGAAGCTCGTCCAAAGTTCTTTGGTCATTGCAGGCCAACAGCGCGATTACCTAAAGTTTATTCAGGATGAGTTACCCAGTGAGCTGAAGATCGAAAATTATACTTTTGATGATGTTGCAATTATATCTCTTTCTCACGCCCAAATGCAACAGTTAGAAACTTTGCGTCAGCAAGAATTTACGGACGATTACCGCATCTATATGAAACTCGAGTATGTTGTCAGCAATACAGATGACAATGAGGACCCATATACGAGTTTTGACTGTGCCCTCGTTGGACTTAAAGATGACGGGGATGGCAATATTATATCACATCTAGCCTCCCCGGAAACACCCATAACCTTATATACAGACAAAAAAATAATAGGGGCTGCCTACGCAAGAAATTTTGAGGAGAATATTGGAGCCGAATATGATATCGAAGACCGACCAAATGAAGATTACTTCATTAGCCTGCAGCCTGAACTGGGCGAGATTGTCAACGATTTTATCTCTAAATTAAATAATCTCGACTCATCAAGCGCTGAAATATACTCCGCGATCAGGTCTTTAGTCAGTACAAGTGGAGCACAGCTATGGCAAACGGCCACGCAAACAGTGCAGGCTAACCCTTCCGACGCTGACGACAGGCCCTTTTATTGGGCTAGGATAAAAATGAGCGTCGCTTTGAAACAGCATCCATATTTCATTGGTGACATTAGCTCAGAATTTGCTATAATTCAAGATACACAGCTGGAAGACACCATCAAACTCTTTGAAGAGAAAAGCCGAAATTATACAGGAATTGACTTTTCAGGCGCTCCTTCAACTGCAAAAAAAATACTTGTCACCGGTTTTGATCCGTTTCAACTTTCCACTAATATATTTCAAAGTAATCCTTCCGGCTGTGTTGCATTATCAATTTACGATACGCTTACATCTAACAATATAGGCTATATACAAACAATGATTGCCCCTGTCAGGTTCAGGGATTTTGATAGCAGCGTAACTCCCGAAGGGGGGCCGGGTCAGGGTATAATCGAAGAGTACATACAGCCTTGGCTGAATCAGGTTGACATGATTATTACAATTAGTCAGGCGCTTCCCAATCAGTATAATATTGATAGGTACGCAACGGTGTCCCGCGGCGATATAACGGATAATCTTAATGAGTCCAGAGAAGCATTAAGCCGATCCATTGAAATTGATAATCCGGATCTCGAATGGATTGAAACCAGCCTGCCTCAAACATTTATTGGCAATGGCATCGTATACAACTGGGAATATCTTGATAGTGAGGGCATATCACATCCCAACACCAACGGTGATGATCCTCCAACAGTAGGTGAACGAATGAACGAAGGACCAGGAGGCAATTATTTATCCAATGAGATTTTCTTCCGTGTAGCAAAACTTCGGGTAACCCTTAGACCACAATTGCCTACAGGCCACTTCCATATCGCTAAGATTCAAGCAGCTGGTCAGGATTTCAGCGGTACACAAACACAAACACTAATTAATAAAGTAAAAACAGGTATTAATAATGCAGTAACAGGATTATGAAGATGAATACCGTATACATGTATCTTATACTGATCACTACAATCGTAGGTCATAACAAGGCTTTCTCTCAAGATACTAAAATATTTCTGGAAAAGAGGAATGTAATGGATAAAACCCTGGAGTTAGATTATCTATTGAAGAATCCAAAAGATTCGATATACATTGACTTTGACTATTCGGGCGATTTCGGCCTTATCCTTCATGTAAATTTTAAACTGAAGGACCATTTACCTGATGGAAAATATGATATCTATGTCAATGAAATTCTTGTAAAAGAGGCTTTCTTTCGAAACGGGTTGAAAGACAGTATCTGGGCTGAGCATGATGAAAAGGGGGGCAAACGAGTAATCCCCTACGTCCGCGATACGATAAATGGTAATATAATCGACTACTCCAAAGATGGAAACGTAAGACGTATAACGTATATGGACAAAGGAAACATCACATGGCGGGAAAGCTATTCTCCCGAAAAGGTTCTCCAAATGAAAGAATTATTTAGAAATCGAAAAGTATATAAAATACTGAAATACAATCAGAAGGGAGAAATTATTGAAGAAAAAAATATCCATTAACATAGCAAAACATAATTGATTTAAAATTGCTTCTAAATAAACAATAGTTAAACGTTGGGATAACAAGCAGATTTGGGAACCGCAGAAACTAATAATTTAATATTCTCTTTTAAGCTGGAATATTTAGCCTGTTTCTAAATCTGAAGCAGGCAACAGTTTTAGAAGATCTGTATACAGCAGAGACTGTAAAAATAAATTTAAACTATTGACCAAGATTTAATAAATAAGTATATGATTGCATTAACCGATACCTCGGCATATCCGGATGTAGAATATATTGCGCCTGGAACAAATATTGGACTTACCACAACGCATGTTAACAACATTCCCACAAGTGCCATCATAAATGCCACAATCACGACAAATGTCAAGGCACTGCTAAATAGCATCCTAAGTAACTCGAATGTGAATAGTACGGCTAAAACTGCCATAGCTACTTACAGTGGCTTTTCAGTTAATGCGGCAGGTGTAATATCCTTTAGCTCAAGCAATGTGTCCATCGATAAGCTTACGTTTTATGTAATATTCCGTCTACCCCATACCGGAACGGGTTTGACATACGAAGATATTGCTGAGGGAGAAACAAGCAGTAGCATAGCAAGCAACCCAACAACATGGGGTAAATACGCAAATTACATCAGGACACTTTCTGGGGCTGGACTTAAAAAGCTGAGATCAGAAGGAGTTAATTTTGACCTGGCTGCAGATTTCTTTACCACTAAGCCGGGTTATGAAGCAGTAGGTGCCCTTACAAATACCGATGGTCATGAAGAGTACGAGACAACGCTTTTCGACGGAACAACTAGTTATAATAAGCTTCCTGTTAGTTTTTTCAAAATCGCACAGGATGAGAACAACTATAAAGTGTATTGGAAAACAAGGCAATATTATCGCCCGCATTGGCCCACCAGTGCTATGGCTAACGATCAGCTAAAAGACAAAGATGCACCCAGAAGATATTACGAAAGGGAAATTACCGGCCAGCGTATTATTAACGGCAATGGTACACCAATTACAAAAGACGACTTTACCAGATTGTATCGCGAATATATTTACCTCGAATCTTCTAATCCTAACGTCTATGCAGTCACTGATGGTAATTTTCACTATCGCTTTGCATTAAAAGACACCAGTGATAAATTCTTTAATCTTGTGGGTTGTGAGGTTTTATTTTATAAAGGCGCTACCGCATCTGAAATTATACCTGGTACAACATACACCGGCACTTTTAAAATTATCGCGCGTAAGCCCGATCCAAATGGGGATAACGGAATTGCTATGACTATGAACCGCGATGTTGATGAACGACGATACCTGATACAGAATTATATTCTTAGAGAGGGATCCGGCTTAACCTTTGGCGCTGGTATTGACAGCGGGGCAGCCTTCACGAAAGCATACCAAAGAAAAACAAGTTTTGAATTTAATCTCGCAAATACTGTCTCCAACTTTAGAATAGGGCTGGGTGACAAAAGATCTAATGAAATAGCTTACTCTACTAATATGACGTCTGCACTGCAAGGTGCCATACGTCAAGTTTTACAGTCTTTTCTTGAGGAGTATACTTTTAAACGAATGTGTGAAAGCGCAGACAATGCCGCAAGCTTGGTAACAGTCGCAAAGGTTAATGATCATAAATATACCATCAACATCAATTGTTCAATACGCTATATTTTACCAAATCTGTTTTATTCTCCAACCTCAGGCGTGACTTTTACCAACATAACGTCTTCAAATCCGGAAAGAGCCAGTTTTCAAGAGAATTGGCAAACACTTAAAACAATTTTTCTAAGGTCTTTTAATATCTCTGTTACCAACTTTACCTACCAGCAAATCGATAGCAACATGCAGTGTTACGTCCAGGCCGGAATAACGAACACCACTGAACAGCAAACCTTACAGAACCTAATTAAATCTTTAGTTGGGGTGCGTGGACCAATGTCCTGGGTACATTTTAGAAACAATTTCGGCCTCCTTAGGAAATTCAAGTTTGGAACGCATGAATTTTACGTTTATCATCTAAGAGCTCTTTACAATTATTTTTACAAAACTCATTATTATGATGTTGCGTACAATGCTATAAAGAATGGTATTGAAGTTAAACTTAATGAGGCGGAAAAATACGTAATTGCCAGTATTGTCTATAATACGGGAAGCATACCATCTGAACGTAAGAAAGAGATAAGACTTGCAATTAATTCCCATAATCCTAAACTTCTTAAAGAGGTAGTGAACAAAATAAGCTGGGGAGGTGCAAACAGAGCAAGCCTTATAAGATCATTTATTGATTTAGCAACTCCATATCTATATAAAAATGTATAATTCCTTTACATCAATATTGCTTATATTAAGCCTGTTGTCCTGTACCCAACAGGAAGCACCATTATATCGGGAAGTTAAACTTCTTCAGTACTCAGAAACATCCTTATACCGATCGCTCGATCAATTTCCTGAAGAAGTATCGGCCAAATTGCAGGAAAAACTATGGACTGTCACAGCTAAGGAGCCTCCGGGATTTTATTACGATAGCATCACTGGCAGTATTAGTTATACTCATTACACCGACTTCTCTTCCGAAGATCAAAGTGCATATTTTCAATCAAAAGATTTAGAATCAATTATAAGGGTTCATAAAGTCAGAAATAGTATTCGTTCACTTGGTGACTCCAGCCAATTTGAAAGCACTAAAAAAAAGATTTCCTGCCAAGGCGAGGATTATACCTACTTGGATAACAAGCAAAATTTAAAGGTTCTGGTCGAAAAGGACAATGATTCTCTCACGTACGGACTTCGTATATCATTTCTAAAAAAAAGTAACAACAAGTGGGTTCTCTATGACCACTTCCGAATCCCTAATGAGCAGACCGATTATGCAGTCCAGTGTGTCGCTACAGCGCACACAGCTGAAAATGGTTCGATTATATATATTGAAACAGCTTACGAATGGATGAACAACAAGTGGACTCAGGAAATTTTACTATTGCCTTCTAAAAAATTAGCTATATCGGATTTGAAGTAAAGATTAACAGGTTTATTCTCTGACCCTTCGGAGCAAGCCTTAAAGAATAAATAAGATGCCAACACCTCAATTTTATCCCGCCTTAACAAATCTAATTAGTTTAGAACGTCTGCCCCAAGCCATTAAGGGTGCCCTAGGGAATGTTTTGAACAAAGTATTTTACAAATCTTATTATGTGGAGAACAGCGTTGACGGATCAGCTGCCTACCACCACATAATTATTGTTCTAAACGGTCAGGTGGGATTGGACCTATTTGACGGGGAGGATGGCTTCCAGCTGTTATTCAATCCTGGTACAGTGCCCCAAACCACGGAGATTCCGTTAACAATTTACTACAACCTGCCTATCCTAAAATATGTCCGTAATATACAGGCGGGAAATCTGGGAACCGTGCAGGATTATTTCTTTGCAACAACCGAAATGTTCGGCATTTCTCCAGAAGAGCTGTTCTTTGAAGCAATAAAGGTATTTCTAGGAGATGATGAGAACCCTGTCCAAACGTTTGTCGATGGCTTTAATCAGAACCCTAACTATAGCACCTATCCTCCTTTAGTTATTCCTAGCACAGGTGAATACTACACCGATGTGCTTAATTTGCTTGCACAGTTAAAGGATAGGAGCATTGACTCCAGTATATACATTCTCGAAAATTACGTTCAGCAGGATAACTTGTCTAACGCATTTGACAACATGCCGGTTTTATTTGATAGGTGGTTGGGCAATTTTAGCCAAGCAAATTTTATTAACCTTTTTATTCCAAAAGTTTCTGTGTCAATACAGGCTTTGAACCTTGCTTTAACATTTCCCAGAACGTGGTTGAAACCGGTTGATGCTCAAGGGAATGTTATTGAGGACGAGAGCGTTAAATCAATGTTGACCTACCATGTTGGCAGTTTAACATATCACTCGGAATATGGGTTTGAATTTGCTGCCGCGGACAGCTTTGACTTGACCCCTTCTCAAATTGGTAATACCGGATTATTACTGCAGATCAACAATCTGAAGTTCGACCTCCGCACCGATAAAAATATTCCCGAAGCTACTGCCGACGGTCGTCCTGTTAATTTTCAGGGCATTTACGCGGATCTTGTTGCAATTACGCTACCGAAAAAATGGTTTAATAATGTAGAGGTGTCCACCCTTCGGATTGCAGGAAGGAATTTATTAATTGGCAGCGGTGGTGTCTCGGGGACAATTTCACTTGAAACATTGTCCGGTCAGCCCAACGATGGCAATGCTTATCTGAATCTGAAAATTGGGAATTGGGAAGTTGGTTTTAATTATTTCGACCTGACCTTCAAGCAAAATGTCATTACGCAATCAACTGTAACCGGTCGCCTAAAAATACCAAAACTTAAAGATTCGCAGGGCAATGATGCACTTGTGTACCTAAGCGGCCATTTTAATGAAGCTGGTGACTTCAATTTGACGGCCTCAGAGCCAGAAGGGATTCCACTAAACCTCTTTAATTTCGTTACGATCAACTTCTTAACCCTTGAGCTGGGCCGGGAAGATGACCACTTTTATATCGGTACATCTTGTCAAATATGGTTTGACAACCAGATCATGGCAAAACTAATTGGTGACCAGATTATTGAGATCCCGCAACTTCGTATATATGATAACGGCACGATGGAAATTATTGGTGGAAATGGTTTTATTCCACTAAATATCTCCCTAAGCCTAGGTCCAATCGATATGGCTGTCACCGGCGTGCATTTCGGCTCTACCCAGCTTAACTATAATGGACAAATGCGTAAATATAATTACTGGGGATTCGACGGGGCTATCAGTATAGACCCTCTGGGCGTGGATGTCCGAGGTAATGGCATTAAATACTATTTTACCGTTGATAATGATGAGTATGGAGGTTCCGGTGATAGTTTTATACATATAAAGACCCTAGAGATAGACCTTGTTATTCCTGGTACTGCGAGCCCTTCAACCGCGATTGCAATAATTCACGGCATGCTCGCACTCCCTGACCCTGGGGAATCTCCGGAATATATTGGAGAGATTTCATTAAAACTTCCAAAGGCAAAAATTGCCGGAGGTGCCGCCATGAAACTGGCACCTAGATATCCTGCCTTTGTGGTTGATGCATTTATAGACCTTCCAGCACCAATACCAATCGGACCTCTGGGAATATATGGTTTTAGGGGGCTGCTTGGATTCCGCTACGTAGCCGAAAAGGAGGCTGTAGGCCTTGTGTCGGGCGTTAATACCTGGTACGATTATTATGTTTATCCGCCAAAAGGAATCCATGTCTCTAAATTTAGCGGACCAGAACGAACTTCTAATTATACCGCACCGTTTTCTCTGGGAGCAGGAGCAGTTCTCGGTACCAGCTTTGACAGTGGTACGGTTATATCGGTGCGGGCTATGCTGTTACTATCGCTGCCTACACTATTTATGGTTGAAGGAAAGGCCAGTATCCTTAGTGCCCGCCTGGGACTCGACGATAACAGGGAACCTCCATTCTTTGCGTTTGTAGCTTGGGGCGACAATTCCATCGAAATGGGTATGGGCGCCAATTTCAAACTACCTTCGAGCAACGGCTGGATATTGAAGATATATGCTGAGGTTCAGGCAGGTTTCTTCTTCAATTCTCCATCCGCGTGGTATGTCAATTTTGGCACGAAGCAAAATCCCATCAGTGCGGATGTCCTGACTATTGTCACTGCCCAGACCTATCTGATGCTATCCGCTCAGGGCATACAGGCCGGTGCAAGGGTGCAATTTGACATTAATAAGCGTTTTGGCCCTGCCAAAGTACACCTTTATGCTTATCTTGAAATAGGAGGCTTTGTAAGTTTTGAGCGGCCTCAGCTTGGCGGTTACATAGCCGCCGGTGGAGGAATAGATATCGATATTTGGATTATCGGTATCAGCATCAAACTTTCAGCACTGTTTTCCGCAGAAGCTGCTAAGCCGTTCCTATTATATGCAGAAGTTAGCTTCAGAGCCTGCGTCAAACTAGGATTTGTACGGGTTTGCAAGTCGTTTACTGTTAAACTCAAGTGGGAAAAAGATACCACAGTGGATCGCCAGCCTGTCGCTCCACTGCCATTTTCTACTTCGCAAGGTTCGGTTAACAGGACAAATGAACTTGTGAAGGGCATACACATGCTGACTAACGAAGCGTTTGATCTAAATTATCTGGGAATGGGCGGACCTCCGGCGGTAAGCCAGATCACTAAGGTTATTCCTCTTGACACATTTATCGAATTCAAAACTGTAAAAGGATTATTACCTGGCCCTATTTCAGGAAAAATAGGTGGTTATACATTTGCTCCGGGAAACAATGTTGACCTTATCCCGCCACAGAAAGTGGTTCGTGGTGGTCGCGAGTTGAGGCAGGTTAAACATCGGTATTCCATTGAAGATATCGAAATTAAAGCGCATAATGGCAGCTCATGGCAGCCGTACCACCCGTTTGAGGCAGTGGTTGCGGCAAACGAGCGGCCAAGTGTTGCAGGGTTACGAGTAGGATATTGGCAGATAAAGGAAAAACAATACGACACAATCCGTATCCTTGCTACCACCCCATTTACATATCTGGAGGCGGGCGAGCCCGGGTGGCATATCCCTGAAATGTATGGCATTACACCCTCAACACTATATTGCCAGGAACCGTTACGTACTGAAGACTGCGCTAATGTGCTCAATAAAGCGCTAGGTACAATATACTACCCACCTGTTCAATATATTGGAAATTACATCAATGGCGCATACTTCACCTTACTGTATGTTCCTGTTTACGAAGTAACCGGCGCGGAGGTATCACTTGATCAAAGCCAATATTCCGAAGTCACTAATGCAACAAATGCGCACGGCTTTGCGAAGTCACTGACTTTTAAAAACGACAACGGGCTGGTTATCATACTTCCTGCAGCATCCGTTACTGTCAAACTTCGCCTTAGCACAGATGCGCAGGGTGTCACTATCACCTACTATAGGTCTATTATTGAGGATACTACGAGTATCGTCCAGTACGAAATTGTGTATGAGGAATATAAAACCACCGCAGAGCTCGGCAGTGTTATCGAATATTTTAACGATGATAAGGCAATTACAAAAATCATTATAAAACCCGACGGCTCCGATTTACTGGCAATACAGCAGATAGACGAGCAAATAGCGGTATTATTTGAATATACGTACGATAAGGCAAGAGGTGAAGTAAATATCACTGAACCTAGTGATATTAAGAAATATCAGGAGCTAATTCGCAAAAAGCAGGAACTGGAAAACAAGGGGTGCGCAAAAGTTAAGGGAGACTGTAAAAAAGATGATAAGCTCTGCGCGTTCTATGAGCACATGGTAGGTATATTTAATGACTGCTTCATTTACCCTGTCAATAAAGTTGATGAACTCTTGCGGGAGCAGCAATGTTTTAATGATTTCCTAAAACAGCTTCAAGTCTTCGATAAGGAAAATCCGCAATACAGACTCATTCTGTCGATGCAGGAGCTGTATGAGACATGGGTGAAGTCTCTAGAGAAACTAAACCAGTACCTTGACCGTTATCCCGAAAGTGGTAGTGATAGGGAGATTATCACTCTTTACTACCAGTTCCGTGACTATACGATTGCGGTTCTGGAACATATTAAAAAACTTGGCAACTGCGATTGTGACGATAATCCTAAAACAAGATGCACCACCTCGCTACAGCAAATATGCTGGCTGACGCTGGAAAATCACCAGTACAACCTTTCAATACCCGGAGCCAATGCCATCGCTGAAGATTTCCAGGATATGACAGCCGCTGTTGAGCAGGTAGCACAGCCCGTTTGGAGGCCCAACACATCGTATTATATTCGCTTCAGGCTTAAGGATGAGGTTGACAACGGAGAAAGTAACCCTGGGATATTTGATTATTATTACGGTTTCAAAACGGTTGGACCTGTTGGACATTACCACAAAAACCCTGCCTCGGGGTACCTTCCACCCGGCGCCAAGGCTGACGAATATCCATTAACATCCCTAAGGTCATATATTGACTATGAGCGTTCCTATCCCAATGCAGATGGCAACCTTCTGAAAGCTAAGCCGCTGTTTTATGGACATCAACAATGTAAGATCAGTATTTATTTTGATAAACCTTCGACCTACCACATGTTCCAGCTATGGCACAGCTATAATAATATGCCAGAACTTGACGGGAATCTTCATATCGCAGTAAAAGATCCTGTGACAGATGTAATTGTGCCTTATCCATTGCCCGTCGGATATCATGAAGCTACGGTTCCGATACCTGACGGCTCGGATGTATGGCACGACGACAACGATCCATTATTGCCGCCACATATACAAATGCTTAACAACATAATCGAGCACGCCCAACTGCCGTGCCAGATCGACCTTGGCGATCCACTTATACCTGCCAGTTCGTTCTACAGCGTAACTTTGACCAATCTGCGGCCTTTAAAACTGTATACGGCATTGCTGTACAATGCTTTTGAAGTTACTAATAACAACATTGTTAGTGAACCGGTACATGAATTTGTGTTCCAAACCTCACGCTACGAGAATTTTAATGCGCAGGTCAACAGCTATATTATAACGGATGAGCAAGCTGAAGCAGAAACACAAGCAGTCTACCAAATCGATATTGACCTGAATGCCGCTGCAGTTAACAAAGCCTGGAGCATAATCTCAGACCCTGCTGCGCAGTCATCAGATCCTTTAGGGGTGCAGTACCAGCATTTGTTTGACAGGGTCATTGAAGGAGTATTTGAAATGCTCCCTGGTGACCCTCCTGCCAGGACAGAATTCCATAAGCTTGTAAGCAAAGCTACCGGAGACATTGTTGCAGTACTGATTAAGAATCCTGAACCGTTTAACAATCCTAAGATTCCTTTAGGCAACCTTGGGGCAATGATAGGGGTCGCAACAGGCTCTGGTAGTACAGACCCTGCTTACAAGGCTTTATTCAGTAAAGATTATTCGCAGGCGTTAATTATGAATACAGCAAAAAAAATTACAGCGCCTAGCCTTAATTTCAGGTTCATATACTACACATGGAACGGCAGCAGCTATCAGGAAACAGATAACATTCTGGTTGAAAGCATAAACATTAACCAATAACAACGACACAAATGGCTTACGTTAATCTATATAATCCCGCCTCCAATCTGTACTTGCTTAAATCGGTCCGACTCGGATCTTATACATATGTCCTGGGCTTCGTTTCCGGAACAGGTGGCAGTCCATATTTAATCAAGCTGGATGCCAATGGCACTATGATATGGCAAAGGAAATACAATTTTACCGGTACCTCATCGGGGGGATGGGTCTGGTATAAAGCTCACTTTACTGATTTATGGGAAGCTTCAAATGGCGATCTTATCGGCCTGGTATCCGACTTTGGCAATTTTTTGATTGTCAGGCTCGATAGCCAGGGGAATGTCATTTGGAAAAAAAAATATTACGATAAGACTAATACTCCTATTGTATGGACGGGGCTTAGTACCACTGCACGTCTATTTACACTAAATAGCACAACGTTACTGTTAAAAATTGAGGAGGTACAGTCGCAAAACGGGGGAGTTAAAAGAATCAATCATGTATTCTATACTATTAATCCCTCGAATGGGGCGGTTATCGCAACCAAGCAGATACAATCGGAAAACCCGATATTGATCATTCGCGATTACGAGGTCCGCTCCCAGGAATTGTTTATGTTTGGCTACTATGACGGAAAGGCAGCCATTATTAAGATAAATACTTCCCTAACCATAACCCAATCGGTAGGCCTTACATACAGCGGTTCGTTAGCAGGATACAACTATGTTCACATCTATGCAGCCAGTCCGCTATACAATGGGAATTATGCAGTGTTGGGTTCATTTTACCATTACAATCCCAATGCCTCGGCTGCCAGAACTGAAATATCAGCGCTGGCTAAAGACGATGGACTTGACTTTATAGTGAACGACAGGGATGACAGCAATCCCTGGACAACGGTTGAAACGATGATTGATCCCGGAGCTAAAGAAACCAGTAAAAGTATCTCCGCCGCTGCAGCCGCAGATCAATATACCCGATTCTTTCTAAGTGAGGTTAGCGCTGATAACAAAAACGTCATTTCTGCGAAAATCACCGACAGAAATTTCACGGCTACTTACCAGACAATGCATAGAAACAGCGACGGCCTTGCTCTTAGCATCAGTACGGAACTCTACAAATTAAACAGTGGTCTAACCGCCTCTTCCTGGACCAAGAGGGTGTGGGTGCAGGAATTAAACAGGGCGCTTCTCGTTAATAAGAGCTTAGGTAATACTTTTGACGCCTATTCTGACCAAACAACCTCCGGTAAATTTGCAACGGCTTCAGCAGTTTTGGATTATGCAACCTGCCGTACTGAAAATGTTGCTGCTTCCTTAACCTTGGCCAATACACAATTTACGATAAATGCAATTACTATAGCACTTATCGCCTATACACCCAAGCAATATACCGACCCAACCTTTACGTTGGTTTCAATGACGCAGACCGCCGACACCAAATTATGTTCGGCACCGCAGCCACAGCCTGACCTGAGCAAAAGTACTATTGTAGCCAGTCCGGTATCAATACAGGCCAACGGGACTTCTACATCGGTCATCACCGTAACCCTCAAGGACGCACAGGGAAACGTTATTAACCCCAGTACATATACGGTTACTATCAACACTAATGCCGGTACGTGGTCGGGGAATGTCGTTAGCAGTGGGAACGGCGTATATACGCGGACGCTGAAATCTTCAACCTCCCAGCAAACAGCAACCCTTTCTTTTTCAGTGACAGGGATAGGAACAAGTCCCAATACTGCATCGGTGCAGTTTATCGGAGTGCCCAACCTCAGCCTTAGTACCATTATAGCGAATCCCGTATCAATACAAGCAAATGGGACTGCTACATCGGTTATCACCGTAACCCTTAAAGATGCACAGGGAAATGTGATTAACCCTAGTAATACTTATACGGTTACTATCAACACAAATGCCGGTACGTGGACGGGTAATGTTATTAGCAATGGAAACGGCGTATATACGAGGACGCTAAAATCCTCAACCGCCCAACAAACGGCAACCCTTACCTTTACGGTTACCGGTATAGGAACAAGTCCTAATACCGCTTCAGTACAGTTTATCGGCGTGCCCAACCTCAGCCTTAGTACCATCATTGCTACCCCGGTGTCAATACAGGCTGATGGAAGTTCCACTTCGCTCATTACTGTTACCCTGAAAGATGCGCAGGGCAACATCATCAATCCAAGTAATTATGGTGTTCAGATTAATACTACTGCAGGATCCTGGGCAACAGGGGTAAGCACCAGTGGTAATGGAATTTATAACAGGACACTAAAATCATCGACTACACCTGCCAACGCTACTGTTTCTTTTTTAGTCACGGGTATAGGCACGAGCCCTAATACCGCAAATGTAGAATTTACCAGGCCGGGCTTGGTTATAAAATTGTCTGATATTACATCTTTTCAATCACCCTATCTTTATTTGCAGGCAGCAGGGTCAGATGGGTATGACAGCACCAAAGGCCGCCACCTGCGCTGGGCACTTAAAGGTTATTTAGGCGAAAGGCACTTACCGAAAGGGGACTATGCAAGCAATTACGTGAACTTTAATAAAGAGCATGACTACGTTCGCGTATACAAGGCACCGTATACCAGAAATGTTTTCAGGCTGGATTTCTTTGCCGAGACGCCGGAAGTTGTTGATAATGCGAACAGGCTCTGGATTTATAGGTTTAGCGACAAGGAATTTTACGTGCGTTTTGGAAACGCGTCAAAATACGACCAGGTAAAACAATCCATAGACCCATTTTCCGATCCCAGTCAGTTCATGGCCAGCTACGGTGCTGAACTAATTGAGGTAGAAAATATAAAGGATTTATTTTTCAATGTTGAATATCAGCTTACTGGGGTCTCAGGCAGCTCGCAACTACGAAGCGAAACGCTTTCGGTTGACGCAAATATATTGTTGACAAACAAATATGTAACCAACAGAAAAACTGTTTCAGGTACGCAACTCAATAATCCGGTAGCATTTCTGATGGAAAATGGCCGCGCAACGCGTTGGAGAATTTCCAACGCCCAGGTCGCAGCGCTTGATTTTGAGTTCTATACCGAAACCATCAGAAAAGTAAATGATACCACCGGTTGGGAAGACCTTGGTGAATATGCTTTAACCAAGGACCAGCAGATTGCCTACAAGAGGCTTGAGCCGTCCGACGGGGATGTCAACGGTGTGTGGCACCGCTTTGATGCGGAGGCATATGTTAAGGTTCGCAATTATCAGGAGAAATGGGATGCCGTCCCAGAGCCAGGTGATCGCAATATTGCCGCAGTAGTTGATAAATACATCAGCCTTAGCGATGATATAAACAATCCTTTTGCCGAGGAGGAAATTCCTTTGGAGAACAATCCTTCTGATCCCTCTGACTATCTGCAGATATCGAACCTGGATATGTTGAATTTTTCGGGGAATGATTACCACATAGCACGTATGCTGGGACTTGGCACTCTTGATTTAGAAGGTGATGGGGCCATCAGGTGGCTTTATGTTGCCGAATACTTTACCAGAGCGGATTTGCACGACGGAGAAGGGACCAGGGAGGTACAGCATTTATATATGAGCCTTCCTACATCCAACGCCGATTTCAGGCTTCCACAGCCAGTGGATTTGGACCACATCACCCCAGGTGTTTTTATAGATGGTGAAAATGGTGAAGCCGCTGCGTTATCGGATGCGGATGGATATTCTTATGACGGAATGTCCCGCTATCTTAGCATTTACACGAAAGAATTGCAGGAGGAATCTTATGATATACCGTTCTTCATCAGCAATGAAGAACTCAATTCGAGTATCAGGACAATCCCTGTATATGGAGGATTAAAGTATAAACTTGATAATGGCGGATGGCGAAAACCTGAATTGTCAAATGACAACAGGTACTACAATCTAGTCCCTTCAGGCCCTGAATTTTTTGAGACGCGTTATATACTTATACCGGAGCCACAGGATGCTTACTTCGTCCACAGGCAAACTACTTCAGGGCAGCATACGTACAAGCCTTATGGAATAAACTGGTTTTCGCGCGCAAAGGTCAGTGATACGGAGATGAGCATCGTAACTGCGATTCGTCAAAAGAATCCGTTACTTCCACCATCAAATACAAACGCACTGCTGATCAGGCAGGAAAGCCCGCTCTTGCTGACCTCTCAATACGAGCAAAACAGGTTGAACGGCATTACCGGTGACAAGACGTTGATCAGGCTAACCTATGATTACCATTCTTTCCAGGAACTAAAGAATTATAATATCCCGCTGGATTCCCCTTATTCCAATGCCGATCTTATTAATCCTGCTTATGCGAATGACCCACTTGTTTTATTTCCCGACAACCAGGAAATTTTTGCTGATGAGGTCGATATTTTCTTTAGGAACCATATTCCGAACAGTATTCAGGGCAAGGCACTCAGTGTTACCAACGACAGTGCTGATGTTACCTTGTCCGTTATTACCACAGGAAGCTATACAGTGGTAAGTACAGGAGAAACACTGATCCCGACAATTACAGCCGGTACAGAGGCAAATTACATTGGTGGTATATTCATTTGTGCAGATCAGCAGTATATCATTTATTCTGTCGCACAGGGGGCTAGCGGACCTACTTTTAAAGTCTATAAAAAACAGGTCAGTGATTCTATCGTTTCAGACGAACTTCCGTCAGGCGATCCGGCAGCCGAATTACTGGCACCGGTGCTTGCCCCGGATGGAATATTTATGGCAATTGAAAACATGCAGAATTCCGGAAGTTGGGGAACGCCCAATCCCTTAGCCTTCAAAGTTAAGGTAGGTAATCCAGCCTGGACGATTAAGCGGGAGATCATTGAGCGTGTTGATGATGGGCAGGTGCAAAGGATGGTTGAGAAAACCAGAGGTTTCTGGGGAGCGGCACAGGTTACAGCGGATCCGGCAGGTATCCAGCAAGGAACTTATAAAATAAGCTTTAATAATCTGACGCTGCCCCAACACGCGCAATACAACAGCGGCGCGGCAAACTCTGTTGAGTGGTATCAGGGAATTGTTCGGATTTATACGCAAAGTGCCGGTACCGGGACGGTTCATAACCAAACCCGAAAAATTCTTCCGGTCATTAAAATTGAAAATATAGGCACATCAAGTAATGTGATCCTTTATGTACAGGATCCTGAATATGACCCAGCGCAAAGTGGCTACGATTATATACAGACCGGCAGTAATATCCTTGTGAATTTCTATCCGGGATATAAGATATATTTATATAAAAATAGTACCTACCATATTGATGAACCAAGTATTCTTCCCAGTGCGGGAGAAGGGTTGCGTTACAGCATATTTGGATTTAGGAGCCGTGATTTAAATGGTGGTTGTGATCCTAGTACAGGAGCATGCCTTTCTAAAATCAGCACGCCATGTATGATGTATGCACAAGAGCTTGTGGAAGCATTAACACCTGAAAAGCCAGAGGGTGCATTGTATGCAACACGTCCCGATTTCTTCGGCAGGTCAACATACACATTAACGACAAAGTACCAGCATAAGCCTCATGGTGTATTGTTTTACCGCTCGAACGACCAAGCGTTATTGGATGCGCTGTATGAACGTCAAACCATTAAAGAGATCAGGGAACAGCTAGCAGGCCTGGGTGGAAATAATGAAGAATACCTCACCAATAGATGGGATAATTTTTTAAACTTTTCACAATTAGCTTCAGAGGGTGACTTTAAATTATATCCGCCGGCAGATGTGTCGCCTGACGGTTACAAATTCCCAAATCCAGATAAGCAGGCGTTCTTCGACTGGGCCAATAAAATCCTGGAAGATCTTGGCCAGCCCCTGATTACTGAACAACCGGGAACATTGAAAGTAGGTAGCCCAAAAATTATAAATTTTGTCAAAGGGGCGATTTATAATGCTTTTGTCGCACTGACAGAAATGCCTGTTATTTATCAATATATTAACGGAGGAACATACCAGCCACTCGATTTACCGCAGGTTATCAAGGATCGTAACGGAAGTATACTATCTCCGGGGAGTGATGGCTTCTCAATGGCTCCGATGATGAAAGTTTCAGGAACATCTCCACATCAAACCTTGTTCACTGACTTTAAATTGGACGGCACCTCAAATAACTTATACTTCTACGGTGTCAAAGAGTTAAGCACTCAGATGAAAATGAGTGATTTCAGCCCGTTCCTTGGGCCGATAAAGCTCGTTAATACCAACGCACCGGAAACACCCGAAATTACCCGAGTTACACCAATTCTAGGTAATAACTTAGATACAACACCTAAAATTCAGTTGGAAATAAATGCATTCTCACCGGCCCAAAACATAAGAAGGGTTGCTATCTACAGAAGCACTTCTTGGCTTCAGGCACAATCGGTTCTAAGTATGCAGATGGTTAAGATTATTGACCTTGAGGAAAGTGGAATCCTATATGATCGTGTGTGGACTGTATTTGACGACTTTCCAGATCTGACGGAAGTACCATATGGAGATGGACTATTTTACCGAATAACGGTGGCTAGGGAAGTCCGATATGCTAACAGCACTGGAGAAACTACAACTGAATATGCGCCTTCGCAGCCTTCCAAAGTAGTGGCAAGTTTAATAGTAGAAATTGAGCCACCTACTGCGCCGCAACTTCAATTCCAGTCTTTAGCTCCAATAAATGGAATTATCTCCTCTGTCAGCCTGCTTTGGACAAAAACCACGTATAATGCAAAATATCATGTTTACAAGATGAACGGTCAGGGCAATTGGGATGAGATTTACTTATTCCAAACTAATGATGAAAATATTGTCCTGCCGCTGGAAGACACCGATTTGCAGGATGATAGTTTGCAGCTGGTTGATGGCAATGGCAACCCAATGTATCATCACTTTAAAGTAGTTAGCGAAAATACCGCTGCTATGCAAAGTTTAGAAGAGAACATTTTAACCATATTTGATCCGAATTCTTGGATCGAGATCTAAGACAACGATTTCGGCAATGTTTTTGATATATAGAAAATCAATTAAAATCCATATTATGAAAAAATTACTATTGATCTTTATCGCTGCAGCTGTAGTGTTCGCCTGTAGCGACGACGATAATTCGAATGCGAACAATGGAGGTAATGGTAGCGACGAAATTTTTATTACGTTTAAGGCTAACGGCACCACCTACACCATGGAGCCTGCATCGTCAACCTCTCTTAAGTTTAGGGTTTCTGCAGATCAGGGACTTGATAGTACATATCGTGATATAACACTGGTAATGCCAGTGGAATATTCAATTGGTGCGCACACCATCACGGATGCACCGTCTAATTTGGAAGCGTATGAAGCGAGCTATTCGCAAGGAGATGTAACTATCGATGGCACCAATGGCACCCTCACCATTACTGCTTTAAATGAGGATTATATTGAAGGTACTTTCAATTTTACTGGAAACGATAGCGATGGCAACTCATTTAATATTACTAATGGGTCTTTCAGAGCTTATCGATAAATGTTTGAATATAAGCATGGACAGAGAGATTCTAAATAGTTGAAGCTCTCTGTTCCTTTATTTTCCCTTCATCTATCTTCTAATTTTGTTAGAGTTTAAAATTGACAAAAAAGCATGTAGTCGAATTAGAATCGCTATATTTGTCAAGTGATTATAGTATTGAGTATTACGCAGGCAAATTGTTAAGACTGTTATTTCTAAACGTTACTGATGAGTTTTAGTGGTTTGGAAATAAGTTAATTGCCAATTGTTCGCCTTTCGTGGCACTTTTAAAATTGAAGTTGGAATAGCCAGGTTTTACTGCGCTTTCAGAAATAAGTTCGAATCCCATTGTGGTCACAAATAAAAAAACCTATTTCATGAGGAAATAGGTTTTTTTATGCCTTTACTATAAAGTCCACTTCATCATAAAGAAAACAAATATCAAAGGCATTCAATACAAATCATTTTATATTGAAGCGTTAGTATTATTAACTTGTTTAAGCATTTAATAGGACTGAGGACAATTATTCCGAATAAAAAAAGCCTTTAGGATTAACAATTCTAAAGGCTTTTTAAAATTTATCTTAAAGCATAGTTAAGGTAACCTCCATCAGCTACTATCTCAGTTCCGGTGATGAAACTCGCTGATTCGGAAGCGAGGAATAAAACCGTTTTAGCAATCTCATCAGGATGGCCAAGTCGCTGCAAAGCTGTTGCGGCAGCCAAATGTCCTTTTGCTTCTTCAGGTATGGCATTTTCTAATCCAGGAGTTTGTACAGGCCCCGGACTAACAATATTCACACGAATCTTTCTTTCTGCAAGTTCGTTTGCTGCAATCTGAGCGATTTTATTTAATGCTCCTTTAGTTGCTGAATAAACACTTGTTCCTGAATTTGTTGCCGTAGCAACCGTTGAGGAAGTAAATAATATTGAAGCTCCGTCTGCCAGATGCGGAAGCAATTTTTGTAATGTAAAGAAATGCCCTTTTACATTCACATTAAACTGTGCATCAAAATCTGCTTCTGTAACCTGATCTATCGCTGCAAATACTGCTATCCCTGCATTAAGAAAAAGAACATCCAGTTTGCTTCCGCTGTCTGCGATTGCTTTTTCTAAAATCGTAATATCTGCCAGATTTGAAGTATCAGAAACGATGGTTTTCAATTTTGGATTGTTTATCCCTTCGCTTGCTTTTTGCAGATTTTCGGCATTTCTACCGGTAATCCAAACGTTTGCTCCTGCGTTGATAAATGCTTTTGCAGTCGCCAGTCCGATACCTGTGCTTCCGCCGGTTATAACAACATTTTTATTTGTGAAATTCATTTTGAAATTTTTAATTATTATGACACAAAGCTATAACACTTAAATATACTTTTGTAACTTTGTAACGAAAAGTAACAGTAACCTCGAGGTAACAAAGTAACATATGGAGTGCATTAAAGATTTCAAAAAAGAACATAAAAAAGAAATGATGGCTGTTCAGGACTCAATGGATGTGCTGAGCGGAAAATGGAAAATTGCTATTATTTCTTCTATTTGCTATTACAACCAAAGGAGATTTTCTGACATCCTGAATGATGTAGTTGGTATTTCTAACAAAATGCTAAGTAAGGAGTTAAAAGAGCTGGAAGTAAATCAATTGGTAAAACGAACGGTTTTAGATACCCAGCCAATAACTGTAAAATATGAACTTACAGCGCACGGTCTAACACTAAAAACCATAATTAATAACCTTACGGATTGGGGCATTGAACACCGCAAAAAAATTACTGGAAAATAATTTAGGAATTAGATTTTCCCTAAACATAAAGAAGCCCAAACCTCAATTGCAGGGGTTGGGCTTCTTATCTCAAAATGGGTAAGATGATTTCTATACCAATTCTATATCCATTGTTTTGATTAAACCCTCTTCAAACACATAAACATGCTTCACTGTGCCGTTAAATATTGATTTTCCCTGTAAGTCCTCTACTTTTTGAAGAACCTCAACTTCTAAACTTCCATTCTCCCTTTCGGTAAAACCAACCGGTTCGACATTCGGATTTATCTCGCTCCACTGCCTTGTCCAATATTGCTTTATTTCATCGTGACCGCTTATGTAACCGCCCTCCCAGGCTTTTGACCATTGCACGTCTGGCTGCATTGTAGATAATGCCTTGTCAATGTCTCCGTATACGCTTTCTGTATTACATCTTCAAATTGTGTCGCCATATAATGTTGAATTGTGTTGATTAGATAGATTCGAATATACAAAACTTTCAATTAGAAATAGTCAGGGTGCGATAACAGCATAATAAATACCCATTCCAATTCCTCGATCATCGAATTCAGGATGCATCGGAATAGTTCTACGACTTGCCGGCTGTGAGATTATCAAACTTTGCGTTAAAGATAAACACAGCGCATCAAGTATATCATCCTCTGCTACTTCCTTTCTTTTATAGCTTCTAAGTGCCTCTTCAAAAAGTTGTCCTGATTTGGCATTGTGCTTATTTAATATCGCCAACCTTTCGGCTCTACCTTCTTGCGTTTTTTTTGTATGCATCAGATAATATCCTCCATTTAAAAACTGAAAAGCTATTTCAGGATGTGATTCCTTTATTATCGACCGAATTTCGGGCTTATCGATTAGTAAGTCGTCAACCTCTTCAATTTTAGGGAGTATAAACCATGATTGCTTCGATATACCACACCCTAATATAGCTCTGTTAATCTCGTTTGCCTTGGGATAATCAACAGCAGATAAAGTCTCTCTGGAAGGAACCGCAAATACGCTCGATTTTCTTTTTACCGGAAGCACTGTCCTTGCCTGTTTTTCGCAAGTGCGCACAGGCATTTTTTTACTCGCGAGCCCAATGGGGATGTCTATCAGATATTTGGTATCATTGCCATAATAGGCAACAACATCATCGATATTTTTAAATAACAAAACCTTTTCTTCATCATAACACGCAGCAACCCAACCATGTTTACACCCGTCAATTCCTACTGCTTTCATATCGGTATATAATCGGTAGAAGTTTTATTTTTCACAATCACCCTACCGGGATATTTTTGCGCGTAGGTATAAATTAACTGCATAATATAATTATTGCTTTTGTAAGGTGTAACATACTCTTTTATCTCAGATGGTTCAGTAATGGCAACATCGGTAGTGATATATCCCATCCCATAAAAGTGACCGTTTTCTACCCAAATACAACTGCGCTCATCTTTAGACCTGCCTTTGTCTATAATACCAAAGCTTGGCCTGTTCTGTAAAACGAAATCAATAGCATTTTCTATTTGCTCGTTATGATCTATAACATTAGGTAAATGGGAAAGATCCGGTTGTTGAAAGACTTCTTTTTCACTTTCCGTACAGTACTTGCAAAACCTATAATCTATGTCAAACTGTTCTGCAAGATTGCGAAGCAAATTAATTCCGCCCTGTAAATTATTAAAAACCTGTATACACGCCTGAAATTTATTGACTTTACCAACCGCAAGATACCTGTACCCGCTTCGAGCTTCGTACTCATAGAGTCCGTATTTTGTTTCAAAGCGTTTTAATGCTTTATTGTGAATAGGCCATAGCTTTTTAATTTCGGTACACTCCAGCAGAAATGCCATTAACTCTGTAGCGCAGACTTCAAAAGATATAGCATGTATATCCCGTAAGAAATGTTGTCGCTGCGGCGTAATTTTATGTCCGCTAAAGTGCGAAGCCACACGCTTTTTCAAGTTGACAGCCTTACCTACATACACTACTTTTTTGGCCTGGTTATAAAAATAGTATACACCTGGTTTTTCAGGCAATTGTTCAAAGTCTTCCGGCGGAAGGTTGGGTGGAAGGCGTTGGTCTTGTGCTGTCTTCTTAACCATCTTGTCGATTTCCCCTTCGCTATCCCATTCCAATAATCTTGAAAACAGAATTACGGTTGCATCCGCATCACCGCCTGCGCGATGCCTGTACTCTACAGGTATCTCTAAAGACCTGCAAAGATTCCCCAGGCTATAGGAACCTAACCCTGGTTTTATTTTTCTTGAAGCGCGCACTGTGCACAGCTTTCTTGCCGTCCACTTAAAGCCGGACTCTTCCAGCTGATGGCGTACAAACGAGTAATCAAAATTTACGTTGTGGGCCACAAAAACACGGTCGGTAAGCATCTCGAAAACTTTCTGCGCGATATCGTCGAATATGGGAGCATCACGCACCATTTCATTATTGATACCCGTCAACGCAAAAATGGGAATAGGGATTTCCTTTTGCGGGTTTACGAGTGTTTCCCAACGGTCTACAATACTTATACCGTCATGAATAATAATTGCAATCTCTGTAATCCGGCTACCACCTGCATTACCGCCTGTGGTCTCAATATCTACTATAGCATACTCCTTCTTCATCATCTTAGATATAAACGTAAATCAGCACTTATTCTTGCGCTTAGTTATTGTATTAGTTACTTTGGTAAACAGCATAATACGTGCTATAAAAATATTTATTTCAACTCTTAATTGAAAATATTTATGCTGAAAAATATTTTTATCAGATAAAAAATGTAATTATGTACTACTATTCCGTAATTCAAAAAAAATGGAGGCATTAAATTGCAGAAACTGCAATACTACAGTAGATACTAAATTTTGTGGCCACTGCGGACAGGCAGTACAGCTTAAAAGAGTTGACCGTCATTATGTAATACATGAAATTGAACATGTTTTACATTTTGAAAAAGGCATTTTGTATACTGTAAAAGAGTTACTTATAAGGCCCGGTAAAAATATTAAAGAGTTTATTACCGACAACAGAAGCAGACTGGTAAAGCCTGTTATATTTATAATAGTTACCTCCCTGATCTATACGGTAATAAATCATTTCTTTCATCTTGAAGAGCAATATATCAGTTATCAGGGTAACGAAAGTTCTGCAACAACCTCTATTTTTAAATGGATACAAGGCCATTATGGTTACGCTAATATGATAATGGGCGTATTCATCTCTCTTTGGTTAAAGCTATTTTTTAGGAAACACGATTATAACTTTTTCGAAATATTAATTCTACTGTGTTTTGTAATGGGAACCGGGATGCTGATTTTAGCAATCTTCGCACTTATACAGGGAGTAACAAAAATAGATCTGTTCTCCGTTTCAGGTATTTCAAGTATAGTATATTGCATTTGGGCAATTGGAAATTTCTTTGATAAAAGAAAAGTATCAAGTTATTTAAAGGGGTTAGCGGCCTATCTGTTAGGAATAATTACATTTTTGATCGCTACAGTACTCCTGGGCTTTTTGATTGACGCTATAAAGCATTAGACAGTAAAACTTACCACACTATATCTAACCCATTTGGCTTATTATCACCGATAGGTAAAAATTAGTATCTTAACTGTATCTATCGTAAAAAAATGAAAAGTACTGATGTTATAATAATTGGTGCCGGAGCCGCCGGACTAATGGCAGCATATACCTTAACAAAGGCAGGTAAATCTGTAACCGTTTTCGAAGCGCGTAACCGTATCGGTGGGCGTATACATACAATAAATAATGATGCTTTCTCCTACCCTACCGAATTAGGGGCTGAATTTATTCATGGCGATCTGCCCATTACACTTCACCTGCTTGAAGAGGCCGGAATTGAAAATTCTGATGTTCGCTTTGAGATGTGGCAATACCATGACGATACATTTACGCAGAGTGAAGAATTTGTAGAAGGCTGGGACAACTTTCTTGAAAAAGTTAACGAGTTAAAACACGACACGCCATTGGATGATTTTCTCGAACAAAATTTTACAGACAGTAGCTTTGCAAAAATGCGCAGTCAGGTTGAAAACTATGTAGGCGGGTATGATACTGCCGATACTAAGGATGCCAGTACCTTTGCCCTTCGCAACGAATGGAACCATGAAGACGAAGATGCACAGCACCGCGTAAACGGCGGGTATGGTGCGCTTGCAGATTACCTTTCTAGTGTATGCCGCGACGGTGGAAATGAAATTCTGCTAAACACTATTGCAAAAGAAATAAGATGGGACGAAAATATTGTAAAAGTAATTACTTCTACTGGTAGCATTTACAGCGCCGAAAAGATAATTGTTGCTTTGCCCTTAGGTGTACTTCAGGCATCTGATACTTCAGAAGGAGCGATACAGTTTTACCCCGCCATCCAAAAGCAGACCGAAGCAATAAAAAATATGGGATTCGGATCTGTAATAAAGATATTACTTGAATTTGATGAAATATTTTGGGAGAACGATGCTATCACTCAACTAACAAAAGCAGACCTCTCTACCATGGGATTTTTATTCTGTGAAGAGGAAGCAGTGCCTACTTTCTGGACACAGGCTCCTGCGCACAGCCCATTGCTAACAGGCTGGCTCGGAGGTATTCCTGCCTACGAGAAAAAAGATATGCCTGATGAGGAAATTCTACAGCTTACCCTTGCCTCGCTTAGCAACATATTTAAAATTGAATCTGAAAAACTTAAAGGTAAACTTATTGCCTGGCATGTTGCCAACTGGACAGCAGAACCTTTTACGCGTGGATCTTACGCTTATGATACTGTAGAAAGCCATGAAGCCCGCAAACTTTTACAACAACCTGTAAGCAATACCATTTACTTTGCAGGCGAATACCTGTACGATGGTCCGGCAATGGGCACTGTTGAGGCCGCATTAACTAGCGGTAAAGATGCAGCAGAAATGATCTTGAAAGGTTAAAACTAGTTGAACGACTGCCTGAATTGTACCGGCGTAAGATTGGTCTTGGTTTTAAAAAATTTGCTGAACGACTGCGAATGTTCAAACCCCAACGTATAAGCAACTTCGCTCACCGTTAAATTTGTAGATGAGAGCTGCTCTTTTGCTTTTTCAATAAGCTTATTGTGTATGTGCTGTTGTGCATTTTGCCCGGTTAAAGAACGTAGCATATCACTTAAATAACTCGGTGAAATATTTAACTGTTCCGATAGATACTGTACAGATGGCAACCCCTGCTCTACCGTTTTTTCGTTAGCAAAATAATCGTCTAAAAGATTTTCCAGTTTTCCCAGCAGATCATTATTGACTGCTTTCCGGGTTATAAACTGACGCTTGTAAAAACGTTCAGAATACGTGAGAAGTAATTCTATCTGGGAGATAATAACATCCTGACTCAAATCGTCTATCCTGCTGCTAAGTTCATCCTCAATAAATTTAAAAATGGCCAAGACGGTTTCTTTTTCTTTTTCAGAAAGGTGTAGTGCTTCGTTGGCAGAATACGAAAAGAAACCATATTGTTTTATCTTTTTAGCAAGAGGATAACCCAGAAAAAAATCGGGATGTATGAATATACCGTAACCGGAGTGCTTTCTATCCTGCCCACTACTGCTTATGAGTTGATTAGGGGCTGCAAACAATAATCCTCCTTCATCAAAATCATAGTAACCCTGTCCGTACTTTAGTTTCCCGTCCATTTTCCCTTCGTACGATATTTTATAAAACGAAAGAACATGAGATTCCGGCATCTTACTCAGGTCAACAGTATTATTTCTGTTATCAATAATACTCATTAACGGATGCAAGGGCTTAGGCAGTCCAAGCGCACGATGTGCATCGGATAAAGATTCGAATCTGTGGTACTTGTTTTCTTCCTTTTTCATAGTTGTAAATCTAATCAAATTACAACCGGCAATGTGCCTATACCGGTTGTAATTTAAAAACCTGTTATTTTGAATTGCCCTGCGCCGAGTTAGAAACAGATTCCCATTCTTCCCACGTAGCAAGTCTTTCTTCGTACGCCTTTTTAACCCAGGGTAAATTCTGGTTGCCAAGGAAAAATCGCAACGGCGGATTTTCTGAATCAACTACTTGAAAAAGAGCCTGCGGTGTGGCTTCAGGGTCGCCTCTTTCAAAATCTCTCAGGCTATTTACAAATTCAGTTTTAAAATCGTTGTATACGTCAAGCCCACCCGAAAATCGTATCGACTCCTGGCTTCCGAATTCGGTAGCATAAGCACCCGGCTCAACTATAGTAACTTTAATTCCGAATGGCTTCACTTCTGTTGCAAGGCTTTCATGTATGGCTTCAAAAGCCCATTTCGAAGAGCAGTAATACCCAATAACAGGGAGTGTCACATGCCCAAGGTTGCTAGAAGTACCAATAATGTGTCCGAAGCCCTGTTTCCTTAGTAATGGCATAGCAGCTTTAATAACAGAAAGCGGCCCAAAAATATTGGTTTCGTATAGTACTTTAACATCATCTGCATTGGCTTCTTCAATTGTAGCTACAAGAGAATAACCCGCATTATTAAGAACAATATCCAGCCTGCCGAAGTAGTTATACGCCTCTTCTACAGTTTTCTTTACCTGTTCCGTATTAGTGACATCAAGTTCCAACGTCAGTACATTGCTGCCGTATTTCTCTTTTAGTTCTGCAATGCTGTCCAGATTACGCGCTGTAGCAGCTACCTTATCGCCACGTTCTAATGCTGCTTCTGTCCATACACGCCCAAAACCACGTGAAGACCCCGTAATAAACCATACTTTCTCAGACTTATTGGCTAATGTTTCATTTTGATGTGCCATAATTTTTTATTTTGATTTAATGATAGATCAAAGTTCGTTCGATAGTACTTTTGGGATGTAGTGTAATTGCGGTTTTGTGTAGCCAAACCAAAAAACAGATATTTTTATTACGTATATTAATTTTTAAGCGATTATGTTATCTTAGTATTCCAATCCAATCAACCAAGATATGAGTACTAAAAAAGAATTGTCAGCAGAACAGCGTGAAGCACTTCTTGATATTTTAAAAACCCGTTTCGAGAAAAACCCCGACCGCCACAAAGGCATCGAATGGAATAAAGTACAGGTAAAACTTGAAGCCAATCCTGAAAAGCTCTGGTCGCTTGACCTCATGGAAGAAACCGAGGGCGAACCCGATGTTGTTGGCTTTGATGAAAAGACAGGCGAATATGTTTTCTATGATTGCGCAGCCGAAAGCCCTAAGGGTCGCAGGAGTATTTGCTATGATCATAAAGCGCTTGAAGCCAGAAAAGAAAATAAACCCAAAAACAGTGCTGTAAATATGGCTCACGAAATGGGTATTGATATTTTAGACGAAGTACAATACAGCGAGCTACAACAGCTTGGTACTTTTGATATCAAAACCTCAACGTGGATTAAAACGCCTGACGAAATTCGAAAACTTGGCGGTGCTGTTTTCTGCGACCGACGCTACAACAAAGTGTTTTTATACCATAACGGTGCAGATTCTTATTATGCTGCGAGGGGATTCCGTGGGGTATTGAGAGTTTGATAGAGCATTTAAGTCAACTTAATAAATAATAAATGCCGGAATAGTATCCGGCATTTATTAACACTAGGTAAGTTTAGTAATATTATTCTATAATAATATCAAAATGCCCTAACAGCCCGCCAAGGCTTGCTGCACTAAATTTTGTCTTCTTTACTTTATTAAGCGAAAGATCCATACTTATGTTTGTACTTGTAGTAAAGTTGACCCCAAAAAGATTTGTACCGACAAAGATAGCGTGCAGAAAATCGCAATTTTTAAGCTTAACCCTGCTAAGATCGGCCTCTCTGAAGCTTGCTCCGTGAATCCTGCAATCGTTAAAACTGCTATTGTTCATTTTTTTATTGTCGAAGCTGCAATAATCCAGCACGCAGTTAATGCAGTGCACTGCAAAACCAAAATCATTTGCTTCATAGAAAGTAATCCCCATAAGCTTACAATCGGTAAACGTAACATCCTGCAGTCCGGTGCCCATCACCTGGCAATTACTAAGGTCGCACGCTGTAAATTTACAGTCGGAAAAATCGGTAAGCGAAATAGATGAAAACGTACAGTTCTTAAATTCTGTATTAAAAAATTCTTTTTGGTGCATTACGTCAAAATGCTGTTTTTCTATAATGGTATGAAATGACATAGTATTTACTTTCTTATTGCTGATAAACGCAAAGATATTTCAAACAAAAACAGTAAATAACGTTGAAGACTATTGTAAAATAAAAAATAACCTATCCGTAAAAGGCCTGTAATTACTGTTGAAGTTGAAAATACGTCAAATCAAAACCATTGACAAATAAGTAGTAATAGAGCTTTAAAAAATACTTTCCTTCCTAAATAAAAACTATTATTTTTCTCCTAACGAATAATCAATTAAAAATAGTTTCGTTATTTTATTGTGAGGCAATTCTTAATCAACCAAACCTATATATCTTGAAATATTTACTAATAGCCCTAGTTCTTATTTGTATGCTGTCCGGATGCAGTAGTCTTACCAAAGAGATGAATAGTTTTTCAGCTACTAATGACACACTCGTTATACGCACACAAAAGCAAAAGGGTCAGGGCTTGTTTATGATAGGAGCTGTGAATCCGGATTTTAAAGATCCGGCAGACAAATCATTTACATATCCGGTTACCTTTTCAACTCAGATAGAAAATATCACACGCCTTCAATTATTAACAGAATTCGTACACGAAAACAAAAATTATATTGACATTCTAAAAGGAACAAAGGATAATGAAGAAGTGTTTATTGTAGATAAGAATAATAATCATGATTTTACAGACGATGCTATACATCCTATAAAAGAACTGATATGGGACCGCTCTGATCATCTTGCCAAGACTACTTTCTTAATATCTAACGGACATAAAATAGTACGCGATTCTGCCTGGGTAGAACTGGGTGTTTATGACAACACATTATTTTTTAGAAAAAATGAGCATCTTACTGCAGATATCACTCTCGGTAAAAAACAATACAAAATTGGAATTGCAGATCCGCGTAGCCCTGCAGTCTTTTCCTATTCGAATATAACTGAAATTGCCCTTTTAAATGATAACGGCAAACTAAAAGATGTAGTAGTCTTAAAAGATAATTTAAAGATGGGCGAATATATTCGGCTTAACAATACATTTTACCGCTTTGAAAACATTAGCAATAACGGAGAGTATATCACCTTAATAAAAGACAAGGATTTCGACAAAAAAACAGGATTGCAAATTGGTATGAATGCTCCCGGATTTAAAGGTGTAACTATTGCCGGTGCTATTGTAAATTCTGCCGACCTGCATAACAAAATCACTATTATCCTGAATTCCTGCGAATGTGGCGGCGACAAAGAATCGACCGAAGCCTATTATGAAATTAGAGAAAAATACGGCGATAAAATCAACCTGCTTCGTTTAGATTCAGACATAAGGAAAGATCTTGATGGGCTTCAGATTAATGTTTCCGTCAAAGAAAATAAGGAACTATATGATAGTTACAGAGGTGAATACTGTTCACGAACATGCTACATTATAGACAAAAACAACAAGCTGGTTGACAAATTTGAAAGCCATAAATGGAAACAGTACCTGGACGAAAAGACCATACAATAGTATCGCCTTTTTGACAGGCACTAATATGATTATTAACAGATTGCCAAAATAGCATAAATTAATAACGGGCTTTTGTATCTTTAAACAAAAGCCCGTTATGTTTAGCAGCTACATTATTATCTTCATTTTTCTTGCAGTATTTAGTCTTACTATTGTAAGCGTTTATGCCGTAATGCTATTTAATAAAAATAAAACGGCTATTGGTACCGACGGATTTTCCTCAAAAGTTCAGAACATACAAATTTCGCCAATCCGGCCAACATTAGTTGGCATTGCTTTCATGTTTATTGGTCTAATGTTTTGTTACCTCTTATTTTCGGGTTTTCAGATCCCTCCCGATTTTTCCGAATCATATACCTATATTTCAATTATTTTTGGACTAATCGGCATTGGTATGGCAATTTTTGGGCTATATGTTTTCCTGCGCAGGAATACTATAGTTCAGCTAAAGATGGATGCACAAGGACTTTATTATGTTGACGTAGACTGGACACCTTCTAAAAGTCGCAATGTGTTTGGCTTGTTCTTTAAGAAGCCTGTAAAATATCTTCCATTTACCAATATTACAGATATTGTAGTAATACCCAATGCTATGTATGGCGACTCTATTTACATTTATACCAATACCGGAGGATTTTACCTGCCCTATCTTGGCGATAATAAACATCATACAGAAGAAGTGCTACAACTCATCAGGAGAAGGATAGCTACGTAATTAAACCTTTATGAAACAGTTCTGTATTCTATTTTTACTTGTGCTATTTTCATCTTCGGCTAGTGCACAAAAAGCATATGAAACTATTGTATACAATGGTAAACTGCCAAAAGTGAAGGTTGTACTCACCTTAGCCGACGGCTATATTTAGGAAGTGAAATTAAAACAACAGACACGGCAACGGGAAAGGTTTCTGTATTCCTGCCCGGAGAAAAGAATGGCACCTTACTTTTTGAATCGGCCCTCAATGCATCTCATTTTGTCTTAACCGATCTGACTACCAACGTGAAAACGCTTCCAAAAAAGATTAAAGCTATTTATCAGGACGGAAATAAGCAACAATCGTTTACTTTGTACAGAGTTTTAAAAACCAAAAAATAACCAAGCAATGCTATTACTATGCCGCATAATCTAACTATTGAAATACTACAGAACGAAGAAAGAAAAACAGTAATAAACGGTATAAACAGCTATAATTTAAGTAAAGCTGCTGCGTTGGCAGATGTATGGACACCAGTTGAATTTGTCGCAAAAAATGAAGTGGGAGAGGTTATTGGCGGCATATTGGGCGGTATTGGATATTGGAACGGGCTTGAAATACAAATCCTATGGGTAGCCGATGATTACCGCAGTAAAGGCATAGGCAAACAGCTTTTACAGCATGCCGAAGACTTTGCGACAGCAAAAGGCGCAACAATTTCGATTTTAGATACTTTCGATTTTCAGGCAGAAGGCTTTTACCTTAAGAATGGCTATACCCCTTTTGGCGAGTTAAACAACTTTCCAAACGGACACAGGCGTATTTATCTCTCAAAAACATTAAATCCGTAACCACAATCAGGTAAAAACACCTGTAATAAAAGCGGTTCACTTTCTTATTTTTGATACTCAAATTATCATTAAACGAAATTATGCCGCATACTATCCTTGAAACTTTATGGCAGCGTTCAGTATCACCTGAGTCAGAAAATGCAGATTCATGGGAGGTCGAGATGGAAACCCTCTATCGTTTGGGGATAAGCATGGAAGATACAATGCGTTATTTATACAGTGAAAAACCAACCCACGAAAACTTTAAAAACTGGGTAGATGCTAACAGGAAAGATACTGTAGAACCGGACGACCTGCGTGAAGATGTACTTACTCCCGAAGACCTCGACTTCTATAACACCAACGGCTATGTAATTGTACGCAAAGCTATTTGTAAACCCGATTGCGAAGCTACCCAAAAAGCAATATGGGACTTTTTACGGATGAGTCCCGATGATAAGACTTCATGGTATGTAAGGCATGAAGAGCAACGAGGATTAATGGTTAGTTTCTTTGACCATGAAACGCTCAACAAGAACAGGTTTTCTGCACGGATAAAAAAAGCATACCAACAGCTTTACAAAACCCAAAAAGTTTATAGGACAATAGATAAGGTTAGCTTTAACCCACCCGAAAACAATCACTTTACATATTTAGGTAGTGCGCTGCATTGGGATGTAAGCTTAAAAACGCCCATACCCTTTGCGCTTCAGGGATTATTATACCTAACAGATTGCGGTCCTGATGATGGTGCATTTCATTGCGTACCGGGATTTCATAAAACAATTGAGAATTGGCTTGCTAATGTACGACCACATGAAAGTCCCAGAGATAAGGCACTTCAAACATTAACACCAATACCTATAGCTGCCAACGCAGGTGATTTTATTATCTGGAATAACACACTACCACATTGTGCCACACCAAACCGTGGAAAAGCGCCTAGAATGGTGCAATACCTTAGTTACCTCCCCGAAGGTTATAAAGCCGCTTCTGAATTTATATAAGTTTTATCTCAGACTAAAGTTCTGTTAATTTATTCGGGCTACAGATAATGAACCCCTAACTTTATGTTTATATAACTATTTAACGATATGAAGACATATAAAATTGCTGTTTTGGTTGGAAGCTTACGAAAAGAATCGCTTAACAAAAAAATGGCGGAAGCTCTAATTGAACTTGCCCCAGATACCTTACAACTGGACATTGTTGATATTAGCGACCTTCCAATGTACAATGAAGACCTTGACAAAGATGCTCCGGCAGAATGGAAACGCTTTAGGGATGAAATGAAAACCTTTGATGGAGCATTATTCTTTACCCCGGAATATAACCGATCTGTCCCTTCTGTGCTTAAAAATGCTATTGATGTAGGCTCACGCCCTTATGGCAGTAGCGTATGGGACGGAAAACCAGGTGCTATTGTGAGTGTTAGCCCCAGTGCTATAGGCGCTTTTGGAGCCAATCACCACTTAAGGCAGTCACTAGTGTTTTTAAATGTTCCTGCAATGCAGCAGCCGGAAGCCTATATTGGCATGGCTAATGAATTGTTTGACGAAAAAGGCAAGCTTGTAAAATCATCAACCGCAGATTTTCTTAAAAAGTTCGCCGATGCCTTTGCCAACTGGGTAGATGCCAATACAAAATAAAAAATACCTGTTATAATAGAAAAGGGCTGTCAGAAATTCTGGCAGCCCTTTTCACCTATTACAAACTAAATTATTATCTAATTGATCTTTGTCAGCATTGCTGCCCATCCGCCGTTGCGTGCCATTTTAATAGTTATGGTATCACCCGCTTTTATGCTTGCAGTCTTCTTTCTGTAATCCATCGCCTGGCGGTTGGCATTAATACCATCTTCAAAATAGGTCATAATGTATGTTTTGCCTTTTTCAAGAAAATCAAACTTTACTGCTATTTCCCTTTCGCTATTATTAGTAATGCACCCTACAAACCACTTATCGCCTTTACGCTTGGCAACAACAGCAACTTCACCGGCTTTAGCGACTAGTGCTTTGGTATCATCCCAGGTTGTAGGTATGCCGGTAATAAATTCGGTGCATTCGGCATTTCTATAGTACATCGTTGGATTGTCGGCAAGCATTTGTATACCACTTTCAAAAACTACGAACAGTGCCATTTGATACGCCCTTGTGCCTATGCTTGCAGAGTTAGGTCTCTCCGATCTGTATACTTCGGGCTGCATGCTTATCATCGCCCCCGGAGTGTAATCCATAGGGCCAACCGCATTTCTCATAAACGGAAAATACAGGCTGTTATCGGGCGTGCATCCACCCATTTGTTCCATACCCCTAACACCTTCGTAAGAAATAAGGTTTGGATATTTATACTCTAATCCTGCCGGCTTAAACGAGCCATGAAAATCAACAAACAGCTGATGTTTGGCAGCCTCTTTTGCAACCCTCTCGTAGTAGTTTACCATAACCTGGTCGCTACGATCCATAAAGTCGATCTTGACTCCTTTTATGCCCCATTGCTTAAAGGTTTTAAATAAATCCATGTTCTTATCTACCGTAAGCCATGTAAGCCAAAGTACTATATCAACATTTTTCTCTTTACCATAACGGATAAGCTCATGCACATCTACCTTTGGGTTTGGCGTATAGGGATCGGTTGTACTCATTGCCCAGCCTTCATCCATAATAATGTATTTAATACCATATTTAGAAGCAAAGTCAATGTAGTATTTATAGGTTTCAAGATTATATCCCGAAACAAAATTTACATCTTCGCCATACGGCGATGCATCGTTCCACCACTCCCAGCTTGCCTGTCCGGGTTTTATCCATGAGGTGTCTGCAAGTTCGCTTTTGTGCGCTAATTTAAGCGTCATAGTATTTTCTATAAGCTCTTTGTCATCTTTAGTAATGACAAAATAACGCCACGGAAAATTTCTTGTACCACTGGTCTTCGCAATATAGTCGGCTTCTTTTTCAATTTTCAGGCTACGGTCGCCATCGGGTCCAAATTGCATAGGCACTTTAGGAAACGTTGCCTGCACACCGTTGCCGGTACCTTTAAGAAACATACATGGATAATCCGACAGATCCGATTCGCTTACTAATATTTTGTACTGCTTTTTGGTATCTACCAATAATGGTAGTGTAGCCATCTTATCGGTAGCAGACAATTTTTGCGATTCAACATGTGTATACGCTTCTTCATAAGCAGTTTTAAATCCACCAGGTTGCTGTAAATGCAGCAGGTAATCGTTGGGAAAATTCAGCGCAAAATCTTCACTCAAAACCTCAACAGTGCCATTTTTAGCGGTGATAAAACGGTAGGCTATTCCATCATTAAAAGCACGGAACTCAACCGAATAACCGTCTTTAAAATTCAGTAACAGATAATTGTATTCGTTTTTAACCTCAGCATATTTTAAAGCGATAGCAGGTTTAATAACCTCCCTTATCTTTCCGGTTTTTGATCCTGAAAGTTTAGGTTTATCTCCCAGCACTTCATTTCTCAGGCTAATTGCCAGATGATTTTTAGCAGCCAGTTCCTTCCCGTCTGCCGAAAGGGTATAATAGATTTTATCTTCTAAGCTGACCGATACTTTAATACCGCCATTCGGCGAAAGCAGGTCGAACTTATTTTTTTGGGCAGATACCACAATTGATAGCCCCAAAAACAGGATAAGACAGGTTAATAATGTATTGGTTGTTTTCATTGGTTTCTGGTTTTTATATCGCAGAACGTCCCGCTGGGCGGGACGAACATACTCTTATATCTTCTGAAAGATTAATGCTTTAGGAAGTATTATTTTTTGGTATCAACCTCAACCTTACCACCTTTAACAAAAAGGTTGTGAGGGATATAATAACCGTTTATTTTTTTACCGTCTACCTTAATATCTTTAAGGTTACGCCCACCGTTAGGGTTAGTAATGGTTAGTTTTTTACCTGAAGTTAAATTCCACTGTACTTCTTTAAATACAGGAACCGTAACAATGTACTCAGGATCTGCCGGTGAAAGCGGGTATAATCCTAATGCACCAAACACATACCATGATGACATTTCGCCTGCATCGTCCATACCGCACATAGCAAGTCCTTCAGGACCGATGCCGTACATTGTATCCAGAATTTCGTCGATACGCTGCTGCGACTTCTCAGGCTTATTTACAAAGTAATAGGAGAACGGTGCCTCATGATCGGGCTGGTTACCGTGACAATACTGACCGATAAATCCTGATATGTTCCAAGCAATGTAATTAGGATTCCACGGTTTTGTAAACAGTTCATCAAGTTTTGCTTCAAAAGGTTTTGCACCTCCGTACAGCTTAACAAGACCCGGCATATCATGCGGTGCATAAAAAGATAACTGCCATGCATTTGCTTCACGGTACATGTACTCGTAATACGGAAACTCAGGGTTAAATGGAGTAATCCAATCGCCGTTTTCAAGTCGACCCCTCATAAAGGTAGTCTGCTTGTCAAACACATTAGCATAATTTTTAGAACGCTTTACAAGGTCGTTATAATGTTCGGTATCGTTGAGTTCTTTTGCCAGTAATGACAGTGCGTGATCATCGTAAGCGTACTCAAGTGTTTTTGTAACACCTGCATGTGCTTTTGTTTCTACCTGCGGATCTTTAATATCCGGTTCAGAGATAAAACCTTTAGCTATATATTCAGAAATATATGGCCTTGTTCCGCCTTCTTTGTAGGCATTGTTCAGTAATAACTGATATGCTTTTTTCACATCATAATCCCTGATACCTCTCATGTAAGATCCCGCGATAAAAGATGCCGCATGATCTCCGTGGAAGAAGGTTGGCATAAAGCCTTTTATCTCCCCTTCGTTAATAACAGAGTTTATTACATCTCTGGTAACATCTGGTGAAACAATGCTTAACAATACCAGCTTGTTGCGGTAATCGTCCCAAAAAGAAGGCAGTGTGTAATAATGATAATTCTCTTTTCTTACTTTACCTGCTTCATCTGTAAACTGTCCGTTTGCATCACTTCTTAGCGCAGGCCAAAGGAATGACCTGTACAGCATACTGTAAAACATTTTGTCCTGTTTGTCTGTACCGCCTTTCACCTGAATTTTAGAAAGTAAAGTTTCCCATGTAGTGTTACCTTCTTCCTGAATCTTTGCAAAAGTTTTATCAGCAGCTTCTGCCTTAAGGTTAGCTTGTGCATTTTCTACACTCACAAACGATAGGGCAATTTTAACCGTAACCGGTTTGTTGTCGCCATCTTTAATGTTAAGCATAGCATAACCGTTGCTTTTAGCCATGTCTTTAACATCAACTTTGTCGATATCGCTGCTAACTGTTGCGTAGAAGTAAATTTTCTCGCCACCTGTTCTCTGGAAACCGGTTACAACATTTTTACCTTCCTGTTTAATCTGCCAGTCGTCTACATGGTTGTTGGCACGCCCCAGATCAAAAAGTACTTTACGTCCTTTGTTGTTTTTAAAGGTATATTCATGAATACCACAACGCAGTGTAGATGTTAGCTTTACCTGTACGTTATAGTCTTTTAAGAATACCTCGTAATAGGCAGGGCTTGCTTTTTCCTGTGTATGGCTAAATGATGACTGGAATGGTGCCGAAGCGTTGCCCGATACAGGTAGTAACGGAATATGGCATAAGTTCCAGTGACCTTTGTTAGTATGGGTAAAACCAAGAATATTAGTATCTTCATACTCATATCCTGCACCCGACCTGTATTTTGTCATAGGGCTTAACTGTACCATTGCATTAGGCACAGACGATCCCGGGAATACAAGTCCTGCCCAAACACGCATATCGGAGGGTGGTTTGTATCCAATAATTTTTTCATCTAACAAAGGTGCTGTACCAATAAAGGTATTTACCTGAGATGTATATTTAGATGTTTTCTGCGCGTTGGCTTTAGCCCCGATCATAGCGACCGAAAGCACTGCCAGCGCAATACTACTTTTGAATTTTATCATCCTGTAAAAATTTTAGTTGGAGTTTATAGTTATACTTCAAGCAATTTTGGCTGCTTCAGGTACGTATCCCATAGCAATTCCCCAAACAGAGTATTTGTCCATGCAAACCATGACCTTGTAAAGTTCTTTGCATCATCTTTATGGAAAGACTCATGCATAAAACCTGTATCACCATGCGATGCCTTAAGCATTTTAATGCATTCTTTAATTTCTTTAGGGTCTGATGTTGTACGCGCCCTCATAACAAGAGACATTGGCCATATCATATCCATACCTACATGCGGACCTCCGATACCTTCTGCAACCTTACCTTTAAAAAAGAATGGATTATCTTCCGAAAGCACAAATTTCCTTGTGTTTTGGTATGTAGGGTCATTAACGTCAACAGCATCCAAGTATGGTAGTCCCAATAAACTTGGCACGTTAGAATCGTCCATCAACAAATGACCTCCAAAACCATCAACTTCAAAAGCATAGATATCTCCGTATTTAGGATGCTTTACTATACCATATTGTTTAATAGCTTTATCAACTTCTGATGCCAGAGTTCTTAGCTCTTTTGCAGTAGCATTGTCTTTTTTAATAGTCTCCATCATCTCTGCAGCCTGATTCATACTAACAACTACAAAGAAGTTAGACGGAATAAGGAAAGAGAAAACAGTAGCATCGTCACTTGGCCTGAATGCCGAGCAAACCAAGCCTACAGGCTTAACCGGATATCCGTACCCTTTAAGCGGCCTTGTATCTGTAGCAAACTGTGTAGTTCTTTCAAATCGGTATGGATTTGTACCATCTTTTTGCTGCTGGTCTTTAAATACCTTTAGCGTAGCCTTAATTGCTTTTACCCACTCGGCATCAAACGGAGCTGTGTCTCCTGTGTTTTTCCAGTAGTTATAAGCAAGGCGTATCGGGTAGCAAAGCGAATCTATTTCGTATTTTCTTTCGTGTACGCCCGGTTTCATATCGGTATGGTCAGTTGTCCACTCCCCTTTTTTCTCAGGGTCGTTATAAAATGCGTTAGCATACGGATCTTTAAGTATGTACTTTGTTTGCCTGTTTATAACGCCTGCAATAAGGTTTTTCAGTTTTTTGTCTTTACCGGCAAAAGCCATATACGGCCATACCTGCGCAGAACTGTCCCTTAACCACATAGCATCAATATCTCCTGTAATTACATAGGTATCGGGTTTGCCGTTCTTCTCGCTATAGGTAACTGTAGTATCCAGCGTGTTCGGGAAACAGTTATTAAACAACCATCCCAATTCTTTATCTTTTACATTCTTCTGAAATTCAGCAATAGTTTTCTCTACCAAATCACTTTCAAAATTCCTTTTGCCTTTGGCAACCCTTACTACAGGGAAATCTTTAGTTGTGTTGGTAGCGGCTAAAATTTCCATAGGGTCTATCAGAGTCAAACCACTGAATAAAGCTGTGTTCTGGATAAATTTTCTTCTTTGCATTATTGTAAATTTTAAAATTGTCAGGCTTTCTGGCCTTTACTATTATTCGTTTGTTAAAGAGTAAGGAAGGTCTTCTTTTTTAGTGCCCCTGTCCTTATTGGGCGTAGCTGTCATTTCGACATCTATTGTTGCCCCTTTGGTAAGATCGCTATAGCTCAACCAGTTCTTAGTGTAGTTTTTGCCATTATACTGCATCGATCTTATATACCTGTTTTCCTCACTGTTTTGCGGTGCATTTATAATTACCTGCTTTCCGTTTTCCAGTTCAAGTGTAACCTTTTTAAACAAAGGTGCGCCTATAACATATTGGTCTGATGCCGGGGTTACCGGATAAAAGCCCATCGCCGAGAACACATACCAAGCCGATGTTTGCCCATTATCCTCATCACCGCAATAGCCGTCCGGATTCGGGTTATACAAACGGTTCATGGTTTCCCTAACCCAGTATTGCGCTTTCCAGGGCTGGCTGCCATGATTGTACAGATAGATCATATGTTGGATAGGCTGATTACCGTGAGCGTACTGCCCCATGTTGGCAACCTGCATTTCCCTCATTTCGTGAATGAAACCTCCGTTAAAACTATTGTTGAAAACAGGCGGCATAGCAAAAACGCTATCCAGTTGTCTGGTGAAAGTTTCTTTACCCCCCATCAGGTCAATAAGCCCCTGCACATCATGAAATACTGACCAGCTGTAATGCCAGCTATTGCCTTCGGTAAAGCCTTCGCCCCAACGTATAGGATCAAACGGTTCCATAAACTTGCCGTTTGTCATTTTTCCGCGCATTAAGTTGTGGGTGGGATCAAAAAGGTTCTTATAATTCTGACTGCGTTTTTTATACAACTCAATTTCTTTTTTCGGACGCTTTAAGGCTTTTGCCAATTGATAGATAGCAAAATCGTCATAAGCATATTCTAATGTACGGGCAGCACTTTCGTTAACCACATCATACGGAACATAGCCCAGTTTATTGTATTCTGTCGCGCCTGCACGTCCCACTGCTTTCATAGGCCCTGCATTGTTGGAGCCATGTAATAGCGCATCGTACAGGTTATTAATGTCGTATGTATTCTCCCCTCCAATTTTGAGGTAAGCATCTGCCACGACCGAAGCCGAGTTATTGCCCACCATAATATCTCTTAAGCCCGGGCTTGCCCATTCCGGCAACCATCCGCTTTCTTTATATGCATTAGATAAACCTTCCTGTATCTCAGCATTTATCTTTGGATATACTAAGTTTAGGAAAGGAAACAACGATCTGAAGGTGTCCCAAAAGCCGGTATCGGTATACATATAGCCAGGTAATACCTGACCATTGTACGGACTGTAATGTAGTGCTTTACCAGTAGCATCGATCTCATAAAACTTTCTTGGAAAAAGTAATGAACGGTATATGCATGAGTAAAACGTAGTTGTCTGGGCAGCTGTGCCGCCTTCAATTTTTATTTTGCTTAGCCTTTCATTCCAGATAGATTTGCCTTTTTGTTTTAGCTGGTCAAAATCATTACCTCCAATTTCTTTAAGGTTGATCTCTGCCTGCGCCAGACTGATAAATGACGATGCTACTTGAGCATTTACTTTTTCGCCGTCTTTAGTTTTAAAGCCTATAACCGCCCCTGAATGATCGGCAGTTAGTTCAAGTGCATTGCCTAGTACATCTCCGTTAAAGGTATTAGTAACCGAAAATGCCTTATCAAAAACTACTACAAAGTAATTTTTAAAGTTAGATGGAACCCCACCGCTGTTTTTAGTAGTGTAACCCACTATCTTATTTTCCTGTGGAATGACCTTTATGTACGATCCTTTATCAAAGGCATCAACTACAATAAAAGCATCACCCTGCGGAAATGTAAACCTAAAACGTGCCGCCCTTTCAGTTGGTGTAATTTCGGTAGTTACATCATGATCTGCGAGGTATACACTATAATAGTATGGCGTAACGGTTTCGGTTTTATGCGAAAACCAGCTTTGCCTTTCATCTTGTTTAAATTTAAGCTTACCTGTTACCGGCATGATAGAAAACTGTCCGTAATCATTCATCCACGGCGATGGCTGATGCGTTTGCTTAAAACCTTTAATTTTAGTTGCCCTGTAGGTATATGCCCATCCGTCTCCCATGTTTCCTGTTTGCGGTGTCCAGAAGTTCATACCCCACGGCATAGCAATGGCAGGATATACGTTTCCGTTAGAAACATCGTAATCAGAATCGGTACCCATTAGCGGATTAACCCAGTCTACAGGCGGCTTAACATCGCTAACGGGAACGTTCTGGGCATTAAACGGTTCACATACCGCAAATGCCAATAACCCAAAAACAAATTTATATATGCTATGAAATTTTGTCAAAACTTAGTTATTGATAGAATTGATTACTTCCTTATTGATTTTATTTACCTCGGCAAAATTCATTTTATCCACCTTACGGTCGTAAGTCATAAAACCATTTACTTCACCTTCAACATCTGTTGTCTGCGTGTATACGGCAGCAGAGAATCCTGCCTTTGCCTGTTTTATAAGCTGATTGGCATATTCTTTATACTTGGCTGTGGTTTCGTTCGTATTTTTAAACTGCGTGTAACCCCAGTTTTTATCGGTTTGCCATAAGTGGCCTTCCATCGGCAGCCCTATTCCGCCATACTCACCTAAAACAGTAATCCTGCGGGCATCGTAAAGTTTTAATTCAGGGCCGGGGTAATGGTGAATATCAAGAATATCACCCGTTTGGAAATGGTTACCCCCACTTGAAGAGTTTACCAGCCTGCTTGGGTCATGCTGCTTTGTCCACTCGGTAATCTCTACCGTTTTAAACTGTCCCCATGCCTCGTTGAAGGGAACCCATACTACAATACTTGGATATGAATACAGCTGATCCATAATTTCCTTCCACTCTTTTTTATAGGTAGCTTCAGATTGTGCTGTTCTTTTCAGCTCGGTGCCATCAAAGTATTGGTGCATCTGCCATATTGGTCCGGCATCGCCACTAGGCATATCCTGCCATACTAGAAAGCCCATTTTGTCGCAATGCGTGTACCAGCGTGCGGGCTCTACCTTTACGTGCTTACGAATCATATTAAAGCCAAGTTCTTTGGTTTTAACAAGGTCATATTTTAATGCTTCATCAGTTGGGGCGGTGTATAAACCGTCGGGCCACCATCCCTGGTCAAGAGGGCCAAACTGAAAAACATCTTTATTATTAAGCTGCATCCTCATGACACCGTTTGCATCTCTTTTAGACGATATCTTACGCATCGCAAAGTAGCTTTTAACTTCATCTACCACTTTACCATTACTGACAAGCCTGATTTTGGTATCATATAAAAAAGGTGACTCCGGCGACCATAATTTGGCATTTGGTACAGCGATATCTAATGACTGACCCGCAACCGATTTTGCCGATGCTATTACTTTACCACCATCTAATACCGTAACTTCTACAATATCCGAAGAAGATGCACCTTCGGCTTTGGTATCGATATTGATTGTGTTATGATCAATGTCAGAAGTAGTCCTTATGTCCTGAATATATTTTTTATTTACCGGCTCCAGCCATACGGTTTGCCAGATACCTGTTACCGGAGTATACCAAATCGACTCAGGATTTTTAACCTGCTTACCTCGGGGCTGAGTACCATCACTTGAGGGATCCCAAACCTTAACAACCAGCTTTTGATTTTTACCGTTTAAGAACGGAGTAATGTTGAATGAAAATTCGGTATAGCCACCAGTGTGCGTACCAATTTTTATATTGTTTAGCCAAACTTCGGTTTTCCAATCTACGGCGCCAAAGTGTAGCAGTATATCTTTATTTTTCCAGTCGTCGTCCACAGTAAATGATGTTTCGTACCATAGTTCTTTTTCAGAACCAACAGTTTTCATTACACCGGACAAGCTTGATTCTACAGCAAACGGAACCAGTATTTTTCCATCATATTTAGACGGAGCCGTCGCTCCTTCAGACTGTATAGCATAGTTCCATAAACCGTTAAGGTTTTTCCATTTACCGCGCTCCATAATTGGGCGTGGGTATTCGGGTAAAGTTTTATTTGGGTCAACCTGTTCTGCCCATTTGGTTTTAATTTTGTCGCCTTGCGGTTTCCATTGTGCGAAACCGGAAAGTGCAGCAAAAAGCAGTAAGGCTACTGTTACATTATTTTTCATTTTAGTTTTTTGGATTTTTTATTGGAAAGATTGGTAATTGCCCTTTCTACAAGAGGTTCCATAATGGCATACCCTTTTTCGTTAGGATGCACGCCGTCTTCGCCAAGTTCTTTCTGTAAACCAAGCGAATTATTTACCATTGACGTGTAAAAATCTACAAACGGAATGTTATGTTGTTTTGCATAACTGCTTAATAAGGCATTAAGCTTTACGACTTTCGGTCTGGGATTCATATCCGGTTTCCACGGAAAGTCTGATGCAGGCAATACGGTACACATTATTACTTTAATGCCGTGCGCTTTTGCCAGTTCTGCCATTGAAAAGATATTTCCGGCAGTTTCTTCAAGGGTTATTGGCCCAGTGTTCTCTGCTATATCGTTTATTCCGGCAAGTATAACCACAATTGAAGGTTTCAGGCTAATGACATCCTGCCTGAAACGCAACAGCATCTGCGATGTGGTTTGCCCGCTAATGCCCCTGTCTATATAAGGCTTGCCATCAAAAAATGAAGGATGAACACGTAGCCAGCCTTCTGTAATAGAGTTGCCTATAAAAACAACCCTGTTTTCGTTAGCAGCCGGAAGTGCCAGTTGGGCATTCTCCTTTTCATAACGCTTTAAATTAGCCCAGTCCTGCCCATGCGATTGCTGCATAGCAAAAACAATTAGAAACAAGCTGTATGCTAAAATTGTATTCTTCATTCGGTTTGATGATTGATGCAAAGCAGGTTAAATAAAACCTGCAGGCAGCCCAATGCCTGCAGGTACTAAAATTACTAACCCAACTTCTATTAATTCTTAATCAAATTGTCCTGCTTTATCCAGTTTAGCTGCTGCTTCTATAAGCATAACGCCACTAAGCTGCGTTGTAAGGTCGGTACCACCTGTAGGTGCTACTCTCCAATTCGAACCACAGAACATTGCCGGCCTTGTAATACCTTTTCTATACAATGTCTGTGCATTGAATTTAAGGAAATCAACAAAGCTCTCACGGTCGCTTGCGTTTATATTTGGCTCCTGGATAAGCTCTGTAAAGTAGCGTACCAAAATTCCTTTAAATAAACCACCGTCACCCTGGCCTTCGTCTCTAAGTATTCCTTCAGAAACAAGTTTAGGGCTTGTTAATAACGATCTCGCCGATTTAACAGCATCGTTAAGGTATCCTGAGTCGTTCGTAGCCTTGTACAATCTAAGTCCTGCACCTATCCATGTACCCATGTTATAAGTAAATACCCAGTCTTTGTTTGTAACTACCACGCCGTTCACTTCTGCAATATTATCCCATACCAATCCTGTAGCAGGATCAACAAGGTTGCTTTTTTGCCATGCATAAATTTTCTTCGCCCATTCTAAATCTTCCGCATCATTATCAAGCTCATAAAGCCTTAAACCAATGATAGCAGCAGGTGCATTGGACACTGCATTTTTTTGTTTTGGTGTATCCTGTTTCCAGGTGATACCTCCACCAAATACGTCGTCGCTCCAACTAAGTTTAATTCTGTCCCATAGGTAATCGGCAACGTCTTTATACTCCTGGTCGTTGGTGGCTACAAATGCACGAAGTGCTGAATTGGCAAGCCAAATCATATCGTCGTTGAAAACATTGTTATAGGTATTTCCGTTTTTAACTTTAATACCCTGTACCAAAGCTTTCATCTTTGATACATAATTTTCGTCACCCGTTCTTACGTAGCCATCTACCAAAACATCAAGTGCATGCGCATTTGGCCAGTAATTAAAATTGGTGTTACCCTGATTGTCCTGTACAAAAGTTCCATTGCTTCCTAAATAGGTTTGATACGTAGCATTTTGTAATGAATCTGCTGTTGCTTCCCATGTATAAACAAGTTCAGTTGGAACCGTACCATTAGGATCTCTTAACGGAATAGGATCATCATCACACGAAACAGTAAGCAATCCTGCTCCAATAATCGAAGCAATTAATAAACTCTGGCGTATTGAAAAATTTCTTTTCATGATTGTTTATTTTAAAGCATCTCTTTGAACGTTAAGCCCAAAGAGATACTGTATAATTTATCTATAGAACTGTAAAACTGTGAGTGTAAGCAGGAACAGAAGCACTAAAGTTGATTACTGCATTTACAGTACTGTTATCTACCTCTGTAGCAAACTTAAAGCTGTTATTCCAACGGTCGCTGGTTACAGGAACCATAAACCAGTACGATGCGGCTGTATTTGCATCAGGCCTGTTATTATCATTGTTAACACTACCATACCACTGTTCGCCACCTGCCAAAGTAAATTTAAACTTGTAACGCTCATCTCTGCCCCATCCTTCCTGTTTGAAAACTATCTGCTTGTTGTCTGCTTTCCATATACCATGGCCTGCATACTCATAGTCGAACATGAATTCGTCATTCGGAGCAAACCAAAGCTGAACTTTTTGTATTTCTGTCATTGCCACAGAACTTTTACTGAAGTCGATAGCTATTTTATAAACCTTAGCGTTACCGGTAACCGTTGTCGTACCATCCTGTACTAATTTACCCTCGCTTATAGAAAATGCTTCCGGTGTTCCGGTTTTTCTCGTAATAAATTGGTATTCACCGGCAGACAGCTGTGTGTATATTTCAAATGTTGTAGCTCCTGTTTTTTTGAAGGCATCACCATCTTCAGAACCTGAACCTGTAATAAAAAGCTGATCCGGTGTTTCAAATCCGGTTGCACCTATTACTTCTATCAGACTTGAAACTGCTGATTTCTGAACATTTAAACCTTTTGAAGATTGTACAGTCCATTTTAACTTGCCAACTTCTCCAGACTTAATGCCTGCCATAATTGCAATCCTATTAAGGTTCCCGAAAGATAAGTTAAGCGTTTTTTGAAACCCGTTGCCGTCAGATGGAGTTACATAAACTGGGTTAGAGAAGTCTCCGCTTTCAAGATCAAATACTACGTCATAAAGCACGACACCATTGTCTTCTGCTTTAGCGCCTTCCCACTCAAATACAACAGAACTATCTGCGTTAAGGTCAAAGGATTTGTTATTTGCAGGAGCATAAAGTGCGTTTACTGCACTTACGTTTGTATGGCTTAAAGTATCATCGTCTGAACAGCCAATTGCGAATACTGAAAATACAATCAGTAACAGTTTTGAATATATATTTTTCATCTTATTAAGTTTTATATTTTGTTTGATTTTTAAAGATTACCAGCCTGGGTTTTGAGAAAGATTTGAGTTAATCAAGCGCTCATCCCTAGGTATTGGCCATAAGTAATGTTTACCAGGGTCAAAAGTTCTTAAATTCACCCTTAGATATCCATTATCAATAGATTGTACGCCAAATTGCGCGCCATGTGCCCATCCGTCAAGTACGTCTTCTGCAATTTTCCATCTCCTGATGTCAAATATCCTTAACCCTTCCATACCTAATTCTGTACGGCGTTCGTTACGTATCACTTCACGAAGCGCTGTTTGCGTTAGTGAACCGTCAAAGTTTACAGCAGCAGCGTCGGTAAACCCGGCGCGTGTTCTAAGTGCTCCAATAGTCTGGCCCCAAACGGTACCGTCCATCTGATTTAATTCGTTTTTAGCCTCTGCGTGCATTAACAATACATCTGCATAACGAATTAACATTAGGTTTAAGCCCGATTGTAATGATGTTAAATGCTGAGGATCGAAATATTTTCGTGTGTAATATCCGGTAGTTGTTGATGAAGATCCTGACACATATTCGTCTGCTTTACTTCCTTCAGGCCCAGAACCCGGTTTGATGTAGATAGGACGAACCGTTCCATTCGGATCCTGCCAATTGTATAAATGGTATACAACAGTTCCTGTTAATCTCGGGTCACGGTTTACATACGGATCTTCTTCATTGTATCCTGAACCGTCTTCGCTTATCTTTTTTCCGTTAAGCATGATATAGCTATCTACAAGTTCCTGCGTTGGCGCAAGTGCATTAAGCCTTGCTCCCGCAGATATTGGTGCCATATCAAACATTTCAGGCCACATTCTGAATTGTGGTACATACTGAATGCTTAAAATATCCTCACTATTGTACTCATTTTGGGGAAGAAACACACCTTCATAAGAAGCAAAAAGGTTATATGTTCCATAAGTACCTGCCATAAGCTGCTCTGTAGCTGTAACTACATCTGCCCATCTTCCTTCATACAATAATACTCTTGCCTTTAACGCAAGCGCTGCACCAGATGTTATTCTACCCCTATCTGCTGTTGCGTACTCTGTATTTTTAGGTAAAACAGCAACAACATCATCAAGTTCGCTCAAAATAAAATTAACTACTTCTGTGTGAGGAGTACGGCTAATTGTCGTAGCCTCCGCTAACGACGGATCTTTTTGTAATAATGGAATATCACCAAACCACGTGGTTAACTGAAAATGCTGAAAAGCCCTTAGGAAACGTGCTTCTGCTTTAATTCGGCTAATTATAGCCGGATCTGCACTTGGAACACGATCGATATTTTCAAGCAAAATGTTGCATGTTTTTATACCTGCATACCTATCAACCCATTCTCTTTTAATCCTTGCTAACGACGGATCATAAATACCTGCAGCTAAAGATGCTGCACCTTCATTATCTCCTCTTCCATTATATGCATTATCTGACAGTCCTTCATTATAAAAAAACCAGGCGCTGGACTGCATTTGCGAATATGCCGTATTTAGAACCGATTGCGCATTTTCTACACTTGTCCAGTAATTAGCATCGGTAAACTTGTTTTCCGGAGCCGTATCAAGATCTTCACATCCTACAACCAGCAGGAGCAAAACCGGAATAAATTTTAATTGTTTAAATATATTTTTCATTTTTCTTCTTATTAAAAGGTAACGTCCAGTCCTAATCCGTAATATACTTGTGTTGGGTAAGCTCTTCCGCTATTTGCGCCCGATGTTCTCATACTGTTATTGAACTCAGAAAGTTCAGGATCAACAAACTTAACTTTAGATAATGTTAAAAGATTCTGACCCGATACATACATACGGAAACCTTTTAGCCCGATATCTTTAAGTACATTATCAGGAAGCGAATAACCAATTTGAATATTTTTAAGCCTTGCGTAAGCACCATCATATAAATACATATCAGATCCTCTCCTGAAGTTGTTGGTGTTAGATGCAGTTCCGTTGTTTGCTAAACGCGGATATCTTGCATCCGGATTTTGAGGAGTCCAGTAATCTAACTGATGGGTATACATTGTCATACCATAGTTGTAATGAAAAGGCTCGACAAGTTCACCACGTATCATCATGGTTCTTTTACCTACACCCTGGATAAAGATACTCATATCAAAACCTTTGTAATCAACATTGTATGTTGCTCCAAATGTATATCTTGGAAAAGGGTTGCCAAATATGAATCTATCATTATCATCAATTTTTCCATCTTTATTAAGGTCAACATATCGGTTGTCTCCAGGCTGCACAGCAATTCCTTCCGGTACTGCTGCACCTTGTATCTCTTCCCAGCTTTGGAAGTACCCATCACGTTTTAACCCCACATAAGAGTTAAACGGCAATCCTTCACGAAGTAACACCTGTAGCTCTTCAACTCCCGTAAGCTGCTCCTGACCATTGTTATAGTCAAGTACTTCGTTTTTAGAATCTCCTAATGTTATAGTAAGGCTATGGTTAAAAAGCTTACCCGCATGTCTGTAGGTCGCACTGATTTCCCAGCCCCTATTGCCTAGTTTACCTGCATTGAAATTAGGCAATCCTGTACCAAAAGCACCCGGCACCTGTGGAGGTAGTAAGATATCCCTGGTTACTTTGTCAAAATAATCAAAAGTAACGCCTAATGCTCCCTTAAAGAAATCGGCTTCAACGCCCAAGTTAAGCGTTGCTGCTTTCTCCCACTGAAGATCTGGATTTGAGAAGTTATAACCTGTACCGCTAACGGCATTATTATTAAAACCGTAAGCATTAGTAAATGAATAATAAGTTGTTTGATACTGGAAATCACCAACATTTTGGTTACCCAAGATACCGTATGATGCCTTGAATTTGATGTTCCCTACCTTATCTCTATAATCACCCATAAAGTCTTCATTCGTTAAACCATAACCGACAGTTGCAGATGGAAAAAAGCCCCATCGGATATCTTTCCTGAATTTAGAAGAACCATCATACCTAAAACTGAATTCGGCAAAATACTTATCCTTAAAATCGTAAGTAGCACGCCCAAATACTGAATTAAGACTATTTAAAGCCGGGCTGCCATTTGCGTCGCGTGAACTTTCATTAGAGCCATATGATTCCGGGTCAATAATTGTTTCACTCACAGGCGTACCTAAGGCAACATCTGTATTTTTTCTGTACAGACCAATTCCTCTTCCTTTATAGTTTTCATTAGAATAACCAATCAATGCTCCTATAGTATGTTTCTCAGCAAATATTTTATTGAATTCCAGCATAAACTGAGTATTCAAATCCATGGTTTTGCTGCTTTCATCGTTAGTGTTTCTATCTGCGCCATATATACCTCCTGGTAAGAAATTAACTTCTTTAACTCTGCTATACATACTGTTAGCCCTTACGCGTCCACCAAATACAGCTTTTGCTTTTAAGAAATCCGTTAGTTTTAGTTCAGCATTTAATGACCCGAAAATATCATCATCGTCATATTTCCTGAAACCACCCTGCTCTAATATACCTAGTGAGTTAAATTGTTGAAGAATATCATTGGTTAAATAATTACCCTGCTCGTCTTTCTGCCTGTAATATAATGGTACCCTGAAAGCATCTACCATTAATGTACTCGTGTTGGATGAATGATCTGTAATTTTTTGTTTAGCATAAGCCAATGTAGATGTAAGCTTGAATCTTCCGTACTCGTTCGTTAGGTTAATTCTGTAGTTGTAACGCTCTAAACCTTTATCTGGCCCAACAAAATTACTCCTTTGGTCAAGGTATCCCAATGAAACCAAATAAGTAGAATTTTCACTACCTCCAGATATTGTTAAGTTATGATTTTGCTGAGCTGCCGGTTTAACAATTTCTTTAGCAAACCATTCTGTATCGCCTTGCGCCTTAAATTGTGCAATTTGTGCAGCGGTAAATACCGCGCTACTCTCTCCTGAATTGAATGCAGCTTCATTGCGCAACATCGCATTTTCATAACCATGTACCGGCGCAGTAAAGAAATGCGGATTATTAAAACCAACAAGACTATTATACTGTACGGTCATTGGGCTGTTTCTGCTACCCTTTTTTGTGGTGATGAGCACAACCCCATTACTTGCCCTCGAACCGTATATAGCAGCACTACCGGCATCTTTTAATACCGAAACACTCTCAATATCTGATGGGTTCAGAGCATTAATATCACCTCCTACAATACCGTCTATAACAACTAGCGGGCTATTATTACCCAAGGTACCAATACCTCTAATGTTAATATTTAACCCCTGACCCGGCTCAGCACTGGTTTGCTGAATAGTTAAACTCGGTGCCTTTCCCTGTAATGCCTGAGTTGCATTTACATTTGCGCGTCCGTTAAAAGCCTTACTGGTAACCTGGTCTATAGCACCTACAACCTTTGTTCTTTTTTGGGTTCCGTAACCCACAACCACAACCTCTTCAAGATTTGTAGCATCATCTTCCAGAACAATAGTCATGTTTGTACTATTTGCAAATTTTTCAACCGTTCTCATTCCGATATAAGAAAAAACAAGAACTGATTGTGATGACGCTACTTTAATAGTAAAGTTTCCATCTAAATCTGTTTGTGCCGAATTGGATGTACCTTTTTCAAGAATAGACACCCCAGGTAATGAACCTCCCTTTATATCGGTTATGGTTCCTGTTATAACTATTGGCTCCTGGAAATAGTTAGTTTTTGCAAAACTATTTCCGATACTGAGAAATAGCATTAAGAGACAAATCAATCCAGGCTTACTTAATTTCGAATTACTGAGCGTAATTAAATTTAAGCCTGATGACAACAAAATTTTCAAAGTAGTTTTAGTTTTCATTAGGGTTAGAATTATTTGTGGTATAATAATTAGAAATGGTGAAATCAAATGTACTAAAACGATTTAGTAAAAAAAATAATTTTTCATCTATTTAAAATTAGTGTTAATAAATAGATTTTTAATTAAAAATAAGGTGTATTTATGCGAATTCAATTATTATTTATTTCGAAATTAAAATAAATATTGAACATTTCGTATCTATAAAACCAGAAATAATATTAAAATTTGACAATATAATATTACGGATTTTTAAAAATTCTGCGCAAAAAGGCATATTTGGCAAATTTCAACGAAAAGGTTATAGTAGTAGGGCAAAGATTACCAGACACAAAAAACTAATAGATTACATTTCTATAACAGGCGATTTTCTAAGTGCAGAAGACTCACGCACTTTAAGCTCTGTTTTAAGTACTATTTTCTCCGGAGAATCTTTTACATCTTTCTTTTTCAACAAATTAAGCATTAACTGCATTAACTCTGTACCTATCTCCCATAGGGGTTGAGAAACAGCAGTGATAGTAGGATTGAATATTTTAAAGAGCTCGTTGTCATCAAAAGTAACAATACCCAGGCTGCTCATAGCATTTGGATTATTCTCTTTAAATACTTCAAGGCCGCTTAGTGTAAGATAATTGGTAGAAAAAAATACAGCATCAAGATCTGTAGCATTTTTCACAAAATCCTTTATAAGCTCTTTCCCCTCTTCTTTTCCGGTTTGGCTAAATGGTATAGAAAGCACAGAAGGCACTAAATTATTTTCTTTTATAGCTCGTTCGTACCCCATAAGCCTGTCCAGCATCTGTGTTTGAGTAGTATCGGTTGTTATGAAAGCAATCTTTGAGTAGTTGTTGTTTATTAAGTGTAACGTTGCTGTAAAGGCAGCTTCTTCATTGTCGATAATTACCGTGTTGCTTTCAAGTCCGGGGAAATACCTGTCTAAAAGTACTACCGGTATATTTTCTTCGATAAGGCTTTCAACTGTATTTTTAATACCCGGAGACGGCACTATGATAAAACCGTCTACCTGCCTGAAATTAAAAAGCTCTATAAGCTCCTCCGACTTTTCATCGTCATTTTCGTTACTGCAAAAAATAACTTTATAGCCTTTCTCGTATGCAATGTCTTCTATAATACGGGCAAGCTTGGCAAAGAAACTGTTTGATATATCTTCTACCATAAAAACCAATATCTTGGATTTTCCGGTACGAAGGCTTTGCGCTATTTGGTTAGGCCTGTAATTGATCTCTTTTACGTAGTCTAATATTTTCTTAGTAAGCTCTTTTGATATATGCTTTTCCTTTGCCTTACCATTCAATACAAAAGAAACAGTCGTAACAGAGATGTTAAGTGCCGACGCTATATTTTTAATAGAGACTTGTTTCTTTTTCATTACAATATAGATGAATAGTGATTATGCAAAGTGAAGTTATATATTTTTCAAAATCTTAAGAAAAATAATGTTTATGAGGTGGCAAATATAATAAAAGTTATTGTAATTATATTAAATATGCAAAATATGTATGATTTAGATACATATAATTCAAAAAATTATTGTTTTTTAAGACTTTAAAATCCTTACTTTACTGCCAAAACGTTGATGATGTCAACGCTTATATTGTATCTATATCTATAGAATTATCGACTGATTAAGTACGATTTTTAACTACACTATAATTAAGAATAACCCTGTTGCGGGCTGAGAGAGGACTTATTTATAAAAAAATACTATATTTGAAGTGAATAAAGGCAACTGCTAACTTCCTTACAGGTTTTTGCCCGGTTTCAAGTTATAAATCCAACCCCAAAAATTTATAAATGTCTACACAAACGTATCCTATACCTGTCAACGAAAAGGAAAGGCTGGCTGCTTTAAGACGCTATAATATTCTTGACACGCTACCAGAACAGGAATTTAACGACATCGCTAAGCTTGTCGCTTATATATGTAATGTTCCTGTTGCACACGTATCCTTCATGGCCGAAGACAGGCAATGGTTTAAAGCAACAGTAGGGTTTGAAGCACAAGATGTGCCACGCGAAACTACTTTTTGTCAGTACACCTTGATGGAAAAGGAAATGTGGGTTATACCTGACGCTAATAAAGAACCTAAACTTGTTGGCAACCCTAACGTAGGTGGCGGATTTAATGTGGGATTTTATGCAGGCATACCGTTAACGTCTCCCGATGGGTTTAATATTGGTACTATCTGTGCCATAGACCACACACCGAAAACGATTAACGACGATCAAAGAAACGCGCTTAAAATACTGGCAAACCATGTTATAAGCCAGTTGGAATTAAGAGTAAAAAATATAGAGCTGGATAAGCAAAAGGAAATTGCCGAACTGGCTATTTATGCCAAGGACAGTTTTCTTGCTAATATGAGCCATGAAATAAGGACTCCGCTAAATGCTATCATAGGTTTTACCGATCTTCTTGCTAAAAGTAAACTTGACGGCACTCAGAAAGAGTACATCAATAATGTGCAAACAGCAGGTGAAAATCTTATGATTATCATTAACGATATCCTGGATCTATCTAAGATAGAATCGGGCAACCTTATTATAGAATCGCATCCCTTCAATTTAAAAAAGGCACTTAAGCATACGTACGACCTGCTTAAAGTTAAAGTAACTCCCGAAATTGAATTCAACCTGTTTTTAGATGCCGATATGCCCGAAATGGTTACCGGAGACAAAGGCAGGATCAATCAGATTTTAACCAATCTTGCCGGTAATGCCATTAAATTTACCACTGAGGGAGAAATTACTATCTCGGTTAAAAAAATTGAGGAAACTAAGGGTACTTATAAACTTCGCTTCTCTGTTAAAGATACAGGTATAGGTATTCCAAAGGAAAAACTGGATACCATTTTTGATAGGTTTACGCAGGCAGAAGAAAGCACAACGCGACGCTTTGGTGGTACCGGTCTCGGACTGAATATTGTTAAACAGCTAATTGAATTGCAAAATGGCGAAATTCGTGTAAAAAGCAGGTTTGGGGCAGGTTCTGAATTCTATTTTATAATGGATTTCAAAAAAACTGATACTAAACCCGAAGTCTACCAGGAATCACAGACAACACTGCTGCAGCCTAAAAAACTGGTGGTGCTTTTGTGTGAGGATAACATACTAAATCAAAAACTAGCTAAAAGCGTTATCGACGAATTTGGCTTTGATCTTGATATTGCAAATAATGGCCAGGAAGGGATAGAAATGTTTACCCAAAAACAGTATGACCTTGTTTTGATGGATTTGCAAATGCCTGTTAAAGATGGCTACCAGACTACTGAATACCTTCGAAACGAATTAAAATCTGACGTGCCTATCATTGCTATGACAGCACATTCATTAGTGGGTGAACAACAAAAATGCTATAATATTGGCATGAACGGCTACGTACCAAAACCTTTTAAACAGGCGGAACTATTAGCTGAAATAAATAGAGTTTTATACGAAATTAGTGAGGAAGAGATTCATAATTTTAAAGGTATAGATCTTTCTTACCTGCTGGAAATGTCGTGCGAGGACAAGGATTTTATCAATGAAATGGTTGCAATATTTATTGATAAAGTACCTATTGAAACAGAACTGCTCGAAAAAGCCATTAGCCAAAATGATTTTGATTCCGTAAAAAAAATTGCACATAACCTAAAATCAAGCCTTCACATATTTAAGCTGGATGGTTTAACATCTAATCTTATCACGATAGAAACGCAGGCTATAAAACGCCAGTTTAATGGTGATACGATTACGAATTTTGATATTTTAAAAGAAGGAATCTCAGAAACAATAGAAAAGTTAATTACCTATTGACGATAAAATTTAGCACTTTCCCGAAAAAAATCATAATTTAGACATTAACTTTGGATTTTACTTACGTATTATTTAAAACACAAATAATATCGCAACAATTTATTTATTATGAGAATAATTTTGTCTGAAGACAATGAGCTTTTGCGAAAATCATTGTCATTCTTTTTAGAATCAAAAGGATTTGAAGTTACTCAGTTTTCTGATGGTAAAGAAGCACTTGAATCTATCAGGAACAACAACTATGATATTATATTATCAGATATAAATATGCCCGGTATTAGTGGATTGGAAATTACTCAGTATGTAAGGGTTACGCTGAAACTGGATACACCCATAATTATTTTTACCTCTTCGGGAATTGAGCAAACAGAGCTTGACTCGTTTGACCTTGGTGCCAGTGACTTTATGGCAAAACCCATAAGCCCATCGGTACTGCTGGTGCGAATAAACAAACTACTAAAAGAAAAATCACGATGAAACTGCTTCGCACCATTATTATGTGCCTTATGATACCTTTTCTATCGTTTGGGCAGGATACCGATATAGATACAGGTTTTAATCAGGCACGTGCGAAAGCAGAAGCAAAAGATTATAATAGCGCTATAAACATATTAAATAACCTGCAAAAAAAATATCCTGCTAATGAGGATATTCTTGTTTTTCAGGGGCGTGTATATGGCTGGAAAAGAGATTTTACCAAAGCAAAAAAAGCACTTAAACCGCTTGCAGACAGATCCGAGCCTAACATGGAGGCAGTAGACGCTCTGGTAAACACTTACTACTGGTCCTCTGATTATAAGAACAGTATTACCTACAGTAACAAATATCTTGAAAAGCAGCCAAACGCGGAAAATGTTCTGATGATAAAGGCCATTTCCCTTGAAAGGACAAACCGCGATGAAGAAGCTTTGGTGATTTTAGACAGCGTTAAAGGGCAGGAATACCAAGAACAAATTAATGGTTTAAAAACAGCCATAAGCAGAAAGAAAAAAAATGCTATCTCAGCATCTTACCTTAATATCTCTACCTACGATCCTGGTATTGCACCTGTTCATTACGGGTACGTAGAATATTTAAGAAAGTTTACAAACAACACCGTTATTGCCAGGGCAAATGTTGGCTACCGCGAAGGACAAACAGAAGGCCAGCTTGAGGTTGATTATTACCATACCTTCAAAAAAAATTACCTGTATACAAATGTTGGCGTGTCTAACACTAATATTATTTTTCCGAAACTAAGGCTCGGCGCCGAATATTATTTTGCGCCGGCAGGTAAGTTTGATCTTTCATTGGGTGGTAGGTATATGAGTTTTGAAAACGATAATGTTACGCTAATTACCGGTCAGGCAACCTACAATTATAAGAATTATGCCTTTGGCTACAGGCCGTACTACGACATAGACAATAGCCTTATGTCGCATGTGGTAAGTTTCCAACGAACAAATGAAGATAAAGAAAGCCTTCTGAGGGTAGAATTGCAATATGGTAACGTACCTTATTTGTATCTTTACAATAATTTTACCGAGCCGCTTAAAGCGTATAGGATTGGTATACAGTACCAACACAGGCTGGCAGAATCGTTTTTTGTACGACCTATATTTTTATATGAGTACGAAGAATACCTACCGGGCATAATGAGAAACAAATATAACTGCCAGGTAATTTTCACAAAAAGGTTTTAAATGGAAAACATTTGGGAGTTTTATAGATCAGGAATTTGGGTAGAGCCTTTCCTGCATATTTCTATCGCTAGTTTCTTACTTATAGCGGCCATACTTTTCATTCTTATAATTGCCATACGTTCAGAAAAAATAGAACGCAGAAAACGCCATATACTATATGAAGTAGTTGTCGAAAAGATTTTTATGCTGGTTGTTTTTGAAAATCGTAATTACAATTTTTTCACTTCAAATCCTGAATACACCCCATACCTTTCTATTAAAAATTTCAGGAGGCAAATGCTTAAATCCATCATTAACCTGCACCAGAATTACGATGGGATTTATGCAAAAAAACTGGAGACTTTTTATTTTGAATCGGGACTCATAAAAACGTCGCTTTCAAAAATGAAAAGTAATAAATGGCAAGTGGTGTGCAGTGGCATTCAGGAACTGGCAGAAATGAATGTTACAAAAGCATTCCCTGCATTGGTAAAAATATCTAAATCTAAAAATAAAGAGGTTAAGATTATCGCTATTAAAGCCTGTGCCAAGCTTAACGGCAACAAAGGAATTGTTCACCTTACAGATCATAAGGATCCTATAGATTTATGGACACAGGTAAATATTATTGGCGCGTTTAAACGCAATTATGTTGAAGACAATGAAGATACCGAAAAACTCCTTACCTCGCAAAACACTACAGTAGTGAGCTTAGGGTTAAAAATAATACAGACACTGGAACTCGCAAGTAAAGTTCCGTATATAACACATTTAATAGAACATGCCCCCAATGACGCTATTAAACTTGAAGCTCAGGATGTACTGCGCTTTTTAATAACTAAGACAAAATCAAACAATGGGATTTTTTGAGGGGGAAGTTTCAAATCTTGTAAATATATACCTGATATTAATATTGGCGTATGCCATATTAATAATGTCTTCTTATCTTTTCCTTGCCTATCTTTCGGCTAAGGAACTAAAAGAATACCTTAAAAAGAACAGCTTTGTTGATTATGAGGTCTTGCTTTCCAGCGAGTTCTCTCCTGCCCTTTCGCTTATTGCCCCGGCATATAATGAAGGGTTTACCATTAAAGAAAATGTACGATCGCTGCTATCGTTAAATTACAACAACTACCAGGTAATTGTTGTAAACGACGGAAGCAAGGACAACTCAATGGAGATTCTTATAAGCAGTTACGACCTTATTCCTGCCGATTTTGCTTACCAGCAAACTATAGCTACCAAACCGATACGCGGCGTTTATGTTTCTAAAAATGCTGCCTTTAAAAAACTGGTGGTTGTAGATAAAGAAAATGGTGGTAAGGCAGATGCCCTTAACGTTGGGCTTAACATTGCCCATAATCCATATGTGGTTTGTATCGACGTAGACTGTATTCTTGATAAAGACTCTTTACTTAAACTTGCCAAACCGTTCTTAGAATCGCAGGGGAAAAGAGTTATAGCGACAGGAGGTGTTGTTAGAATTGCCAATCAGTGTGTTATTCGCGACGGACGACTGGTCGAAGTAAATATTCCCGATAAGATGCTGCCAAGAATTCAGGTATTGGAATACCTAAGAGCATTCCTTTTAGGCCGAATGGCATGGGGAAGGCTTGATGGCCTTTTACTTATTAGTGGTGCCTTTGGCGCGTTTGATAAAGAAATCGCAGTGCTTTGCGGCGGGTACGATACCAAAACCGTTGGGGAAGACATGGAACTTGTGGTACGTATGAGACGCTATATGCTGGAAAACAACACACCGTATACAGTGAGTTATATTCCCGATCCGTTGTGCTGGACAGAAGCGCCGGAGTCGGCAGCCATATTTAAAAAACAGCGCAGCCGATGGATGCGCGGTACTATTGAAACATTACAGATACACAAAAAAATGTTCTTTAACCCTAAGTACAAACTCTTAGGAATGCTTAGTGTACCCTATTGGACATTTTTTGAATTCCTTGCTCCCTTTATAGAGTTTGCAGGGATAGTTATTACTATTGCTTTCATTGTTCTAGGTTTATTAAACTGGCATTTTTTCTTTTTGTTATTACTATTTGTTTATACATTCTCAGTCATGTTTTCTGTACTTGCGCTATATACAGAAGAGCGTTCTTATCATAAATACAGAAAGAGACAGGACTTTGCAAAAATGCTTGTAGCCGCCCTCATAGAACCTATTTATTTTCATCCGCTAACGGTGTACTCTGCATTGTTGGGTTACGTAGAAAAAATAAGAGGTAAAAAGAGCTGGGGCGAAATGACCCGAAAAGGCTTCGCAAAACCCGAACCTCCACAAGCCCCAGGCAATACAAAATAATATTATAAAGCAGCTATTAGCTGCTTTTTTATTTCGCCTTACCTTTTTGGCTACAACATATGTTTTTTAGGCTACGCCACAACTTTTGTATACAGCGAACTTTGCTTCATCAAAATAACATACAAAATGAAAAACAACACAGAAGGAAAAGTAGTCGTTATAACCGGTGCAAGCAGTGGTATTGGCGAAGCAGTAGCAAGGCATCTTGCATTAAAAGGAGCAAAAGTTAGCCTGGGTGCCAGAAGGAAAGAAAAACTGGATAAGCTGGCGGAAGAAATTAATCAACTGGGCGGAACAGCGATTGCCTTTGCCTGCGATGTAACCGATAAAGACCAGGTAGACAATCTCCTTAAAAGTACGGCAGCTGCCTTTGGTAAAGTAGACGTTATGTTTAACAACGCAGGTATTATGCCTTTAGCTTTGATGGAAAACCTTAACTATGATGAATGGATAAACATGATAGACATTAATATTAAAGGATTACTGTTTGGTATTGGAGCTGCACTACCTTATTTTAAAGAACAGAAAAGCGGACACTTTATTAACACAGCGTCGGTAGTCGGGCATTTTGTACCGCCAACAGCTGCGGTGTATTCGGCAACAAAATTTGCGGTGAGGGCTATCAGCGAAGGGTTACGCCAGGAACTTACCCCGTATAATGTTCGATGTACCATTATATCTCCGGGACTTACACAAAGCGAACTTACAGCTACTATAAACGACAATGCTATTAAAAATGCCATTGGCGATATCATGAAAATAGCAATATCTGCCGAAAGCATTGCGCGGTCTGTAGCCTATGCTATAGAACAACCTGACGATGTAGATGTAAATGAAATAATAATCCGTCCTACAGCACAGTCGTAAGCCCAATAAAGGATTGCGTATCTTTGTTAATAAGGCGCAACAAACTTAGCTCAGTATGAAAAAAGAAGCCACTACACCTCATGTTTTTAATTCGGTTGCCGGATTGCACCGCGCACTTGGTCTTCCGGCTTCTATGCATCCGCTTATAAGCCTTGTAAATTATGCCGATGTTACTGCAGACACCTCAGAACTGGCAAAAGCATTGGTTATGAATATGTATAAGATCTCGTTTAAATTCAATTTTAGCGGACAGATAAAATACGGACAGCAATATTATGACTTTGACAACGGAGGAATGAGCTTCTTCGCTCCGCTTCAGGTAATAACCCCTATTGAAGGCGATGCTGACTATTCCGGTTTTTCCATGCACATCCACCCTGACTTCTTAAGGGGATATCATTTAGATAAAAATATTAAGAATTTTGGCTTCTTCTCTTATGCAGCCAGCGAAGCATTGTGCCTATCAGAAAAAGAGAAAGAAATTATTAGCGGCATTTTTAAAAATATTCAACACGAACTATCCCAGTCCATAGACACCTTTAGCCAGGATATTATGGTTTCTCAGATAGAACAGCTCCTTAATTATAGTAACCGTTTTTACAACAGGCAGTTCATCACCCGTAAAGCAGCGAATAACGATTTGCTTGCTAAACTGGAAGATGTACTCGCCGAATACTTTGATACTGAAAAGGCGTTGCTCTCAGGAGTGCCTACTGTGAATTATATTTCTGGACGGCTAAATGTTTCCCCCCGATATCTTACCGATATGCTGCGTATGCATACAGGGCAAAGTACACAGCAGCACATCCACAACAAACTGATTGAAAAAGCAAAAGAAATTTTAAGCAGCAGTAACCTGACCATTGCTGAGATCGCTTATCAGTTAGGGTTTGAACATCCCCAGTCCTTCAACAAGATATTCAAGCAAAAAACAAATGTTTCCCCCGTAGAATTCAGGCAATCATTTAATTGATCGCCGTAAACTTAATACTCATCATCATGTCCTATTGCAACGTAATAAATTATATGCCAGAAGAACGAAAGGCATTACACAAAAAATACCACGATTATCATTACGGCTTTCCCATTCATAATGATAACGAGTTGTTTTGCCGCCTTGTCATGGAAATAAACCAGGCAGGCTTAAGCTGGGAACTTATACTTAAAAAAGAGCCGACCTTCAGGCTTGCCTATGACAATTTTAATATCGATAAAGTGGCGGCTTACACCGAAGACGACAGGGAACGGTTATTAGCTGATCCCGGCATTATACGTAACAAGCTAAAAGTAAATGCTGCTATAGAAAATGCGAGGACCATACAGCAGCTTCAGAAAGAATATGGTTCTTTTGCAAAGTGGCTGGAGAGCCATCATCCCAAAACAAAAGAAGAATGGGTAAAGCTCTTTAAAAAGACATTTAAATTTACGGGAGGCGAAATTGTAAATGAATTTTTAATGAGTATCGGAATGCTTCCGGGAGCACATGTAAATACTTGCCCCACATATAATGAAGTTCTAAAAGCTAACCCATTGTGGGCAGCCCAATAAAAAATGCAGCTTACGAGCTGCATTTTTTATTATTTCCTGGCATATACTTTCCATAAACGTGTATTAGCAGCAAGATATAGTGTGTCTGAATTGTTTTTAGGTTCGTTGAGCTGAATGAAATTTAAATAAGGAATATCCTTATCACCGCCTTCCGCCTTAAATGATGTCGTTTTATCTCCCAAATGTATGGTGTAATACATAAGCCATGTCTGGTAGTAATTAAAATAAACCATATCGCCACCGCCGCCGTTTGGATTACCAAACCCCAGAGAAATACCGCTGCTTAAGTGATTATCACTAATTATAGACGCATCATGCATTACAATGTTTTTAGTATTGTTTTTATAGTCAATCGAATTTTTCACATTGTATCCGTTGCAGTTTCCACAAAGCACATCCAAGGTAGTGTTATCTTCATAGTTTTTCAGCGTATATATATTTCTTTTAGTATCTACATACAATCCGTATCCCCTATAATCTTCGCTATTAGAAGGAATGTCCAGAAATTCTTTAAGACCAGTCATAGTATCGAAAAAGTCACTCCTGTATCTTTTATAAAATTCTTCTCTTGTAAATACAGGTTCTCCCGGTTCAGGATAATATTTAAATCTGGCCGGAACTTCTAAGAGATTCAATTTTTCTTTGGTATGCTTTAGCGTCCTGGTATCATAGACATCGCAAAAATCGGGTTGGGCTTCCTGGCCAAATATATTTTTAACGACGATGATCCTATTAGTATCCGTATACACCGATACCCGATCCTCATATTTAACGATCATGTTACAATTTTTATCCATGATTCCGAAACTAATTACGCCATCTACTCCCTGGTCATAGGAGATAGTATCACTAATAAAGTGAATGAAATAATAATCAGACCCCGGAGCCAAGTCAATATTGGTTATATATAATCCGTTAATTGAATCTATCGCTATATCAGGATTACTGCCTTTCGGAAATTCGCTCCAGTCTTTATGCCTGTCGCGTTGTGGAATCTTATAGCCATTATTAAAAGATACTACAATAAATATAATTGCAAAAACTACAATTATACCGGCGACTATAATTAAACCCCGTTTGCGGGAGGTTACCCGTTGCTGAGCATTTTTTGCAACATAACGGGTTCTTAATTCTACCACGAATACAATGATAAGAATCAATAACGATATTGCAATGCTAAATACAGAGATGATAAGTACACCTAAATCGTCAAAACTTAATAAAAAGAACAACGGTACTATAAGAACGTTGATTACAACAAGTACTATTAACACTGTAAGTGTTTTTTTCATGGCTACAAATTATCGGGTAGATAAAGTTAGGCATTCGCCGAAAGGCAAAAGAAAATTCTTTCAAAAAACAACAAAAAATTAAGAACTGCCTGAGTACATCCCAAAACAAAAAAGCGTTCCCGGTAAGGAACGCTTTATATTGTATAAAGAAGCGGCTTTTACTTATGCAAGTTTAGCTACGTGCTTAGTTAATTTTGATTTAAGGTTTGAAGCCTTATTAGCGTGAATGATGTTTTTCTTCGCTAGTTTGTCAATCATAGAGATAACAGAAGAAAGTTTTTCTGAAGCTTCACTCTTCACAGTAGCTATACGTATTGCTTTGATAGCATTACGTGTAGTTTTGTGCTGGTATCTGTTCAACACTCTTTTCTTCTCGCTAGTTCTGATTCTTTTTAATGCTGACTTATGATTTGCCATTTTTTCTTAACTTAAATAACTTGTTAATGTTTTTGTTGTAGTCCGTAGGGGAATCGAACCCCTGTTACCAGGATGAAAACCTGGCGTCCTAACCCCTAGACGAACGGACCATTGAGTAATTTTGTAGCCCGTGGGGGAATCGAACCCCCCTTACCAGGATGAAAACCTGGCGTCCTAACCGATAGACGAACGGGCCATTTTGTTTCTCTAATGCGGTGCAAAAATACAACTATTTTTTATTTGCGCAATAGTTGAAACAAAAAAAATTAAAAAAATTTCAAATTTTAATATGCTCTTGCAAACAACACTCTGCCAACTGACGGATTACCAGTGTATACGCACTTTCCGGCTTCTTCCACCCTATCAAGCGCAATACAGCGAATTGTTGCTTTTGTAAGCTCTTTGATCTTTTCTTCGGTCTCCGGTGTACCATCCCAATGGGCAGCCACAAAACCTGTTTTATTATCCAATACATCCTTAAACTCTTCGAAAGAGTTTACCTCTGTAATATGAGAATTCCTGAAATCCAGTGCCTTGGTATATAGATTCGCCTGAATTTCTTCCAGTTTATCCTGTAAATACGTTACGATATCACTGTTTATTACAGTTTCCTTCGTTAAAGTATCTCTTCGGGCAACTTCAAAAGTTCCGTTTGCAAGGTCGTTAGGACCTATAGCAACACGTAAAGGCACCCCTTTAAGCTCATACTCATTAAACTTCCATCCCGGCTTATGCGTAGTCCTGTCGTCATATTTAACAGATATACCAAGCTTTCTTAACCTTGCCATAAGCTGTTTCGCCTCTTCGGATATAGCAGCCAACTGCTCATCGCCTTTATAGATAGGAACAATAACCACTTGTATTGGCGCAAGGTTTGGAGGAAGCACCAGTCCGTTATCATCAGAGTGGGTCATTACAAGCGCACCCATCAAACGTGTTGAAACACCCCATGACGTTGCCCATACATACTCTTGCTTTCCTTCCTGATTAGCAAACTTAACATCGAACGCCTTAGCAAAGTTTTGCCCTAAAAAGTGCGATGTACCTGCCTGTAGCGCTTTACCATCCTGCATTAATGCTTCGATACAATATGTTTCAAGAGCACCTGCAAAACGTTCGTTAGCCGTTTTAACCCCTTTTATAACCGGTATAGCCATAAAGTTCTCTGCGAAGTCGGCGTATACGTTCATCATTTGTTCTGCTTCTGCAACAGCCTCCTGCTGTGTAGCATGAGCGGTATGCCCTTCCTGCCAAAGGAATTCGGCAGTCCTTAAGAACAATCTGGTTCTCATTTCCCAACGCACAACGTTAGCCCACTGGTTAATAAGAAGAGGCAGGTCGCGGTACGACTGTATCCATTTCCTGTATGTATCCCATATAATAGTTTCAGATGTTGGCCTTACGATAAGCTCTTCTTCCAGCTTAGCATCAGGATCTACTTCGATAGAGCCATCTTCGGCTGTTCTCAGCCTGTAGTGAGTAACAACCGCACATTCTTTGGCAAAACCATCTACGTGGCTAGCCTCTTTGCTGAAGTACGACTTGGGTATAAACAGCGGGAAATATGCATTTTCATGTCCTGTTTCTTTGAACTTTCTATCAAGTTCTGCCTGCATTTTTTCCCATATTGCATAGCCGTATGGTTTTATAACCATACATCCCCTAACCCCTGAATTTTCAGCAAGGTCTGCTTTTACAACCAGTTCATTATACCACTTGGAATAATCTTCTGCCCGTTTCGTTAAATTCTTACTCATTTTTAATAAATTGGCACAAATATTGTTTTACTTTTATAGACATCTATAGTTAGCAAAACTAACTATTTTTGTGTACTTCAACAATAAAAAAAGCAGAGCCATGAAAACTAATTACTTCAATATCCGTCAAATCTCACTGTTTAGCATACTTGGGATTTTAGGTCTGGCTGTATCTTCGTGCAGTTCTTACCAAAACACATCGTCGTACGAGAGCGATGGTATTTACGGTTCAACACCAAGGGACGCTAATGGCAACCCTGTATATAAATATAATGATGGCAACGTAAAACATTACCGCGATGGTGATAATTCGGGCCAGAATCCAAACGCACAGTCTTACTTTGGCGACGTTAATGAGTTTCCTTACGTAGCTACTGAAGGACAGGCAGAAAACGACACTATTGTTCGTACCGAAGGCTACGCTTCTTATCCCGGATGGGGTGAGGCCACCGACAATGTTACCGTAAACGTTTACGGTGGCGGTGGTTACGGTGGCTGGAACAACTGGTACTCTCCGTATTGGGGAGGTAGTTTCGGCGGCTGGGGCTTAGGCTACGGTTGGGGCGGCTATGGCGGCTGGGGCTGGGGTTCCGGATGGGGACTTGGCTTAGGTTGGGGCTATGGCGGCTGGGGCTGGGGCGGTGGTTACGGCTGGGGCGGCGGATGGTATAATCCGTACTACGGCGGTGGCTGGGGTAATTCTCACCCTTATTACAATAACAACCGTTACCCAAGATCTACAACAGCTTACAGCGGCGGTAGAAACAACTACTACAACGGAAGAAATAGCAGCAGAAGCGCAAATTATGCGAACGGCAGAAATGTTTATGCAAACGGTAGAAACGCAGCTTACTCTAATAGCAGAAATGCGAGTTCCCGTGCAGTTAACAGCAGATTTAACAGCAATAACCAGGGAAGAACAACTTACAGTAACAGCAGAAACGTTAATACTGTTCGTTCTAACAGAGATGCAAACTACACACGTGGCAACGTAAATCAGTCAAGAGGAACATTCAATAATTCTTCAAGAAGCAACAATATGAATAGCGCACCGGTAAGAAGCAATAACAGCTACACACCAAGAACAAGTGCTCCATCAAGAAGCACTCCTACTATGAGCGCGCCATCACGCAGTAGCGGAGGCAGCTTTGGCGGCGGAAGATCCGGCGGTGGAGGCGGTGGAGGTTCACGCGGCGGTGGTGGAGGCGGCCGTAGAGGATAACACATACAGTCCCCATGTTTTTATACAAAAAGAACATGGGGATTTTTATATAAAATTTAAATGCTATGAAAAAATACATACTAAGCGCTGCCCTACTTTTTGCAGCAACTACAATATATGCACAGGAAGCACTTAATACTGCCGACAATGCAATGCGATACAGCACAAACAATTTAACAGGCACTGCCCGTTTTAGGGCTATGAGTGGTGCTTTTGGCGCTGTAGGCGGAGATCTTTCTGCCATTAGCGTAAACCCGGCAGGCTCTGCAATATTTAATTACAATTCTGGAACTGCATCCTTATCCAGCTATAACATTAGTAATAGCGCTATACTTGGCGGCACGATAACAAAAAAGAACGATAACAGCCTTGACCTTAACCAGCTTGGTGCCGTTTTTGTTTTTAGCAACAGCAACCCGGATGCTGTTATGAGAAAGTTCACACTGGGCTTTAACTACGAAAATACCAATAGCTTTCACAATACGGTATATAGTACCGGAATTACATCTAACAGTATAGACCGTTATTTTCTGCGTTTTGCTAACGGTGCTGGCGAAGGCGCCGTACCTCTTAGCACATTGCAAACCGGCAATTACGATAATTTTAATTTTAATCAGCAACAGGCATCCCTGGGCTACGAGGCATTTATCATCAATCCAAATTCAACAGGAGGATACGATAGCAATGTACCCGATACCGGACGTTACTACAAAGAGAGCTATAGCACTTCTACAGGATACAATGGCAAAGTAGCCCTTAACTTTGGTACTCAACTTAAAGACCGCCTGTTTCTGGGTGCAAACTTAAATATTCATTTTACCGATTATATACAAACGAGTTCGCTTTACGAAGATCCTGACGCTAATGTAATGGATGGTCAGCTTGGTTCGGTGCAATTTGATAATGAACTATATACCTATGGGGGTGGATTCTCATTTAACTTAGGTGCTATTTATAAAATTACCGATGCATTTCGTATTGGTGCCGCTTATGAATCGCCTACATGGATGAGGCTTCAGAATGAGATTACCCAACGTATCAATTCTTATTGCCCTGACTGTGTAAGCGGACAGGACTATTTTGGTTTTGACCCGGGAATTGCTTACACTTTTGACGATTACACAGTGAAAACACCATCTAAATGGACAGGCAGCCTTGCTTATATATTTGGCACTAATGCACTTTTAAGTGTAGACTACAGTATTAAAGATTACAGCAATACAAAATATACAGGATCACGATACAGCGCTGCAAATGCCGAACTTAGCAGTACACTTGATGTTGCCAGCGAACTTAGAGTTGGTTTTGAGTACCGAATTAAACAGGTAAGCCTTAGAGGCGGTTACCGTTTTGAACAAAGTCCATACAAAAACGGAACAACCGTTGGCGACCTCAATGGTGCCACAGGCGGTATCGGATTTGCATTTCCGGGATCAAGGCTGGACCTTGCGTATTCATGGTACCAACGTAAATATGATACGCAATTGCTACCGGCAGGCTATACAGATCCGGCAAGTATAAAAAGCACTAACAATAATGTTACGCTTTCATACACGATAGACCTTTAAACTTTTTCATCTTGCTTTTATAAAAGAAAAGCCTTCTTTATTTATTAAAGAAGGCTTTTTCGATATTTAAACAGGCACATTTAAGTAAGATTGTTTATAAACTACAGTGTTTTACAGCCAATAACCTAAACTTGACACCTTAAAACCCCATACAAATTAAAATAATTGCGTAATTTTGCACTCCAATTTTCAACTACATGAGAACCAAATCGTTAAAGAAGAATAAGATCAATGTAATAACCTTAGGTTGTTCTAAGAACGTGTACGACAGCGAAGTGCTGATGGGACAACTTAAAGCAAGCGGTAAAGATGTAACCCATGAAGCGCCAGCGCATGAAGAGGGTAACATCATAGTAATCAACACCTGCGGTTTTATTGACAATGCAAAGGAAGAGTCGGTAAACATGATATTGAATTATGTTGACAAGAAAGAACAAGGCCTTGTAGACAAGGTTTTTGTTACCGGATGTCTTAGTGAGCGTTACAAACCGGATCTTCAAAGAGAGATTCCGAATGTAGACCAGTATTTTGGTACTACAGAACTTCCGGGACTTCTTAAAGCCCTTGGAGCAGACTATAGGCACGAGCTTCTTGGTGAACGCCTTACCACTACTCCTAAAAATTACGCTTACCTTAAAATTGCAGAAGGTTGCGACCGTCCGTGCAGTTTTTGCGCTATACCGCTTATGCGTGGTAAACACGTTTCTCAGCCAATTGAAAAACTGGTTAAAGAAGCAGAAGGCCTTGCACGTGATGGCGTAAAAGAACTTATACTTATCGCTCAGGATCTTACTTATTATGGCCTTGACCTTTATAAAAAACGTAACCTCGCTGAATTGCTTGAAAACCTTGTTAAGGTAGAAGGCATTGAGTGGATACGCCTTCATTATGCTTTCCCTTCAGGATTCCCGATGGATGTACTGGAACTTATGAAGCGTGAGCCGAAAATCTGTAACTATCTTGATATTCCGTTACAGCATATCAGCGACAGCGTATTAAAGTCAATGCGCCGTGGTACAACTCAGGAAAAAACAACCAGGCTTCTTAAAGAATTCAGGGCAATTGTTCCCGGAATGACAATAAGAACAACACTAATTGTTGGCTACCCGGGTGAAACCGAAGAAGATTTCCTTATACTTAAAAACTGGGTTGAAGAAATGCGTTTTGAGCGTTTAGGATGCTTTACATATTCTCACGAAGAAAACACACATGCTTACCTGCTTGAAGACGATGTACCTGCCGATGTAAAGCAGCAGCGTGCAAATGAGATCATGGAAATACAGTCTCAGATTTCATGGGAACTAAACCAGGAAAAAATAGGCCAGACTTTCCATTGTATTATCGACAGAAAAGAAGGCAGCCACTTTGTAGCCCGTACAGAATTTGACAGCCCGGATGTTGATAACGAAGTTCTGATTGATGCATCTCTTGCTTACCTTAAAACAGGGGAGTTTGTAAACATCAAAATTACAGACGCTACAGAGTTTGACCTTTATGGTGTTCCTGCAGACGTAGCACTTAACTAATATCGAAAAGCTAAAGCCTTAAAATCTTTAGCTTTTTTGCTATAATTTAATTATGTTTGATTTTATTATCTGATAGACTATGAAACTTAAAGCATCGTACCTGATATTATTACTTACCCTTGTATTTACCACAGCCTCAAGCGCACAGGTAGATCGCCGGGTGGGTCGTGAACAATATAAACCCAGCAGAAAAAAAGTAGAAAAAAAGGATTTTGTAGAAACCTCTACAGAGTATCTGGTAAAAGAACTTACACTTGATGACTTTCAGAAAGCCGCAGTAAAAAATATTATTGAGGAGGAAAGGGAAAACATTACTAACCTCAACCAGGCACAAGGCATAACAGCAGACGAAAGACGAGACCGTGCCCTTGCTATTTCTAACAGACTGTATACAAAAATTACACCGCTGCTTTCTAAAACACAGGCAGAAAAATATACAAAAATGGAGGAAGAGAAAAAGTTCTAACTTCTTTTAACCTACAATACCAAAAGCCCGTATTCACGTAAAGTGTTTACGGGTTTACTATACCATAGCAGTTCAAAATCTTCCAGGCCGGCATCTTCATAATGCAGTTTTGCCTGCGCAAAAGTAGTAACTAATTTTTCAGCTACTGCCGCCTTTTCTAAAAATGAAGTAAGCCACTCGCCCTGCTCCTGCGAAACCTGGATAGTAAAACTTTCTTTCTTGTCATGAAATGTAAGCGAAGCCATCTCAAAACTCCTGCCCTTTTTATTTTTTGTGAAATAGGAAACAGCAGGCTTATGCCCTGTCCACACTATTTTAGCGGTAGGTTTTGTAGCAAAGCTATCATCTTCCTGAAGCACGTTAAAAATATAGTCGTCGGGCACTTTGGTACGCGGCACTTTAAATTCGAACCAGTCCTGCAACGGATAATCGAAACAAATGCCGTGCATATAGTTAAATAGTGATTTCTTTAACCCAAAGCTAAACTTATCATGATTGGTTCCGGTATTATCTATGTGCACAATATCGTTATTGGCAAAGCTGCCAATAGCATCTGTTTCTTTAAGCACACCAAATTTTTCAGGATACATACCCACAGGGCTGTGAGCCGTCATAGCAAACTGATGCCAGAAACCGGATTGTAAAATACCTGTTTCAAACATCTGACGCACCATCTCTAACGAATCGATAGTTTCCTGCGCCGTTTGCGTGGGGAATCCATACATAAGATAAGCATGTACCATAACGCCTGCTTCGGTAAAGTTACGCGTTACACGTGCCACCTGAGCTACCGTTACACCCTTCTGTATAAGATCCAACAACCTGTCTGACGCAACTTCAAGTCCGCCCGAAACAGCAATACATCCCGAAGCTTTTAGCAGTTTACAAAGATCTGCCGTAAAACTTTTCTCAAAGCGAATGTTGGTCCACCATGTTACCGCAAGATTTCGGCGAAGAATTTCCAATGCCATTTCACGCATCAATGCGGGAGGCGCGGCTTCATCTACAAAATGAAAACCATTCTGCCCCGTCTGAGCTATAAGTTCTTCCATACGGTCGCACAAAAGGCGTGCAGCCAGAGGTTCGTATATTTTTATATAATCAAGTGAGATATCGCAAAAGGTACATTTTCCCCAGTAACAGCCGTGCGCCATGGTAAGTTTATTCCATCTTCCATCGCTCCACATACGGTGCATGGGATTTACTATCTCTATTACCGAAATGTAATTATCCAGCAGTAAATCAGAATAGTCAGGAGTACCAACATCAGACTGTTTGTAATCTCTGCATCCTGAATTATCAACATATTGAACTTTTCCATCAACCAGGGCAAACGTACGCTTCAGCTGATCGATACTCCTTTTTCCTTCAATATATTCAATAAGGCATTCAACAGGTGCTTCGCCATCATCTAACGTAATAAAGTCGAAAAACTCCATTACACGTGCATCGCTCAATGACCGCAATTCGGTATTGGGAAACCCGCCACCCATTGTGATCTTAACACCCGGAAAATGTTGTTTTATGTATTGTGCACTTCTAAAAGCTGCATATAAATTCCCCGGAAAAGGGACAGAAAATCCAACTACGGTTGGCTGCACTTCCAGCATTCGCTGATGTAAAAGGTCAAGCAGCAATTCATCAATGTAAGTGTATGGCTGCTGAAGACTTTCATATAATTCATCGAACGAGTTTGCCGAACGTCCTAGTCGTTCTGCGTAGCGGCTAAAGCCAAAATGCGGATCGATGCATTCTACAATAAGATCTGATATATCTTCAAGGTACAGCGTAGCAAAATGCTTTGCCTTATCCTGCGTACCCATAGATCCAAATGCCCAGTCAAGCTCTTCCAGTTGAGCAAAGCGCGATGCCTCGGGAAGAAAATCTTCACTGCATATTAAATGCGAAAGCGTTGGGTTTTTCCCCTGAAGGAAAAGGATAACAGGATCTATCGTTTTAAGATATTCATCTTTTAGTGCTATAATACGCTGCGAATTGTCACTTAACGGCTGTTGGTTGTCCGTCAACAATTGTCGGTTTAATTCAATCCTGTTGAACAAATCTACAAGCCCCTGTTTTGAGAACAATTTTAATATTACTTCAATACCAAGATCGGCCTGAAATGAGGCTATGTTTTTGGTGTTGAGAAACCCCTTAAGATATGCAGTACCCGGATATGGGGTATTAAGCTGTGTAAAAGGAGGTGTTATTAAAAAAGCTTTGGTATTCAAAACGTGAGGAATTAAGTGTACAAAAATAAGGCATATTTTCGGGATTTACACTGAGAAGATAGTCTGAGTATATTCATTAAAATATATTCAGGTAAGCCGCCAGAGAAAATCACTAGAGAAACAGGTAACACTGATACACAAAACATAACACACTAAACCATCTGATGTATTTCATATGTCATTAAAAATGACATTCAACCGCTTTTTTCCGTAATTTTACAGCAAAATTCATATTGCAATGCCATCAGACTGTATCAGCTTCCAGAGTTCAGGATATTTTACCCCGCTTATAAACGACTACCTTAACCAGAAAGATACGCTGAAGCCACTGTACCATCGATTTCCAACTGTAGACAACTTTAAACTACAGATGGATGAAAAGCGCGAAAATTACAATCCGCAGTATCGGGACACCTTAGTAAGTGTGCTTACAAAGCAATATAAAAACATTAATACATCGGCATATACCCAGCAGAATATTAAACTGCTTGCAGAGCCTGAAACCTTTACTGTAACTACCGGCCATCAGCTAAATTTATTTACGGGTCCGCTTTACTTTTTGTACAAGATCGTTTCTGCTATTAACCTAAGCAGGGAATTAAAAGATGCTTATCCAGGTCAGGATTTTATACCTGTTTATTGGATGGCCACGGAAGACCACGATTTTGAAGAGATAAATTATTTTACTTTTCGCAATAAAAAAATAAAATGGCCACGCGAAAGCACCGGCCCTGTAGGACGACTATCTACCGAAGGGCTCGAGGCGGTACTTGGTGTTTTTGCTAAAGAACTTGGCCCAGGTGCTAATGCTGCATGGCTTAAAGATCTTTTCGAAAAAGCCTACCTTAATCATAACAATCTTGCAGATGCTACCCGCTACCTTGCAAACGAGATTTTCGGAACAGAAGGTCTTGTGATTATTGATGCAGATGATGCTCAGCTTAAATCAATTTTTGCACCTCATGTAAAAGAGGAATTATTACATCAGACATCGCACCAGAAAGTAGCCGAAACCGCAACCCTGTTAAAAGAATATAACGTTCAGGTTAATCCGAGGGATATAAACCTGTTCTATATAGAAGATACTATAAGGGAACGTATCATTCTTCAGGAAGGGATTTACTACGTTAATAACACCGAACTGAAATTTTCACAGTCTGAAATTTTAGCACTGCTGGAATCAAATCCGGAAAAATTCAGTCCCAATGTAATTATGCGTCCGCTATACCAGGAAGTTATACTTCCTAACCTTTGCTATATTGGCGGAGGGGGCGAATTGGCCTACTGGCTGGAACTAAAATCGCATTTTAATGCTGCGAATGTAACTTTCCCTATATTATTGCTGCGTAACTCGGTATTGATCGCCACACAAAAGCAGGCCGATAAACTTGACAAACTCGGACTTACATGGACTGATATGTTTTCGAAACAACAGTACCTGCTAAATAAAAAAATACAATCCTTCTCTGAATTTAAGCTTGATTTTTCTGAGCAAAAAGAGTTTCTAAAGAAACAGTTTGAAAACCTAAATGCTATAGCCGTAAAAACAGACGCTTCATTTACAGGTGCCGTAAAAGCACAGGAATTAAAACAGCTTAAAGGCCTTGAAAATTTAGAGAAAAGACTCCTAAAAGCGGAGAAACGCAGCCATACCGAACAGTTGGAACGTATAACACAAATTCAGAATGAGCTTTTCCCCGGATTAAGCTTACAGGAACGTAAAGCCAATTTTTCTGAATTCTACCTAGAGTTTGACGGTAAATTATTGGCCGAATTATTCAGGCAGCTAGAACCGTTGGAGCATAAATTCAATGTAATTATACTATAAATATTAAGACAAGGGATAGCATACACTAGACCAACGACTACAGTATTTATATTGTACCCCTAAAAATCCGATAAAGAAACCTTAAAAGTTATCGTTATTAGCTAAAATCTACTACTTTTGCACCAAATTTAAAAAAGACAATGGCAACAAACAGGACTTTCACAATGATTAAACCGGATGCAGTTGAAAACGGGCATATCGGTGGTATTTTAGCAATGATAGCTGATGCAGGTTTCAAAATCGTATCACTAAAACTTACTCAACTTACTGTAGCTGACGCTCAGGCATTTTACGCTGTGCACAGCGCAAGACCTTTCTACGGAGAACTTGTAGAATTTATGTCAAGAGGCCCTATCGTAGCTGCAATCCTTGAAAAAGAAAATGCAGTTGAAGAATTCAGAACTCTAATCGGAGCTACTAACCCTGCTGATGCAGCTGAAGGTACAATCCGTAAAAAATATGCTAAATCAATTGGTGAGAACGCAGTTCACGGTTCTGACAGTGATGAGAATGCAGCTATTGAAGGTGCTTTCCATTTTGCAGGAAGAGAGCAGTTCTAATCAGGAACCCAATATTATAAGAAAAGCCGCTGAAACAGCGGCTTTTTTATTATCGTAACACTATGTTTTTTACAACTTCGCGTTTTAGTTCATCATTTATCATGGCTATTATCTTAGCTTTCCCAAGAGTAAGCTCTTCGCGCAATACCGAAGATGTTAACTCTACATACAGCGTATTGTTTCTTAGCATAATTTCGCGAGTGTAGTTGTTTACACCATTACCCATTAGGTTTTTCCATGCCTCGCGCACGTCTAGTTTATCCATACCTTCCTGAAGGCGGTTTGCCTGCATAAACTGTTTAAGCACATCGCCTATTGGCTGCTCTTCATTAAATCGTTTCGCCATTTTTTATTTGATACTGAAAGGTTGTGGTTTTTTATAATGATACTCTATATCATGCTGGTTTTTTACAACCAGTTCTTTATCATCAAGCTCTAAAACCTCTTCTTGCCATTTGGCGTACTCTGTCGTATAACTAAGATATATTTTGCCTTCTTTCTTAACGACTGCAATTTTTTCAGAAAGGTCGTTTACCCTGTAGGTACCGTCAAACTGGGGCATTACTTTTTTTCGAAACCCTTCATTTCTTTTTAGTTCGAAATAGTCAATAGTTGGGTTTACTTTGTATTCTTTTTTAGTCCCGTCAGCCATAACGGCTTCTTCAATCTCCCAGTAACCATTCAACTTAGGAAGATCTTCGTCAGAAACACTATGTCCGCAAGACAGGGCGAAAAACAATACAAAAAACAAAACTTCAATATGCTTCATACTATAAAGGTTAATTCCAATTGCAAATTTAGGCATTAAAACTGTGCCAATTTTATAATAAAGCGACAAACTAACTCCTAATTTCAATAGCCATTATAATGCATTCATAACTCATTAAAAAACAAATGCAGTGATTATTAGTCACTGCATTTTATTAGTTAAAGTAGTAGCTTAAATTAATTCCAAGCCTACTAATCTGGGTCTTATAAGGTGTTAATGCATCATCAAGATAATCCCTGTTCGTTTCATAACGCAGTGCTATGCCGTATGTTTTATTGTAAACATAACCCACACCTGCACCTACACAAAATGCAGCCCCTAATTTTACTGTTTCGCTTTCTCCATCATAATTAGTACCGGTACCGTTAGAAATAACAACTTTTTTATTAATGTCTGCCATTGGTATACTTATACCAAATCCTACATCTGCAAAAACTTTATGCCTGTCAAGTGTCACAAAATTATACCGTGGCCCAAAAAAGAAATTAAGTGCTGCACCATCAATTTCATATTTACTATTTACAACATTAAAACTTTGGGCATTGACAGCATTAATGGTGTTTGAAATGCTTTCATACTCGACCCTGAAAAATAACGAAGCCTTTTCGGAAGGAAAGGTATACATAGCTTCCGCTCCTACGCTATACGTTAGTTTAGTATTTTCACCAACTTCAGGAGTTTCATTATTAAGTCCAAATTTCTGATTATAAAGTCCTGCAAATGCACTATAATGAAACTCTGACTCTTTATGTGTACCATTAAAAAACTCTTCGGCAACACCACCCTGACAGATATTATTTTCTTTTACAATATCAGAAAGCTGTTTTCTGTAATATACAACATTAGCGAAGTAGTCTGCAGAATTCGCCTTACAGTTTACAAGCGTATATAATTGTTGTCTGAACATAGTATTATCGCCTACGGCACCGTTATCTAGTAAGTACTTTTTATAGATCAGCTGTTCAGGTTCTGGATTGTCTTTGGTCTTGATAAAAAACTTGGTGTTATAATCTTTCGTATAAGAATAAAGACTTGTTTTACCTGTAATTACAACACTCAAAAAAAGTGTTTCAGCTTTCATTTGAGGATTTTTGTCTTTTGTATTTGATAGAGAAACATCAACCTGAACAAGATGCTTTTCGAATTTAAATTCATTACCAACACCGTATTCCTTTATAGCATCAGCAGACATTTTAATATAACCCGATTTAGAAGATCGCTTAAACTCCAGAGAAGATATATCATTGAAGTCTCCTTGTTTAAAATACCCATCTACTTTATTTCCGTCATAAGTAATATAATACCCTTTTACATCCTGCGCGAAAGACTGCATCGTCAAAAGGAGCAGCGATAATACACTAAAAAATCTCATAAATTTGGTTTGATTAATTTGAAACAAATATAGAAATATCCTTACTAATCAAATCTAAATTTTACTTACAAAAAAAGCCACGCAATGCATGGCTTTCAATTATAAAATAAAGAGCTTTACTTAAAGAAAGAGTCTACAAATTCATATTTGTTAAATACCTGAAGATCTTCAATACCTTCACCTACGCCAATGTATTTTACAGGTATCTGGAACTGGTCTGAAATACCTATTACCACACCACCTTTAGCAGTACCATCAAGTTTAGTAACCGCCAGGCATGATACCTCTGTAGCTGCTGTAAACTGCTTAGCCTGCTCAAAAGCATTTTGCCCGGTAGATCCATCAAGAACAAGTAACACATCGTGAGGAGCGTCGTCTATCACTTTCTGCATTACCCTTTTTACTTTGGTAAGTTCATTCATAAGATTAACCTTATTATGAAGACGTCCGGCAGTATCTATAATAACTACATCGGCATTCTGACTTACAGCACTCTGTAAGGTATCAAATGCGACAGATGCAGGGTCGCTACCCATTTGCTGTCTTACAATAGGCACACCTACCCTGTCTGCCCAAACCTGAAGCTGGTCAATCGCCGCAGCCCTAAAGGTATCGGCAGCACCAAGTACCACATTGTGTCCGGCTTTTTTAAACTGATATGCAAGCTTGCCAATAGTTGTAGTTTTACCAACACCATTAACACCTACTACCATAAGTACGTAAGGTTTTTTGTTCGCCGGAACTTCAAAGTCAGAAGCATCGCCGCTGTTGGTTTCAGATAGTAACCCGGCAATTTCGTCCCTTAAAATCTGGTTAAGCTCATCGGTACCCAGGTATTTATCGTTCGCCACACGGGCTTCAATACGCTGAATAATTTTAAGTGTAGTATTTACACCAACATCTGATGATACAAGTATTTCTTCAAGGTTATCAAGAACCTCATCATCTACTTTAGATTTTCCGGCTACCGCCTTTGAAAGTTTAGAAAAGAATGATGTCTTTGTTTTTTCAAGTCCCTTATCCAGGGTTTCTTTCTTTTCTGAAGAAAATATTTTTTTAAAAAAATTCATAGTAACAGTTGTAATTTTTTCCCATGTAAATATAGAAAATAAAAAAGCTACTTCCGTAAACCGAAAGTAGCTTTTCTATATATTATGGTAGATATTATTTCTTCTTAAGAAATCCATCTACTTCTTCAGGAGCCATAACGCTTTCAACGAAAGTATAAGCTCCAGATTTTGGAGATTTTACCATCTTGATAGCTTTAGTTAACCTTTTTGAAGATGTCTGTAACGATGCTACGGTTTTCTTTGCCATGACTAATGATTATTTAATTTCTTTATGTACAGTCACTCTTTTAAGAACCGGATTAAATTTTTTAATCTCAAGTCTGTCCGGAGTGTTCTTTTTGTTTTTAGTAGTAATGTACCTTGAAGTTCCTGCAACACCAGAAGCTTTATGCTCAGTACACTCTAAAATCACCTGGATTCTATTACCTTTCTTTGCCATCTTGCTATATATTTATTGGTAAGACTTATTATTTAATAAATCCGTTAGCTTTAGCTTCTTTCAAAACTGCTGCAATACCGTTTTTGTTAATTGTCTTGATAGTAGAAGCGGCTACTCTAAGTGTGATCCACCTATCTTCTTCAGGAAGATAAAAACGCTTCTTCACTAAGTTTACACTAAACTTCCTTTTAGTTTTGTTCATTGCGTGGGAAACATTATTTCCAACCATCGCTCTTTTACCGGTAAGGGCACAAACTCTTGACATTATTTCTCGCTTTTATATCGTTATTCAAAATCAGGGTGCAAAGAAAAGAAAAATAAAACTATTACACAAACTTAATTAATTAGTTTTTTAAAATTTCCTGATAAATTTTCTCAAGAGCCTTATTAGCAGCCCTCTCGATAACCTTTTCACGGGGCTGACCCAGATCTAACTTTTCGCTAAACACCCCTTTTGGGGTTGCAACACCTATATAAACGGTACCAACCTCAACCGCAGAATCACCTTTAAGCGGCCCTGCATTTCCTGTAGTAGAAACCGCATAATCCGACCCAAAAATGGTCTTTGCCCTTAGTGCCATATTTTCGGCAACCTGTGCACTAACTACACTAAAAACATCTATTAACTGCTGTTCTACCTTAAGTATATTTACTTTTGCATCTGTAGCATACGTAACTGCACTACCTTTAAAATAGGCCGAAGATCCCGCTACAGATGTTATCATCTGTGCAATTTTACCCCCTGTACAGCTTTCTGCCGCAGCAAGGGTTTTACCCTTTTGCTTTAATAACCTACCTAAAACAACCTCAATCGTTTCATCTTCATCAAAGCCAACAATAATGTCGCCAATAATATCCTTAAGTTTAAGTGCTTCGACATCAATGGTATCTTTAAGAAACTGCTCATCTTCTCCCCTGGCACTCAGGCGAAGCCTTACACGGCCCGGATTGGGTAGGTAAGCCAGTTTTATGAATGCAGGGAGATTGTTCTCCCAGTCTTCTATACGTTCGGCAACAAGGCTCTCCCCTTGTCCGTGCGTAATTATCGTTTTATGAAGTATATACGGCCTTTCGTATTTTTCTACAAATTGCGGAATGATCTCGTTATCTACAAGGTATTTCATTTCATACGGCACTCCCGGTAACGAAATAAACGCCGTATCACCGCGCTCCATCCACATGCCGGGCGCAGTACCTACCGCATTGTGCAGTACTTTTGCTTTAGAAGGCACCAGCGCCTGATCTTTATTCATTTGCGATGCCGGCCTTTTCATTGCCTTCTCTATAAGCTCAATCACATGAGCTTCTATTGCTTCGTCACGCACAAGATGATCATCAAAATATTCGCAGAACGCCACTTTTGTAACATCATCCTTAGTTGGCCCAAGGCCGCCTGTTACAATTACAACATCTACCCTATTCTGAAAATAAGCCAGCGTCTCCAGGATATGCTGCCTTTCATCACTAATAGATCGTGTTTCATGCACGCCAATACCTATCTTGTCCAGTGCCTTAGCTATATAACCGGTATTTGTATCCGTTATCTGGCCAATTAGTATCTCATCGCCTATGGTAACAACCGCTGCTTTCATTATCTAAAGGTCGTAATCTTTTTTAAGTTCCTTAACCGTCTTGCTTATATATTCTTTAAGGCTTTTTACAATATCCTTAATTTCCTTCTTTTTACCTTCGGCGCGGCTCCAGGTTTCCACAGCCACAACATCGTCATACGCCAACGTCATACCCAGTAAATCAAGCGTAGGCTTAATTTTATGGGCTGCATGGTATACTTTATTGTGGTCTTTATCTTTAAGGCCATGTTTAATATTTTTCATCTCGGCAGGCACTTCTTCCAAAAAGAGAGAAACAATCTGCTTAGCAAACTCAACATCATTGTCAGAGATTGCATATACTTTAGATAGGTTGTAGTATAACGCCATTATTTTACCTGTATCCTGAATAGTTTCTTTCCTTCAATAAATCCTTCCAGCACATCTTCAGGGCTAACTTTCGCAACCCCTTCCGGAGTACCTGTAAAAATGATGTCGCCAGTACGCAATGTAAAATATTGCGACACATAAGCTATAATTTCGTCAATCTTCCACAACATGTGCTGTGTATTTCCTGACTGAACCACCGTACTATTACTGGTAAGCTCAAAATTAATATTGTTAAGGTCGGGAAATTCTGTCTTAGACACAAAGTCGCCAACAACAGCCGAACCGTCAAATGCTTTAGCTTTTTCCCACGGCAGACCTTTTTCCTTCAGTTTTGCCTGAAGGTCGCGAGCCGTAAAATCTATACCCAAACCAATCTCGTCGTAATATTTATGGGCAAATTTGGCATCTATATATTTACCTACCTTGTTTATTTTAACCAGCACCTCAACTTCATGATGTACATCGTTAGTAAACTCAGGAATTACAAATGGAAATTGCTTTTGCACAACAGCCGTATCCGGCTTTAAGAAAATAACAGGCTCATCAGGCCTTTCGTTTTGCAGTTCTTCAATGTGCTTAACATAATTCCTGCCAATGCAGATTATCTTCATAGTAAGGGGCAATTAGTATTTAAGCCAATTTATTATTTAATTTTCTTAGTTTGATTGCCGTTAGCACTTTCTTAGTGTACAACGGAAAATCAGCATTCTGAATCCATCCAAAATATCCGGGTTCCTGCTCCAGTACTTTTTCTACCTTGGCACCTTTGTGTTTACCAAATGTAAAAATTTCCTCTCCGTCAGGATCCAGGACAATAAATCCTGCAAAATCTACCGTTTTTTTACGGGTAGTATATTCAGAAAGCAGCTTCATGTCGTTCTCAAGATCGTCGTAACGCTCCAGCTGCGATTTTAAAATTTCGTAAGTAGCGTTAGTATCCGCTTCTGCTGTGTGGGCATTATCCAGGGTTTTACCACAGTAAAACTTATACGCAGCACTTAATGTACGTTCTTCTTTTTTATGGAAGATAGTCTGCACATCTACCGACACCCTGTTTTTCATATCAAAGTCAACACCTGCACGAAGCAGCTCTTCAGCCAATAGCGGAATATCAAACCTGTCAGAGTTATACCCTCCAAGATCTGAATCTTTGATCATGTTATAAATTGTATGCGAAAGCTCTTTGAATGTAGGCTCGTTTACCACTTTATCATCGGTAATACCGTGAAAAGCAGTAGTTGCAGGTGGTATAGGTCTTTCGGGGTTAACCAGCCATGTACAGCTTTCTTTATTGCCATTAGGATAAACCTTTAGTATAGAGATCTCTACAATTCGGTCTCTCGATATATCTGTACCTGTAGTTTCAAGGTCAAAAAAGCAAATAGGTTTATGCAGCTTAAGTTCCATAATGAAATTGTATAATTACAAATATAGTTTGAGTTTATTTTATAAAATAAGATTTCATCTTAAAATATCAGGCAAATCCCGAATGCTTTATTTTTTAACAGAACAGGTATATTATTTACAATCCCACCTAAAATCGGCTGTGTCATAATGTTGTTTTTTGTAATCAAAATGCCACCATTCGTTATTGTATGGTGTAAAACCAGCTCTTTTCATAATGTTTCGCAACACTTTTCTGTTGCGTCTTGCTTCGCGCGAAAGTCCTTCAGCGTCATAATGCGACTTCGCTGTAAAATCGTCAAAGGGCGTACCCATATCCAGCAAATTACCGTTTTCATCTGCCAACGATAAATCTATAGCCTGGCCGCGGTTATGATTCGATCCTTTTCCAGGTGGCGCCACATAACGTGGATCTTTAACAATATCATACATAACCTTTTGGTACCCGTACGGGCGATAACAATCATATATAACCAACGCATAGCCTTTATCTTTCGCTATCTGATTCGCTTCTTCCAGGGCATCAGCAACTTCGGGACGAAGTAAACAACGTGCACAAGGATAGATCTTTTGGTGCATAAAATTAGCCGTATCGGCATAAGCCATCTTATTCTGAATGCCCTGTATTTCAAAATTCACTTCAGCCCATTCTCTTAAAGTATCCTGAACTGTGATTGTTACGCCTTCGCGGAAATACATACCTTTCGGTGAAAACACCGATAAAGCAATGAGACTTATAATAGATAGGAAAGGAATGATTTTCATGAGTGAAGATTGAATTACAAATATAAACATACAGCAACATATAAAAAAGCCGTAGAATTTCCGGCTTACTTTTCAATTCAAATTAATCTTCCCTGCTTCCGTCGTCTGCCATACGCACCAACTTAGGTGTAAATTTAGCCACAACATCTACCAGTTCGATTTGCGATGCCATTACAGCATCAATATTTTTATAGGCCATCGGGGCTTCGTCCCTACCGGCACCGATAAGAGTTACACCATGATCTTTCAGTATCTCGCGCATATCCGCTTTGGTTATGCTTTTTATAGCCTGGGTACGGCTCATCTGCCTTCCGGCACCATGCGAGGCAGAGTTAATAGCATCTGCTTCTCCTTTACCCCTCACTAAAAAACCCGGTGCTGTCATACTTCCCGGAATAATTCCCATAACACCTTTACCTGCTGGAGTAGCACCTTTTCTATGCACTATCACTTCCTCGCCGTTAAGTATTTCTTTCCAGGCAAAGTTATGGTGATTCTCTACTTTAGCTAATATCTGTGCACCAAGAGCCGATTTCATTTTATCATGAATTACCTGATGACAGGCCGAAGCATAATCACCTGCAAGGTTCATAGCTATCCAGTACTCCTGCCCTTCCTGCGAATTCATATCTAAATAAGCCAGGTTCGCAGCCTCTTTAGGAAGTTTGGTAATACTTTTAGCCAGTTTTGTATAATGACCCGCTATGGTCGCCCCGAACCCCCTCGAACCCGAATGCGTAAGCAATGCCACATAACGGCCTTTATCTATATTCAGCACCTCATCTCTTTGTTCAAATTCAATTATACCAAATTCTACAAAGTGATTACCTCCTCCCGACGTACCTAATTGCGACCAGGCTTTATCGTGCAGTTTTTTAATAAAGGGTGCAATATTAAATTCATCCCTGTCGAGCACATCATGTTTTGTCTTGTACTGTCCATGATAACCGTGGCCTGCGCCAAATTTGGTATGCGCAATAAGCTCTCGTTTGTATTTGGCTTCATTCTGTAAAAAATGATGTTCCGGTATATCGTATATAGACAATGCCATCCTGCACCCAATATCTACACCTACACCATAAGGTATAATAGCATTTCTGGTAGCCAGTACCCCACCTATCGGCAAGCCGTATCCCTGGTGGGCATCAGGCATTAAAGCACCTGCTACCGTTACAGGAAGTTTCATTGCCACATCCATCTGGGCCCTGGCACCTTCTTCTATGTGTTCTTTACCGTAAACAGTATAAGAATCTGAAGTTTCTTTTAATGGTATCGTTTCATCTTTTGGCGCATTGGCCTCTACTATCATTGCCGATGCCAATGGTTCTAATACTTCATCGTCCAAAAAATTCTCAGGGTAGTCTTTTACTTTTTTAAAAAGTGCCAGCACTTCTTCCCTCGGCTGATCGTGGTATTTAGAGTTAGCCAGTTTTAAGGCAAGGCCTAATATTCCAGTTTCTTTATAACCGGCGTATAGCAAATCGGTTCCGTTTATTAATGCTTCCATATCTATGGTTTGAAAATTAAAGTTAGTTGGTTTTTATTTTGAATAGGGTTAATTACATATTAAAAAAGAGGCAATAACTGTTAAGTGGAGTTTTTTCTTTGGACGAAGTAACACTAGACAACGGCACTCTTTTAGCATTAAGAGCAATGGCAACAAGCGCTTTTATACTTTCGGGAATTGAACCCGACGAACAACCAAACGAAGTAACGCTTTGTAATACGGCATCTCAATATTTTTACAGGAGCAAAAAACGGGTTGGGAACGGGGCGTGTCTGGCCGGAGTCGAACCGGATAACCTTGCCATATAAAACGACTACGTTATTCCTCCCCTAATGGTGACGAAGTATCCCACTCCTACGGCATCCTGTATTTGGTAAGGCAACAAGCGAAAAGGGATCCGAACACTCCTATCTTCGGGATAAAGTGACGGGATTCGAACCCGCAATGACCAATGGAGTAACCCTTATACACGACACTTACCGGTATATTTTTTATCCTTATCTCCAACCCCTCTCCTAGGAAGAGGGAAAACAAGAACATATTATTTTTATAATCTCCCGCAGCATCCTCCGGCCACGGGAGAATCACCACATTGTAAGGCAACATCTAAAGAAAATGTTTTGCTCTACCAACTGAGCTACATTGCCTAAACCCAGTCAATGATGGGAATCGAACCCACGACACAACGAAGTAACTTTCTTAAACGGCACTTACTAATTTTTATATAAACTCCCGCAACGTCCTGTAGCTGCGGGAGCACCACTTTATATTGTAACAGGGCAAAATTCAAAAAGGGACTGGTTCCTGCTCTAACCAACTGAGCTACATCCCCAATTTAACTGATTTGTGGAGATGGCGGGAATCGAACCCGCGACCCGGGCAATAAAGTGCGAAGTAACCCTTCTCTACGGCACCTGTTATGTTTTTATAAATCCTTACCTCAAGCCCTCCTCCCTATGAAGAAGGGCGCAAAAGAAAATCTTCATCTTATAATTCAATACTGTTTATCTTAGTTAATGCATTGCCTGCATCTTCCACAGCGTATAAAACATCAAATATCTTATCACTCCAGCCCGCTATAAGATATACATCATTTCTACGTATATCCAAAGGCTGCATTCCGTGCCCCGCAAGGTCAAACACATATAATTTGGCGTTTGGCGCAATTGCTTTGTATCGCATCCACGATTTTTCAAACGAGTTAAATACACCACTAGTGTCGTACATCTGCACATCTGTAAACAACATTACTTTATCAGCTTTATGCTTTCTTTGTATAAGGTCTTCCAACACCAGGTAACCGTTTGTAGCATAACCTACTTCACCCTCCCTACGGTAAAATTCCAATACATTAGCAAGCACGTTTCGTTGGGGCATGTTTACTATTTTCCATTTATCGCCAAACATGCCTGTAACTACATTTTTACACTGCGACTGCATAAGCATAGCAAGCATTAAGCCTATATCATACAACTGTACTTTGCTTTTTACCGATACCGGCTGCTGCATAGAACCCGAAACGTCTGCTGCAATTACTACCGATGTATCATAACCGAAACCTTTTATATTTTTGGCGCTATGCATTACAGCATCTTCAAGCGCATTTAATATTGCCGATGTATAACCCGATTTTAATGCTTTTATCTCCCTGTACGCCGAAAGAAAACGGAAAGGCAATTGCTTAGACCCCATAACTGCTTTTTCGTTCGCTATGTAATCGCACACCATTTGTATATGTTTAGCCGAAACCTCAGCTTCAACAATGTTTCTTAAGTTTCTCATTAACGCCATGTAGCCAACCTTCCTGCTCTCAATCAACTCACCCCATTTGGCGGCTACAGCTCTTTTTTTATCTATCGCATTGATAAATTTTGTTTTACCCAATTCAGATAATTCAGTTTCCCACGTGTAAGGTGTCGCCAATGTATCGGCGGCTATTTTATTAAAGATCTCCTGCTGCGTTTCGTCTTTTGCTTTTGGATGCACCAAAAACAAAGCATCCTTCAATTTCACATCCGTAGCACGGTTGTATTTAGCAAACTGGTATTCATCAAACCTGTTAAAGGATACAGCCAAACCTTTTTGTACTTGTTTAGACAATCTGTTTAATTTTTTAGCTTCCGTCCTGCCATTAGCTATTTGATAATAAGAAAGTAACTCGGTTATCTCATCGGCACGCTGAATTACATTGCTCACGGTTTTGCTTACCGTATCGGTACCTTTAGACTGTTTCGCTAACTCAACCGAAAGCACCGTTGGTATAGATCGCAAATACATTTCTGTTCTTGCATATATGGCAAGCTTTGCCACAAATTCTGCATCGCATTTAGCAATAAGCATTTTTATTTTTTCTAGTCTTTCGTTACCCGATTCGTAAAATGAATCATTCAATCCTGTGGTAACCACGGCAGAATATAATTCAAGTTCCGGAGTCATTTTGTATGCCTTAGCACCTTGATGATTTACTGTAACATTGTTTTGCCTGTTTAAAAAATTGAATTTCATAATACAAATCTTAATATGTTATTATCTGTTTGTTGTTCAGGAGAGTAATTATTGTCTCATCCTGACATTGCAAAGATGCATGCACATGTACGCAGTGAAAATGCGTAGTAAAAAAAAGTTTATGAAAAATTTAAAACAATCTATATATCAACAACTTAAATATTAATAAATTTTAAAAATGAATACAATTAAATCTCACTACGCAGATACGCTGCGCAGCTGAGACAATTTTTACTTATTTTTGGCAGGTACTTATTATCAAATAATGCTAAATACGTATCATGGCTACAAATAAGCTTGCGCTGCTGCGCTACAAAACCATAGACGAATGCCTTAGGAACCGCTTTAGAAAGTGGACGCTTGATGATATTATAGAAAAGGTATCGGATGCGCTCTACGAATATGAAGGTATAACCAGCGGTGTAAGTAAACGTACCATTCAGGCAGACATTCAGGTGATGCGTAGTGATAGCCTGGGTTATAACGCACCTATTGTAGTTACCGACAAACGTTTTTACACATACGAAGATGCCACTTACAGTATAACCAAATCGCCCATTAATGATACCGACATGGATAAAATGAAGGAGATAGTGAGTGTACTAAAACAATTAAATGGCTTTAATTATTTTGACGAAATGAGCGAGCTTATCGCCAAGCTAGAAAACAATGTAAATAAGTCGGCTAAAAAGACCAAGAATTACATTCAGTTTGATGATAATAAGCAGCTTAAAGGCATCGAGCATATCAATCCACTCTACCAGGCGATACTCAACAAAACACCTTTACTGATAGAATACCAGTCGTTTAAAGCATTAAAACCCGCCAAAGAAATATACTACCCATACCTGCTTAAAGAGCACCGTAACCGCTGGTTTCTGGTTACCATGCGTAAAAAGAATCCATATATTATGACATTGGCGCTTGACAGGATGGTAGAATTTCAGCCGTTAACCAAAGAGCCTTACGTTGAATATGAAGCCGTAGACTTTGACCGTTATTTTGATGACCTGATAGGTGTTACCAAATCGCAACGCGACAGGGCTATTAAAGTATTACTACAGTTTGATAAGGTTAATGCTCCCTATGTTATTACCAAACCCCTGCATCATTCGCAGCAGGTTTTGAACGACAATGAAGATGGTATCATTATACGTATTGATGTAGTATTGAATTTTGAACTGGAAAAAGAAATACTCGGTTTTGGTGAGTGTGTAAAGGTCTTATCACCTCGAAATCTACAGGCACGAATAAAACGAAGAATAGAAAATGCCGCAAAGCATTATACAGAAAAAGTAAAAGAATAAAAAAAGAGCCTCACAATGTGAGGCTCTTTCCAAAAATATATGTTTGTTGTTTTGTTTTTAGTAATCCCTATTGGCATCAAAGGCTTCAAGGTATTCTGCAACACGCTTAACGAATGATCCTCCAAGGGCACCATCTACCACACGGTGGTCATAGCTGTGCGAAAGGAACATTTTCTGGCGGATTCCGATAAAATCTCCATCAGGTGTTTCGATAACTGCAGGCACTTTCCTGATTGCTCCAAGAGCAAGGATGCCCACCTGCGGCTGGTTGATTATAGGTGTGCCGAATACGCTGCCAAAAGTACCAACGTTAGTTACAGTATACGTGCCACCTTGTGTATCGTCCGGCTTAAGCTTGCCTGCTTTAGCACGGTTACCAAGATCGTTAACTGCTTTTGCCATACCAACAAGGTTTAGCTGATCTGCATTTTTAATAACAGGAACAATTAAGTTTCCGTTAGGCAATGCCGCTGCCATACCAAGGTTTATGTTTTTCTTTTTAATGATATAATCACCATCTACAGAAATATTCATACCCGGGAAGTCTTTAAGCGCTTTGGCTACAGCTTCCATAAATATCGGGGTAAAAGTAAGTTTCTCACCTTCTCTTTTCTCGAATGCAGTTTTAACTTTATCCCTCCACTTTACAATGTTAGTTACATCAACCTCTATAAACGACTGCACATGTGCCGACGTTTGTACCGACTGTACCATGTAACCCGAGATTAGTTTACGCATACGATCCATTTCAACAATCTCATCACCACCGTTAACCGATACCGGAGCCGCTTTAGCTGCTGGCTGGTTATTAGTTGCCGGTTGCTGAACTGCCTGTGGAGCTGCAGCTGGCTGAGTAGCTTGTACAGGCTGGCTTCCACGCGTTTTAATATAATCCAGTATATCATTTTTAGTAACCCTGCCTTCTTTACCTGTACCATTCATGGCTTCAAGTTCTGCAAGAGAGATACCTTCTTCTTTAGCGATGTTTTTTACCAGTGGCGAATAGAATTTTTCTGACTCAGAATAATCTACAGGAGCAGCTACAGTTGCCGCAGCAGCTTCAACAGTTTTTTCTATAGCCTCAACATTCGCAGCAGTAGTTTCTTCCTTCGGAGCATCTACCACAACACCGCCTTCAGTTTCAATATAGGCTATAGTCTGCCCAACCTGAACCACGTCATTAACCTGGAAAAGTACCTCTGTAAGCGTACCCGATACTTCAGACGGCACCTCAGAATCTACTTTATCTGTTGCAATTTCCAATACAGCCTCATCAGCAGCAATGTGGTCGCCAACATTTTTTAACCAATTTGTTATTGTTGCCTCTGCAACACTCTCACCCATTTTGGGTAATTTTAGTTCAAATTTTGCCATATCGATAACCTAAAGGTAAAATTACTATTTCAGTTTGCGAAATTAATAAAAAAAATGAGGCGTTGCCGTTTTTAGTATAATTTTTAGCATACTATATCGTTTTTCTTTTAATCACATTCCATCGAGAAGAATTACCTCTCCCCTGTCATTACTACTGTTACTACCTATAAGATAATCACTACCCTCAGGCCGTATCTTAAAAGTATAACCATTGTTTTTTTGCTGCTCCATAAAGGTAATACATTCTTTAAAGCTTAGTAGCTCATTATCAAATATAACCTCTGCTTTCTTATTTTTTAGCGATAGTACATTAGCAATCTGCGTAGTCCTAATTACACTTTTACCAAGTCGCTGCTGAATAGCCTCACGAAGTTTTTCATTATCCGAAACCAGAATATAGTGCTGAGGCACATACACAGGTATAACTTTGTTTTTCTTAGCTACTGCAAAGAAGAACGTTCCTATTTTCATAAGAAGATCAAATTGGGGTGATTTCCTAAAATGCTTATTATAAAAAAACTGCATAGCTTCTCTAAAGCGTTTCATATAAGCACCGTCTTTAACCGTACTTTCTCCCTTATAATGTATTACGGCACTTCCGGCAAAATAATAATTGCGTAACCCTTTTTTAAGCACTGTATATGAAAGATCTATATCATCACTATACATAAAGCAATCTTCATCAAATCCACCTACTGAAAGATATACTTCGCGTTTCATTACCATAAAGGCACCTACAAGTATATCTACTTTCCCACTTTGATTTTCATTAAGATGCTGTGCATAATAACGGTTAAATATCTCGCGCCTCGGCAGAAGCTTATATAAACCGCCAATTTTGGTAAAAGCGACCCACGGTGTAGGCACTCCCCTTTTACTTTCGGGTAAAAAATGGCCACGACCATCAACTAGTTTTATACCGGATATTCCAAAATCTTTTTGATCTCCGGCAAATTCCAGGATACTTGAAAAAGTGTCTTCTGCAATAACGGTATCGGGATTTAAAATACAGATATATTCACCTTTTGCGGCAGCTACACCAATATTATTACCCTTTGGAAAGCCTGTATTCTCTGTGTTTTCTATAAGCGCAATTTCAGGAAAACGATCCTTCATCATTGCACAGCTGTCGTCTTTAGAATTGTTATCTACTACAATTATCTCAGCCTCAATATTTTTAATAGCGTGCTGTACACTAAGTACGCACTGCTCTAAAAAGTAGCGGACATTGTAATTGAGTATGATTACGGACAACTGCATTTGGCAAAGATAGAAGAATTTGCGAATTTCAAAAATCTTAAGCCAAAAGCCTGGCAAAAAATAAGATTTCGGCAAAAAATAAAAGCGCTCCCTGCGGAGCGCTTTTATAACTAACTAACCAAATCCAATCATTATTACACTATTGCAACCGACCTTTTTGCAGGCAGCTGCGCTTCTTCTTTCTTAGGAAGGCTAACTGTAAGTATACCATCCTGATACGAAGCATTAATATCTTCCGCTTTTACATTATCAGGTAGTTTGAAAGACCTTTTAAATGATGCGCTGCGAAACTCTCTCCTTGTAAATTTACCTTCCTTCTCTTCTGTATTCTCCGTTTTAATTTCTGAAGAAATTGTTAAAAGATCTTTATCAATTTCTATGTTGAAATTTTCTTTTTTCAATCCCGGAGCAACTAGTTCGAGTGTAAAAGCAGTATCAGTTTCTTTTACGTTTACGGGTGGAACTGCAGTTTGGTTGTACTGCGTACCTCCTAAAATATCTTTGAAGAACTGATCCATTACAATTGGTAATCCGTGAGCTGCATTTCGTTTTATTACGTTCATAATCTTATTTTTTAGTGTTTGACTTTTCAAATATTTGATAAGTAATAGTCAACTTTTATTCCAATCTAAAAACTACAGACAAAATGACGCTTTACATGACTTTTTGTCTTAAATAGGCTTTTGAGTTAAATTTACCGCTATATTTATCGCAACCAAAATCGACCACGAATGGACATCCTAAAACAACGCATTCAATCTATAGATGTACTGAGAGGCATCATAATGGCGCTAATGGCTTTAGACCATACACGTGATTATTTTCATATTGACGCTATGACCGGTGACCCGACAAATATGGAAACCACAACGCCGATATTGTTTTTTACCCGATGGATAACCCATTTTTGCGCTCCAACATTTGTTTTCCTATCAGGCACGTCAATTTACCTGCAAAGCATCAGGAAAAGCAAAAAAGAACTTGCATGGTTTTTACTCACCCGCGGTTTGTGGCTTATGTTTGCAGAACTAACCTTTGTAGGCTTCGGATGGAGTTTCAACATCAACTTTAATTTCTTTTTCCTTCAGGTTATCTGGGCAATAGGCTGCAGTATGGTATTACTTTCTGCACTGATATTCCTCCGGTATTTGGCAATGGTAACAATAGGTATCCTTATAACATTGCTCCACAACCTTATGGATTACGTTACTATTACCGATGACAATCTGGATGTCGCTGCTAATTTTTTCCTGATCACAGAATTTGAACCCTACGTTTTAGGCAGCCTTAGATTTATGACAGCCTACGCCATATTACCGTGGACAGGCATCATGCTCTTAGGTTACGCCGCAGGAAGATGGTATAATAGCAACATCAGACCCGAAACAAGAAAAAAAGCCCTAATTACCACAGGCAGTCTTCTCATAATTTTCTTTATTGGATTACGATTAATCAACAGCTATGGCGATCCCGCACCATGGGAAACACAACCTAGCTTCACCTACACCGTGCTATCTTTTCTGAATGTTACTAAATATCCGCCTTCTTTAATGTACGCCTGTATGACACTTGGCCCGGCTTTGATTGTACTTGCACTTATAGAAAACATAAGAAACTCAGTTACTGCCGTCTTTAATGTATTTGGGCGAGTGCCGTTTTTCTATTACCTGATACACATATATCTAATACATATACTTTGCACACTATTATTCTTTGCAGAAGGCTATGAATTTGCGGATAATTTTAAATTAAAAATGGCTTTTGGCTTTCGCCCGAGAGAAAATTTCGGATTTACATTAGGCATAGTATACCTGATATGGATTTTTGTTTTAGTGCTTTGCTACTTCCCAAGCCGGTGGTACAATAATTACAAGAGCAGGCATAAAAAATGGTGGTTGAGTTACATATAGTTACCAGTTTTCAGTCACAGTAGGCTGCAGCTTCGTTTTCAACACACAAAACAACTTGAAACCTGAAACAAAAAGTTTACTTTTGCAAAAAAATAAGGCACAGTGAATTACCTTTCAGTAGAAAACATATCCAAATCATTCGGGGAGCGTACGCTTTTTGAAAACCTATCTTTCGGAATCAATAAAGACCAGAAAATTGCTTTCGTAGCAAAGAACGGTACCGGAAAAACCAGCATCCTTAAAATTATCACCGGAGAAGACATGCCCGATACAGGACAGGTTGTTTTACGTAAGGAAATGAAAATGGCTTTCTTAAGTCAGGAACCTAACCTTAACCCGGAACTTACTATTGAGGAAAGTATTTTTGCATCGGATAATGAAATACTGAAAGTAATTGAGCAATACGAGAAAGCACTTGAAAATCCGGATGATGAGGAAGCCTACCAAAAGGCTTTTGAACGTATGGACATGCACAATGCCTGGGATTTTGAAACCCAATACAAGCAAATCCTCTTCAAGCTGAAACTGGAAGACATGAAGGTGAAGATTAAGAACATGAGCGGTGGCCAGAAAAAGCGTGTTGCCCTTGCTATTATTCTTATCAGCAAACCCGACCTGCTAATTCTGGATGAGCCTACCAATCACCTTGACCTTGAAATGATAGAGTGGCTGGAAAATTACTTTGCCAAAGAAAACATGACTTTATTTATGGTTACGCACGACCGTTTCTTTTTAGAGCGTGTATGTAATGAAATTATAGAGCTTGAAAACGGTAAGCTATACCAATATAAAGGTAATTACTCTTATTATCTTCAAAAGAAAGAAGAGCGTATTGCTGCCGAAAACGCAAGTGTTGATAAAGCTAAAAACCTTTACGTTAAAGAACTTGACTGGATGCGCCGCCAGCCTAAAGCGCGTACAACAAAGTCGAAATCACGCCAGGATGACTTTTATGTAATTCAGGAAAAAGCGCACAGCCGCCGTAAAGATTACCAGGTAGAACTTGAAATAAATATGGAACGCATGGGTAGCAAAATTGTTGAGCTACACAACGTTTCTAAAAAATTTGAAAGCAAAACCATTCTCGAAAACTTTAGCTTCAACTTTAAAAAAGGCGAGCGTATTGGCATTATTGGGAAAAACGGAACCGGAAAATCAACTTTTCTTAATATACTTACCCAAACCATGCCTCCGGATGGCGGAAAAGTAATTACCGGCGAAACAATTAAAATAGGCTATTACACCCAAAGTGGCATAAACCCTAAGCCGGAGCAAAAAGTTATAGACATCATTAAAGAATACGGGGAATATATTCCACTTGCTAAAGGAAGGACAATTTCTGCTTCACAGTTATTGGAGAAATTCCTGTTTGACCGTAAGAAGCAATATGATTTTGTTGAGAAATTAAGCGGTGGTGAGCTTAAGCGACTATACCTATGTACAGTTCTTATTCAGAATCCGAATTTCCTGATTCTGGATGAGCCTACCAACGACCTTGACATCGTTACCCTAAACGTATTGGAAAGCTTTCTTCTAGACTACCCGGGCTGTCTTATCGTAGTATCTCACGACAGGTATTTTATGGATAAGATCGTAGACCACCTTTTTGTTTTTAGAGGCGAAGGCATCATAGAAGATTTCCCTGGGAATTATAGTGATTTCCGTGCCTATGAAGACAGTGCCGAACCCAGCAAAGAAGAATTGAAACCTGTTGGAGATAACAAAAAAGCCTGGAAACAAAACAATGTAAAGGCAGGATTAACTTTTAACGAGCAAAAGGAATTCCAAAAAGTTGAAAAAGACATAAAAGACCTGGAACGCGAAAAAGAAACTATAGAAAAGCAATTCTCTGAAGGCAGTATTGCTGACGCAGACATTGCCAAAAAAGCTGCCGATCTTGAAGTTATCCTCAAAAAAATAGAGACCAATACCGAGCGCTGGTTTGAACTTAGCGCAAAGATGGAAGGGTAAATTTAGTTTACAGTTTTCGGTTAACAGTTTACAGTTGATCGATACAGATAATTAGTACTGTAATTTTTCATGAAAAAACTATCTTACAGCAAATTTCTCTGGAACTCTGTTGATGCTCACGGAGTGCATTCTCCTTTTGTATACGATATCGTAGCAAGAGGACTAAATACCCGTAGCGTAAGGATACCGAAAGATTACAACAATGAAAAGCCTGTCTTAAATAAAAAAGCGACAGACATCCTTTGTCGCCTAATGATTTATTTCAGAGCTGAAAAAGTATATGTTTTAGGAGATGAGTCGGGTGAAGTTACAGAAACCATAAGACGCTGTGGCGAGCATATAAAAAACAAAGTCTGGTTTTTTTCGCCTCTTGCACCTATACCCGGAGTTATTAACATGGCTTATATTTCGCCATCCGATAAAAATGAAGTAAATACTACAATTGAAAAACTATTACCAAACATGGGGAATAATAGTTTTTGCATTTTAGCAAACATACACACTTCAGAAAATAGTGAGAAACTATGGGAAGCCGTTAAACAAGATCCTCATGTATCTGTTACCATCGACACCTACCATTTGGGTATTTTATTTATAAGAAAAGGGCAGGCAAAAGAACATTTCACAGTACGCACAACAAACTCAAAGTTTCTTGACTTCATTATAGGAGCCAGGAAACTTTGGGGATTGTTATACTAACCTTGTTCAATAAAAAAAGGCGTACCTAAGCACGCCTTTTCTCACACAAATTTATATAAAAAAACCTTATATTAGTTAGCTTTTTCTTTCGCGTCTTTGTTTTCTTCACCTTTAGCAGTCATACGTTCCCAACGGAATTTCGGAGCAAACTTAAGTTTAAGACCTGCGATTTTTCTGTTGTCTTCACTAGAAAGACCCTCTTTTTCTACAGTATTTTTACGAGAGTCAAGAGCCTCATAATATGCTTTGATTTTGTCAAGATCCTGTCTTGAATATTCATCTTTGTTAGCATCAAACGTTTCGTAAAATTTAGTATAAACACTAAGAATGTTATCTTTGTTAACCCATGCAAATGTCATATCGTTGCCAATTACATTACCTGCACCAAAATATTTATCTGCAAGAGAATTTCCTGCAGGAGCTGCCGCTGCTGCGTCAGCCTGAGCTTTTGCTTTAGCATCATTTTCTGCCTGAACTTTTACACCGTCATATTTAGATTTGGTCTCTTCAATTCTTTTTTGAGCTTCTGCATCATTCTCTAATGTTGCAAGTGCTGCTTCTGCTTCTGCAACTCTTGCCTGGTAACCAGCTTCGATAGCAGCCCAGTTTGCAGACCTCTCGGCAGCGTCAAGGCCGTTTACTGAATCTACGTATACTACATAATGGTCTACGTTAGTTTTTGCAGTCTCTTTTTTCTCGTCTTTGCAAGATGTAAATCCTGCCGCTATTAGGACAGCGCCTAATGCTAAATTGAATCTTTTCATGGTTGTTTGTATTTTTATGTTACTTTGATAGGTTAAAATTAGTCTATCGTTAGCCACATTTCAAAATAACTATTAATTTATTAAGAATAATTTAGCAGACTTAACTATATATTGGGAATACTTAAGAATGTATTAACATTTTAAGAAACCCCATTTGATAAAAAGAGACCATTTAATATTGCACTTTATGTATTTGAAATACAACTTTTAAGTGTAAAATTAAATTAGATTAATACATTTAAAATCAAAAACTAAAAAACAATGTTACGCTTTGGCATTTAGTCTTTCACGACAAATTTCTCGGTAATGTCTTTTCCTGTTGAAGCGTCTTTTCCGTAGAAATTTATTGATGAAACTGCTGTACCAAGTTTATTGCAATACAAAAACATTTTACGGAGTACTATGTTTTTGCCATTGATTAGAACCGTTACATGGGGAGTTCCCTCGTTATTAAGTTTAAGCGTGAATTTTTTTGTAGGATATGCCGCCAGGGTAAAATCGAAAAGGTTGGCTGCAGCTTTAGTAATACTAACACCATAAGCCATTTTACGTTGCAACCCGCTCAGTTCTTCCTTAATACCTCCCTTTTTATAGTTAAGACGATATACATTAATAGGACTCTCATGATCGAGCGATTTACTATTAAGCAAATTGGCGTCGTAAACAAAGGTATTATGGTTGTTAGCGTGTTGAATATAGAAAAGCCGACCAGGGTTGTGCGGCGGAACAGGATAGCCGTCCTGAGCATAACAGCATGATCCCGAAACCAAAAGCAAGACTAAGAATACCGATATTTTCATAAGCGCTTGATTTTATGTTATCTAAATGTAATGAAAATATTGCTATAACGTTATACATAATTGATAACTTTTCAACTTTAACACAAAACCGCTTTAAGCTTAATCTGTTAATTAGCAATATCTTAAGAATTTCATATTAATTCTCATTGTACTTTTATCACATCAACTAAAAACAACAAAATATCATGGAACGCAGGGTATATCACGTAATGAGAAACGGCCGTGATGGCTGGAAAGGTGTAATGGAACATGCGGGACGCGCATCGGTAACGGGCGAAAACAAACAAGATGTGGTAAACCGTACGGTTGCAATGGCAAAAAACCACAGCAAATGTTCTGTAGTAATACACAAAATGGATGGCACAATACAGGAAGAGCGCACATATCCACGAAGCTCAGACCCTATTTCTACAAAAGGATAAACATAGGCCTGTATAAAATACAAACCAATCTAAATTAGTAAAACCACCTTTGCGGGTGGTTTTTGGTTTTGACAAACTGAGAGTTTTTCACTATTTTTACGTAAATGCAATTTTAGATATTATGTCGATAACAAAAGAAGAAGAGCTAATCGGTATGCAAAAAGCCAGTGAAGCAGTAGCCTATACCCTTAAAGAGATGATAGACTATGCTAAACCCGGCATGACCACAAAGGAACTTGATGCGTATGGCGCAAAGCTACTTGAAGGCTTTGGAGCAAAGTCGGCACCCTTTTTAACGTATGGCTTTCCCGGGTATACCTGTATAAGTGTAGACAACGAGTTTTGCCACGGCATACCGTCTGACAAACGGGTTTTAAAAGAAGGCGACCTTATAAACATAGATGTATCGGCAGAACTTAACGGTTATTGGTCTGATAACGGATCGTCGTTTGTTTTGGGTAATGATGTACACCAGCACCAAAAGCTTGTAAATGCTTCTAAAGAGATACTTGCCAAAGCTATTAGCAATATTAAGGGCGGTGTAAAGATTGCCGACATAGGCCACCTGATGGAAACCGAAGCGAAAAAGCGTGGTTATAAAGTAATAAAAAACCTGGGAGGGCATGGTATTGGCAGAAGCCTGCACGAGCAGCCGGACGAATTGCTGAACTACAGAAACAGGTTTGACATGAGGCGTTTTAAAAAGGGATCGGTGGTCGCAATAGAAACGTTTATATCAACATCTTCAACCTATGCCGAAGAATTAAACGACGGCTGGACGATGGTTGGTAACAAAGGCGGTTATATGGCACAGCACGAGCACACCATTGTAGTAACTGATGGTGCGCCAATTATATTAACAAAGATGAATGGCGTAACCAGTGTTGCGTAATTGAACACTACCATAACATTGAAACCACCTGCACTGGTGGTTTTTTTATTATTTTAGCCAAAAAACAAAATCATGCTTCGAAAATTTATAACTGCAACATCATTATTTCTTTTACTTTTTTGCTTTTCATGCAGTAAACAAACACAGGATTATGCGTTGTTTCACGCTGGCGAAAAAACTATACGTGTAGATAAACTTAAGTTTTATAATAATAAAAGGATGGACTTATACCTATATATTGAAGATAATACAATGCGAAATTCTATATACAATGCTACTGTTGACAGTCTAAGCCTGCACCTGAAAGACAGTACATTTACCGGAAAGCCACAACTGGTAATGATGAATGCTGAATTTACGACTGATTTCATACTACCTCTTAATCGCACAACCAAAAAACTTGAGGTTGACACTATTATGGGCAAACCAATGTTTCGTGTACCGTTTGTAAAAAATGCACATTTACCCCATATAGAATCAGGCCTGATAGAAACTGAAGCAATAAAAACAAAGTAACTTTTTACAAAATTCATTAGATGCAAAAAGCTACTCCTGCCGCACAAGGCTTAAAAATAACAGGGCTGTTCACACTCTTAAGCATAGTTATAGTATTTCAGAACCCGTTAAAGTACATGTGGATTACAGCGTTATTATCTCCGGCCATGTTGTATTTTTCTATAAAAAAATATAAAGAAGAGAAAGCAGTAGGTGCGGACACCACAAAAAGTAAAGATGCAATACAAATGGCAGCAGTAGCAACACTAATCGCATTTATAGCTTTTATAGGCTATAACCTTGCTGAAATGGGATTTTTTGGAGATATCTAAATAGGATAATCTTTTAAAAGGATGTGATCAATTTTGCATTTCGCCCGAAATAGCAGAGATCAGCCACCTAAAAATAAAACATTGCGCCTGCTTTTAAACCTCGATTTAATTTGCAATGGAAATAATCGAAAGCACATAAAAACCGTTCACCTGCCACCCCTTCCTTCAGACTTATACTGAAGGGTGGGGAGGAAAAACGTTTTTGCATGATAACTTTTTTAAGAGAAAGAAAGAGGACACCTAAGCATCCTCTTTCCTAAAGTATACTCATGCACTTAAATACGGCTGGCCGAAACCTATTTTGGTGCTGCCCCCCGGCTAACCAAAAATGCACGTATTTAAGACGCCCTAAAAGTAATATTAAAAATGTGGAAAACCACATTTTGTTAAAAAAATTATAATAAAGGTGAGTATATTTTTTAATTTCCCAATATTTTATATGATACTACAAACGCTTCTTAACCCTTAAAATTATTTGCGAAGGCCTTAAAACACTGTCTATTGTAAGAACTACACAGAATATTGAGGTAACCATAAATATTCCTTCAAGCGTGGTGTAAATAGCATCGTTCACGTCTTTCATTCTAAAAAAAGAACTCCAAAACAATGACGAAGCCATTACAAGGCCAACAACCGAAAGTGTAAAACATAGTTTTTTCATAATTCTAAATATTATAAACCCATTCACAGAATATTTATCCTGCTTCATGAAATGTTCAGTTTCGTTCCCCCAGATATGGCCTCGCCTTATTTACAGATTCATTTAAAATGCACAGGTAACTTATTTTAAAAGTAACTAACAGTTGCTAAATCGTGTTATGTAATTCCATCCAAACCCTTACACAATTACGCGGATACGTCATTCTGGTTTTTACTCTTAATCGAAAATATCGACAATCATCAACTCAAAAAATTTCATTACTTTTAGCCTCAAATCATCATCAAATGGCAGAAACGATAATTGAAATTAAAAATATAACCCGCGATTTTCCGCTTGGCAGCGAAATCGTTAAGGTACTTAAAGGTGTAGACCTACATATAAATAAGGGTGAGTACGTAGCGCTTATGGGACCATCAGGTTCTGGGAAGAGTACACTTATGAATATACTGGGATGCCTTGACACGCCAACCGGAGGAATCTATATCCTTAACGGAAAAGATGTAAGCCGAATGGCAGACGATGAGCTTGCAGGCATTCGTAATAAAGAGATTGGTTTTGTTTTCCAGACATTTAACCTTTTACCGCGAACTACCGCGCTTGATAATGTAGCCCTGCCAATGGTTTACGCCGGCTACAAAAAATCTGACCGTAATGCCCGCGCCACAAAAGTGCTTACACAGGTAGGCCTTGAAGACAGGATGGATCATAAACCCAACCAGCTTTCGGGCGGACAGCGCCAAAGGGTTGCTGTAGCGCGTGCACTGGTAAACCACCCGTCTATAATTCTTGCCGATGAGCCAACCGGTAACCTTGACAGTAAAACATCTGTAGAGATAATGAAACTTTTTGGAGAAATACACGCTAACGGCAATACCGTTATCCTCGTTACTCACGAAGAAGACATTGCAGCGTACGCACACAGGGTTATACGACTACGCGACGGCATCATAGAAAGTGATAATGTAAATCCTAATCCGCATATTTAAATTAGTTGTCGGTTGATGGTTGGTAGTTGCTGGATTTTCCTATTGCTATCATTATCGACAACCGACAACCATCAACTGACAACCAGTAAAATGAAAGTATACACTAAAACAGGCGATAAAGGTACTACTGCCCTATTTGGCGGCACACGTGTACCTAAACACCATATACGCATAGAAAGCTACGGAACGGTAGACGAATTAAATTCGCACATTGGGCTTATCCGCGATCAGGATATCAACCCAAATTACAAGAAAATACTGGAACGCGTACAGGACAGGCTGTTTACTTTGGGTGCCATATTGGCAACAGCCCCCGAAAAGGCGGTTTTAAAGAATGGAAAAGACAGGCTTAACATTCCCAGAATTTCTGAATCTGATATTGAACTTCTTGAAAACGAGATAGACAGTATGGAAAGTGAACTGCCACCGATGACGCATTTTGTGCTTCCGGGCGGGCATACAACAGTGTCATATTGTCACATTGCAAGGTGTGTTTGCCGCCGTGCGGAGCGCCTTTCGGTACATTTGAACGAGTTAGAACCTACCGATGAGATGGTTTTAACCTACCTGAACCGACTTTCTGACTACCTTTTTGTATTGGCACGAAAGTTGTCCCATGACCTGAAGGCTGACGAAGTGAAATGGATACCTGAAAAACTCTAGCGGTTTTACAGTATTTAGTGATCAGTTTACAGTAATAATCTTAGGTAAAGCGTTAGTAAACTGCTTACTGAACACCGTATGCTGACCACTAAAAAACACGTTCTTAAATTTTTTAAATAAATAAACAAATTTTTACTTGGGAATTTCAGTAGAAAATTTATTTTTGCATAAACTTTAATCGTTTAGAAGATGTATTGGACATTAGAATTAGCGTCGTATTTAAGTGACGCTCCGTGGCCTGCCACCAAAGATGAGCTTATTGATTACGCCATCAGGACCGGCGCACCTCTTGAGGTAGTAGAAAACCTGCAATCCATTGAAGACGAAGGTGAGATCTATGAATCGATGGAAGAAATATGGCCGGATTATCCAACCGACGAAGACTATCTTTGGAACGAGGATGAATACTAGGAAAAAATAAAATTCAATTGAAAAGTCTCTCCAAGAGGCTTTTTTTTTGGCTAAATTTGTATCCTATTACAATAAAACATAAGTAATTACAATATAATGAGTTTAATAAACAGCATTCTTAAAGCCTTTGTAGGCGATAAGTCGCAAAAAGACGTAAAGGCCATGCAGCCTTTAATCAATAAGATCAAGTCTTATGAAAGCGCTTTAGCACAGCTTAGCCACGATGAGCTAAGGGAGAAAACAATATATTTTAAAGACACTATCCGTAAGGCCCGTGCTGAGAAAGATGCTAAAATAGCATCTTACCTACAGGAGGTTGAAAAGGTAGAGGATATTGATGCCCGTGAGGATATCTATGCTTCTATTGATGCTCTTGAAAAAGAAGCTTACGATATTTCTGAAAAAACATTAATGGATATTCTTCCTGAAGCATTTGCCGTTGTTAAAGAAACAGCAAAACGTTTTAAAGAGAATACATCTATTACAGTTACTGCTACTCCTAAAGACAGGGAGCTATCGGCCACTAAACCATATATTGCCATAGAAGGCGATAACGCTACATGGGCAAACTCATGGAATGCTGCAGGTAAAGAAATTACCTGGGATATGATTCATTATGATGTTCAGCTTATTGGTGGTATCGTACTGCACCAGGGTAAAATTGCAGAGATGCAAACAGGTGAAGGTAAAACCCTCGTGGCTACACTTCCTCTTTACCTTAATGCACTTACAGGAAACGGTGTTCACCTGGTAACGGTGAATGACTACCTTGCAAAAAGGGATAGCTCGTGGAAAGCTCCATTATTTGAGTTCCACGGTATCACTGTAGATTGTATTGACAATCACCAGCCAAACTCTGATGCACGTAGAAAAGCATATTTAGCTGATATTACTTATGGTACCAATAACGAATTTGGTTTTGACTACCTAAGAGATAACATGGCACATTCGCCAAGCGATCTTGTACAACGTAAGCATAACTATGCTATTGTCGATGAGGTCGATTCAGTATTAGTGGATGATGCACGTACACCACTTATCATTTCGGGCCCGGTTCCTCAGGGAGACCGCCACGAGTTTACAGAACTTAAACCGAAAATTGATAACCTGGTAAACCTTCAGAGAACATTGCTTAACGGCGTTTTAGCAGAAGCTAAAAAACTTATCCGTGAAGGCAACACTAAAGAAGGTGGGTTCCTTTTACTTCGCGTTCACCGCGGGCTTCCTAAAAACAAAGCGCTTATTAAATTCTTAAGTGAAGAAGGTGTTAAGCAACTGCTTCAGAAAACAGAAAACCAGTACATGGCCGATAACAATCGTGACATGCACAAAATTGACGAAGCACTTTACTTTGTTATTGAAGAGAAAAACAATCAGGTAGAACTTACTGACAACGGTATTAAATACCTGTCTCAGGATACAGATAATAATTTCTTTGTACTTCCGGATATCGGAACTGAAATTGCAGCTATCGAAAAGAAAAATCTTGCCAAAGAAGCAGAGGCAGAAGAAAAAGAAGAGCTTTTTAAAGACTTCTCTGTTAAGAGCGAGCGTATCCACACGCTAACGCAACTTCTAAAAGCATATACCCTGTTTGAAAAAGATACTGAGTACGTTATCATGGATAACAAAGTACTTATTGTAGATGAGCAGACAGGCCGTATCATGGACGGACGACGTTACTCTGATGGTTTACACCAGGCTATTGAAGCTAAAGAGAACGTAAAAATTGAAGCCGTTACACAAACATTTGCAACTATTACCCTGCAAAACTACTTCAGGATGTATAGCAAGCTTGGCGGTATGACCGGTACAGCTGTTACTGAAGCAGGTGAGTTCTGGGAAATTTATAAACTGGATGTGGTAGAGATACCTACAAACAGAGGCATTTCACGTAAAGATGAGCACGATCTTATCTACCGTACAATGCGTGAAAAATTCAATGCAGTTATTGAAGACGTTTCTGCACTATCAGCAGCAGGAAGACCGGTACTTATTGGTACAACTTCGGTTGAGATCTCTGAGCTTTTAAGCCGTATGCTTAAAATGAGAAACGTTCCTCACAACGTACTGAATGCAAAACTTCACAAAAAAGAGGCTGAGATCGTTGCCGAAGCCGGTAAGCCGGGTGTTGTAACTATTGCAACAAACATGGCAGGCCGTGGTACCGATATTAAGCTTACACCGGAAGTTAAGGCTGCGGGTGGTTTAGCTATTATTGGTACAGAGCGTCACGATTCACGTCGTGTGGACCGTCAGCTACGAGGCCGTGCAGGTCGTCAGGGAGATCCTGGAAGCTCTCAGTTCTATGTATCTCTTGAAGATAACCTGATGCGTCTATTCGGTTCTGAAAGAGTTGCTAAAATTATGGACCGTATGGGTCTTAAAGAAGGTGAAGTTATACAGCACTCTATGATGACAAAATCTATAGAGCGCGCTCAGAAGAAAGTGGAAGAGAACAACTTTGGTGTTCGTAAACGCCTTCTTGAGTATGATGACGTTATGAATGCACAGCGTGAAGTAGTTTACAAACGCCGTAAGCACGCACTTCATGGTGAAAGGCTTAAAGTAGATTTAGCAAACATGATGTACGATACTGCCGAGCTTATTGTGGAAACAAACAAAGCAACGCAGGACTTTAAAAACTTTGAGTTCGATCTTATCCGTATTTTTTCGCTAAGCTCTCCTGTAACTGAGTCTGAATTTACAAAGCTTACAGAAAGAGAACTTGCAGGTAAAGTATACAAAGTAGTTCTTGATCATTATACTGAGAAAACAGAGCGTAATGCTGCAGAGGCTTTCCCTGTTATTAAAAATGTATATGAAAATAATAATGGCCAGTATGAGCGTATCGTGGTTCCGTTTACAGACGGTATCAAAACGCTTAATGTGGTAACCGACCTTGAAAAAGCATACCAGAGCGAAGGCCGTACGCTTGTTAATGATTTTGAGAAGAACATTACCCTTGCTATCGTTGATGAAGCATGGAAAAAACACCTTCGCAAAATGGATGAGCTGAAACAATCGGTGCAGCTTGCGGTTCATGAGCAGAAAGACCCGCTTCTTATTTACAAATTCGAAGCGTTCAACCTGTTCAAGAAAACAATGGACGGCATTAATAAAGAAGTAATATCTTTCCTTTTCAAAGGCGACCTTCCTTCTCAAAATCCTAACAACATTCAGGAAGCAAGAGAAGAGTCGATTCAGGAAAACTACATCGAATCTAAAGACGATGTAATGAATACTGATGAGATGGCTGCAAAAGCACGCGAAGTATCGCAGCAAAGCCAAAGCCGCCCTCAAACGGTAGAAACTATCGTAAGGGACGCTCCGAAAATTAACCGTAATGATAACGTTACTATTAAACACGTTATGAGCGGAAAAACGGAAACAATGAAATTTAAAAAAGCTGAAGCGCTTTTAGCGACAGGCGAATGGGTAATTGTTGCAGAATAGTTTCCCGGCATAATTATAAAAAATCCCCAAAGCAATTTGGGGATTTTTGTTTTTATACATTTATTGCATAGTACAATACTTTAAACTTGTGCTTTAACAACTGTCTTCAGGTCTTATTTACACTATTTACTTATATTTGAAAAAATTAAGCTAAAACATGACAACAAGACTATTGACCACAGTACTATTCATGGCAGCTTCCTTATGCGGATTTGCACAGGATAAAGCCAAACTACAAGAATCAACCGGAAGATTAATGGATTTCATTCTAAAAAACGATTATCAATCGATTTTGGAGATTACCTACCCGACACTTTTTAGTGAGATCTCTGAGAAAGATTATGTTGACGGATTAAAGAAACAAAATAATGGAGATGACTATACTGTCATTCAGAAAAAGACAGGACAGGATATAGATTTCGGACCCGTAGTTCATTTTAACGAAGGTTATTACTGCGTTATACATTACAACTACCAGGTAAGTATAGTTTTAAAAAATCCTCTTAAAAAGGCCGATGAAGCTACAACTGTAAAACGCTTCACAAATGCATTAAATAATGAGGATGCTTACTATATTCCGTCAGACAATGCTATAACGGTAAAAGGCCGCAAATCTATCGTTGCGGTATCCGACAATTCAACTGGAAATTTCTGGAATTTCATTGTTGACGTACACGCTCCTTACGCGCAAAATGCAATTCCTGACGGTGCAAAACAAGAATTGCACCCGGAACTCTACTCCGAAAAACAAAATACAGCGAACGGTAACAAACCAAAAGCCGCTAAAAAACCAAAGCCTGTACAAACCGGCCCGCTTACTCCTGTACAACAGGACGCTTTAACAAAAAAAGAACTGGCGAAACAAAAGCAATAATATAAAACTGAATATTATACACAAAGAAGTCCTGTAATCACAGGGCTTTCTTTGTTTAAGGAGGCCTATCAGTTAGGTTTTTAGGCTATTTTTCGTTATGTTTGTAGATATACGCTATTTTAAAGTATCGCGATAAAACCAGAATCTTTATATAAAATTCAGTTCATCTTCCGATACAATCTGATAATCCTTAATACTGTTTTACAAGCCTATGGAATTGTACTATTCCCTTTCTGTTCTTATTGTTCTCGCATCGTTCTTTGCCTATTTCAATGTCCGTTTTTTAAAATTACCGTCTACAATTGGCGTTATGGTCATTGCTATGGCTGTGTCTATTTTCTTCGTTGTTTTTGGTAATGTATTTCCAAAACCTTTATCCCGTATTATAACCCTTATAGCTGGTTTCGATTTTACCGAGCTGTTAATGGGTGCCATGCTAAACTTCCTTCTCTTTGCAGGTGCCGTACACATTAATATTAAAGACCTTAAAGAACAACGCCTGCCCATTGTTGTATTCTCTACAGTGAGTGTTGTTATATCTACTTTTGTCGTAGGATCATTACTTTACTACCTGCTTCCTATATTAAATCTTCATTTACCTTATATATACTGCCTTTTGTTTGGTTCATTAATATCGCCAACAGATCCGGTTGCGGTACTCAGCATCCTTAAGGAAGCCAAGGTTCGTAAATCACTTGAAACCAAGATTGCAGGAGAATCGTTATTTAACGATGGTGTCGCTGTCGTTGTGTTCGCTGTTATATTGCAGCTGGCACAGGATAAAACAGTAGAATTTACAGTTCTTAATGTATCATGGCTTTTATTAAAAGAAGCCGGGGGCGGATTCTTACTGGGTGTGGCACTAGGTGTTGGTGCATCGCGTGCTATGCGAAAAATTGACGATTACAAAGTATCGGTACTTATAACGCTGTCTGTAGTAATGGGTGGTTACCTTATTGCTTCGCAGCTACATTTCTCAGGACCGCTAACGATGGTATTTGCCGGACTGATTATTGGTAACTTCAAGAAACGCTATTCAATGTCGCCGGTTACGAAAGATTACCTTGATAAATTCTGGGAACTTAATGACGAAATACTAAATGCTATTCTTTTCCTTTTTATCGGATTTAACCTTTTACTGGTAAAAGACCTTAATGATTACTGGATTCCGGGTATAGCCTGTATCGTATTAGTACTATTCTCCCGTTTTATCTCTATCTGGCTGCCAACCAAGTTTATTAAATTCAGAGATAAATTCAGCAGCGGAACTATAAAGATGCTTGTGTGGGGAGGCTTACGCGGAGGTGTTTCCATCGCATTGGCCTTATCTATAAACGATGGCCCTTATAAAGACATTATAATTGCTATCACGTACTTTGTAGTGGTATTCTCAATAGTAGTACAGGGACTAACCATTGGCCGGGTTGCCGCAAGGGTATTGCCCAAAACATAATATTAAAACGCCCCTTTAGCAAGGGGCGTTTTTAGTTCATAAATATTTCTGAACGATATAGAACTATTATTTATCTTTTTCCGGATAGATTACATTTTCACCCTTCGAGATAAATACAAGAGCGTCATAATGCTTAAACCAATTTGTTTTTGATTTATTATCATCTTCAAGATTGAACATTCCGTCATATTCTTTTTCTATGTATTCGGGATTTTCAATGATAACATTTTTGGAATCAATAAAATAATTTTTTTCAGTAGTTGGCAAAAAGTGAAGTACGTTTTCTTTGTCTTTGCTATACTTCTCAATCAATTTAGGCTTCCTGTAAGGCAGGTGTATTGCTGAAAAAGCGATATGGTAAGAGATACCCGGATTAGCCTTTACAAATTGCCCACACATAGTTTCTCCGGGCACAAATATGTGTTCATACTTTGCCATGTGGGCATTGTGCACCCATACAATAAACTTTTTTTGAGGCATCGTTTTCACTAGATAGTCAAGGTTCTTTGCCATTTGAGTATCTCTTACAGGTGTGCCTTTTTCGATCCCCTTGTGCGTGGAAACTATCATGAAAAATGTTTTGTAGCTTTCCAGTATAGTAAACCAAAGCTTATCCTGAATGACCTTATCATTATCTAATAATTTATCGATTCCACTAAGTATCTTTTGTACGTTTAGCTTTCCGTCAGTTTTACCAAGATCGGCAGCATTTGTAAAAAATGTATCAGTCAATCCGATAAAATCCTTATCCGCTACAATAGCATTTGCATCCAGGAATTCAGTCAGCTTTTTTAGAAAGTTAGATTTGGTATATTGAGAATAGATTTGGTTATCGAAACCCCAAATAGTAACATTATGTTCCTTTAAAAAATCAAACAGTTCTTTGCATTGAACAGAGTTCGACCAAAATTTATGCAGATCTGCTTTATCATGGTTAAAATACAGTGCAAAGAAATCGTCTTCAAAGGCAATGTCTTTGTATCCTTTTTCCAAAACCAAATACTTTATAAATTCGGTTTTAGCCAAAAAATCAGAACCAACAAAATGTCCCGACTCTCCTAAAAACACAACTTTTTTATCCTTTAAATTGTTGTTTAAAACTTCTTTGACGTCTGCTGTCAAAAGGCTTTGCATTACGCCCAATTCATACGTGTTCTTTTCAACCTGAGCCCAAATACAATGTATACTAAGAAGGGTAAGAAATAATATTGCTGTTTTTTTCACTTTGATGGTCGCTAATTTTTATTCGTACTAATCCTTTAGATTATTTAGAATTATAAATTATCCGGAAGTATTTTACCCGGATTAAGTATATTATTGGGATCGAATATATTTTTAATGCTTTTCATAAGCTGAAGCTGTGTTGCGTTAAAAGCAATATCCATATAATTTTTCTGAACATAACCAATACCATGCTCTCCCGAAAGTGTTCCTTTAAGAGAGACCGTAAGCTCGAATATTTCACGAATACCTTTAGGCACTTCTGTTTGCCAGTTTTCGTCGCTCATATCGCCTTTAATTATGTTTACGTGCAGGTTACCGTCTCCCGCATGACCATAACAAACCGATTGAAATCCGTATTTTTTACCTGCTGCTTTTATACCTGCTAAAAGTGTTGGCAACTCATATCTCGGGACAACTGTATCTTCTTCTTTGTAAATTGAATTCGCTTTTACTGCCTCGCCTACTGCGCGACGCATTTTCCATAGCGCATTCTTCTGGTCTTCGGTATCTGCAAAAAGAATATCATCAATTTCAAATCGCTCCAGTACCCCCATAATTTTTTCTGCTTCTGCAAAAAGCATATCGGGATAATTGCCATCAACTTCAATTAAAAGGTGCGCTTCAACATTATCTTTAATAGTAAGGCTAACACCATCTACATATTTTAATGTCCAGTCTATAGCATCGCGCTCCATAAACTCAAGAGCGCTTGGTACTACTCCTGCCCTGAAAATCTCGGCAACCGCTTCACAAGCCTGCCCTGCCTTAAAGAAAGGAACTAACATAAGTATGTTATGCGAGTTTTTAGGCAGCAGCTTCATTACGATTTTAGTGATGACACCCAGTGTACCTTCACTACCCACCATTAATTGCGTAAGGTTGTACCCTGTAGAATTTTTTAGCGTGTTGGCACCCGTCCATATAATTTCGCCGGAAGGCAAAACCACTTCCAGGTTTAACACATAGTCTTTGGTAACTCCGTATTTAAGGGCACGTGCTCCCCCGGCATTTTCTGCTACGTTTCCGCCAATTGTACAGCTACCCTGGCTGCTGGGATCGGGCGGATAAAAAAGCCCTTTTTCAAAAGCTGCCTCACGAAAAACCTGTGTAATTACCGCCGGCTCTACAATACCCTGAAGGTTATTTTCATCTATCTCGATCTTATTGAAACGTTCCATAGAAAGCCCAATACCACCATAGATGCTTAGTGCCCCACCACTAAGGCCGGTACGCCCACCAATGGGTACAACAGGAATTTTATATTGTGTAGCGAGCTTCATAATTTCGGAAACTTCCTGTGTAGTACCCGGCTTTACGACTACCGATGGCGGAAAGTTATAATCTTCCGTTTCATCGTGACCGTAGTGTTTACGGGTGGCTTCATCTAAAAAAAGAAATGACTGCCCTACTATCTTTTCAAGTTGGGCAGTCATTTCCTGTGGTATTGTTATATTTTCCATGAGTATCTTTTCAGCGTATAAACGTTTCAAAAATACTATAATTTAGGCTTAGGAATACACTCTTTTACGTGTCTTTTTATGGATAAAATGATCTATAGAATATTTACCGCTGCCTGTAATAAGGAGTAATACATAAATTGTAAGGTATAAACCACCGAGTTCCTGCTTTCCAAAGCCATCGTGGGCATGAACTACAAAAACTGCAACAAACATTGTTATGATAAGCGGTATCACAACAATACGGGTACATAGTCCTATAATGAGTAATCCGGAACAAGCCACTTCTGCAAATACTGCCAATGCTAGTGAGGCATTAGCTCCCACTCCAAGCGGATCGGGAAAGCCTTCGGCTCCCGTTGCAGAAAACAACATTGTCCATTTTTGTATACCGTGGCTTAGCATAAAACAGCCTACCACAGCACGCAAGATAAAAAGGCCTGTATGATAAAGCTTTTTATCTCTGGATGTATCAAAAATCCACATGGCTATTGCTGAATAAATTGCAGGTTAGCAACAAGCTTAACCTCTTCGCTCACTGTTAGCCCACCACCTTCTACAACTGCATTCCAGTTCAGGCCAAAGTCTTTACGGTTTAATTTACCTGTAACCTCAAGTCCTACTTTCTGGTTTCCATAACCATCTGTAGCCTCTCCCCCATATTCTCCTTTAAACTCAATAGTTTTAGTAACACCTTTCATGGTAAGTTCTGCTGCAATAGCATACTCATCGCCATCAACCTGTTTAATAGATGTTGTTTTTATAGTGATTTCAGGGAAAGAATCCGATTCAAAAAACTCTGGGCTTCTTAGATGTCCGTCGCGCTGATCGTTGTTTGTGCTTATGCTCGCTGCTTTTATAGTAACCGATATTTCTCCGCCTTCAAAAGTATCTTCCGGTGTAGAAGCCTCGCCGCTAAATTCGCCGAAAGATCCTGTAACCGTAGATATAACTAGGTGTTTTACTTTAAATTGTATTTCAGAATGTGCAGGGTCAATCGCCCATTTTTTCGTTGACATAATGTATAGATTTTGGTTTATTCCCTAAAGTTAGGAAATATGCCACGATCTACGGTTAAAAATATGTAAACTATCAGGCTTTTTTCTTTTTAAGGTTAGGTAAAAACACAGCAATAACGCCTATCAGCGGCAAATAAGCACAAATATCGTATACATAGTTGATACTTGTTTCTTCAGCAAGATAGCCTAAAAGTGCAGCACCGAGACCACCCATACCAAAGGCAAAACCATAAAACAGCCCCGACACCATACCCAGTTTTTTAGGGAGCAGCTCCTGTGCATATACAAGAATAGCAGGAAAAGCCGAGGCAAGCAGTGTACCTATTATGATAGATAATATAGTCGTCCAGAACAGGTCGGCATACGGCAATAGCAATGCAAAAGGCGCAACACCAAGCACCGAAAACCATATTACATACTTACGCCCAAATTTATCGCCAAGCGGCCCGCCAAGCAAAGTACCTATTGCCAGTGCCAGAAGAAACAGGAACAAGTGGTATTGAGCATCCTGTACTGTTAAGTTAAATTTATCAATAAGGTAAAATGTATAATAACTTGTTATACTCGCTACGTAAAAATATTTGGAGAAGATAAGCACTAACAGGATGACTACTGAAATCGCTATTCTCCGCTGTGAAAGATCCGGCAATACAATTTCTTTTTTAATACCCCTATTAATATTTAAGTGGTCGTGATACCAGTTACCTATACGCCATAATACAGCAATAGCTATAAGCGCAACTATACCAAACCATATAATGTAATGCTGGTCGTTTGGCACTACGATCCACGCAATTAACAGCGGACCTATAGCCGTACCTGTGTTACCGCCGATCTGGAATATGGATTGTGCCAGTCCCCTCTTCCCACCTGATGCAAGAAAAGAAACCCTTGAGGCTTCGGGGTGAAAAATTGACGAACCAATACCTACCAAAACCACCGATGCTAATATCCACCCGAAACTGGCTGCATAGGATAGTAAAATAATACCAGAAAGTGTAAACAGCATTCCGTATATTTTAGAATAAGGCTGCGGATTTTTATCGGTGTAAAAACCAACAAATGGTTGTAATATCGATGCGGCAAGCTGATAGGCAAATGTTATAAGGCCTATTTGTGTAAACGTAAAGTTATATTTATCTTTAAGTATTGGGTATACTGCAGGTATAACTGCCTGCAACAGGTCGTTTAGCATATGTGCTATGGCAACAGAAAAAAGTATTGAGTATACTGTTTTTTGAACTACTTCTGTCTTTATGCTGCCTTTAACTTCTTCGCTCATTGTAATGGTATTGAAAAGAGAGCTGCAAAATTAAGCCTTAACTCCCAAACCAAAAACTATTACAGTAATCGTTTTGAGTTAAATTTAATAAGCAGTTCATTTCTAACCAATTTGAAGAATGTAATACCATAAGGCAAGCGATAGAAAAGCCAATGGAATACCGATACCTATCATCATACCGGCAAGCCTTGGTTTTAATCCGTGTGCCGATGCCAGTATTGCGGCAGTTATCATTGGTGCCATAGCGGCTTCCATAATAGCGACATCAATTTCAATTCCTTTTCCGCCTAATACAGTTTTATAAAGTATAAAGAATACCGCAGGCATAAGCAGCAGTTTATAGAAAAGCCCAAGGGTAAGAAAACCCCAATGCCTGCTTCGTAATTGTATCTTAAGCTGCAACCCAACCGCTACAAGGGCTACGGGAGTTACAGTACCACCCAGTTTTTGAAATACCGGCTGAATAGCGGCAATAAAATCGTAGCCGCACACATTCATTATTGCCCCTGCGGAAAAGGCCAAAAAAGGTGGAAACACCAATATTTTTCTCAAAATACCCGATGCTCCTGCTACCTCTTTAGAATAGGCCGCAGCCACAATAATTCCTAAGGTAGCCATAACTACAAAAGTGCCGGGCTGGTCTACAATTATGGCGGTTTCCAAACCTTTTCGCCCGTAGAGCGCTTCAATTACAGGAAACCCGATAAACGATGTGTTACCCAAACCTGCAGTTACTACCAGGCAGCCGATAAGTTTCTTAGGCCAGCCTAACCAATTGCCCAAACCTGCAAAAAAAACCCACGCCAATAAAAAGCCTATCCATGCCACACCCAAAGGATATAGCAGCTTCGAACTGATGGCTATTTTAGGAATATAGTACAGCGCCAGTGCCGGCAGCGAGATATAAATTACAAATTGGTTAAGGGCAGCATGGGCATTCGCCGGAATTGTTTTTACACGTTGCAGCCCCACACCTGCTAAAAGGCACACAAAAATGAGTATAATGCTATCCATTACAATATCAGGATAAAGTGAATGTTTCAAATTTACGGTTCAATTGGCAAACACCCAATAAATAGAGGAGAAATATATACACCTTCAATACTCAGGTTTTAAAGCAATTGCAATAAATAGTTGCAGATAAAAAAATCTTGAGTATATTTGTAACAGAAATTGTTACAGTATGATATCAGGCAAATTTGCTATAACGCTGCACATCCTTAGCCTTCTTTCCAAGTTTCCGGATGAGTACCTGTCGTCAGAGTTTTTGGCGGGCAGCATGAATATCAATGCCGTATTGGTTCGTAAAGAAATTGCCAACCTTAAAAAGCACAACATGGTAGAAAGCCGCGAAGGCAAATATGGTGGCACTAAACTCTTAAAACCTGCACAGGAAATTACCCTGAAAGACGTTTTTTGCATGACGTTCGATTCGGTGAACCTTGGCTATTCTAAGAACGACCCTAACCCAAAATGCCCGGTTGGTAAAAACATCAACCAAAATCTTGATATGCTTTATAAAGACATCAACCAGAATATAGGCGGTCAGTTGGAGAAGATCTCCCTGCTCGAATTTACAAAAGACTTTTAAAATTTTTTATATAAAACTGTAACATTTTTAGTTACATTAAATTTACCACTTATGAAAGTAGCCATTATTGGAGCCACAGGATTTTTAGGCTCTCTGTTAGTTAAAGAATTCGCTAACCGCGGACATGAAATTACTGCAATTGCAAGAAACCCATCTGACGATGTTCCTGCAAATGTAAAAACTGTAAAAGCAGATATTTTTGATACTGCTGCCATTGCAGACATACTTAAAGGGCACGACGCTGTTGTTAGCGCTTACAACCCGGGATGGACAAACCCTAACATTTATGATGATTTCATGAAGGGCTCTGCATCGTTACAAAACGGTGTAAAACAATCGGGTGTTAAACGTTATATTACTGTAGGTGGCGCAGGAAGCTTATTTGTTGCTCCGGGTGTACAAGCTGTTGACGGACCTGATTTCCCTAAAGATATTTATCCGGGTGCATCTGCCGCTAGAGATTACCTTAACATCATTAAGGAAGAAAAAGATCTTGACTGGGTATTTTTCAGCCCAGCATTCGAAATGCATCCCGGAATCACAACGGGTCGTACAGGCAAATATCGTCTTGGACTTGAAAACCCTGTGTTTGACGAAAACAACCGTAGTATACTTTCGGGCGAAGACGTAGCAGTTGTTTTGGCAGACGAAGTTGAAACCCCAAAACACCATCAGCAAAGGTTTACAGCAGCATATTAATTTTGTTTAAGGCTTAGAGTTTAAGGTTCTCACTCCTACTCTTAATCAAAACTATTTCAAGGCCCTTATAGATTGTTTTCTGTAAGGGTTTTTTAATTCGTGTAATTAGTGACTGTAAAATAACGGAAAAACCTTAATTTTACTTCTCTAATCAAGTACCGTGGATAAGCCAAAAGCCCAAAAAACAGCACTGCATGAAGTAGACGGTATAAGCCGTCCTGAGAGCGTTAGCAGGGCATCTATAGAACATGTAACCCGTCTCAGGAAAAAGCAGCCTTCTGCGCAAGAACTGGTAGATGGCATACTGGCGGGTGATAAAACAGCACTTAGTCGCGCTATTACCCTTGTAGAAAGCACCAACCCGAAGCATCTTGAAAAAGCGAACAACGTTATTACGCAGTGCCTTCCGCATGCGGATAAGTCAGTTCGTATTGGCATTACGGGTGTACCGGGTGTGGGTAAAAGTACATTTATAGAAGCTTTTGGCAAACACCTTACAGCTTTAGGACGAAAGGTTGCCGTACTTGCCGTTGACCCCAGTAGTTCGTTATCGCACGGAAGCATACTGGGCGACAAAACCCGTATGGGAGAATTGGTTAAAGATGAGAATGCTTACATACGCCCTTCTGCCTCCGGAGACACTTTAGGGGGTGTAGCACGCAAAACACGTGAGGCTATCATTTTATGTGAGGCCTGTGGTTTTGATACCATTATTATAGAAACCGTTGGTGTTGGCCAAAGTGAAACCGCAGTACACAGTATGGTAGATTTCTTTTTGCTCTTAAAGATTTCGGGAGCGGGTGACGAGCTTCAGGGTATAAAACGTGGCATCATGGAAATGGCCGACCTTATCGTTATTAATAAAGCCGATGGCGACAATATTAAAAGGGCTAAATTAGCGAAGACAGAATTTAACCGTGCCCTGCATTTATTTCCGGCTAAAAGCTCGGGATGGCAGCCAAAAGTAACTACCTGTAGCGCGGTGACGCATGATGGCATTGCCGAAGTCTGTGATACCATTAATGATTATTTTGACCTTACCAAACCCAACGGATTTTTTGGCATTCGCCGAAGCGAGCAAAATAGCTATTGGCTTACCGAAACAATTAACGAACAACTGAAAAGTAATTTTTATTCCCGCGAAGATATTGCTGCCCTACTGGAACAAAATAAAAAAGCGGTGCAAAATAACGAAATATCGCCTTTTGCAGCCGCCACTATTTTATTGGAAAAGTATTTTAAACAGTCTTAAACTTTTTAATTATTGTATATAATTGTCTAAGCATTTCGCTGATATGACTCTGATCAAACCTTAGTTCGAAATCTAGTTGAGAATTAAATCTACCTCCAAAAACCTGTATATTAGTTGTAAATTGTCCAATAGAATCTCCCTGTATACTAAATTGTAGATCGTATTCAAAATTTGAAAATTTAAGAGAGGCAGAAAAGTCATTGTTCAATTTTTCCAAATCATCATACAGTCCGATAAAATCCTCAAGTGTAAACTTTACACCTGCATTACAATTAAAGGGAAACGCATTAACAATGACATTAACATCGATTATAGTAATACCCCAATCTTTTTCAGTATAACCCAATTTTACAGGTACTACACGTAAATAGCCTCCTGCATCTTTTATCTCAAAATATATTTCCTCTTCCAAAGACATACTGCTATTGCGCTTCGTAACGCTCCATTTCCCTGTCGTAGAAATTGTTGGCAGCCTCAATAAGGCCCTCCATCTCTGTGTTCAGTTCGTTTTCGTCAAGATCTTCCGGTTCTTCCATAAATTCTACCTCATCATCTTTAAGGTTGATGATAAAACGAGGATAATCTAAATGAATAATAAAGATATCGTCCGGATAATCAGTATTATCTCCAAGTACAAATTTTGGTAATTCCATCATATATAGTCTTAAGTTTTAAAGTCGTAAATTTTAAATTCTGCGTCATTTCGACCGGAATGCAATGGAGTGGAGAAATCTCGGGGATTCTTCGATCCCGCTGCGCTGCACTCAGAATGACAACAATTCCAGGTATTTATTCTGCCAACTGTGACTGATCGCTGTCAGCTGAAATTATCATCTTGTTCGTTAAATAATTAAAGCGAAGATACAAAAATAATGCAGCCACAGTAAGCCCGGCAAGTAATCCTATCCAGATTCCGGTAGCTTTTAAGTCGGTATAAATACCAAGATAAAAAGATATAGGAAAACCAACTACCCAATATGCAACAAAGGTAATAATTGTTGGCATTTTTACATCCTGAAGTCCGCGAAGCGCGCCCAATACAACCACCTGAATACCGTCGCTAATCTGGAATACAGCAGCAACAATAAGCAATGTAGATGCAATATTAATAACTTCGGAATTATCTGTCAGCTGCGATACATTCTCCATATTCAGGAAAAAATGCGGCAGGTACTTATGTAATGCAATAAACATCAGCGCAAAGCCAATTTCTATTATAATTGCCAGTAAAAATATAGAGCGCGCCACAATTTGCAGGTTCTTATAATCTTTTAGTCCCTTTTGGTTACCAACCCTTACCATTGCAGCAACACTAAGCCCCATAGCAAACATGAAAGTCATCGATGCAAGGCTCAAAGCAATTTGATTTGCCGCTTGGTTGGTTTTACCTAATGAACCCGAAAGCCATACAGCAGCTGTAAACAACGCCACTTCAAAAAGCATTTGCATAGATGAAGGAAGTCCGAGTGAAGTGATCTTCTTCAGCATCGGCTTTTTTATTTCGCTAAAACTAAAATTCTGAAAGTACTGGGTTACTTTATTATTACGTGAAAGCGATATATGCATATACACCACCAGGAATAAACGCGAAATAACTGTACCTAATGCTGCACCTATAATTCCCATTTTTGGAAATATCCATATACCATATATCAGCATATAATTGATAAATACGTGAATAATGTTTGACACTATAACAGCATACATAGCATATTTGGTTAACGACATACCATCGGCAAACTGCTTGTAACCCTGAAATATTACCATTGGCAACAACGAAAATGCCACCCAGTCGATATACGGTGCTGCAAGTTCAATTACTTCTTTTGGCTGATGCATTAAATGCATTAGCGGTTTTGCAAGAGCTACCACCCCGAAGAGACATATACCTAAAATAGTACATAGTAATAAGCCGTGATGAAAAGCAGAGCGCACGGTTGCCGTATCTTTTGCAGCATCACCTTGAGCAACTATTGGTGTAATAGCCGTTGAAAATCCTATACCCGCAGACATAGCAATAAAGACAAGGCTATTTCCCAAAGAAACAGCAGCAAGCTCTGTTGAACCAAGCCTTCCTACCATAATATTATCTACCAGGCTAATAAGAGTATGTCCCAACATTCCTACTATTACAGGATATGCCAGGCGGATATTTGCACCAAATTCTTTTGTATAAACCGATAAAGTCACTTCTTAATTTTTTTGCAAAGATACTCCGAAGCTTTTGTTTTAAAATTTACATATGTAAAAATCTATAAGTCAAGTATTTAAGATAATTAAATCTTAATTTTGTGAATTATTTATATTTAATTAACTATTTGTTGTGCTTTTTAACAAGAACTGCGTGTTAATTTTGTTTCACTAACAATTCAAAAGAGAAGACGATGAAAATTGCAACTAAATTAAAAGGACTTTTACTGGCAGCAATGGTGACATTTGGCGGCGCAGCATTTGCTCAAGATGGAACGACCTCATTAGAAACAGCGGTGGAAAATTACGAGCAAGGATTCCGACTTGGTTTTGGTGTTAACGTTGGGCCTACAACAGGCGATTATTTTAACCTGGCTCTTGGTGGCGATGTAAGGTTGCAATACGATTTTACTCAGCGTACATCTGTTACGCTAACAACAGGGTATACTCACCTTTTTGGTGAAGACAATGTGCCGGATCTTGGATTCATCCCTGTAAAAGCAGGTTTTAAAGCTTTTGTCTGGGAGAACCGTTTTTATGTACTTGGTGAAGTAGGTGCGGGTTTTGCTGTAACTAACGATTATGACGAAACTACATTCCTTTGGTCTCCGGGTATTGGTTATGCTAACAAATATTTTGACGTGAGCGTTCGTTACGAAGGTATGAATGATTTTCACGCAGACCAGATTGCACTACGTCTTGCTTACGGCTTTAGACTATAACGATCTTATATATAACCTGAGTTCAAAAACTAACCTTTGTAAAAACCTGCGGATATTAACTGCAGGTTTTTTACTTTTATAATACCCAACACATTAACCATGAAATTATTTATTATTGACTGGTCTAAAGAACAAACAACACCGCTTATAGATTACTGCAAAAAGAAGGCAAGCGTTGTTGGAACTGAACTTGCAGATGGCGCCGAAGCTTTCCGCAAAACCGGAACACTTAAGCCCGATGCCATTGTGGTAAATTATGCAACCAAACCTTCGCATGGGCGAATGACTGCCGACAGTATTAGAAAGCGAAAACTTACTGCACAAATACCTATTTATTTTATAGACGGTGCCGAAGATGAAAACGAAAAAGTAGAAAATATCGGCATTTGCCTTAGCCAAGAAGAGCTTCAGGATTTACTCGAGGAATAGATTTCAGCGAAAGCGAAAATTATATATCTTTCGTGAAAATTTTACGGTGAAACCATCCAAAGCAGAAAGAAGACAACGGCAAAAAGTATTTAAAAGAAAAAAGAGTTTTAAAGAGAATCTCAACTACTATATTTTTATAGGCTTTTTTATTGCTTTTGTAGCTTTTTTCAAATTTAAACCATTTACTATAGGATATGATGTAAAACAACTAGTATTAGTTCATATACTTCCAGTAATTGTCGGTATTGCTTTGTGTTTTGTTTACCGGAAAAAATTATTCAATATTGATAATTTCACGCAATTGAACAGTAAACGTAAGAAAGCAGGTGCCGTAGTTATACTGTTTGTTGCTGTTGCTATTGGTTCGTATATAACACTGGGACTAATAACAAATGTTACCTGGGAATGCGCTAATTATTACACCGCTAAAAACGAAATTCCACAAACCGTTATACTTCCGGTAGATGAATTTCATAAGAGCTCAGGCAAAAAATCCAAACCTAGTATCAAATTTCATTTCCAAGGTAAAAAAGAAAGGATAAGGGTAAGCAGGAATTACATACAACACCTTCTCGCGGAATCGTCCACTAAAAAACACATAAGGCTCAGATTACGCAAAGGATTGTGGAATAATTATCTTGTAGATGACTGGGATATTGTCAGATAAAACTACTTCTCATTTTGCAGCTTATCCTTATATAGTGAAATATTCTCTAAAACTTCTTCATCTACAGCCGGCTCTTTAATATCCTCATATTTTTTAAGGGTATCAAAAATGGTTTTTGCTATCAGGTAGCGTGCGGTTTCTTTATTATCAGCCGGAATTACATACCAGGGTGCATGTTTTTTTGATGTTGCATTTATAGCCTCTTCATAATACTTTTGGTAATCATCCCAATATTGCCTTTCGTCCAGGTCAGACGGAGCAAATTTCCAGTTGTGTTTTTCTTTGTTCAGCCTTCTAAGTAATCGCTGCTTTTGTTCTTCTTTACTTAGGTGAAGGAAAAATTTAAACACTATGGTTCCGTTTTGGGTAATGTGCTTTTCGAAGTTATTGATCTGCTCATAGCGTTCCTCCCATATTTTCTCCGGAATTTCTTCTACAGTGCTTATGCCCGGCAGGTTTTCATTCAGGATAAATTCAGGATGCACACGCGTAATAAGCACATTCTCGTAATGCGAACGGTTAAACACGGCAAACTTGCCTTTTTCGGGCAACGCAATATAATGCCTCCAAAGATAATCGTGTTCCAGTTCGGCTGCCGATGGTGTTTTAAAACTGTATACATTTACACCCCTTGCATTAAAACGCCTGAAGACTTCGCGTATAAGGCTGTCCTTTCCAGACGTATCCATTCCCTGAAGGCAAACCAATACACTGTAACGGTTGTTGGCATACATTTTGTCCTGTAGCTTACCAAGTTTTTTGCTTTCTTCTTTAAGAGCCTTGTGTACTTTTTTTTCAGAAGTCTCAGTATCTATAAGGGATGGCGCTTTGATTATATCAAAATTGCCGGTTACTTTAAAATCTTCGGTGTCTATTGCTTTCATCGAGAATTGATTTATCTTTATATAAATATAAGCATTAAACATTAGGGCTTTTTTTACAAAAACATAATATTATGCAAAAGTTTCAATTGGAACTCCTTTTCCGCATCATAGGCATAGGCTCGGCTTCCGGACTGTTATTTAATGGTACATCATTATACCTGGTTTCAGATAATGCACACATGCTGTATAATTACAGCCTTACTGATAAAAAACTCGAGAAGATCAATGTTGAACCGCAGGGTTATACAGGTCCGCTTGAAAATGTACCCAAAAAAGAAAAAGCCGACTTTGAAGCCATTACCGCAATGGGTGATGAGATCTATCTTTTCGGTTCGGGCTCTACCGATAAGCGAAACACGATTCTGCATATCGACGCGCAGTCCAAAAAAGTATATCCGCCTATAGATGCAACCGACCTTTACCTTGCTATGCAGGATTTCGGCGGCATAACTCCTGAAAACTTCAACATAGAAGCTGCCGTAAATGATGGCAATACCTGGTATTTATTTAACCGTGGTAATGGCCCGCAGGGTAAAAATGCTGTTTTTACATTAGACGGCGACATTAACGAAACTTCATTTCAGTTTGTATATAACGACGTGCAGCTACCCAAAATAAACGGCGCACCTGCAAGCTTTACCGATGCCACACTGGTAGATGGCAAACTTTATTTTTTGGCTGCTGCCGAAAAAACAACCTCAACCTATAAAGATGGCGAAGTGGCGGGAACTCTTGTCGGCCGAATGGATACCGAATCTATGGAAGTTGAATTTACAAAGATAATTTCGACTAAGAATAAATTTGAAGGCATTACTCTTTACAAAAAGAATGACAAATCGCTGGAGTTCCTGCTGTGTGAGGACACCGACAGCGATGCAAAAGCATCTGACATTTATAAGCTTACACTTGATAAATAGTCATCAGTTGCAATCACAGTTTGCAGTAGTTCCGCGAAACTACTGCAAACTGCGACTAAATACTGCAAACTTTTTTTCACTCCCCTCCCAACCTTTTCAGAAGTTTTCTAATCTATATACACAAAGAGACGAATTGTGATAGACGAAAAACTCATAACAGCATGCAGGAAAATGCACCGGGACTCCCAGAGACAGGTGTATGAGCTTATGGCTCCTAAACTTTACCATACTTGCAAGAGGTACCTGAAAAGCGAGGAAGAGATAGAAGAGGCAGTGGCCGATGCCTTCTACACTATCTTTACTAAACTTGACCAACTTAAAGAAATTAAGGCGTTTGAGGCCTGGGCACGCAAAATTGCAGTGAACCAATGCCTGATGAGCCTTAAAAAGAATGTAAACTTCAATATCTATATTGAAGACATGAGCCGTGGCACAGAACCATCCGAAGCCCAATCGGCCGGGCTTGAGGAAGAGGACCTGCTAAAGCTGCTTACCTATCTGCCCGAAGGCTGCAGGACAGTATTTAACCTGTTCGCCATAGAAGGCTACTCACACAAAGAAATTGCTACCATGCTGAATATTTCTGAGGGAACATCCAAATCACAATTAAACGTCTCCCGCAGCAAGCTGAAAGAACTAGTAAACAATGTTTATTACCAAAACGAGAACAGTCATGGAAAATCAAGATAAAATATTTAAAGACGCAGCCGGTAAAGCCGAAGACAAGGGCTTTGCACGCATGGACGCGGTGTGGAACCGCGTTGAAGAAAAGCTGGATAACAAAAAACAACGCACTATTGCCGCCTGGTGGAAATATACCGGAATGGCAGCTGTATTTCTGTTATTCATGAGTATTGGTTTCTTTATGCTTACCAATGAAAAGAACACCCCGATAGTTACACCTGATTCTATTCCCGAAAATAATGTTACTGTTGTTGATACACAGAAAGTAAAGGAGACTTTTGATCGGACAAAAGCTACAGAAAAGGAAGAGGTTGTTACGAATGAAACAATAAAATCGTTACGTCAAAGGAGTAAAACCATCACTTCTGCGGCAACTGCTCCCGCAAGAAGTCAGGCTACTGAAGAACTACCTATGGTTGAATCGTATGCCTTAGCACCAAGTAGTGAAGAGACAGTAGCTGTAACTCCGGTTGCCGATCCTTACGGTGAGATGGATAAAGAAAAAACAACAGTAGAAACTACAGCATATGTTGAAACTGCAAAACCTGCAATTACAGATAAAAAGCAGTTTACAGGGGTAATTACAGATAACCAGGGAATGCCACTTCCAGGAGCAAAGGTTATAATTGAGGGCACTACTAAAATAGCGACAACCGACTTTGATGGTAATTACATAATCGATGCTAAAGAAGGCGAAAGACTTATAGCTACTTATGTAGGCATGCAGTCTGAAAAAGTAACGTTGGGTAAACGCAAAGACAAAGTAGATTTTAAGCTTAAAGATGACATTACAACACTTGATGAAGTTGTTGTTATGGGATACGGAACTACTTCAAGAAAAGAAAGAAGAAGGGCAAAAAAGCAAGAAATAGCGTCGACTAGTAACACCAACACTCTCGGATATCTTAGTACACCTTCTCGTACATATAGAGATGGAGACACAAATAGTGTGGGAAAAACAATTAAAGGCAGGCCAAACGCCAATTTTATAAAAACGCTAAACGGACAAGTGCCCGGATTAGAAGTTACAACAGGCGCGGGTCAGCCGGGTGCTAATAGTACCGTAGTTATGAGGTGTTTTGGCTCTATAAATGGTAACCCGGAACCTCTCTATGTTGTTGATGGTGTACCTTTAGGTAAAGAATCATTCAGTATAATAAATCCCGATTACATAGAATCTGTAAGTGTTCTTAAGGATGCCGGAGTTATATCAATATATGGCAATAGAGGTATTAATGGGGTTATAATTATAAAGATAAAAAAAGAGTTTTCTAAAAAGGTTAAGAAAGACCTTAAACGATTCCATAAAGAACAGAGAAAGCTTTTAAAAGAACATCCCGAACAATTTCAACCTGTAGCCCCTGAACCTCTAGAGGTAAACCAGGAAGAATATGAATCGTTTGTAGAGAACCCGTTTGAAAATCCTGCTACTGCCCCACTTTCTACTTTTTCTATAGATGTAGATAATGCATCTTACACCAACATTAGACGTTTTCTTAACAACGGACAGCCGGTACCTAAAGACGCGGTTCGTGTGGAAGAGATAATCAACTTTTTTAAGTACCAATATCCGCAGCCTACAGGTAATGAGCCGTTTTCGATAAACACGGAATACAGCAACGCACCGTGGAATCCGCAACACAAACTTTTGAAGATAGGGCTTCAGGGAAAAATAATTCCTGATGATAAACTTCCTGCTTCCAACTTTGTTTTTCTTATTGATGTTTCGGGATCAATGAACGAAGAAAACAAGCTGCCTTTGCTTAGGGAATCTATTAAGCTTTTGATTAAACAAATGCGCGATAAAGACAGGATTTCTATTGTGGTTTACGCAGGTTCGGCAGGATTGGTACTGCCTTCTACCGGGGGAGATGAAAAAGATAAAATATATGCCGCACTGGACAAACTAAGCGCAGGCGGAAGCACTGCCGGCGGCGAAGGTATAGAACTAGCCTACAAAACGGCTCAGGAAAACTTTATAAAAGGTGGGAACAACCGTGTTATACTGGCGACCGATGGCGACTTTAATGTAGGTGCATCTTCTGACAAAGACATGCAGCAGCTTATTAAAGAGAAACGCAAAAGCGGAGTTTTCCTTACCTGCCTTGGCTACGGAATGGGAAACTATAAAGATTCTAAAATTGAAGTGCTTGCCGACAAAGGCAACGGTAACTATGCCTATATAGATAACATGCAGGAAGCAAACCGTTACCTCAACAAGGAATTTAAAGGTTCTATGTATGCTATCGCCAAAGATGTTAAGATTCAGATTGAGTTTAACCCGAAACATGTACAATCGTACCGATTAATCGGTTATGAGAACCGTAAACTTCGTGATGAAGACTTTACTAACGATGCGATTGATGCCGGAGAGCTTGGCAGCGGGCATACTGTAACGGCACTTTATGAAATTATACCGATCGGTATAAAAAGTGGTTACTTTACCCCTGCTACCAACCTGAAATACAGTCAGCCTACAGGCACGGCTAATCAATACAACGACGAGTTGGCAACAATTAAGTTCCGGTCTAAAAAACCTAATGAAGATAAAAGTACTGAGATCGTAAAAGTGATTCCAAACGATCCGTTACCGCTTCAAAACACATCGGGCGATTTTAAATTCTCGGCTGCGGTCGCGTGGTTTGGACTGAAATTAAGGGATTCACAACTCGTTCCCAACAAAAAAACTGACGAGATAAAAGCACTTGCAAAACAAGGCTTGCAATATGATCCGGAAGGTTACAGAGCAGAATTTGTACGACTGACAGATATGGTTAAACAGTAATTGTCTAGCCACGAACCATACTAATCATCAAATTACATTATTATGAGAATATTAATGCTTCTTTTATTTATCGTTTCTACATCTGGATATGCGCAAACTACAAAGCAAACACCTGAACAAAAGTTTCAGCGTGATCTGGAGAATGATAAAATTCAATTGTACTTTATTGGTGGTATCGCGTCCAGAGTTACTGACAAGGATGCTGAATTTGTTGCCAACTATAACATAGCGTACCATGACTTTGGTTGTACTCCCCCTCCATCGCTTAGTGACTACTCAGAGTACAATGTACACGTACTAAATCACCTCGCTGAAAAGTTTGGCAATGACTGGGAGAAAGATATACGTAAAGATATATTGGGTTGGGAAAAGTGGAAGGAAAAACAAACCCGGAAACTATAAAAGAAAAAGGCAGAAGTAGTATACTTCTGCCTTTTTTGGATAAATATGGATATGTGAAAAAGAAATTACTTTTTAATAAGTTTCTGTGTAGTTACAGCACCATCTTCAAATGTTGCCTGTACCAGGTAAACTCCATCTTCTTTACCTGAAAGATCAATAGTAGTTCCTTTACCTTCATACACTTTTTGTCCTATCAAATTAAAGATAACTATCTGCTGTACTGTTTCAGAAGAGCTAATTGTTACTTCACCATGAGACGGGTTAGGGTACATTGCAAATTTCGAAGTTTCAAAATCGTCAGTGCCTAATGTCTGCCCGCTGATTAGTATTTCAATATCGTCAAATAGTGTGGCATCATCCTGAGATGTAGCCCTTATCGTAACTGTACCGTTAGCGATAGCTGTTACAAGACCGTTTGCATTAACAGTAGCAAATTCGCTTCCGCTGACAATACTCCAAGTGACATCTGCATTTGTAGTATCTGCCGGAACTATCGTAGCTTCAAGCTGAAGTGTACCTTCCGCAGTTGTAATAACTGCCGCTGCATCATCTTTAACCGAAACTGTAAGTGCAGTTACCGCAACATACTGGTTAGAGATTACAACATCAATTTCATCGAACAATGTAGTTGTATCTACAGATGTAGCCCTAACTGTAACTGTACCGTTAGCGATAGCTGTTACAAGGCCGTTCGCATCAACGGTAGCAAATTCGCTTCCGCTGATAATAGTCCAAGTAACATCTGTTTCTGTAGCATCATTTGGCGTGATCGCAGCTTCAAGCTGAAGCGTGCCCTCATTAGTTGTAATAGTTGCCGCTGCATTATCTTTAACCGAAACTGCAATTGCTGTAACCGCAATATGCTGGTTAGAGATTACAATGTCAATTTCATTGAACAATGTAGTTGTATCTACAGATGTAGCCCTAACTGTAACTGTACCGTTAGCGATAGCTGTTACTAGTCCGTTTGCATCAACAGTAGCAAATTCACTTCCGCTGACAATAGACCATGTTACATCTGCATTTGTAGCATCGTTTGGTGTGATTGCAGCTTCAAGCTGAAGTGTACCTTCCGCAGTTGTAATAACTGCCGCTGCATCATCTTTAACCGAAACTGCAATTGCAGTTACCGCAACATACTGGTTAGAGATTACAATGTCAATTTCATCATATAGCGTATCATTATCCTGAGAGGTAGCCCTTACCGTAACTGTTCCGTTGGCTGAAGCTGTTACTAGTCCGTTTGCGTCAACAGTAGCAAATTCGCTTCCGCTAACAATTGTCCAGGTTACTTCTTTATCTAACGCATCAACAGGTGCAATTACAGTTACAAGCTGAAGTGTGCCCTCATTTGTTGTTATAGTTGCTGCTGCTGCATCTTTAACTGAAACAGTAATACCTGTTACAGCAACATACTGGTTTGAAATTTCGATCTCAATATCATCAAAAACCTCATCATTTTCTACGGATGTAGCTTTTACTGTTACAGTACCGTTAGCCGTAGCCGTTACAAGTCCTGTTGAAGATACAGTTGCAAAGGCAGCACCTTCGGTAATTGTCCAGGTTACATTGCTGTTGTCTGCATTTACCGGAAGTATAGTAGCTACAAGCTGTAATGTACCATCGGTAGTTGTAATAGCCGCCGGAACATTATCCCATGTTGAAACCGTAAGACTCTCTACAAGTATTATCTGGTTAGAGATAGTAACTTCAATATCATCATATACTGAAGTATCAGAAGCTAATCTTGCCCTAACTGTAATAGTTCCGTTGTTTAATGCTGTAACAAGGCCGTCAGCACTTACGCTGCCGTAAACGTTTCCTGCTATAACAGACCATAGTACCGGTGCAGGTGTAGGCGTAACGTCTGCTACTAACTGAAGTGTGCCATCATTAGTTGTAATTGCAGCAGGTGCATCGTTCTGTGTCACTATTGTAATTTCAGGCACAATTCCCTGATCAAGAATAGTAATGGTATAATCTTCTATTTCTCCGAATGAGTTATAGCCACATGCTCCTGAGCCTACCCAACCGCCAACTGCTTTAAAACGCATTCTTGTTTGACCAAGGGAAGCATTAGCAGGTACAGTAGCTGTAAACTGTACGTAATTATCTGTTTCCTGATCTTGTGATACAAATACTCTCTCACTATCCTGGAATATAAAATCATGGTTCCAGTCTATCCATGCAGAAAGAAACGGTGCATATGCCGCCTCGGAAGTAAACTCAAAATTAAATGTTACTGTTGTGTTTCTTGTCGCTCCTAAAACAGTAGATGTGTAATCGCTATACCCGCTAAGGTCATTACTACTTAAACAACCCGAACTAGTATTACTAATATTAGGAAAACCTCCTGTTGTGTAAAAATTACTAATAGACGCCGGTGAACATCCGTTAATAAAATAAACCTCGCAGTAACCTGCAACCTGGCCCGAAATTGTAAGTTCTAGCTCGCCATAAACAGACGGATCTGAAATTAAGGTTGCCCTTACCATTACCGTACCGTTGCTTACTGCTGTAACTTTTCCGTACTGATCTACATTAGCATTACCCGTACCCGAAACTATAGACCAGGTTATAATATTTTCACCAACATAGTCATCGCCCATGTATGCATCAAAGTCTATTTCTGCCGAGTTCTCTGTAATAACAGCCGGGCCATTATTTGAAGTTACAACCGATATAGCACTTTCAGGTGGAGTTGATGTAGCTTCGCCCGTAGCAAGCGATAAAATTGCAAGCCTTATCTGGTCACCATATTCAGCAGACGCATCTCCTGCAAATGTGAAACTAACGCCTGTTATCGTTTTAGTCTGGTTTGCTGTTTCGAGCGTAATAACGCTTTCGTATAGCCTTGGGTTTTCTGCATCGCCTTCAAGATTATTATTTGCCATGTTTACACGGCCAATACCTTTAATAGCAAAGCCTGAACCTGAATACCAGTCATTAGCAGTTAATGTCGATGCCTGAGAAGTTCCGTCGCTAAAGTTTACTGTAGCTGAATATGTAAGGTTAGATGAACCACCGCCTGCTGCCGTGTACAAGATATATACTTTTGCTTTGTTCTGTGCCTGGAATGATAATGTACCGGAGTTTACCGTATTGATAGATCCCGTTACATAAGAAGGTGTAAGATAGAGCGCGTTTGGCCCAGTATAGTTTGCCAGCTGATAAACAACACCCGCAGTATTTGCACTGCTTATTACTCCGTTTGCAGGTAATCCTCGCGTTGGCGCTGCGCTGTTTGCGGTAGCTTTAAAGTCTAAAGACACCAAAGCCCTTGTGTTTACTTCGTCAAGGCCAAGTTCTGATGAGTCGGAAGCGTTGCCGACACCATTAGCAATAATATCACGGTTAAAACCTGTAATCAAATCGCCAGTTATAACCTGGTTTGATATTGTGATTGTTATCGTTCCGGTCTTAGTTGCATCCTGTACAGAAGTAGCGGTTACAGTAACAGTACCGTTTGCTGTGGCAGTTACAAGTCCGTTCTCGTTTATTGTAGCAAATTCCGATCCCTGAGTGATTGTCCATGTTACACCCTGTCCTGCTGCTGCCGGAAGAATGGACGCAACCAGTTGAAGCGTGCCTGCATTTTGTGTAATTTGTGCTGCTGCATTATTTTGGGTAGTTACAGTAACACTCTGTACAGGTGTCACTGTCGGGTTTTCTACAAACCTTCTTACCATGGTTTTTCCCGTAGAAGAATCTGCATATGCTATTACAGGATTACCGGCATTATCAAAAAGAATTACGTTTCCTTTTGCTTCACCTGCCGAAACAGGGTTTGAACCTACAGCTTCCCATGATGAACCATCAAACTTCATCACCTGGTTGCCATTATTAGGACTGTTTTCATAATTTGAAAATATTACATACGGAACACCCGAAGCATTAGCTGCAATATTTACATAATGCACGCGGTAATCTGTAAAATTCTCAGCACCTACCTGTGACCATACAAGGCCATTGTATTTTTTTACGTTTAATTTATTACCAGCTGAAGTAACTGATGTATACGCTATGAAAATATTGTTATTGGCATCTATAGCCATTGCTGCACGAAACTGCTCGCTTGATGTAGCCGGTGCGATACCTTCTAACCCACCAACATGCGACCACGATTGTGTTTCTGGTGCATTTACATCATTCTTAATTACATATATATTACCGTTACTTACATAACTAACATATATCGTATTATCTGTTCCGGTTACCATATCAAGATAGAAAGGCGTACCGCCTGCAAATCCTGCCGAACCAATTTGTTCCCATACACCGTTTACATAACGTTTTACGGTACCGCTGCCTGTGTTGTTTGCAGCTACAAGAACGCCGCTTGCTGTTACAACACTCGCCTGAAAGTTAACGGTACTGCTTGTTACAGCCGGTAATGAAGTCCATGCTGTGCCATCAAATTTTCTAACTTCCATGCCGCTTCCCTGGCTTGTGTGGTATATATTACCTAAAGCATCGGCAGATAGTGAATTGTAAGTAGCATATTGCGCTGTTATGCTGGCACTTCCACCCGCATAAGACCATGAAGTACCATTGTACTTCTGAACAGATCCTTTTGTTGCCACAACATCGTAATAAGAAATATAAATATTTCCTGCTACGTCTTTAGCTATACTCTGATAGCTTGAACCTCCGGCAGAGACGCCGCCCTGATCGCCCAAATATTCCCATTGCTGGGCACTGGCACTCAAAAAAAACATAAAAACAAAACAGGTCATAATCAGCTGATTCAGTTGATCTTTCCCCCGTTTTAACTGGTAATAAGTGTTCATTAATTCTGGTTAATTTAAAATTAAATAATAATTATTTGTATTTAGTCTAAATAATACTAATATTTGCGCAAATATCCTCAATAAAAAAGAGCCCGTTTTATTCGCAAAGGATTATAAATTATTAATAAAGGATTATTTAAGCCATCATGACAGACAGTTTAAATATTGAAGAAAACTTCTTAATAGACCTCTTCAACAGTGAAAACACGGGTATATACGAGACCGATAGAGACTTCCATACGGCAAAAGGGCACGTTGCTTTTAAAAAAATTACATTTAAAAACATTCATGTTTGCTACGGCGATGTACGCCTGAATAAAGATTATTTTATTGGTATAGAATTTCCTGTACCTGTAATCGAAATGCATTTCCTGGTTTTAGGGAATTCATGCCTTACAACAAAAAATGGCTCTCAGTACCATTTATCGGGAAATCAGCACAACCTTATATTCTGCCCCGATAAAGAATACCTTGTAAGTTCTCCCGACGAAAAAGAAACAACTTTTTCAATGCACATTATTTTTCCGGAAAGCTATTTTCTGAGCCTCGTGAATGATGCTTACCCGGTAATGAACGATTTCAAAAAAGCAATGCTGGCAAGAAATTTTAGTATGTTAGCGAAAGACAATATGTCTATCATTCCGGAAATGAACAGTATAATACAAGAGATTATTGGCTGTAAAAGAAAAGGCATACTTAAAAGCCTGTTTGTGGAATCTAAAATCATAAAGTTATTGATGCTTCAGTTGGAACAATTTGAGCAGATGGAGTACCACGCCAACAGTTGGTTAAAACGACATGATATAGAAAAAATTCATCGCGTAAAATCTATCATGGATGAAAACCTTGCGCATCCGTTCTCACTTATAGAGTTGGCACGAATGGCAGGCATAAATGATTTTAAACTAAAAAAAGGATTTAAAGAGATATACGGCACTACGGTTTTTGGCTACCTGAAAGATATACGCATGCTCGATGCCAAAAAACTGCTTTTGGAAAACGATAAATCTATTTCTGATATCGCTATGCTGTGTGGTTACAAATTTGTTCAGAATTTCACAAAAGCCTTTAAAAAAGAATTTGGCATTACGCCCGATAAATTCAGGTATTAAAAAAACTCCCAAAGGGAGTTCGTTATTTTATCTGCCATGATAGTTCATATCGGGCAAAGGTTCGTTATTTTTAAGGTATCTGTTAAACCAGTTAATAACCTGGAGGTTTACTTCGTCCCTGTGCTCTGTTATACCATGATCGCTTCCTTCGAACATTAGCAGGCGGTACGGTATCCGTAATTTTTCAAACTCAAGTGCCATGTTCAGGCTTTGTTCGGGCTTAACCCTCCAGTCCGATGTTCCATGCATTATGAGTATTGGTACATTTTTAGGTAATTTATTTACCCATTGTATTGCCGAGCGTTTATCCAGTGCATCTTTTTTATTCAAGGCATACTCCGGTATAAGCTCCTGAAAAACCGTTGCCATCTCAGGCCTATCGGTTGCGTTTAGATCTGTTAGCGCGCCTCCAACCGCAGCAGCTTTAATTTTAGTGGTTTTGGTAAGTGCAAGATAAGTCATCATTCCTCCCCTGCTCCAACCGTACATACCAATACGGCTCGTATCGGCTTGTTTTACCCCGGCAAGAACATCTATAAGGTTAACAATGTCATTTACATCGTCACCACCAAATTGCTCCTTACCCTCGCTTCCGCCATTACCGCGATACTGACTCGCAATAACTACAAATCCTTCTTTTGCAATACTTCCAAGCTGGACATAAACCTGTCTTATATCCCACGCTCCAAAATTGCGGTTACCTCCCCGATTCACAATTACAGCAGGATATGGCCCACTGCCTTTTGGAGTAACCATATAACCGTTTACTTTAAGCCCATCGCTTAAATACGTAATAGCATATACATTTATACTATCCTTATATACTATGCGATTTATAAACGGATAGTCATTCTGTTGCGTAAACAGCTCCTTTTTTAAAAGGAGCTGTTTACCATCCTGCGCAAAAACAACACATCCATAAAACAGGACGAATAATAAATATAGTGTTTTACGCATGATACAGGAATTTATTATTTTTCTCTATTTCCCTAAGATTCTCCATCTTTTTAAGTTCAAGGAAACCTTTTATATCTTCAAAATGCTCTTTAACGCGTTTGTTTCCAAACTCAAACACTTTTGTTACAAGTCCGTTAAGGAAATCCCTGTCGTGAGATACCAATACCACAGTACCATCAAACGCCTTAAGGGCATCTTTAATAATATCTTTGGTTTTCATATCAAGGTGGTTGGTAGGCTCATCCAGAATAAGCAGGTTAACCGGCTCAAGCAATAGCTTTATCATGGCAAGACGTGTTTTCTCTCCACCTGAAAGTACTTTTACTTTCTTAGTAGTATCATCACCGCTAAACATAAATGCACCAAGTAGGTTTTTTATCTGTGTACGAATTTCTCCAACAGCAATTTGGTCAATGGTTTCAAAAACAGTCAGGTTCTCGTCAAGCATCGCCGCCTGGTTCTGAGCAAAATACCCAACCTGAATGTTATGCCCAAGCTCCAGTTTACCCTCAAAATCAATCTCTCCCATAATAGCTTTTATCATGGTCGATTTACCTTCACCATTCTTACCTACAAAGGCAAGTTTTTGTCCGCGTTCTATAACCATAGAAGCATCTTTAAATACCACATGGTCACCGTAGGCTTTAGAAAGTTCTGTAACCACTAAAGGATACTGCCCTGAGCGTGGCGCTGCCGGAAACTTAAGCCTAAGTGCCGATGTATCTACTTCGTCAACCTCGACAAGTTCCAGTTTTTCAAGCATTTTTACGCGCGACTGTACCTGAAGTGTTTTAGAATATGTTCCTTTAAAACGCTCAATAAATTCTGTGTTTTCAGCAATCATCTTCTGCTGCTCATCATACGCTTTTTGCTGGTGGGCACGACGGTCTTTACGAAGCTCAAGATAGTGTGAGTATTTTGCTTTGTAATCGTATATCCTTCCCATAGTAACCTCTATGGTACGTGTTGTAATATTATCTACAAACGCCCTGTCGTGCGATATCACCATTACAGCTTTGGCACTGTTTATAAGGAAATCTTCAAGCCACTGTATACTTTCAATATCCATGTGGTTGGTAGGCTCATCCAAAAGGATAAGATCCGGTTTTTGCAACAGAATTTTAGCCAGCTCGATACGCATCCTCCAGCCTCCGCTGAATTCTGACGTTGGGCGGTTAAAATCGTCACGCGAAAAACCCATACCTACAAGTACCTTTTCTACCTCTGCTTCATAATTTACTTCTTCAATAGAATAGAATTTCTCGCTAAGCTCAGATACTTTTTCGATGATCTTATAGTATTCATCCGATTCGTAATCGGTACGCACTGTAAGCTCCTCATTAAGGGCATCAATTTCGGCCTTCATCTTAAAGATGCTTTCAAAGGCCTTAGATGTTTCTTCAATTACAGTTGCGTTATCTTCGGTAAGTAAGTGCTGTGGCAGGTAAGCAATAACAGTACCTTTGGGTGCCGAAATATTTCCTGTTGATGGTTTACTTACTCCTGCTATAATTTTAAGCAATGTACTTTTTCCCGCACCATTTTTACCCATTAAGGCTATTTTGTCGGTTTCGTTTATAGAGAATGAAACATCACTAAAAAGTGTGGTACCGCCAAACTGTACCGAAAGCGCATCTATTGTAATCATGAATATTTTTTTGAAGCCGCAAAGATAGGATAATTAGGCAATTGCACAACGCCGCTTTGTTTGCGGAACATAAAAAGATTGGTTATCTTTGGGTTAACAATCTATAGCTGATTTTTTATGAAACCGTGGGTTAAAACAGGGATGTCCTCTGGACTTATTAGTGGCTACTTAAACAGGAATAACAAAAGAATACCGAAAAAACAATAGGATGAAAAACTGGGTGAAATTTGGATTGTTCTGGGGACTATTCATGGTAGTAGCGATTAATGTGTTATTCCCTTTATTTGATGGTGAGGCCGTTCAGCCTATGAAGCTTTTGGTAAGCATACCGGTGTGGCTGGTATTCGGACTCATATTTGGCTATGTATCGCGTAAAAAAGAACCTAAGAAACAATAATAAAAAGGTGAAATAATTATGAAACCAATACAACCGTGGGTAAAGCAGTCTATTATCTGGTCAGTCTGGATGTCATTATGCATGTCAGTGCTGTTTCCTCTTTTCAGCCATGAAGAAATTTCGCTTCAACGATCGCTTACCGCGTTACTGGTTTTTACGCCATTTGGATTTCTTTTCGGTTACTTTTTTGTTAGAAAAAGAACAAATAAAAAACTACAATAATGAAAAAATGGGTTAGATCAGGTTTAGTGTGGGGCGGTATTCTTTACATCATTACAATGATTATTTTCCCGCTTTTCGATCACGAAAAATTTACTGTTTCAAAAATACTTTTAGGCATTCCGTTGTGGATTGTCGTTGGATTGATAATTGGCTACCTTTTTAAAAAGAAGAAGGCTAAAGCTTAATTAGTATTGCAACATCCTATCGGCAAACTTTTTAAATTCCGTTTTAAAAAGCTCATTATCGGTAATTGTATTATGGCCTTCACCGGGAAGTGTAACAAGCACGTCATTCTTTTTGAATACCGACCTTAATTTTTCTGAATTGCTATAAGGCAAAATAGTGTCTGCAGTACCATGAAAAATACAAACCGGAGCCTTTACTTTCTGTAAAAATTTATACGTTTCAAAATCATATTTCTGTAAAAAGTCGGGCATCAAAGGCATAGTGCTGTTTATAGTTTCTTTTAAACTGTAATATGGAGCCTGCAACACAAGTGCTTTCGGATTATTTTCAGATGCCAGCATAGCAGCCAGCCCTGTACCTATAGAGTAGCCCGTAATTATTATTTTGCCTTCAGGATATATCGACAGTAAATGGCTATAAGCTTTTTTCAGGTCATCGAACAATTGAGCTTCACTACTTATCTTTCCATTACTCTTACCATATCCCCTGTAATCTAAAATAAAGATATCATACCCCATCTGGTTGTAAGTAGCTCCTATATCTCCCCATCCTTTTACAGATCCGCCGTTACCATGCAGGTAAAATATAAGCCCTTTACTTTCATGAGTTCTAAACAAAACGCCATGTAGATTTACATCCTTCTCTACAGAGATGTACATCTCTTTTAAATCGCCCTGAAAACTGAATTTATAATCCTTGGCCAATATCTCAGGCTGAAAAATAAGGCTCTCCTGATTAAAATATAGATATGTTATAGCCACTATATAAATCACAGCCAGAAAAGAGCCAAGTGTCAGGACTATAAATTTTAAACTTTTGATCATTACTATACAGGGATTTTAGCCGGCAATATAAAAAGAAAAAGCTACTGAAAATCAATAGCTTTTAATATTGCCACCTTCGGGCAGTGATTTTTTAAAATTTTGGATAGCATTAAAACTTTCTAAGCCGAAAATATTTGTAAGGTTTATAAAGTCCAATTTGCCTGCCAGATGATACTGTATTAATTGCCCCCTGAGATCACGCATCTGGTAGCGATAGTCTAGTTGAAAATAATAGATCGTCTTTTTCCCATCTTTACCATGTAACTCAACAATATTGCTCACGCCATCAGATACATTATTATCAACAGAGTTTATGATCTTTCCTTTATAGTCATCAAAACTTGGAAAAGTTATAGCGTTAAGGGCATCTATACTAAACACGGTATCATTTATAAGGATGCGATTATCTAAAAATGTAATCTCACCATCTAAATGATATTCTTCCTTTTTCTTAAAGAATGAGAATCGGGTATTTTTAGTATAGATTTTAAATGGGTTCATTCAGCAACTAGTTCCCCATTTTAAAGTCTTCGATAACCTTAGCTACCTTTTCTTTTTCTTTATCCCTGTCCTCTATAAATACTTCTACAGCCTGGCCTAAACCTCCAAACCCCGACATTGTAGACGATTGTATGTTATTTTTAACGATAACGCCTACGCCAATTTTTTCTAATCGTGTCTGCAAAGCCTGCGCTAATATCTCGCTGCCTGAAAATATTTTAACTAATGCCATAATGGTTTGTCTTATTTATTGTTTTCTTCTTCCTCTGTGTCGTCGTCGCCAAAATCAAGTCCTTCCAACTCTTCGTCGTATTCCTCATCTTCCTCTTCGTGATCGTCAAACTCAAAGAAAACAGGCTCTATCATTATTTTATCGGCAAGTATCTCTACACGGTCGGTAATAACATCGGTAAAGAATAAACGCTGTGTTTTATTGATGCTGTTAGATATCCTAACGATCTTGGTTTCCATTCTTACTTTAAGCTGGTCTTCAATATCGTCAACAATAAACATCTTAAGCTGGTTTACGTCAAACCCAGCCGAAGAGAACATATCACTTAGCCTTGGTGTAGAGCCGATAAGTACATCTATACCTAAAGATATCTGATTTTTGTCGTAGTCTATATCGCCCTGTTCGTAAACACCGTATACACGAAGGTTACCGTAGCTGTCGTATTTCTTAAACATTTCTACCATTTCAAGTACCTTAGCTTTGTCTTTTACAAAGATCAGGGCACGTGGTGATTCCTCAAAAGGTTTCTCAAGACGCTGAATTACGTTAATTACAATAGTGGTAGACTTACCCAAATCAGAATCAGCAAGAAATACACAGTCAGCACCACTTTTAATGGTACCCCATGTTTCTTTTTGCAAATCGGTAGGTTTAGTTAATCCCGCATCTTCAAGTGCCTGGGACAGCTTTTCGTTTATTTTCTTTAAAAACATTCTTTAATTACGAATTATCAATTACGAATTACAAACTGAATATCGCTTTCAATTTGCAGACTACAAAGTAACGAAAAAGAAAAAGAAAAAACCTCAGAGATTATCTGAGGTTTCTTATTGCATCTCTGTGATACAATTACATATATTATTTACTGGCAAAAAGCCTAACATCACTTTCGCTAATCTCGCTACCACCTAATATAATAAGACGCTCAACCACATTACGTAGCTCACGTATATTGCCTGTCCAATCGTATTCCTGCAATAGTTTTATGGCATCTGCCGAAAACTTCTTCGGTGCCGATCCCTGCTCTAAAGCAATTTTCTCAGCAAAATGATTAATCAGCGTTGGTATATCATCCCTCCTGTCATTAAGGGCCGGAACTTTTACAAGTATCACAGCCAGGCGGTGGTATAAATCTTCACGGAAACGGCCTTCGGAAATTTCCTTTTTAAGGTCTTTATTGGTAGCGGCAATTACACGCACGTCTACCTTAATGTCTTTTTCTGCCCCTACCCTCTGAATCATATTTTCCTGAAGCGCACGCAATACCTTCGCCTGTGCGGGAAGGCTCATATCGCCAATTTCATCAAGGAAAATAGTTCCTTTATCGGCAGCTTCAAACTTACCGGCACGGTCTTTTACAGCACTGGTAAAAGCACCTTTAACGTGACCGAAAAGTTCGCTCTCTATAAGTTCAGACGGTATAGCCGCACAGTTCACCTCTATAAAAGGCGCTGCTGCACGCTCGCTCTTTTCATGAAGCCAATGCGCTACAAGCTCCTTACCAGTTCCGTTGGGGCCGGTAATAAGTACACGCGCATCTGTAGGTGCTACTTTTTCTATAATTTCTTTAATGTGATTGATAGGCTCACTTGCCCCTACCATTTCGTAGTTCTTGCTTACTTTCTTTTTAAGCATCTTGTTTTCTACAACAAGCACTTTACGGTCAAGCGCATTACGAACGGTATTTAATAAACGGTTTAAATCCGGCGGTTTAGAGATATAGTCAAAAGCGCCAAGGCGCATCGTGTTAATAGCGGTTTCAATATCACCATGTCCCGATATCATTACAAACGGAATTTCGGGCTTTATCTTTTTTACCGCTTCAAGCACCTCAACACCATCCATTTTTGGCATTTTTATATCGCACAACACAAGGTCATAATCGTCATTCTTTATCTTTTCAAGCCCCTGTAGCCCGTCTTCAGCCTCTTCCACTTTGTAGGTGTCGCTTTCTTCAGAAAGTATTTTTCCCAATACCCTGCGAATAGCGGCTTCGTCTTCTATAATTAATATCTTGGACATATCTCTTTAGATTGTTTTATGGATTATTGCTAATAACATCAGCATCTATAAATATATTTCATTATAGCCTAAACTGCCAACTGATTAACAAATAACTAACTGATTACTGCGACTGTAAACTGTTTACTAGTATTTAAGCCACTTGAATATTTCCTTATAAGTTGGTTTCTTACCATACATAAGGATACCGATACGATATATTTTTGCCGCAAACCAAACCACCCCAAAGAAGGTAGTAAACAATATGGCCATTGATAGTATAACCTGCCATAGCGGCACTCCGAATGGCATACGCATCATCATTACTATTGGCGATGTAAGTGGTATCATAGAGAATACAGTTGCAACAGTTCCATGCGGATCGTTGATTACCGTAAAGAAACCTACGTATACTCCCAGCATAAGCGGAAGGATGATCGGCAGAAGAAATTGTTGCGAATCGGTCTCGCTATCTACAGCCGCACCAATAGATGCGTATATTGAGCTATATAAAAAGAACCCTCCTATAAAAAACAAAAGGAAAGATATAAGCATTGTTGCCCACGGAAGTGATAGTATTTCCGGAATATAACTCGCCAGTTCCGATGATTTTTGAGTTGCCTCAACTACCTGAGCTCCTGCGCCACCACCCAGTTTAATTCCTAAAAAGCTGGTAGCAACAAACATAAGTATTGTTCCCAATACGGCCCAGATAAGAAACTGCAATATACCTGCTAATGAAGTACCTACAATTTTACCCATCATTAGTTTAAACGGCTTAACTGACGATATAATGATCTCGATAATACGGTTTGTTTTTTCCTCAATAACGCTTCGCATTACCATGTTGCCATATATAATAATGAACATCATAATAAGGTAACCGAATGCAAAACCAATACCTATTTTAATCTCGTTCAACCATTTAAGGCTTTCTTCTCCCGAAAATTTACTCAGGCGGATATCGGTTTTCGTCCTTGCAGCATCAATCTTTTTATAGTCGATACCATCCTGTTCCAGATTGTATTTAAAAAGCTTGTCGTTTACTACGTCTTCCATTTCTCCGATAAAATCCATAGACGGACTCTCGTTAGAAATATATTCTACTTTATTTACCAATTCTTTTGGCGTAGCTACATTGGGTACATAAATAAGCCCTTCATAACTCGCAGCCGCTTTTTCTTTAGCTGTTGCCAGTGGAAGCTGGGAAAGGTTAACGTACTCAACTTTTTTAGAATCTTTAAAGTCAGTTTCAAGTAGACTACCCTGGTCATGAATTGCTATTTTTACAATTTCGTCATCGTTAACGTTGGCTAGATAGCCTACCAAAGCTGCCATAGCCGTAAATAGTATCGGACTTAAAAATGTCATTACTATAAACGACTTATTACGCACTTTCGAGTTAAACTCCCGTTTTATAATTAAAGATAGGCTCATTATTTTTTGCTTACGGTTTGAATAAATATATCGTTAACACTTGGAATCTTTTCTACAAAGTAGGTTACATCGCCTTTTTGCACAAGCTCACTTAGCAACTGGCGTGAGCTTACACCTTCCGGTAGTGTCACTAAAAGCTTAAGTTCATCGTCAAGTGTTTTAAAGTTGGCCGGAGCCACCTGATATTTCTGGCTTAACTCTCCTGTAAACTGATGGTTGTTATTGGTAACAACCCCCACTTCAAACGTATTGGTACGATATCTTTTCTTCACATCGTTTAGCTCGCCTTCAATAAGTTTGTTCGATTGATGGATAAGCGCAATATGATCGCACATTTCTTCAACACTTTCCATTCTGTGGGTAGAAAAAATAATAGTTGCGCCTTTATCGCGAAGCCCTAATATCTCGTCTTTTATAAGATTGGCATTAACAGGGTCAAATCCACTGAAGGGTTCATCAAAAATAAGCAGCTTTGGCTGGTGCAGCACCGTAACCACAAACTGTATCTTTTGCGCCATACCTTTAGACAGCTCCTGTATTTTTTTATTCCACCAGCCCTGAATTTCCAGTTTTTCAAACCAGTATTCCAGTTGTGCTTTGGCTTCTTTTTTAGATAGGCCTTTAAGCTGGGCAAGGTATAAAGCCTGCTCGCCAACTTTCATGGTTTTATACAAACCTCTTTCTTCCGGCATATAGCCTATGTGGCCAATATGGCTTGGGTTAAGTTTTTCCCCGTCAAGGAAAACCTCGCCACTATCGGGCATCGTAATTTGATTGATGATTCGGATAAGGGATGTTTTTCCCGCCCCGTTAGGACCTAAAAGTCCGTATATGCTGCCTCTTGGCACCTGCAGTGAAACATTGTTAAGAGCGGTGTAATCGCCGTATTGCTTAACTACGTTTTTTACTTCAAGAATTGGTTCCATTAAAACTTTATTGAGAATGTAAAAGTAAATAATATATACCTAATGAAGCTGAAAAATATAACTAAGATAACTGGGAAACCATATAAATTGCCAGCTGGACAAGTAATTGTACAGTTCCGTAAAGTAAACCATAAAATAATAGTATCCTAAAGACATATCCTGGAAAAGAGATTCTTCGCCTGGTAGCCTGAAAGTATACATAGGCGGGGAAAATTAAACAAACTATCCCAACAGCATTATTTACTATATCTAAATAATAATTCTGCGGAATTGTTAAAAGCATTCCAAGTAAAATAAATATAAACATTCCAAGAAGCGTGAACCCCGCAATGATTAAATGCTCAAAAAAATTAAATTTTAATTTTCTAAACAGCAGTGTACTTGCAAAAGCCATCATTGGCAGCAAGAGCAGATAAAACAGTTTTACATTTTTTTCAATTACATCAAACACTAACTTTTTAGCGCTATCAGATTCTTCAAAATTACCAATAACACCTCCTTCAATACGGCCTGCCAAAACATACATAAAACCTAATGTCAATAAAATCAGATAAAAGATATTGTAGTATTTTATCCTTTTACCTTTTATATAATCTAACGCAGCATAACCTGGCCTCACAAATGTTTCCTTAAGCGTAAAAAACATTCCTTTATCAATATGCCATACACCATGTACTAAATCATGTGTCAAAAAATGTTTAGCTGTTATTCTATGAGTGTTACCGATTTGTCCGCACTCATGGCAAAATTTACCATTAAGTTGAGTATTGCAATTCAAGCAGTTAGAATTATGCATAAGCCTTAATATGAGTTTGAAACAAAAAACCCACCCTTATTTGCATAAGGATGGGAAAAATTGCTATGAAAAAGAAAAATTCACTAAATGAATAGTGAATTCCAAATATATAAATTTATCTTAAATTATGAAAACATATCCTTAACTTTTTCAAAAAAAGATTTTTCGCTCTTTTCGGGCTTCGGAATAAAGTTTTCATCTGTAAGCGCATTCTCGAAAAACTGACGCTGTTCTTTATTTAAAGTCTTTGGCGTCCAAACGTTTACATGCACCAGTAAATCGCCCGTACCGTAAGAGTTTACACTAGGTATACCTTTACCTTTAAGCCTTAAAATTTTACCAGACTGAATGCCTTCTTCAAGTTTAATTCTCACTTTTCCACCTACAGTTTCAATATCTTTAGATGTACCAAGTGCAGCTTCTGCAAAGCTAATATACAGGTCAAGGTGAAGATTTTCGCCCTCACGCTTAAGTGTTTCATGCTCAACTTCTTCTATTGCTACGATAAGATCACCTGGAATACTGTTGTTGCCCGGAGCATCGTTACCCTTACCGCTAACTTTTAACTGCATACCATCTGTAACACCCGCAGGTATTTTGATTGATACCGTTTCATCTTCCATTATCATACCCTGAGCATCGGCATGATTTGGTTTAGTTTCAATGATCTGGCCTGTACCACCACAAGTATGGCAGGTAGCAGCAGTTTGCATCCTACCTAAAATAGTGTTGGTTATTTTCATTACCTGACCGGCACCATTACAGGTAGGGCAAGTTTTGAACGTAACACCTTTAGCCTGAACTTTACGTTTTACTTTTACTTTTTTCTCAACGCCATTGGCAACTTCATCAAGCGTAAGTTTTACTTTGATACGAAGATTGCTTCCTTTCATCCTGCGCTGGCCTCCGCCTCCGCCGAAACCACCAAAGCCTCCGCCACCAAAAGCACCACCGAATATATCGCCAAACTGGCTGAAAATATCATCCATGTTCATACCGCCGTGACCGCCGCCAAAGCCACCAGAACCATCAAAAGCCGCCGAACCATATTGGTCAAAACGTGCTTTCTTATCCGGGTCGCTTAATATCTCATAAGCTTCTGCAGCCGCCTTAAATTTCTCTTCAGCTTCTTTGTCGCCCGGGTTTTTGTCTGGGTGGTATTCAATAGCTTTTTTACGGTACGCTTTCTTTATCTGATCAGCAGTAGCGTTTCTGTCTATACCTAATATTTCGTAAAAATCTTTCTTCATTTTAACTGGTTTTAACCGTATGCTTACAGGTTTAAATTAATTACCAATAACAACTTTAGGGAAACGTATAATTTTGTCGCCCAGTTTGTACCCTTTTTCCACTACATCTACAATTTTACCTTTAAGCTCCGGAGACGGCGCAGGTATTTGTGTAATAGCTTCAGCAAAATCTGCATTGAAAGCATCACCTGCTTTTAACTCAACCTGCTCAAGGCCTTTAGACACGAGAGTATCTTTTAATTTGTTGTGTATAAGCTCTACACCTTTTAGCAATACCTCATCTTCAGATTTTGCTATTTGTACCATTGCCCTGTCAAAATCATCCATTACAGGCAATAGCGCCTGAAGTACTTCCTGGTTAGCTGTCTTGAAAAGATCAAGCCTTTCTTTAGAAGTTCTTTTTTTATAGTTTTCAAATTCAGCAAACAGTCGTAAAAACTTATCTTTTTCTTTAGCAAGATCCTCGCTTAGTTTTTCTTCAACGGTAAGTTCTTCTGCAGACCCAACACCTTCAGTATGCTGTTCGGTTGTAGCTTCAGTTTCGTTTACTATTTCTTCGTTGGTTAAGTCTTTTTCTACGTTTTCAGAATTCTCCTGGTTCATATTCTTATTCTTAAATAATTTCTTAAACATTATTTTGTTTTCGTTCGCTTTAGCGAAATGCAAAAGTATTGCCAAAACCTATAAAATGTCAAATTGTCATTGCTATTTTTCTTATTTTTAAACGTAGCGTATCAAAACGCAAAATTTAATCCATGAAAAAGCAGTTATACATAGCAATCTCCGCAGTTGTCTTATTCGGAGCTCACTCCTGCCGTAAAGACAGTGAACCTAATCCTGTGCCTATCACCGAAGCAGAACCGCCAAAACCTGTAGCCCCGGCATCTGTAAAATATAGTGTTGATACATTAACGTCTGTCATCACATGGAAAGGCACAAAACCCACAGGAAACCATACAGGAACGATAACGCTTAGCAATGGAAACATTTTTGTAGAAGACAGCCTTGCCGAAACCGGTAAATTTACCCTTAACATGACAAGCATTACAGTAACCGATAGCAAAACGACAGGCAAAGACAAAGTAAACTTAGAAAATCATTTAAAGGGAATTGGCAGCGGAAACGAAGACCATTTTTTTAATACAGTAGAAGTTCCGAGGGGGAACTTTGAGATTACGGCTATAATAAAAGGATCTGTAAAAGATACCATACAGGGAAACTTAACTCTAAAAGGTATCACCAAAAATATTGCGTTTCCGGCAACAATTGTCATTAACGACTCTTTAGTTACACTTAACAGCGACAGCTTTAAGATTAACAGGACACTATGGAATATTAATTACAATTCTAAAAGTGCCATTGATAATCTCGGTGACAAATATATTGATGATGATATCGAGCTGAATGTAAAAGTAGTTGCTAAGAAAGCAAAAAAACAAAATATAAGAAGGGCAAAAGGCAGAAGATTAAAGTCCTGATTAACAGAATACAACTTATTTTTTTTTTTCGACTATTCTATTGCACTTATGCAAGTTCTTCTTTTAATGCTTTCTCTAACGAAAGATATTTAAACTGGTAACCTTCGCCTATAATTTTTTTAGCGCTGACATTCTGGCTGTCAAAAAGCAGGGTATGCATTTCGCCCAAAACCATTTCCATGGCAAATTTAGGTATATTAGGCAAAAAGTACGGTTTATCCATAGCTTTTGCTATCTGTTTTGTTAGTTCCTGATTGTTTACCGGAAACGGAGCCACGGCATTATATACGCCTTCCAACTCTTCATTAAGTATATAATAGTAAATACCCGCAAGATCGTTAAGATGGATCCAAGACTGCATTTGCTGGCCAGTGCCAAAAGCAGCACCGAGTCCGTATTTTGTAGGGACTGCCATTTCCTTAAGCACACCACCTTTACCCGAAAGCACTAAGCCGGTTCGCACTTTGGCAACTCTAATACCCAATTGGGCTATGCGGTCGACTGCCTTTTCCCATTTTTGCACCACCTGGCTAAGAAATGAGTTATCAAATTGGGTTTCATCTTCTGAATATACCTTATCAAGACTGCTGGGATAAATACCTATTGCTGACGCAGATATAAACTGATGCACATTATGTGGCCTGTTTTTGAGCAGCCCATAAAGCACGGAGGTTGAAAGTATACGGCTTTCCAGGATTTCCTGTTTGTAGGAAGCTGTCCAGCGTTTAGAAATAGAAGCCCCTGCAAGATGTATTATAACATCTACATCTTCCAGGCAAGTTTCGTCGATATCTCCTGTATTTGGATTCCAGTAAAAGCCTTTATAGTTGGCTTCATCCTGAAGTTTATTTTTTGAAGTAGTTAGATAATGGATATGAATTCCATTTTTAAGGAGCAGTGATACAAGTTCTGTCCCAACAAGCCCGGTAGCTCCCGTAATTAAAACTTTCATATCTAATTTTTTAGCATTCTCAAATTTAAACGCAAAGCGCATTATAACTATGCTGTTTAACTAAATATTTACATAAAAGATTATTTCACTTTAATGCTCCATTCAAATTCCATGTGCGAAACCTGATCGCCTGCTTCATCTTGCCCGATAGATGTCATCCAGAAGGTTTGGCCTTCTCCGGTAGCAATGGCAGTTTTAATTGCTTCTTCTATAAGATGCCCGTCGTTACAGGAAAAAGTTATCCTTCCCTTTGCTTTCTTGCTAAAGTTCCCTTTATTATTTGCCACCAGCATAGAAATTTTTCTTCCACTTTTTTTAATGTGATACATAACCAATGCACCTGTGGTAAGTTCGGCAGCCATGGCCTGAACTGCAAAATACATCGAGTTAAAAGGGTTTTGATTAAACCAGCGATGCTTTACGGTTGCAGCACACGAAGTCTCAGAAATTTGCTTTACACGTACCCCGCTCCAAAAAGCAGATGGCAGTTTAAAGAACAGGAAGCTATTAAGTTTAGATGGTGTAAATTCCATTGTCCATTGATTTTACTGCTAAAATACAGATAATTACGCAAACTTTAAAATGTTAATTTTTTGTTAAAACTTAGTACTTTGTATTGCACAATACCTGTCAATAGACATATATTTGCATAGAATATTAATAGACATAAACCTCTACTATGGAAACTACAGCAAACAGAAACACGTCAACCCTACTGCACCTTAGTGCTTTAACGCAGTACTTTTTCCCGTTAGGCAACCTGATATTCCCTACTTTGATATGGAGTTTTAAGAAAGATGAGTCAGAATTTGTAGATCATAATGGTAAACAAGCTGTGAATTTTCAGTTGAGTATATTACTTTATACACTTATCCTGGGTATAGTAGCGGTAATAATTTTCATTTACAGGCTTCTGGATCAACTTAGTTTTAATATCGATTCGGGTAACGATGACTGGGTTATCAATCAATTCTCAATGGGACAGATAACAGGATTAGTAATTATTGGCATCGTAGCAATCGGACTTGCCGTATTACTAAAGGTAGCGGAGCTGATACTTATATTGTACGCAGCTGTAAAAAGTAACAATGGGGAGCGTTTCAATTTCCCATTAACCATAAACTTTTTAAAATAATAAAAAGATACCATTGCCTGCCGTTTTTATATCCTTGCTTACAGCATGCGATAAAAGTAAAAGCCAGATACACTACGGTTAAAAGTTATAGGACAAAAAAATTAAACAGGAGTTCAATCATCAATCAAATCAATCAATCCCCTGCCCCTCATCAAGGCAGTTAATTAAAAGGAGTTCAATCATCATCACAATCAAAATCAAAATCAAAAAACGAACAGTTATGAAACAATTAGCATTTATGGCAGCATTAGTCCTTACAGGATTTGCAGCAAAAGCACAAACAGGTGAAACAAGAAAAAGTGAAGATTTCAAAGCACTTGAAGTTAAAAACGGTATAGAGGTAATTGTTACGCAAAGTAACGAAGCTTCTTTGAGAGTAGAATCGGATACACCAAACAACATGAATAACATTGTAACCGAATATAAAAGAGGTATTCTGAAAATTTACATGAGGGAAGCTGACAACCAACCGGCTGCAATACATGGAAAAGCTAAAGTATTTGTATCGGCTAAAAACCCGGATACGTTTAAAGCTGTTACAGGATCATCGATTACCATTAACGGCAGGCTGAATGTAAATACACTGAATGTAAGGTTAGAAACAGGATCTTTTTTTAATGGGGAGGTAGAAAGTGCTGAGAAATGTATTTTAAATGCTGACTCAGGCTCTATGTTCAGGGGAATTGTAAAAGCCAATGCTTTTGCCGCCAGGATTACGGGTGGTGCCAGTGTAAAAATTTCAGGCTACGCCGCTGCAGCATCTATATCATGCAATAACGGATCGATGCTTGCCGGAAAGTTTATCTGCCAGAATGCAGAAGTAAGAACATTTAATGCATCTACAGCATTTGTAAATACAATAAAGTCTATTAATGCCAATGCCGATGCTTCATCATCTATTACCTATTATGGTGAACCGGCAAATGTAAATTTAGGCGACAATACCTATGCCGTAAAAAGAGATAATCTTAAATTAGCTCTAAACAATTAGTATAGAGCATGGTATGGGCAGATGAGAAGAATTAAGAAGAGAATTAAAAAAACATGAAATCTAATGAATATTGAGAACACAAAGGCCCAGATGCGTAAGGGTGTTCTGGAATTCTGTATACTATGCGTTTTAAAAGAAAAAGACGCTTACACATCAGAAATACTGGATACGCTTAAAAACGCAAAGCTGCTTGTGGTTGAGGGAACGGTTTACCCACTGCTTACAAGACTTAAAAACGATGGACTCCTAAGCTACCGCTGGGAAGAATCAACATCGGGCCCGCCGCGAAAATATTACGGCCTTACCGATGAAGGAAGAGATTTTTTAAAAGAACTTAACATTACCTGGACGGAATTATCCGATGCAGTAAACATATTAACCCGTCAAAAAGCATAGTCATGAACAAAACAGTTAGTATAAATTTAGGAGGTTTTTACTTTCACATAGATGAAGATGCCTACCAAAAACTTAATCGCTATTTTGATGCTATAAAACGTTCACTTTCTGCCGATACCAGGGATGAAATTATGAGCGATATTGAAAGCAGGATAGCCGAACTGCTTTCTGAAAAGCTTAAAAGCGACAAACAGGTTGTGGGCAGCAGGGAAATAGAAGATATTATCGCTGTAATGGGCCAGCCCGAAGATTACAGGATCGATGAAGATGTAACAGGAGAAAAAGCATCGGCAGATAGAAACACTAATGATGCCTATGGCGGTGCAACCGACTACAGGTTCCTGAACAAAAAGAAATTTTACAGGGATACCGACAGAGGCATGTTGGGCGGTGTTTGTGCCGGATTATCACACTATTTAAGAATAGATCCGCTATGGCTGCGTATTGCTTTTGTACTGGCACTTACAGGTTTTGGTACGGGTATCTTCATATACCTTCTGTTATGGATACTTATACCGAGGGCAGTAACTACAACCGAGAAACTGGAAATGACAGGCGAGCCTATAAACATTTCTAATATCGAGAAAAAGGTAAAAGAAGAGGTAGACATACTTACTGCTAAACTTAATAAAGTAGATTACGATAAACTTGGACAAAACGCAAAGTATGGTGCCGAAAAAATTGGCAGCGGCATAGGCACAGTCTTTTCGGCGATATTTAAGGTAATTGCAAAAATGATAGGGGCTCTAATAGTTATAATAGCGGCAACATCACTTGTGTCATTTATCGTTCTGTTTATATCATTGCTGTTTACCGCACCATTTAAATCGTCAACATGGTATCCTTGGCTGGATGGTTTTAACTACACCGAAACACCAATATGGTTAATGGGTACAGCTGCCTTTTTCGCTGTGGCAATACCTACGTTTATGCTGTTCTTACTAGGTCTTAAAATATTAATAGACAACCTAAAACCCGTAGGAAACATAACCAAATTTACGTTACTGGGTATCTGGATACTTTCTGTAATTTTTGTTATTTACTTTGGACTGCGCCAGGCATCTGAAGTAAGCTCTGAAGGAAAAACCGTTGCGAAACATGAACTTAACCTAAACAGCGACGAGATATTACAAATTAAATTCAGGTACAATGATTACTTCTCAAAATCGGTTAATCATGATCGTGGTTTCCGTTTCAAACAAGATTCATTAGGCAATGAGATCATCTATTCTAACGATATCTCTTTTAATATTATGAAGACAGATGAAGGTAAACCTTTCATACAAATTGAAAGGCTTGCTGACGGAAGTAACTCATTTGAAGCCAGAAAGCGTGCCGAAAAAATTAAGTACGGTTTTAAATTTGAAGGAAACACCCTAACTTTAGATAATTATTTATTGTCAGACATCAGTAACAAATTCCGTAACCAGAAAGTAGAGATCTATCTTTACCTGCCTGAAGGAACGAAGTTTCAGTGTGATGACAGCGTAAAAGAATATGACAGTTCAGACAATTCATTCTTTGACCTGTGGTGGGATGAGAACGACCATATTTACGAAATGCACCAAAATAAAGTAGACTGCATTACCTGCCCTATTGAAGAACCTGTAGAAGGTTTTGAACCACCTGAGCCGCCAATGCCTCCGGTAGATGATATTGAGCATGATGGAATTGAGCATGTACGTGTTAACGCAGGTGGCAGAGGCGAAATAAACGTATCAAACAACAATATGGAGGTTCATGTAGATTTGGATTCGGTTAATGTTGTTGCAAAAAGAAGAAGATAATTTAAAAACAATAGTATGCTAAAGATTATTTCACACATCACAAAAGCAATTATACTCATAGTGGTATCTGTGCTATGTTTTTCCTGCGGAAGCGATTTTAGATCGGTAAGCGGAGACGGAAATGTTACAACACAAACAAGGCCGGTAAATTCAGGCTTTGATGCCGTATCAGCATCGGGCGGACTAGAAGTTATTATAGAGCAGGGAAGCCAGTCTATAGTTACTGTCGAGGCAGACGGGAACCTTCAGGAACATATTATAACAGAAGTTAATGGCAACGAATTAAAAATATACACAGACATGAACATTCGTAACGCTTCGAAAAAGAAGGTTACAATAGTACTGCCTAACATAATCCGCATATCGGCAGCAAGTGGATCTGAAGTGATAAACAAAGGCACATTGAAATCTGAAAGTCTTACTCTAGATTCCAGCAGCGGGTCAAACCTAAAAGCCAATATACAGGTGCGTAACGTAAAGTTGGAAACATCAAGTGGTTCTTCTTTAGAAGTGGTAGGTATAAGCAAAACCATCGAAGCACATGCCTCTAGCGGAAGTAGTCTTGATGCAGAAAAGCTTAAAACCGGAGATGCTGACGCTCATGCGTCGAGCGGAGGCTCTGTCACTATTAATCCAAGCACCAGCCTTAAGGCAGATGCGTCCAGCGGAGGAAGCGTGATTTATATAAAAGCGCCGGCCAAAATATCAAAAAAAGCATCTAGTGGCGGATCCGTTTCACTAAAATAATTATCAAAGCCTTCACAAATGTGGAGGCTTTTTAACTGCTAACAATGAAAGCTATACTATTTTGGGTAATGGTGTTATGTAGTGTCATACTTACTCATGCCCAGCAAAAAGAAACCTATCCGGCAAATGAAAAGGCCTTAACCGAAAGGATTATTGCATTAGACGCAGCAGCTTTTGAAAGCTATAATACCTGCAACCTTGAAAAGTTTAAAACCTTTTTTACAGACGACCTTGAATTTTACCATGACAAAGGCGGCTATACTACCAACGTAAACGATTTTATAGAAAACACCAGAAAGTATATCTGTAACAATCCTGACGAAAAAATTGAACGGAAAGCTGTCGCAGCTTCACTTAAAGTATATCCGTTAAATGAATATGGGGCTATTCTTGAAGGTGAACACCAGTTTTATATCATTCTGAATAATACAGAAAAACTTACCGGAAGGGCGAGATTTACACACCTGTGGCTATTAAAAGACGGCGTATGGAAAATGTCGAGAATATTAAGTTACGATCATGGCGCAGCAAAATAAAGTTATGATTTAACAGCACAAAACATCAGTAACGAACTGGTGTTTTTTTTATATTTGCCCAACCAATAATGACATTACACAATGAAAAAAATACTCCTGTTACTGGTAGCCCTGTCTTTTACTGCCGTTACATTTGCTCAGAAAAAAGAAAAAATAAAGGGATCTAAAACAGTAACCGTAGCGCAGAAAGAGGTTGAAAATTTTGAAAATCTTGAGGTTGAAGATAATATTGAGATTTTTCTATCTAAAGGCGGAACACAGAGCCTTGAGATTGAAGCTGACGACAATCTGCACGAAAGCATTATAGCCGAACTTAAAGGCACTACCCTACGCCTGTATACCGATAAAGATATTACCGGAGCTAAAAAATTAAGTGTCCGCGTTACTTATACCGATAATCTAAAAACCATTACCGCGAAGAATGAAGTAACTATCAACTCGCTTACCGATCTTCAGTTGGAAGATATAACCGTTAAAAACCTGGATTATTCTAAATCGTACCTTAATGTAAAGTCGGCCAACTTTACGTTGATAATGAACGACAAAACCTCTGCCGAACTTAATTTTCAGGGTGATAACGTTACTGTAGAGCTAAGTAAAAGTTCCCAGTTAAAAGCACTTATTGCGGCAGGTATGCAGGCAAAAATTGACCTGTACCAGAAAACGTCAGCAGTTATTGAGGGCGATGCTGCAACGGCAAAAATTCGCGTAGATAATAATGCATCATTTACCGGAAAAAAATTCACTGCTAAAAATATGGAACTTGTTGCTGAAGGTTATACCAGCTGTAATGTTAACGCATCTGAAACGATCAGTATAGCAGCATCGGGAAAAACACAGATCCAGCTTTTTGGAAAACCTAAAGTTGAGGTTACCAACTTTGCCGACAGTGCGGTATTGTCTAAAAAAGAGATGTAATACTTACTAATATAGAACACAAAAAACCGGGCTTCCATTAATGGCTGCCCGGTTTTTCACTTTAATAACTTATTCTTTAATAAGTATATTACTGTCTACCATCTCCATTCTTTTGTACGCTATAAATTTAATTATTTGCACAAAAAAACTGCACTACGGAGACTACTACATAAACAGAATATATAATAAAAATGGTTATAAATGAAAAAAGCAGAACATTTCTGTTCTGCTTTTTGTCGGGGTGGCAGGATTCGAACCTGCGACCTCCTGGTCCCAAACCAGGCGCGATGACCGGGCTACGCTACACCCCGAATTCAAAGTGGATTACTCCATTTGAGCGGTGCAAATATACCACTAAAATTGATATTTCAAAATGATAAGCTAATTTTATTTTTTCATAGCTAAAACTGATGCATTTGAGTAGTAATATTTTTAATTAAAACTTACATTTGCATACCGAATTTAAGACCTCAATAAATTATGTCTGAGACTATAGAAAAAATAAAATGCCTAATTATAGGCTCCGGGCCTGCAGGTTATACTGCGGCTATATACGCTGCAAGGGCAGATATGAAACCTGTTGTTTATACCGGTATGGAACCGGGTGGACAGCTAACCACTACTACAGAAGTTGACAACTTTCCTGGATATCCTGAAGGTATAGACGGACCTACCATGATGATGCAGCTACAACAACAAGCTGAACGTTTTGGTACACAGGTAAGAATTGGAATGGCGACAGCCGTAGAATTTAGTAAAGAACCGGGGGGGTGGCATAAAGTTACCATAGACGATAATAAAGAAGTTCACGCTCAAACAATAATTATCTCTACAGGAGCTACTGCTAAATATTTAGGCCTTCCTAGTGAGCAGCGTTTAAGAGGCGGTGGTGTATCGGCATGTGCCGTATGCGATGGTTTCTTTTACCGCAACCAGGATGTGGCAATCGTAGGGGCAGGTGATACTGCTGCCGAGGAAGCTACTTACCTTGCTAACATTTGTAAACACGTAACTATGCTGGTGCGTAAAGACTTTATGCGTGCTTCTAAAGCTATGCAGCACCGCGTCGAAAACACTCCTAACCTTACCGTGTTATACAACAGCGAGGTTGACGAGGTTATAGGCGACCAGGTAGTTGACGGACTTAGGATTGTAAACAATGTTACAGGAGATAAAACCGAAATTGCTATTACTGGTTTATTTATAGCAATTGGCCACAAACCTAATACCGATATCTTTAAAGGCCAGCTTGACATGGATGAAACAGGATATCTTATTACAGAAGGCAAATCGACTAAAACTAATATTCCGGGTGTATTTGCATCTGGGGATGTTCAGGATAAAGATTACCGCCAGGCTATAACCGCAGCCGGATCTGGCTGTATGGCAGCTTTGGATGCTGAACGTTACCTGTCTTCTTTAGAAATTCATTAATCGGCTTACTTATAAATAAAAAAAGCAGAACAGCAATGTTCTGCTTTTTTTATGTCTCGTGCCAAGGTGTCAATTATTAATTTTTTGCAATAATCTTAATTTCCACCATTTGCCCTGGTAGTGCCAACTCGCTTACGCCAATTATGCTGCTTGCTATTCTTTTAGGGTCAGCGTAAAATAATTTACCACATATCTTTCTAGCTTCAAATCCAGACGCCATATCAGTTACATAAATTACCTCTTCTACAATATCATCGTGCTTCATCCCAAATCCCTGCAAAAGGGTTCCAATATTCGCATAAGCCTGTTTAAATTGATTCTCCATACCCTCAAGAAGTACGCCTTCATTATTGTGTCCTAATTGACCCGAAGTCCAAACTGTATCACCGTTCTTTACAGCCTGAACATAACCATACACCTCTTCCCAAGGCATATTAAATGTGCTAAATTCTTTTTTCTCACTAAGCATAAATAGAAATTTAAAGTTTAAAAGAGAACAACCAACATTGCACCAATAACTTAAAATACTGAAATACAACACTGTAAGCAAAATAGAACCATATTCCATTTACTAAATAACGTCAAATTATTAAATATTTAGTAAATAGAATAAAATCAACATATTCATTCGTAAACGATATTGTTATCCTATCAATTCAATTAAAAATTATTGGCACACCTTTTGATTTTCAAAATTTGAAAAGCAATTCTGTTAATAAATCTAAAAAACGGATTGTTAATTCGATTTCAAATTTGCAATTGAGTGCTATTGCCTTTTAAATGATATTAATTTTGAGCGTTGTCAGAAAATTAAGTAGCTGATATTAACCATGTTCAATCGTTATAGTACAGTATCAAGGGGTTACAACATTAAAATTTCTAATTTTGAAGATCAATTACTTGTATTTATAGTACGCTTTCACTAATTTTGTGCCCTATGATGAAGTTACTAAGATTTTTTATACCACTATACGTTCTCCTGTTGAGCGGGCAAGGCTTATTGCATGCTCACACTCAGGATAGCAACAGTACACTATGTATAGAAAATTATAGCGGTACAGATATTACTCCAGATTTCGGCTATCTTATCAACGACATCTCTATAATCAATACAACTCCCGATTTCAGCAAAAACTACAAATTTGTAGTTAACGATAATGAAATTGAAGAGGACGAAACGATTTCTTTGAAAAAATCATTAGAAATCAACAACTACTTTGCTTCACAATACCTTACTCAGGTATCTGGATATATTTATACTTATACAAAAAACAGCTTACCTAATGGTAAGCATTTTTTTTACACACCATCGTGCCAAAAGTATATTATATTCAGAGTAATCAGACTGTGATTTCTACAATAATCAGGTAAATTCAATAACCGCCTGATTATCCCTACGTTTTTTTGCAAATGCCACGTCCATAGTTCTATACTATAGAGGATGCGCACGTGTATTGTCTTATACGCAAATCTCAACAAAAAATTATCCAATAAATTTTATCGTACTGCTTTAAAGCAAATTATTATGAAGAAAACGCTCATGATCATGGGCTTGTGTGTGCTGTTGTGCAATACAAGCTGCCAAACAAAAAATGAATCAAAGGAAGAAAAAGACCAGTTCCTAGTTACTAATCCTGTACAAAAAGACACTACAATTACTAAAGAGTATGTGTCGCAAATCAATTCGATACAGCATATTGAATTAAGGGCACAGGAAAGAGGTTACCTGGAAAAAATTTATGTAGACGAAGGGCAATTTGTAAAAAAAGGCCAGCTGTTATTCCAGATCATGCCTAAACTATATGAAGCAGAACTGAAAAGAGCCCAAGCCGAGGCAAACTTTGCCGAAATTGAAGTTAAAAATACTAAAGCACTTGCCGACAGGAATGTAGTATCTCCTAATGAGTTGGCAATGGCTAAAGCAAAATATGACAAAGCAAAAGCCGAATTGGAATTAACCAAAGTGCATTTGCAATTCACGCAGATAAAGGCTCCTTTTGATGGTATTATAGACCGTTTCCACGTAAGGCTGGGTAGCCTTGTTGATGAAGGCGACCTGCTTACAAACCTGTCTGACAACAGTAAAATGTGGGTGTACTACAATGTGCCGGAATCGGAATATCTTGATTACAAAGCAAAAGTTCAAAGCACTTCTGCCCCTAAGGTAAACCTGTTAATGGCTAACAACAAAATGTTTGATTACCCTGGTATCGTTGAAACCATTGAAGGTGAATTTAATAATGAGACCGGTAATATCGCATTCAGGGCAACTTTCCCTAACCCGAAAGGTTTACTAAGACACGGCGAAACAGGTAATATCGAAATGGTAATACCTCTTAAAAATGCTGTACTTATTCCTCAGAAAGCGACTTTCGAAGTTCTTGATAAAAAATATGTTTACGTTGTAGATAAAGACAACAAAATAAGATCGAGAGAAATAAAAATTGCTGCTGAACTTCCTCACCTTTTTGCTATAAGCGAAGGGTTATCTACCAACGACAAAGTACTTCTTGAAGGTATACGCCTTGTAAAAGAAAACGAAAAGATAAACTATAAGCTGGAGAAACCGGAATATGTAATGTCGCATCTGGAACTATATGCAGAGTAATCGAAATACTTTAAAAACAAGAAACAATGTTTAGTAAATTCATACATAGGCCTGTATTTGCCATAGTAATTTCGATTATTATCGTCTTTATGGGTTCCCTGGCAATCACACAATTGCCAACATCGCAATTCCCCGATATTGCACCAACAACAGTGAATATCTTTATTGCCTATCCCGGTGCAAGTGCCGACGTATTGGTTAAATCGACCCTTATTACCTTAGAGAACTCCATTAATGGTGTTCAGGATATGCGTTATATGGCTACCGATGCTACCAGTGCCGGTGAAGCAACCTTAAGGATAATCTTTGAACCGGGTACCGACCCTAACCAGGCTGTTATCAGGGTAAAAACAAGGGTAGACCAGGTTATGCCCTTATTACCGGAACTTGTACAGCGAGAGGGTGTTGTTATTACCCCTATCCAGCCAAGTATGTTGATGTATGTCAACCTGTATGCTAAAGGCAAAAACATGGATGAAAAATTCCTGTACAATTATGCTAACGTTAAAATGCTTCCCGAGATCAACAGGATTAAAGGTGTAGCTAGATCTCAAATATTAGGTAGTAGAACATATGCTATGCGTATCTGGTTAAACCCGGACCGTATGAGAGCTTATAAAGTTTCTACCGATGAAGTTATGAAGGCCCTTGGCGAACAAAGTATCGTTGGACGTCCTGGACGTTTAGGACAAAGTTCGGGTATACAAGCACAATCGCTTGAATATGTATTGACTTATAAAGGACGATTCAGTGAGCCTGAAGAATATGATAACGTTATTATACGTGCCAATCCGGAAGGCGAAAGCATCCGCTTAAAAGATATCGGCCGTGCCGAGCTGGGTAGTGAATTCTTTGATATTTATTCTAACCTTGACGGACACCCTTCTGCATCTATCGTATTAAAACAAAACTACGGTAGTAATGCAAGTGATGTAATTAAGCAGGTTAAAGCCAAGCTTGAAGAAATGAAAGAAACCTTCCCTCCGGGACTGGATTATAAAATCAGCTATGACGTTTCTAAATTCTTAGACGCTTCAATAGAGCAGGTTGTTGATACCCTTAGAGACGCATTTATACTGGTTGCACTTGTTGTATTCATTTTCCTTGGCGACTGGCGTTCGACCCTAATTCCGATACTTGCTGTACCGGTATCGTTAGTAGGTGCATTCTTTGTTATCCAGTTCTTTGGAATTTCAATTAACCTTGTAACCCTGTTTGCACTTGTACTTGCAATTGGTATCGTGGTGGATGATGCGATAGTCGTCGTCGAGGCAGTGCATGCCAAGTTTGAAGAGCACCCACATATAACGCCGTACAAAGCGGTAAAAGAAGTACTTGGTGAGATTAGTGGGGCTATTATAGCTATTACAGCGGTAATGGTGTCGGTATTTGTACCTATATCATTCATGTCCGGGCCGGTAGGTACATTCTATCGCCAGTTCTCTATAACAATGGCAAGTTCAATTGTAATTTCTGCACTTATTGCACTTACACTTACACCTGTATTGTGTGCAATGCTGTTGAAAAACAACCATGGTAAAGAAGTTAAAAAGAACATCCTTACAAAAGGCCTTGATAAATTTAACCGATCGTTTGACAAACTTACCGGCTGGTACGTAAAACTGCTTAAACTTATTGTTAACCGAAGAGTAGTAACATTTGCCATACTTATAGCATTTTGTGCAGGTACTTTCTTTATAAATAAAATTCTGCCTTCAGGATTCATACCAAGTGAAGATCAAGGTACTATTTATGCTATCATACAGACACCTCCGGGATCTACACTGGAAACAACAAACCAGGTATCGCAAAGGCTTCAGAAAATTTGTGAACACGTAGACGGTGTAGAGAACGTTTCTTCTCTTGCAGGTTACGAGATCATGACAGAAGGTAGGGGTTCTAACGCAGGTACGTGTCTTATCAACCTTAAAGAATGGTCTGACAGGAAACATACTGTAACAGAGATCATGGAAGAGCTGGAAGAAAAATCTAAAGGCCTTGGAGCAAAAATTGAGTTCTTCGAACCGCCGGCCATTCCTGGTTTTGGTTCTTCGGGAGGTTTCTCTATGCGTTTGCTTGATAAGAGTACAACGGTAGATTATAAAGACTTTGACAAGATCAACAAAAAATTCATGGAAGACCTTGGTAAACGTAAAGAGCTTTCAGGTTTATTTACCTTCTTTGCTGCCAACTATCCTCAGTATGAATTGGAAATTGACAACCAGTTAGCAATGCAAAAAGGCGTTTCTATAGGTAAAGCTATGGAAAACCTTGACATACTTATTGGTAGTACTTACGAACAGGGGTTTATTAAATTTGAACGTTTCTTTAAAGTATATGTTCAGTCAGATCCAAAATTCAGAAGGCTTCCGTCAGATGTTCTTAACCTGTTCATTAAAAATGATCATGGAGAGATGGTTCCGTATTCTGCATTCATGAAGCTTAAGAAAACTCAGGGTCCGAATGAGATTACACGTTACAACATGTACAACTCAGCAGCTATCCAGGGTCTTCCGGCTAAAGGATATACCACTGCCGATGCTATCCAGGCTGTACGCGAAGTTGCTAAGCAATCTTTACCTAAAGGATACGACATTGCCTGGGAAGGACTTTCTTATGATGAGTCAATGAAAGGTAACGAGTCAATATACATTTTCCTTATCGTATTATCGTTCGTATACTTTGTACTTGCTGCACAGTATGAAAGTTTTATTATTCCGTTAGCTGTAGTGTTCTCGCTTCCTGTTGGGGTATTTGGTTCATTCCTACTACTTAAAATCATGGGGCTTCAAAATGATATCTATGCTCAGGTAGGACTTATCATGCTTGTCGGGCTACTCGGTAAGAACGCGGTACTTATTGTTGAATTTGCCGTCCTCAAGCACCATCAGGGCATGACGATACTCGAGGCAGCAATCGAAGGAGCCAAAGTACGTTTCAGACCAATCTTAATGACATCATTTGCATTTATCGCAGGTATGATTCCACTAATGATTGCAAGTGGTGCCGGTGCTATTGGTAATAAAACATTAGGATCTTCGGCATTAGGCGGTATGCTTTTCGGAACAATATTCGGCGTAATCGTTGTTCCCGGATTGTACTACATATTCGGATCGCTTGCCAATGGCAGAAAACTAATACGTGATGAAGAAGACACTTCTTTATCGGAAGGATTTGTTCATCAGATCGATAATTTCAAAACCACTGAAGATCATGAGTAAGAAATTGAATAACTATATCTACACAGGCTTAGCCTGTGTAGTACTAACTTTCACAGGGTGTAAAACTCCTTCTGTGGTTCAGAAAACCGAAAATAAAAATGTTCCTGCCGCATACTCAACTAATGGTACTGCACAAGACACTATCAGCTCTGCAACCGTACAATGGAAGCAGTATTTTACCGATAAATACCTTGCAGCCTTAATTGACACTGCCTTGGTAAACAATCAGGAACTGAACATAACTTTACAGGAAATCGAAATTGCAAGAAGTGAAGTAAGAGCCAGAAAAGGCGAATACTTGCCTTCAATTGGTCTTCGTGCTAGTGCTTCAGTTGATAAAGTAGGCCGTTATACCAGCAGAGGTGCAATGGAAGCTACTACAGATATTAAGCCGGGTAAAGAAATGCCTGAGCCTTTACAGGATTATATGGTAGGTGCTTATGCAACATGGGAACTGGATATCTGGAATAAGCTGCATAATGCAAAAAAATCAGCGGTAAGCAGGTATCTCGCCACTGTAGAAGGTAAAAACTTTGTAATTACGAACCTTATTGGTGAAGTCGCTTCTTCTTACTACGAACTGCTTGCCCTTGACAGCCAGCTGGAAATCGTAAAAAAGAACATCGAAATTCAGAACAATGCACTTGAAATTGTGAAGTATCAAAAAGAGGCTACACGTGTAACCGAACTTGCCGTTAGACGATTTGAAGCCCAGGTATTAAATACCAAAAGCCTTCAGTATGATATTCAGCAAAGGATAACAGAAACCGAAAATAGAATCAACTTCCTGTTGGCAAGGTATCCGCAGCCTATAGAAAGAAGCAGGGAATCTTTTGAAAACCTTGCTCCTGGCGTTGCAAGTGCAGGGATACCATCTCAGCTACTGGCAAACCGCCCAGACATCAGACAGGCAGAACTTAATCTTGCCGCGGCAAAGCTTGATATTAAAGTCGCTAAAGCACGATTTTATCCATCGTTAAGCATTTCAGCGGGAATTGGTTATAATGCGTTTGACCCATCTTACCTGATAAAACCAAAATCACTGCTATATTCGTTAGGTGGCGACCTTATGGCTCCGCTTATTAACAGGAATGCTATTAAAGCAGCGTACATCACGGCTAATGCAAAACAGGTTCAGGCTGTTTATGACTACGAGCGTACAGTATTGAATGCTTATATAGAAGTTGCCAACCAGGTGTCTAAAATTAGCAACCTTGAAAAAAGCTACGACTATAAATCGAAAGAAGTTCAAGCGTTAAACCAGTCGATAGATATTTCTAACGACCTGTTTAAATCGGCAAGAGCGGATTATATGGAAGTATTGATGACACAGCGTGATGCCCTGGAATCGAGATTTGACCTTATTGAAACCAAAATGCAGCAAATGAATGCCAAAGTAACTATTTACAGGGCACTAGGCGGCGGATGGAACTAATATAAAAACACGAATAGCAAAGCTATCCGGCTATAGATTTGAGCGTTTTAATCGCCGGGCAGTTAACAAAGCCTTCAGAGTACTGTACTTTGGAGGCTTTGGCATTTTATATAGTTAACAGGGCTGACTTATATCCTATCCATCTCATCGCCCAGCGAAGTAGATTTTATTTTCTTAGTTTTACCGCCTCCGAAATAGTAAATAACCTGGAAATAAAATCGCCTGGTCTCCCAACGGTTTGTCCAATCGGTCGATACATTATCCACGTTTGTAACCTGGCTGTAGAAACTCTTTTTCAGAATATTATTACATCCAAACAAAAGTTGGAGCTTTTTATCGAACATAAACTTTTTAGCAGATAAACTAAAGTCGTACGTAGCCCTCGTATATCCGTTAGCGGAAGTACTACGCCCATTGTAAAAGCCATTCAATGTTAAGTTCCAGTCGTATTTCAACCTGAAATTTTCATACAGGCTAATATCATAATTGTAGCCGCCGCCACTATAGCTAAAATCGGTTATGTCTGATTTTTCAAAACTATATACACCATCAAGGCTTAACTGCATTGTCCACCAGTCGAAAGGTTCATAAGGCAGTGAGGCCGAAATACCAAACCGGTTCCCTTTAGACGCATTTGCCTGATAGGTAAGGTTATAATTCTGCTCTTCCAGATAGTTTATAACGCTGGTAAAACCTTTGTTATAAAGATAGCCGTACATACTGATATTTAGCGCGCTTTTATAAATATAGCTCAACTGGAAACTATGATATAACTGAGGCTTTAAATCAGGATTACCCAACTCAAGCGTATAAGCATCAATGTATTGATAATAGGGATTTAGTGCCAGGTATGCCGGACGCCCTATACGCCTGCTGTAACTTACCTGATATTGGTAATTCTGGTCTTTATAACTTGCCGAGAGTGACGGAAACCAATTCAAAAAATTAACCGAATTTGTTTTATGGCTGATTCCGGAAGTAGCGTCATACGTATAGTATTCAGCCCTTAATCCCGCCATAAAATTCCACTTTTCAAGATCAACCGCATATTGAGCATAACCAGATGCAAGATGTTCCTTATAAGTGAAATCGTTTACCAGCAAACTGTCAGGAATAAGCAGCTTCGATTCATTATTTGTAGTGTACGCATTAAAATAATCCATGTTGACATAGGAATACTTAACCCCAACTTCAAGGTTAGTCTTTTTAGTCAGCTGCCTGTTAAAATCTACTTGTCCGTTTATAATATCATAAACGGTATTTCTTCGCCCATCCAGTTGCATAAATGAATCATCGGAATAGTCATTACGCTGAAAACCATTGTGCCCGCTTTCATAATGTGCGTAATTCACCTGTGCATCCAGTTTTGTTGCTGTACTGTCGGCAGTATAATTATAAAACATGTTACCCGTAATACGCTTTGAAGGACTAGCGATAAACTGTGTAAGCCTAACATTGTTAGTCGGTTGTCCATTTAAGTATTCATTTGTAACCCCATAGGTATCTGCGTTTTCATTTTCCTTAAAATACTGCCATTCGGTACTCATTAAACTATGCTCGCTAAGCTTTCTTTCGGCTCCAAAATTCAGGTTTTTAGAAATAGTACGGGGTAGCCATTCGTTGGTCTGGTCTATATTTCTTACCCCTTCTTCCAACTGTATGGTTTGACTTACCCGTCTGTGGTTTACCGAATTTCCGTCATAATAATAACCATTCGCATTAATATTCCAAAGTGAATCGTTGTAGAATAGCTGTGCTCCGCTATGGTTCTTAAAATATTCTGCGTAGGCTACAGAGCTGTAAACATTTCCTGTGATACCCGCCGCTTTGTTTTTTTTGAGGACAATATTTATAATCCCCGTAGTTCCGGCGGCATCATATCTGGCTGATGGCTGGGCAATAACCTCTACAGATTGTATATCGTTACCCTTAAGCGAGCGGATAAACTCTCGCAAAGCATCGCCCTGTAAAAGGCTCTTTCGTCCGTTGATCATTATTTGCACATCACTGCTACCCCTAAACTGAATATTGTCATCTTTATCAAGTCGAACCCCGGGAATCTGGCGCACAGTTTCGAGTCCGTTATTACCGTTGCCGGCACCTAACCTTTCGATATTATAGATAATTTTATCACCGCTTATGGTTACTGCTTTTTGTTTTGCATTTACCGTAATCTCCTCCAGCATTTTTGCTGACGGGTGCAACACTATCTGCAATTTTTCCGGGATTGCATTAATTGAAATCACTTTCGAAAAAGTAGCGTATCCTAAATATTTCACTGTGAGCATGGCACTCGTAAAAGACTTCGGAATTGTAATCTCAAAGTCTCCCTTTTCATCCGTTTCGAAAAATACAATAGTATTTGCCCGAAGCGTATCTGTAACGGAAATTGCAGCAAGAGGCAATACTTCTTTTGTGATTACATCGGTTACTTTACCCTGAACTTTTATCTGTGCGTTTACCGGAAAATAAACCACAATAAAAATGAATAGTATTACCACGTTTTTCATTGGTCGGTCTAAGTTTGATTGACAGGTATTATTTTAAAACATCTTCAACCTCAACAAGCTCAAACCTTGCGTCGTTCTTCACAAATTCACGTAATATAGCCGTATGCCCTGCTCCTGCCAGTACAACAATACTTTTGTCGTTAGCAGCAGTAAGTTTTTGCACAAGCGAATACATATGCAGGTTACGCTTGTACCATTCAGATACCAGATTAGCGCCCACAAAAACATCCTTTGCCCCTGCCCTGTTAGCATAATCAAAATACCATCCTAAATTAGAAGCATTGCTTTCCCTGGTGTTAACATCCAGTATAAGCTGTTTAAGTGTATACGTCTTTCTTTTGGTATTTTGACTTTGCTCATGTTGCTTCATTAAATCATCGCTGCTTTTTATAAGTTCCTGCTGCCCTGCCATTTCCATACTTTTTATCAAAAGGTCGTAAGCAAAAGTAGTTTCTTTATAATCTATAGCATAGAGTTGTTTATGCTTCAGTTTTTTTGCCGTACGCATCGCTATCTGTACCCTTTCGTCTGCATCTTTTTTTAATAGGCTATCTGTATTTTTTGCAAAAAGATTGTCTAGTCTTGCCTGATCTTTATAATTCCACTCTACAAATATTTTATCCGGGGCAAAGGCTTTTATCTTTTGTGAGATATCTTCCATTTCTTTTTGATGCTCTGGTGTCATAACATTAAAGTCGTCATATAGTGCTACGTCAAACCCGGGATTTTCAAAATGGAAAGTCCCCAATAAAAGTATTTTTGTTTTTTGTGTCTGTGCCTGTACTGAAACAGAAAGAATTGTAATGATAAGTAATAGATAAGTTTTCATACGATTGGTTTTAAATTCTATGCGAAACTAAGACAGCAATACCCTCTATTTTAAAGCTTTTGACGAACGGCTGTTTAGATTATACAGACCGATATTTTTTAAGCTTTGGCCATTTCGCCATTCTATTTTAATGTGTTCGTACCATAAAACAGCACATTCGTGTAAAAAATAAAATGCATTGCCTTTCTCGTTGTATTTTTGACTTATATAACTGACCTCATGAAACAAAAAATTCCATTTCATTACCATATAGTACTGTTAGCCACTATATTTTTAGTTTATCATTTATATGATTTTGGATTAAGTGCTAAGCCTATAGTAATAGACGTTTATATTGTACTTTTGGATATTACACATATACTTGCAATTTCATTTGCCTACCTTATAGGCTATTATATTTTTTGCCCGCTTCTTGGCAAAAAGAAAATCTATCTTTATATCTTGTCAATACCCGCACAACTTATTATTTTCTCGGCGATACGTTTCCTACTTCAGGAAGTAATTTTGTTTTACCTAACAGGCGTTCATAATTATTTCTCGCTAAAGCCTATAGCCTACATACTGGATAATTTTTATTACGGTTTACCGTCAGTCATACTTTCTGTACTTTTATATTTAGGATGGCAATACAATGTACATTCAAAATACACTGCAAAATTGGAAGTTGAAAACAGACAGGCCCAATTACAGCTTTTAAAATCGCAGCTAAGCCCGCACTTTCTTTTTAACACACTTAATTCTTTTTACAGTGAAATGGTCGATAAAGATCAGGGCATAGCCGAAGACTTGTTGACTCTGTCAGATCTTTTACGCTATACATTAACCGAAAGCAATAAAGAAACGGTACTACTAGCAAAAGAACTCGAATTTTTAACCAATTATATCAACCTACAGGAAAAGCGTTTTGAAAGTCAGCTCTATCTTGACTATGAAGTAAAAGGTAATATTATGGCACAGACCATACTTCCTGCAGTGCTTATTCACTTTGTGGAAAATGTATTTAAACACGGTAAACTAAATGATCGCGAAAAGCCTGCTTTAATAAGTATCACGATAAACACCGATATTATAGAGATTAAGACGAGTAATTACGTTCAGGGAGGCGAAAATTATTATGCCACCGGCATAGGATACACGAATCTTTCAAACAGGTTAAAACATACATATGAAGGCAGATTTATCTTAGAAAAAACGCAGGAAAATGATATTTTTACTACCTACTTAAAAATGCCCATACAGCCATGAAATTAACCTGCATTATTGTTGATGACGAACCGCCTGCCGTACGACTGCTGGAAAAATTTACCGAACGTATTCCAACTTTGGAGTTAGTCGGCACATTTAACGATTCGCTTAAAGCATTGGAGTTTTTAAACAGCAATAAGCTAGATGTGGTGTTTCTTGATATTCAGATGCCGCAGCTAACAGGGTTACAGCTTTCGCGCATAATTTCGCCCAATGTAAAAGTAATTTTCACGACTGCATATGCCGATTTTGCTGTAGAAGGTTTCCACCTTAATGCAACCGATTACCTGTTGAAACCCATACCTTTTGAACGTTTTTACCAGGCGGTGTCCAAATTACAGGCACCTACTACACCACAATCAGAAGTAGAACAGCCATCAGCGAGTGGCTTTCTTTTTATTAAAACCGATGGAAAAAACAAACTAGCAAAAGTATTCACTGATGATATTCTTTACATAGAAGCACTTCAGAATTACATCTGCCTACATACCGTAAAGGGAATGATAATAACACATAGCACCCTTAAAAACCTTTTAGAGTTATTGCCATCGGGCTTTGTGCAAATACACAGGTCGTATGCCGTGCAGATAAAGCATATTGATACTACCGATAATTTTTCGGTTATTATAAGCAATAAAGACCTGCCGATTGGCGCAACCTATAAAGACGCTTTTTTTAAAAGGATCGAGGATTACCAGATGTAATTTTGGTCAACTTTTTACTTAGCCGATCTTTCAACAAGCTTACTAATATAGTCTTGAATGGTAATTGATCCACGCTCAGGATTTTCAGGTTGTTCGTCCTGAACCTTTTCCAACGTAAGTTTCGTCATATTTACCATAGACTTTGCCGCTTTTTTAGAAAAGCCCTGCTCTTCCAGGTACGATTCCCATTCGCCTTCCGGTATTTGTATAGCTTCAACAGGTTTGTCAAGTGCTTCAGAGAAGGCTGTGGCTACATCGTTTGGCGAATAGTCCTCGGGGCCTGTCCTGTGATATAAACCTGTTTCTTCCAAAGGTTTCATAAGCAGTTTTGCCGCGAATGTACCAAGATCTTCCGGAGCAACCATTGGCAGTTTAAAATCGGGCGGATAAAGGCTGTATAATTTACCTTCTTTCTTCACTGTTTCAAGCGAAAAATCCCAATTGCTATAGTAATAAGCTCCTCGCTGAATTATAACCGGAATATGAATATCTTTTAGAACCTCCTCCATTTCATAGAGCACACCCAGGTCTCCAATATGTTTACCCGGTTGTGCGCCGTAAGTAGATTCCGCTACTATTTTCTCAAGTCCCGAATCTTCAAGGGCAGCAATTATAGACTGCATGCTGTCACGTTCCACTTTAGCTGTATTTGTTTCAGGCGGGGCTGGTGGGTTCAGCAAAAACAAACGCTCCCCTTTTCTGAATATTTCGTTTAGCCTGTTGCTATCTGTTATGTCGGCAATCTCAGCTTTAGCTCCCATTGCCTCTATATCTTTTACCTTATTTTCATCATGGGTTATTATAATCACCTCTTTATTGTTTGCTAAAAGCTCTTTGGTTACCGCACTGCCTACATGGCCCGTACCTCCTAATATAATATACATGATATGAATGATTTATAATTTACCTTTTCAAGTTACTCATCATTAGTGGTAAAACCTTACTAATTATCTTTTCGTTAACCCAACATATACCCGTTGTCCCGATATGCCCCTTTTATTGTCAGGTTTACCCCCTATGCCAACATATTGGTATTTAGTAACTTTGGCATATAACAAACAAATCAACAATTAGTATGCAAAAGATAACACCATGCCTTTGGTTCAACGGGAGAGTTGAAGAGGCACTAGAATTTTACACTTCGGTATTTAAAAATGCTAAGATCAAAGAAATATCATATTATGAAGAAAACATGCCAATGCCGGCAGGTTCTATCTTAACAGCCAACTTTGATATAGAAGGCCAATCTTTTATGATACTTAATGGAGGTCCTGAATTTAAACATAGCGAAGCGATATCATTAGTAATTGATTGCAAGGATCAGAATGAAATAGATTACTACTGGGAAAAGCTGACATCCAACGGTGGCGAAGAAAGCGTATGCGGTTGGCTTAAAGATCCATATGGAATATCCTGGCAGGTAGTCCCGGAAGAAATGGGCGAACTTGTGAAAAACAGCGGCCCCAATGCCGTTAAAGTTATGGAAGCATTACTGCAGATGAAAAAACTTGACCTAAATAAACTTCGCGAAGTTGCTAAAGGCTAATGCTGAATGTCATGAATAAACCTGAAAACATCGACAGCTACATAGCGTCGTTTACGCCCCAAGTACAGCAGCTATTACAACAGGCACGAAAAACTATACAAAAAGCAGCACCGGAAGCTGAAGAAGCCATTAGCTATGGCATGCCTACCTTTAAGCTGCATGGCATACTGGTTCACTTTGCTGCTTTTACCAACCATATCGGGTTTTATGCATTACCATCGGGTAATGAGGCTTTTCAAAAGGAACTATCTGCTTACAAGACAGGTAAGGGATCGATACAATTTCCGTTAGACAAGCCATTGCCTTTAGACCTTATAGCAAAAATAGTAACATTCAGGGTTGAGGAAAATAAAGCGAAGGCGAAATTGAAAAGCAAAAAAAAACCCTCTTCAACCGGGGAGGAAGAAGAGGGGAAGCCATAAAACCACACCTTACTTTAATTAGATGGCTTATTTTATTTTCGGGGACGATAAACATCCGAGGGTTTAGAAAATAGCATTTGATAGTATATACGAAAGGTTAGGTTTTACGGATTTAAAAAATTTCACTTTTTTTCAAAAAAAAACCTTCCCGATTTGGGAAGGCTTTATTTACAAGCAGTTAAGCTTTAAAAATCATGTTGTCTGCTGTCTTAAATACGCCATTTTTATAGCAACAATTCCAGCTTCTGTACCTTTATTTCCATGAATACCCCCACTACGGTCTATCGCCTGCTGAAGGTTGTTATCGGTAAGTACACAAAACACAACGGGTACATCGGTTAGCACATTAAGGTCTTTAATACCCTGTGCCACACCTTCACATACAAAGTCAAAATGTTTTGTTTCTCCCTGTATAACACTGCCTATAGCAATAACAGCATCAACGTTTTGAGTATCTATCATTCTTTTAGAACCGTATATAAGTTCAAAGCTTCCCGGCACATCCCATGAAATAATGTTTTCTGCGAGTGCACCGTTTTCAAGCAAAGCCTCAATAGCTCCCTTGTAAAGGCCGGAAGTTATATTTTCGTTCCATTCAGAAACAACAATCCCAAACCGAAAATCTTTCGCGTTTGGGACTGTGTTTTTATCGTATACTGATAAGTTTTTATTTACTGTAGCCATGTTTATTCAGCCATTGCAACGTAGGCATCAATAGTAGCGCCTTCCTGAGAAGTGCTGTATTTATCCTGAATTTCTTTAAAATATTTAAGCGCTTCAGCTTTTTTGTTTAAAGCAAGAGCTGTTTGTCCTGCTTTGAAAAGGTAACGCGGAGCGATCATGTCATTGTTTGTAGCTTTAGCAGCTTTGTCATAAAACTCTAATGCATCATCGTTTTTCTTAAGCTGTGCAAAAGCATCTCCTGTAGCACCTTTAGCCATAGCATCAAGAATTTCATCTTTAGTGCTAAATTTTTCAAGGTGTTCTACTGCCTCTTTGTATTTACCAATGTTTAAGTAAGATGTACCCGCGTAGTATTCTGCAAGGTTTGCAGCATCTGTACCCGAGTTGTTCTCAATGATTCCAAGGAAACCTAGTTTACCTTCACCACCGTTAAGTGCAAGTTTGTATAGAGAATCGCTCGCAGTTGGAGCATTTACAGCCTGATCAAAATATAGTTGAGCCTGGAACATATCTTCAGCAGCAGTATTTTCTTTTGGATCTGCTACAAATCTATTGTAAGCAAAGTATCCAATTGCAGCCACAGCTATAGCAACTACACCCACTAATATACCTTTTTGGTTTCTTGCTACCCACTCTTCTGTTCTTGAAGCACCTTCGTCAAGCGAGTTAAATACCTCTGCTGTTGTGCTTTTTCCGTCAAAAGTTTCTTCTACAGTTTCTACCTCGTTACTATCTGCAGGTTTGGGAGCTTTATAGCCTCTTTTGTTATACGTTGCCATTTAATTTATTTTAGTGAGCCGCAAAAATAAAATTTTTATTGAATATTAAAATATCTTTTTGTCGATATTTTTCGATAATTTGCGGCTTCTCAACAAAAGAAGCCTAATTTATACAAGGTTCTCACTATCAGCATCCAGTTTGCCCCATGTACTTAAAGAATTTATCACTACTCAATTATAAAAATATTGCCGAGGCAAATTATGAATTTGATCCAAAGATAAACTGTTTTACCGGAAAGAACGGTGTTGGCAAGACAAATGTTCTCGATGCCATATATCACCTGGCTTACGGCAAGAGTTATTTTAATCCTTTGGCTGTTCAAAACATAAAACACGGCGAAGAATTCTTTGTAATAGACGGCACTTTTGAAAAAGACGGCCGTAGCGAGCAGATTGTATGCAGCCTTAAAAAAGGCATGAAAAAAGTACTTAAGCGAAACGGTAAGATCTACGATAAGTTTTCCGAACACGTAGGCTTTATTCCGTTGGTTATCATCTCCCCTTCCGACAATGACCTTATTGTAGAAGGCAGCGAAACCCGACGTAAATTTATAGACAGCGTTATATCGCAATTAGATTCAACCTATCTTCAGGAATTAATTAATTACCAGAAAGTAGTAGCCCAGCGTAATGCCCTGCTGAAATACTTTGCACTAAACCATACCTTCGATAAAGACACCTTATCTATATATAACGAACAGCTGGACACGCTGGGTCAGGCACTTTTCGAGAAACGAAAACAATTTCTTGAAGACTTTATTCCGATATTCAACAAACATCATCAATCGATAACCGATTCTGCCGAAGCAGTAAGCCTTGCTTACGACAGTCACCTGCATAACAAAAGGCTGCTAACTTTATTTGATGAAAACCTTCAGCGCGACCGTGTATTGCAATATACCAGTGTAGGTATTCACAAAGACGACCTGTTATTTGAGATCGATGGGCATCCCATAAAAAAATTCGGGTCGCAAGGGCAGCAGAAGTCTTTCCTTATCGCACTAAAACTCGCCCAGTTTGAATTTATAAAAAAGCAAAGTGGTGTATTGCCTATTCTTTTATTTGATGACATTTTCGACAAGCTTGACGAAACACGTGTTGCGAAAATAGTTCAGATGATTGATGACAAGGTTTTTGGGCAGATATTTATTTCTGACACCCACCCCGAGCGCACAGAGAATATAGTGAAAGCTACACATCAGAGTTATACTATATTTAATATGTAATCAATAGTTGTATTGTCTGTTGCTATTAAAAATTATACATTTATTATATTCAATCAGTAAATCATGATATCAAAAGAATCCTTTCAATTCCTTGAAGACCTGAAAAATAATAATTACCGTGACTGGTTTCAGGCAAACCAAAAGCGATACGACGAATACAAAAAAGACTACAGGCAAACCGTGGAAGCTTTTATTGCCGAAATGAGTAAAGAAGATGAATCCCTTAGTCATCTTGAATTTAAGGACGCGTCCTTCCGTATTAATAAAGACATTCGTTTTTCTAAAGATAAATCGCCTTATAAAACCCATATGGGAATCTGGCTGTGCAGCGGGAATAAAAACACCAATCTGGCAGGCTACTATGTGCACATTGAAAAAGGTGCAGGTTTTATAGCCGCTGGTGTTTATAATCCCGATGCGGCCGACCTTAAAAAGGTGCGCCGTGAGATTGATGGTTTCTATGAAGACCTTGAAGAAATTGTGGATGAAGCAGAATTCAAAAAATTATTTGGAAGTTTGGACAGCGATGAAAAGAATACGCTTAAAACGGCTCCAAAAGATTTTGCGAAAGACCATCCTGCTATACAGTTTTTAAAACTAAAAAGCTTTACGGCCTCGGCAAAGATTGATGACAAAGAATATTCTCAAAAAGACTTTATAAAGAATACTGTTAAAAAACTGACTGTACTAAAACCGCTAGTGGAGTTTTTAAACCGTGCCCTTACTACAGAATAGCTTTTAAAGCATTACTTTTGCGCTACAAAAACAACCGTATACGTACTATGGAAATCGTTGCTAATTATCCCTTAAAAAACCACAATACTTTTGGCATCAGCGCTTTTGCGAAAGAATTCGTTCAGGTGCATACCACAACAGAACTTGCCGAAGTACTTAAAGAAAATCAGGAGAAAAAACTTTTTATTCTTGGCGGAGGCAGTAACATGCTGCTTACGCAGGATATAGATGCCCTGGTTATCCATGTAGACCTTAAAGGAAAAGAAATATTCAACGCTGAAAATGGCTTTGCTGAAGTAAAAGCGATGGCCGGAGAGAACTGGCATGAGTTTGTACAATACTGCATTAGCAACAATCTAGGAGGACTTGAAAATCTGTCACTTATTCCGGGAAATGTTGGTACAACGCCTATTCAGAATATCGGGGCTTACGGAACCGAGATAAAAGACACCTTTGTTTCTTGCGAAGCGATGCACATTGCCACGCAGCAAATAAAAACATTCACAAAAAAAGAATGTGAATTTGCCTACCGTGAAAGCATTTTTAAAGGTGCACTTAGAAATCAGTACGTTATTGTATCGGTAACTTTCAGGCTTACTACCGAAAAACATAAAATAAATACGTCATACGGCGATATCGCTGCCGAACTTACGAGCAAAGGAATTACAGTTCCCACCATTAAAGACGTTAGCGAAGCAGTTACAGCAATCCGTCAAAGTAAATTACCCGATCCTAAGGAATTAGGCAACAGCGGAAGCTTCTTTAAAAATCCTATCATTACAGCCGAGGAATTTGAGAGGGCTTATATTCTTCACCCTACTATGCCTCATTATACAGTATCTGATACCCAGGTTAAAGTACCTGCGGGATGGCTTATTGAACAGAGTGGTTTTAAGGGGAAACGCTTTGGCGATGCAGGTGTTCACGCAAAACAAGCATTAGTATTGGTTAACTATGGTAATGCAACCGGGCAGGAACTACTAGATCTTTCTAAAAACATACAAGAAACTGTGTTTAACAACTTCGGAATCAGGATTGAAGCAGAAGTTAATATAATATAGTGGTCAGTGGTCAGTGGTCAGTAATGCAAACTGCAAAAACACTCTTAAGGTATGAAGTTTCAGGATTTAATTGTTTACAAAAAATCTTTTTCATTAGCGATGAAAATCTTTGATATTTCAAAAACTTTTCCTGTTGAAGAAAGATATTCTCTTACAGATCAGATTAGAAGGTCTTCAAGAAGCGTTCCTGCAAACATTGCAGAGGCTTATAGAAAACGAGTTTTTCCGAAACATTTCCATAGCAAACTTACCGACTGTGACGCTGAAAATTCTGAAACTCAGGTATGGATAGAATTTTGTTACCAATGCAAATATATACCCTATGATACATACACTAATCTGATTACAGAAACTGAAGATATTGGCAAACTACTGAATTATATGATTTTAAACCCTGCAAAATTTGGCGTTACTGAAAACTGACGACTAAAACTGCTATCCAGGACTGAAAACTGAGCACTGAACACTGAACACTGGATACTTTTCCATAATTTTGCCGAAGTAAACATAAATGCCGCCTGCCTATATGCTGAACATTATTTTCTTTGTATTTATTGCTGTTGTAGTAGTGCAACTTGTATATTATCTTATAATTTTTGGAAAATTCGCTTTTGCGCAACCACAGGAAATTACACCTAAAAGAATTCCTGTATCTATAATTGTATGTGCAAAAAATGAGGCCGAAAAGGTTAAACAGTTTGTTCCGCTTTTGGCAGAACAGGATTATCCCGATTTTGAGATAGTGCTTATTGACGACGCATCTAGCGATGACACGCTTGACATTTTCGAGGAATTTGAGAAACAATACAGCAATGTTCGGCTTGTAAAAGTGGCAAACAATGAAGCTTTTTGGGGCAATAAAAAATATGCACTTACACTGGGAATTAAAGCGGCCCGTAAAGAATACCTTCTTTTTACCGATGCCGACTGCTACCCTGCTTCTAAAGACTGGATAACCAACATGACATCGCAGTTTACCATGAACAGGACTATTGTTCTTGGGTATGGTGCTTACGAAAAAGTAAAGAACTCATTCCTTAACAAGATCATCAGGTTTGACAATATGCTTACCGCAACCCAGTATTTTGCTTGGGCAAAAGTGGGTAGTCCGTTTTCCGGCGAAGGCCGAAACCTGGCCTATAAAAAAGATGAATTCTTTAAAGTTAACGGATATATAGACCATATGAATATCCGTATGGGAGAAGATGCTCTCTTTCTTAATCAGGCAGCTACAAAAAAGAATGTAACCGTTTGCTATACTCCTGAAAGCTTTACATACAGCGAACCTAAAAAATCATTTGGTGCATGGCGCAAACAAAAAAGAAGACAGGTATTTATTGCTAAGTTCTTCCGTCCACTGGATATTTTCCAACTACGTTTATTTTTCCTTTCCCAATTGTCATTTATAGTGCTGGCGATATTGCTTTTTGCCTTGCAGTATAATTGGATGTTTATGGTGCCTGTAATTGTAATACGATACTTTGGGAGCTGGTTAACCATAGGTTATAGTGCTGCCAAATTAAAGGAAAAAGATACAGTTTACTGGTATCCGGTTATAGAAATAATCCTTACCTTCACACAACTGAACGTTTTCTTTACCAATTTGTTTTCAAAACCTGCGCATTGGAAATAACCTCGCAAATCATACAGCAACATATCGAAAAGGCAAAAAAAGGTGACCAGGTAGCCTTTACTTTCCTGCTTGACTTTTTTTGGAATGAGGTATATGGTTTTATGCTGAAGCGCACAGAAAACGAAGCAGACACCGAAGACATAGTTATAGAAACTTTTGCGAAAGCTTTTGACAGGATTGCGACATATAATCCTGAATATGCCTTTAACACATGGCTCATTGCCATTGCCAAAAATGTTCATATTGATTTGCTTCGTAAAAAACGCTCATCCTTATTTGTTGAAATAACCGACGAAGAAGACCAACAGGCTTATAATGTTGCAGACAGCTCGCCTTCTCCCGAAGATAAGCTAATCAAAGAGCAGAACCTTTCCAGCCTTTTAGAATGCATTAAAAAACTTAAGCCTCAATACCAGGAAGTAATACAGCTGCGCTATTTTCAGGAAATGAGTTATCAGGAAATTGCCCACCAACTAACCGAACCGCTTAACAATGTAAAAGTGAAACTCCTTAGGGCGAAGAAATTACTATCTGAGATCATCACCAAAAAAGAATAACATATTCTAAAAAAGGTTTAGTCCACTAACGAATTGACAATATAACGAGGTTCGATTTATCCAAAACTATCGATTACGTATTTTGTAAATATTTATGGTATTTACTACAATATTAAAATCAACGAAAACGTTTTAGTTAATATAAATCATATTAACAACCAAAATCATCTTATTATGTCAAAAGTTAGCGTTTTCGACCACGGATGGATCGACCTTGTATTTGAAGGCCGTAACCAGCAATACGGAGCTTACCAGCTTCGTAAACAGGATGCACAGACTACTATCAAAGCATTTTTTACAGGCATCGGGATATTATTACTATTAGTAGGCATTCCTGCCATAGCGAACTATCTTAAACCTGTAGTGATTGCACCCGAAACTATTGTAGACCCTATAACTCCTGTAGATCTGTCAGACCCTATAGAAATACCTGTTCCACCTGTCGCAAAACCGGAGCCAATAGTTCGCGAACCGGCTGCGTCTGCTGCACAGAGTGTAACACCTACAACAGAACTAAAACCTCTTGTAGCGACATCTGAACCTACACCTGACCTGCCTACAACATCTGACTTTGATAACGCTCCGCCGGCAGCAGCTACAACAGCAGGTACAGGTACACAAATATCATTAAATCCGGGAACAGCGACCTCAGGAACCGGCACATATACAGGGCCAACAGCTGGTGGTGGTGAAGGTGCAATCGAGAACTTTGTAGATGTAGCTCCTTTATATCCAGGCGGATTATCTGAGTTTTATAAAGATGTGGCTAATAAATTCAGGACACCTGAAGTAGCAAACGCTACAACAATGAAAGTATATGTTTCTTTTGTGGTTGAACCCGATGGAACATTAAGCAATATAAAAGCTACTAAAGATCCCGGTTATAGCATGGGTGCCGAAGCTGTAAGGGTTTTAAAATCGCTTAAAGCAAAATGGACTCCCGGTAAAAAAGGAGGTCGAACAGTGCGAACCGCTTATAACCTGCCAATAACAGTTAAAGTACATTAAAACTAAAAGCCCCTTCGGGGCTTTTAGTTTTGTATCCTTAAAATTTAAAGAGGAGCTTGCTCTTCAAAAACTACGGGTAATCCTGTTTTCTGTAATCGTACAGCATGGTACGGTTGTGTATTAATTGCTGTATCATCAGGCTGGGGCGCCGAACTTTGTAATTTTACGGTAAGCTTATTATCCATTCTGGAAATATTTGTAACGTCTACAGCATAGCCACCGCCGGTTTTTAACTCATCAAAAACAACTATTACCTCGTTAATATTAAAATCTACAACAAGGTCAGTAAGCAATTGCTTTTCCTCTTTAAAAGTATTATACTCCGTTTGTGTCCTTAATACGTAGAAACGAGGCGATACCGCCGATCCGGTCGTAACATTGCCTTTAGCTAAAGTAGTAAACTGGATATTGGTTGGAGTGTTATTTCCACTACCTCCAGTTTGCTTATTATCGTCGCTTTCACATGCAATAACAGAGAAAAGGACAAACATTGCAAGAACAATCTTTTTCATAATAATTAGTTTAGTTAGATTATAGAGGCCAATTTAAGAAAATAAATAACATCTCTGCAAAGGATTGTGACAGCTTTGGCTAGCCACCAAAAATAGCTGCTGTTATACAAATAAGTAGTATCTTTGCATCTCAAAGTTTTTATATATGGAAACTGTTTTAGACACTATACGACCTACCGCCGCTAACGGACTTTTAACCCAAAAACCAAAATGGCTTAGGGTTAAATTACCTACCGGCAAAAAATATACTGAACTTCGCGGTCTTGTAGACAAATACAAGCTGCATACGATTTGTACTTCGGGAAGCTGCCCTAATATGGGTGAATGCTGGGGCGAGGGTACTGCTACCTTTATGATACTTGGTAATACCTGTACACGTTCTTGCGGCTTTTGTGGTGTAAAAACCGGACGCCCTGAGACGGTAGACTGGGATGAACCCGAAAAAGTAGCACGTTCTATTAAGCTTATGAACATTAAGCATGCTGTGGTTACCAGCGTAGACCGTGACGACCTTAAAGATGGCGGATCTATTATTTGGGCGGAAACCGTTAAGGCTATCCGCAGGATGAACCCAAACACTACACTTGAAACTCTTATCCCCGATTTTCAGGGGATAGAAAGAAATATTGACCGTATTATACAGGTTGCACCGGAAGTGGTTTCGCACAACATGGAAACTGTAAAAAGGTTAACCCGTGAAGTACGTATCCAGGCAAAATACGAACGTAGCCTTGAAGTATTACGCTACCTGAAAGCCAATGGTATTAACCGTACAAAATCGGGCATTATGCTTGGCCTTGGCGAAACCGAAGAGGAAGTGATTCAGACAATGCACGACCTTAGAAGCGTTAACCTTGATGTACTTACTATAGGGCAGTACCTTCAGCCGAGTAAAAAACACCTTCCTGTAAAAGAGTTTATAACTCCTGAGCAGTTTGAAAAATACGAAAAAATAGGACTTGAACTTGGTTTCCGCCATGTAGAGAGCGGTGCACTTGTACGTTCATCATACAAAGCACAAAAACACATTTTATAATTAGTTGAAAGTTGTCAGTTTACGGCTGACGGTTTTACAGAAATGAATAAAAAAACAAAAATTGCCATAAATGGTTTTGGCCGCATAGGCCGAAACCTTTTCAGGCTTTTAATTAACCATCCGTCTATTGAGGTGGTTGCAATAAACGATATTGCCGATGCCCGTACTATGGCGCATCTTATAAAATACGACAGTATTCACGGTATCTTGCCTTATGAGGTTTCTCACACAGAAGACAGTATTGTTATTGACGGAAAGCCCTACCCTTTCTTAAGAAAGAAAAATGCAGCCGACCAGGACTGGAAATCTCTCGAAATTGATATTGTAATTGAAGCCACAGGCAAATTCAAAACCCTTGAAGACGCCAGCAAACACCTTGATGCAGGAGCGAAGAAAGTAATACTTTCTGCACCACCGGAAGATGACCGTATTAAAACTGTTGTTCTTGGTGTTAACGAACACATACTGGACGGTACCGAAAAAGTAATATCTAACGCCAGCTGTACCACAAACAATGCCGCACCAATGATGAAGATCATAAATGACCTTTGCGGTATTGAACAGGCGTACATTACTACAGTTCACTCTTACACTACAGACCAAAGCCTGCACGACCAACCTCATAAAGACCTCAGAAGGGCACGTGGCGCAGCGCAGTCTATTGTCCCTACAACAACGGGAGCTGCTAAAGCGTTAACAAAGATTTTTCCTCAGTTTGAAGGTAAAATTGGCGGCGGAGGTATTCGTGTACCTGTACCCGATGGTTCATTAACTGATATAACATGCTACGTAAAACGCGAAGTAAGTATTGATGAAATAAATGCCGCCTTTAAAAATGCCGCCGATAACGAGCTGAAAGGAATATTGGCCTACACGGAAGACCCCATAGTATCTGTAGATATCATTGGCAACCGTAACTCATGCCTATTCGATTCCCAGTTAACATCTGTTATTGACAGGATGGTAAAAGTCGTAGGATGGTATGATAACGAAATTGGTTATTCGTCAAGAATTATAGATCTTATACTGTTTTTGGAGAAGTAAAATATAAAAGCCACGAATTACAATAATCTACACTAATTTTAAATCGGTGGCATTTTTGTAATTCGTGGCTAGCTTTTTAATACTTAATAATAAGTTCTTTAATAAGCGCTTTTACTTTCGGTTCAGCCATTTTTGCAGCTTGTAGTACTTCGTCATGGCTAAGGGTTTCGATACCTTCCTCGTTACCCATATCGGTAATAACTGAAAGTCCGAAACATTCCATATTCATATGTCTTGCCACTATAACTTCCGGCACGGTAGACATACCAACGCAATCAGCGCCAAGAATTTTAACCATTCGGTATTCCGACATTGTCTCGTATGTAGGCCCCTGCAGACCTAGGTAAATACCATCTTTAACATCTATAGATTGTGCAACGGCAATTTCTTTTGCTTTGGCGATCATCTTACGGCTGTATGCTTCGTGCATATTTAAAAATCGCGGGCCAAAACGGTCATCGTTCTTTCCGCGCAACGGATGTTCAGGGAAAAAGTTGATGTGATCGTAAATAATTACGATATCACCAACCTTGTAAAAAGAGTTTACACCTCCCGAAGCATTAGAAACAATAAGCTTATCTACACCTAAAGCCTTCATTACCCTTACCGGAAAAGTAACCTCTTCCATAGAATAGCCTTCGTAATAATGAAAACGGCCCTTCATAGCCACCACGTTATTCTGCCCTATTTTTCCAAACACAAGGCTTCCGGAATGACCTTCTACCGTTGAAACTGGAAAGTTTGGAATATCGGTATACTCCAGCATATGTTCTATTTCTATTTCATCGGTAAAGCTACCAAGCCCCGATCCTAAAATTATACCATAACGTGGCGTAAAGCCAGTCTTGTCAAGAATGTATTTTGCTGTTTCCTGTACTTTTTCCCACATAGTTTAAAATAATATTATCAAAATCGTTTGCCCCTGTAAGAAAACGGCTTTTTATAGGCAGGTAGAAAAGCCTGTTTTTAGGCAGCTTCCCTCTTAACCTCACATAATCTTTTTCGGTAGTAACGATTATTTTTATTTTCGATTTTTCTTCTAACTCTGCAAGCTCCTTATCTGTAAAGTCATGATGATCCGGATAAGCAAGTACTTCATCACCTTGCTGATACAAATGATCAAAAAAAGGCTGTGGCTTTGCAATACCTGCAACCAATGCTTTTTCAGTAGATTTCACCTCTTCTTCAGTAAGCTGCCGCTCTTCCGAATATACGGAGCTATCATATTCTATACAAGTAAAATATACTTTTTGTGAAGGATTTGGCTTTAGCTTTTTCACTATACTATCCATCGTATTTTGAGACAATTCAGGTGGACATTTGGTTACAATAATAACAGCTGCCCTATCTGCTCCCGCCCTGCCTTCACGAAGGTTACCCGCCGGCAAAAGAAAATCATCAGGATAGATATCGCCATACGAAGTCAGTAGTATATATAGCCCCGCTTTAACCCTTCTATGCTGGTAGGCATCGTCCAAAAGCAATACTTGTGGTTTCGGGGAAAGTGATAATAATTGTTCGATTCCGTTTTTTCTGTCGGCATCCACAGCCACCCTTATCTGCGGGAATTTCTGATAAAACTGAAAAGGTTCATCGCCTAATATATTGGCATCGCTGGTAGTACTGCCCAAAACAAAACCTTTAGATTTTCTTTTATAGCCACGGCTAAGCGTTGCTACTTTATAGTTATCAGACAATAGACGTATTAAATATTCAGTCTGAGGTGTTTTACCCGTACCGCCAGTACTTAAATTACCAATGGCAATTACCGGAATATTGAAACCATACGATTTAAAAATTCCCTTATTGTAGAAAAAATTACGCACTGTTGTTACCAACAGGTAAATAAGAGAGAAAGGAAACAAAAGCCTACGTAGAAATTTCATTGGCAGTTAAAGTGTTGCTTATAAGCAAAGATAATTTTTTCAAATTAACCATATGGAAATTATCTCACTATAAGCCATAAAAAAAGCGCCGTGTTCACGGCGCTTGTCTATTAGCAGAAATAATTACTTTCTTGTGTAAGTAGTGATATATTTAACTGTAACACCATTCTCAGTTTCTTCATCACTGATTCTAAGCTCGCTTGCAGTTAATTTTTCAATCGTGCTAGTATAAGTTTCTTCTCCTTCTTTAACGGTAATTGTGTTACCATTTCTCGTGTAAGTTGAAGTATCAAAATCCTCTTCACATGCAGTTCCATTGTTATTATACCACACATCTTTAACAGTAGTTGCTGTAATTTCCATGTAATCTTTATCACACCCTTCGGTATGATCATAATCTATTAAAGCATCCTGTCCATTTGCAGACACACCTTCTTTAGCATAAACCCATTTACCTTCAAGCTTTGCACTCGTGTCATCACCACCATTGTTATCATCGTCACTACAAGATGTTAATGTTAGTCCAAGTGCCAGTACCGAGAATAGTGCAATTTTAAGTTTTTTCATAATAAAAATAAAGTTTGGTTAGAGCGCAAACATATAGCATTTTTCTTAAATTACAAATATTTTACCAAGTATTTACTTAATAAAATATATATTCACTACACCAAAGCAGACAATCATCCTGATTTATCATATTTCAGTATTAAAATCTTATTTTTGCTATTAAACCAGACAATCATGCAAATTAAAGATATACTACTTGTACTAGAAACTATGGCGCCCTTAGCCTACGCTGAGGATTTTGATAATGTTGGGTTGCTTACCGGAAATATAAACGATGAGGCTACAGGCATACTGGTATGCCATGATGCACTTGAAGGTGTTATTGACGAAGCAATTAAAAACAATTGTAACCTGATAGTATGCTTTCACCCGATTTTGTTTTCGGGATTAAAAAAGATAACCGGTAAAAATTATGTAGAGCTCGCCGTTATTAAAGCAATAAAAAATGACATTGCCATTTATGCTGTCCATACTGCACTAGACAATCATCAGCAGGGAGTGAATAAAATATTTTGCGATGCATTGGGACTTATCAACACTAAGATACTTATACCTAAAGAAAACCATATTCGCAAGCTGGTAACCTATACTATACTCGAAAACCTTGAAAAATTGCGCAACGCTCTTTTTAATGCAGGTGCAGGCAGCATAGGCAATTACGAAAATTGCAGTTTCAATTCGCAAGGCTTAGGCACATATCAGGGTAACGAAAACAGTAATCCTGAAATTGGCATACCCGGTGAATTTGTAGAAGCACAGGAGATTAAAATTGAAGTAACTTTCGAAAAACAGTTGGAAGGTAAAATTCTGAAAGCGCTATTTACCAATCACGTGTACGAAGAGGTTGCCTATGAGATTTACAACCTGAATAACAGTCATCAAAATATAGGCCTTGGCATGATAGGAGAGTTTGCAGAGCCAATGGATGAAAAAGAATTCCTTCTTTTTGTAAAAGAAAAAATGCAGGCTGATGGAATTAGGCACAGTGCTTTTAACGGCAGGACAATTAAAAAAGTAGCAGTTCTCGGAGGGTCGGGAAGTTTCGCTATTAAAAACGCTATAGGCTCTGGCGCAGATGCTTTTCTTACCGCCGACTTAAAATACCACCAGTTTTACGAGGCAGAAGGCAAACTTTTACTTGCCGATATTGGTCATTTTGAAAGCGAACGATACATTCAGGAATATATTGCAGATTATCTCGGCAAACACTTAGATATGAAAGTAATTATCACTGGGATTAATACTAATCCTGTAAAATATCTGTAGCTGGAAAAACAGTTCCACGATATAGTAACACCATCAATAAAACCAACTATTACTGCACCTACAAGGAATATTATAAGCACTATCCAAGAAATTCCCTAAGCCGATTTAGACGCTACAATTTCGTGTATTTGTTTGTTTCGAGATTTAGATGATTGTGTCTTTCTGCGCATAGCTTCTTCCAGCGTATTCAGTTTTTCTATTGCGCATGGCGATAATCCTGTTTCATCGCCCCTGTATTTGATATAGTTTAAAACCTTTATAGGAAAAATGCTGTAGATACATCGGTGGTATTGCTTTGAGGAGGTGAATATAGATTTATTCTGCAACCATTACAACAAAAAATTATTTAGTTGATTATCTTACGAAAAAAATCCCTAATTTTGCATTCATTTTATTGCAAGAAATACAAATCCAGTTAAGTACATATAAATATGGCGAATATCAAGGAACTAAGTGTTGAGGACAAATTAAGGGCACTTTATGATTTACAGTTGATTGATTCAAGAATAGACGAAATCAGGAACGTGAGAGGCGAACTTCCGCTAGAGGTGGAAGATCTTGAGGACGAAGTTGCCGGATTAAGCACTAGGCTTGAAAAACTGAAAACAGACCTTGAATCTATCGAAGAGCAGATTAAAGATAAAAAAGTGGCTATTGAAGATCACAAAGCAGCCATTAAAAAATATACTGAACAGCAACAAAATGTGCGTAACAACCGTGAATTCAACTCTCTTACTAAAGAGGTAGAATTCCAGGAACTTGAAATTCAGCTAGCTGAAAAGCACATTAAAGAAATGAAAGCTTCTATTGAGCACAAAAAAGAGACTATTGCACAATCTTCTGAAAGACTTGATGCAAAATCATCTCACCTTGGCCACAAAAAATCTGAACTTGATGCTATTATGGCTGAAACTCAGAAAGAAGAAACATTCCTTTCTGAAAAATCTGCTGAGTACCGTGAGCTAATTGAAGAAAGACTTCTTGCTGCTTACAACAGGATCAGAACCAGCGTTAGAAACGGCCTTGCTGTAGTATCTATCGAAAGAGGTGCTTCTGCAGGATCTTTCTTTACAATTCCACCACAAACTCAGATGGAAATTGCTGCCCGTAAAAAGATCATTACTGATGAGCACAGCGGACGTATTCTTGTAGACAGCGTTCTTGCTGAAGAAGAAAAAGAAAAAATGGAACAATTGTTCTCTAAAATATAATTATCAAATCCCCCGCCACGGCGGGGGATTTTTTTTGTCTCTCCGCGATGCAAAAACTACTAACCTTTCTCATTTCCAAATCGCTTGGGCTTTATATAAACCTGCTTGGCTATATCTATCCAAAGAAAGCCAGCCAGCTTGCCTATAAGTATTTTACCCATCCCCGTGACGGCAGGCTGATTAAAGAGGCACTACCCGAAATACTTAAAGAGGCCGAAGCCGAAATGATAACCCATAACGATTTTCTTTTCCAGACTTATACATGGAAAGGCAACGCTACAAAAGTGATGCTCCTTCACGGATGGGAAAGCAACGCTTCCCGCTGGGAGCTTCTTATCGGCTATCTTAAAAAATCAGGAAGTACTATTATTGCTGTAGACGCGCCTGCACATGGACTATCATCCGGAAACGAATTCAACATTCCGCAGTACGCAGAACTTGTAAATGTGGTTGCCGAATCTGTAAAGCCGGATTACCTTATAGGTCATTCCCTTGGCGGAGCAACGGCTATATATTTTCAATCGCACTACACCAACGAATACATAAAGAAGATGGTGATTTTAGGCGCACCAAGTGACCTGAGTACGATCTTAAGAAATTACGTTGGCATGCTTAGCCTTAACAGTAATGTTTTCCAGCTTTTAGAAAAACACTTTTTTGAGCATTTCAGGATTAAGACACATGAATTTTCAGGAAGCCTTTTCGCTAAAAAAATAAAAATTAAAGCACTGCTTGCCCACGATGTAAAAGATACTGTAGTATCTTATAAAGAGGGTAAAAAAATTGCTGCTGCCTGGCCTGATGCGCGATTTATCACCACTAAAGGACTAGGACACAGTATGCACGACGCATCTTTATACAATACTATATACTCTTTCTTATTTGAAGAGCAATAAAAAAGGCGGAATGCACATTCCGCCTTTTTTATTGCTCTATCGATACTAGTTTTTTACTATTTTCTTTGAGACGGATTTTCCGTTATCTGTAATCTTTACAATATAGACACCTTTTGAAAAGTTTGTAAAATCTATCGCTCCGTTCATATTATCCGAAGCATACACCTGCTGACCTACTGCGTTATACACTTCCGCTTTTACGCTCGTAGAAAAGTTACCCGCAATAGTTAGATTTTCCTCTACAGGGTTTGGATAAGCAATAAAACTTTCTTTATCAACACTATTAATACCAAGCAACACATCTAATGCAGCAAGCGCCTGGGGCATATTAGGAAACGGACCTATATTACCCCCCATACCCTGAGGAATACCTGTAGATTTAAGAAGATCTCGAAGTTCCGCGCCTGTCATATATTCATTAGTAAGGTCATGATACCTTGATTGTAACACAACAGCGCAAGATGCAACTATTGGGGTTGCAGAACTCGTACCATTAAACCACGTATAGGTCTGGTTAAAATCGTTGGCAATGGTGTAGGCATCTCCTGAACCGGATGACAACACCCACATTCCCCACCCCTGCAAATCTACCCTTTCACCATAAGTACTAAAATCCAGCCTGTCATGATTAAGGTCATTGCTTCCTGCACCAACGATAATCGCTCCGCTGTCTCCCCTATTTCTATATGAGGCATATTGGGGTGCATCAAGATTTTCTGCACCGTTTCCGGCAGCTGCCACAATTATAATACCCGAATCAGTCGCTGCTTTTGTAAGATCCCATACTACATTTTCATATTCTGCAGGACCATATTTGCCAAGTGCACCGGTAGCCTGTAATTCGTAAATTATAAAATCACCTTCTGTAGAATTTATAATGGATTGCATAATTGCATTTACCCTGTTATAGCCTACAAACTGTTCGTATTCGGGAAACAACAGCAGTTCTTTTGCGCCATACGCAAGTCCCGACACACCATAATCACCTTCTTTATCAGCATACATTATTCCGAAAACCCCTGTACCATGTTCTGTATAACCAACCTCCGCCTGATCTGAAATTATCATTCCACCACCAACAGATACATTTCTTTCGTTAAACTCTTCATGGTCTTTATTAAACCCAAATTCTATATCACGAATATTAATACCCTGTCCCGTTAGTCCCAACTCCCAAGCGTATGTCATATCAACACCGTAATCGGTAACATAAAGCTGCTGATCTGCAAAAGATGGTGTTACCGGTGCAATGTCGTACGGAGGTTTTACAGGAGTAAGCGGCATAAGGCTGCAATACTCAACATTATCAAGTTTTTCAAGAGCCATTGCCAATTCAAGCATTCTTTCATTGGTAGGATTCTCAATTTTAAACTCCTGTATATTTTTAAGTTTATCTAAAGACTTACTGCTGCCTGTGTTTTTAATTGCCATGTAGCTCAATTCCTTAAATTTATCTTCCGGTATATCAAAAGCTTGTTGAGGAGTGACATTATACTGTCTTACCAGCATAGCAAGGCTTTCTTCAGGCAAAGCTAATCTCTCACCGGAAGATGGCATATTTTTAAAGGAAACATACAACCGGTGGTATTCACTCTGCGGTGTAAGGTGCAACTGTCCCTTCCGATCTTGGGCATAGGAAAGCGCCGAAAACAGGGCCAGTAATAAAATAGTAATTCTGTTTTTCATAATTCTTAGCAATTTGTTAAACTTTTTCAGCACCAATATAGTAATTATATGCAGTTACAGATTGTAAAAATTTAACTTACTTTTGCAGTATGGAAGAAGTGAAGCGCCTAAACAAGTATATATCTGAAACCGGCTACTGCTCGCGCAGGGAAGCCGACAAGCTTATTGAAGACGGAAGAGTAACCATAAACGGTATTGTACCTGAAATGGGAACTAAAGTAACACCGGAAGATGAAGTACGTATTGACGGAAAGCTTATTAAAGAAAAAGCAGGCAGCAATGTATATCTTGCCTTCAACAAACCTGTGGGTATTGAATGTACTACAAACCCCGACGTAAGGGACAATATTGTAGATTATATTAATTACCCAAAACGTATATTCCCAATAGGAAGGCTGGATAAAGCCAGTGAAGGACTTATTTTTATGACCGATGATGGTGATATCGTAAACAAGATTTTACGCGCAAGGAACAATCACGAGAAAGAATATATTGTTACCGTAAACAGACCCATTACCGACAGGTTTATACAACGCATGGGTAATGGCGTACCTATTCTAGATACTGTTACCAGAAAATGTAAGGTGGAACAAATTAGTAAGTACATTTTCAGGATCGTGCTTACACAGGGCTTAAACCGCCAGATTAGGCGAATGACAGAATATCTTGGCTATGATGTTACGGCACTTAAACGTATACGAATTATAAACATATCGCTTGATGTACCTGTTGGACGTTACAGGGAACTTACATCTGCTGAGATTAAAGAGTTAAATACTCTTATTGAACCTTCCAGTAAAACGGAGGAAGCAAGTTTGCCTAAAGAAGAGCCTACCCAAAGAATATCGGCTGCACGCAGGCCTGCTAATCCCGGAAGGGCACAAGGAGGGAACAATGGCCCTGCACGACCATTTAATACCAGCAGAAGACCACCACGACCAGGCTACAGGGATTAGTTATAAACTAAGCATATCTTTAAACAATGCCGATTGACGCCTCGAAATCTCAATTTCGGTGCCATCATTCATTGTAGCTTTTAGTTTGCCATTAAACCAGTTATCTACCGATTTAATATATTTAAGATTAATAATCTGCTGCCTGTTTACCCTAAAGAAAACTGTTTCGGGCAGTCGCTCTTCTATCTGATTAAGCGACTTATAGATAAGAGGCTTGCAATCTTTAAAATAGACGCGGGTATAGTTGCCTACGATTTCAAATAAAAACACCTCACCTATTTTTACAAGCCAGCATTTTTCGCCATCCTTGATAAATATCTGGCTTTCTTCGGTAAGCTGATGTGTCGCAGCCGATGGAGTTGGCTGTTCATTTACATCACTAACTTTATCTTTTATTTTTTGAACGGCATCCGAAAACCTCTTCTCATTAATAGGCTTAAGCAGATAATCCAGTGCGTTGTATTCGAAAGATTTTATAGCATATTCATCAAAAGCAGTTGTAAATACGGTGATAGGAACATCATCCAGCATTTCTAAAAGTTCAAAGCCATCTTTGCCCGGCATATTAATATCCAGGAAAATAAGTTGCGGCTTCAATTCATTGATCATTGCAAAGGCATCATCAACATTCTCTGCTTCGCCAATAACGTTAATTTCCGAATGCGTTTTAATTAGCTCTTTCAGCTCATTCCGTGCAAGGCGGGAATCTTCTACTATTACAGTTCTTATGCTACTCATGCTCGTGGAATTATAATTTTAGCTTCGACAAAATTACTATTTTCCTCGAGGGTAAAATAAGCTTTGTTTCCATAAAGCAGCGACAGCCTTTGTTTTATATTTTCAAGCCCCAGCCTTGTAGAACCATCGGTTATCAAAAGCTTGCCTGAATTCTGCACTATAATCACAAGATCATTATCTATAGTATCAACTCTTAAACGAACCTCTCCACCTTCCTTAATTTTACCTATACCATGCTTTACTGCATTTTCTACCAGCATCTGTATAACCATTGGCGGAATACCCGTATTAATGGTTTCCGGATTAACATCTATCACAAAATTTAATCTGTCTTCAAACTGAATTTTAGAAACCTCAATATAGTTATCTACTGTCTGCAATTCTTCTTTAAGAGGAATTGTATTTACACCATTCTTTGTAAGGCTGTAACGAAGCATTTCAGAAAGGCGCGTTATCATATCTCTTGCCCGTGGTGCATCCTCTAATATAAGTCCGCGTATATTGTTTAAGCTGTTAAACATAAAGTGCGGATTAATTTGCCCTTTCAACGTGTTTAGCTGTGAATCTCTTAAATTAGATTCAAGCTGAAGCTGGCTTATTTTAACTTCATTAATGTGTCGGTAGGCTTTAATAGTTATAATAACAAATAGCCAAATGGTAAATATTGCTCCAAAATAAGGCACATTCATTATCATCATAAAAAGTGTAGCCGCCATATGCTTACCCATAAGCAGGTAGTAGGTAAAATCTAATAATGGCCAGATAATTAGGCTATACCCTATAACAACAACCGTTAATATAAAAAGCATTTTTAATATTGCCGATCGCTTAAGATCGTTAAATACGATAAGGCGTTCTAAAAAATAAAGCAGGATGTTGGATAACAGGTAAGCAACTACGCCGCAAATAATACCTTCAAAAATATAATAGGGAACTACCGATGAATCTCCCATAGTTTCGGGATACCTGATACGATATGATACCTTACCCAAGGTAAGCGAACATAACACATACAAGATGAATGCAGAAGCTGTGTAGAAATGATATTTAGCGTTATTTAATAAATTCATTTAGTATTATTCTAAAAAAGATCAGGCAATGTTTTTAAGCATTGCCTGATTGTTTAACTACTCAAAATAACCTGATTTTTTTTGATTGATGATTGATGATTTATTTTTCAGTCATTAAAATAATGACAGGATCAGGTTTACCATAGTCTTTAAAACGAAAACTGCAATTGATACCATAATTTTAGTTTTTTAGGCCCGAAGGCAGATTGATTGGTAGGTTGAGTCAAATGTAATTCAATATTTTTCTTACAGCGATGTATTTATGACGAACGGCAGCTATTTTATGACGAACGGCAAAGAAATTATATAGCTACTCACTCTTTGGCTATTGATGATTATAAATTAAGAATATATCGATTTCGTATTTTAACATTTATAAAGAAAAATACATCATTTTTTAATAAACTTAACAAATTATCCTTAAAAAATACTTTATCACCTTCAACAACAATAAGAAAATCAACCTTATAGTCAAAAAGACCATAGGTAAAATTTATGAAATTGTTCACTTTTTGTGATTCTTAAATATTTTAACAGCGAAATACTTAATAAAATAACAATATATAAAATTTTGTTATAAATATATTTTACTGACAATCATATAGTTAACTTTTTATCTTAGCAACACTAACTAAAACAATAATTACAAATGAAAAAAATCACCCTACTATTTGGGCTATTGCTGGCGGCTCATGGCTGGTCGCAGGATTGTAATCCGCAGGTATCTTATGTGGAAAATTTTGAAGGTGTCACTGTCCCTTCATTGCCACCTTGCATAACAACATCTAGTCCAAATGGAAATGGATGGAAAACGTCCGACAATCCCGGAAATCTATTCACAAACAAAACATTGCAGTATACCGCAAATGCACAACCTGCAAATGCATGGTACTTTAGTAAAGGAATTACAATGACGGCGGGAGTCTACTACAGAGTCCGTTATATGTATGGAAAAAACAGTGGTGCAACTACAGAAAACCTTAGGGTGACCTTAGGGACTACAGGTACCCAAAACGATGCAACGTTTCAGGAACACACTATAACAAGCGCATCTGCTACAATACATAATGTAGATTTGATGCCTGCCCAAACTACAGGAACGTATTACTTAGGTTTCTATGCTCATAGCGATGCGAACCAGGGCAACATATATGTAGATGACATTGTTATAGAACCTGCTGTATGCGGCACACCTACTAACGTAACTGTAAAAAATGTAACTCAAAATGGAGCATCTGTATCGTGGGGCGCACCAACAGGAAGTAATATTGGTATGTTAACCGTATACCAGTACGCTTATGGAACAACCAATACCCCGCCTGCTGACGGAACATACCATCCACAAACATCGGTAGCATTAGAAGGATTAAACCCTTCTACAACTTATTATCTGTTTACAAGGTCATTATGTGGCCCTGTATGGAGCGACTGGACCGAGGGAATTCCGTTTACAACCGCATCTTGTGCAGTTACCTCAATTCCATATACACAGGATTTTGAGTCTGCTACAACACCCGCAGTACCCGCATGTACATCGGCAAGCCAGTGGACTACCACAGACAATGCCGGAAATGGCTTTACAACTAAATCACTACAATACACAGGCGGAACAAATGCTGCAAATGCGTGGTTTTTTACACAGGGAGTTACGTTAGTTGCGGGTACTCATTATAAAATTTCGTATAAATATGGTAACAATAGTGCCACTACTACAGAGAAACTTAAAACTTATTTAGCTACAAGTCCAAACCCTGCTTCTGTGTCAAGCACATTATCAGATCACGCTTCAATTACAGGCGGAACTGCAGTAGACTTTGGTTTACCGAATGCATTTTCGGTTGGAGAAACAGGAATTTACTATTTTGCATTTAACGGATATAGTGATGCATCACAAGGTAATTTATACGTAGATGATATTGTTATAGAACCATGGACGTGCAGCGTACCTACTAATCTTCAGGCATCAAACATTACAACAACCAGTGCTACTTTTACGTGGGAATCGCAGGGCAATCCAGCTGTCGGTTATTTATATGCCGTATCTACAACAAATACCACACCTTCGAATCCGATATTTCAAAGCGGTTTAAGTGTAAATGTATCCGAACTTACTCCGGGAACAACATATTATGTATTCGTAAAAGGTATATGTGGCCCTGTAGAAGGTGACTGGTCTGAAAGCATGACATTTACAACGCCCGCATGCGAAGCTACTACCGTACCTTATTCATTAGATTTTGAAACAGCTACTGTTCCTGCCGCTCCTTCATGTACAATAATTAGTGCAGCAACTACCGGAAACAACTGGGTTACAGCTACCAACCCGGGAAGCGGGTTTACCTCAAATGCGCTTGCATACACGGGTACCGATGCAACGGCTAACGCATGGTTGTTTACAAACGGTATCCAGCTTACAGAGGGAACCCGTTATAAAATATCATATAAGTATGGCAACGGCAATACTGCAACAACCGAGAACCTTAAAGTAACAATAGGCACAAACCCTAATGCCGAATGGGTTACTGAAGATCTTGCCACACATGCAGGAATAACAGGAGCAACCCAATTATCACATACAGTTGAATATTTTACTGTTGAAACATCGGGTGTTTACTATTTTGGTTTTAATGCTTATAGTGCGCCAAGCCAGGGAAGCCTTTTCGTAGACGATTTCCTTATTGAGGAAATAGATTGTGGCGAACCTACAAATCTTAGTGTTAATGATGTTACAGACACTACTGCAACAGTAACATGGGAAGCTGCTACTACAGGAAATGCTACACCTAATGTTTATGAATACAACTACGGAACAACCGACGCGCTTCCTACAGAAGGCACACCGGAAACAACAACATCAATAGCTCTTGATGAGCTTACTGCTGACACTCAATATTACGCATTTGTAAGAGTGTTATGTGGCCCGACATGGAGCGAATGGGTTACGATACCTTTTAAAACAGATGCTACAGTTGGCCTTAACGATAAAAATTTCACCTCGTTAACAGCATATCCTAACCCTGTAAAAGACGTACTGCATCTTAATGCTGCTACATCTATTACTAAGGTTGAAGTATACAGCATTACAGGACAGCTTATACTTAGCCAGGACAACAACAGCCTGGATGCTGAAGTTAATTTACAGCAGGTATCAGCCGGAGTATACCTTGTAAATGTTTTAGGTGAAGGTACATCTAAGAGAATTAAAATTGTGAAACAATAGGTAATTTTGATTAATAGGAGGAGAAGGCGCTTTAGGGGCGCCTTCTCTGATTCTAACCGTTACTGTTTGATTTATACAACTATGCGTTTGGAACATACAAACCTTAAGCCTTATGATTTCCTGAACTTTGTATTACTTTAAACACGATAAATATGGAAACGAAAATATGGTTTGTAACAGGCGCTTCAAAAGGACTTGGGTTGTCTTTAGTGAAACAGCTTTTAGCCGCAGGACAAAAGATAGCGTCAACATCCCGCATCAAAGATGAGCTTATCAAAGCTGTGGGAATTACCAGCGATAACTTTTTACCATTACAGGTAGACCTTGCCAATAGTGATATTGTAAAAAAGGCTATCGAAAAAACACTGGTTACTTTTGGAAGGATTGATGTTTTGATAAATAATGCAGGATATGGCATCGGCGGAAGCCTTGAAGAACTTACAGATACAGAAGTCCGTTCAGCTTTTGATGTGAACGTGTTTGGCACCATAAATACAATACGCCACACTTTACCAATTATGAGAAAGCAACGATCGGGGCATATAATTAATATTGCTTCTATTGCGGGTATTGGTGCTGTTGCAGGATGGGCCGCTTATGGAGCCGCTAAAGCCGCTGTTATCGCTTTGACCGAGGTACTTGCCGAAGATGTAAAAGAGTTTGGCATTACAGCTACCGCTGTTGCACCGGGAGCCTTCAGAACTAGTTTTTTGACTGAAGAATCGCTTGTATTGGCCAAAAATCCAATTGACGAATATTCGGTTATAAGAGAATCGCATAAAAAATATGACGCCATGAACGGCAACCAGGCCGGTGACCCCGAAAAAGCGGCAGCTATTATGATACAGACTGCCTATAACGAAAACCCGCCGATACTTTTACTATTAGGCAGCGACGCGTACCGAAGGGCAAACAAAAAGCTGGAAAGCCTGAAAGATCAATATGATGCTTTGGAAAAAACCACAAAATCTACTGATTACTAAAAAAGGCGCCCGATGGGCGCCTTTTAAGTTATATTAAAATAAGAAAAATTATTTCTTCTCTCTCTTAAGTTCTCTTGCAAGAAGTGTGTTTTTTAATAGCATAGCAATTGTCATTGGCCCAACACCACCCGGAACCGGAGTAATGAAAGATGCTTTTTTGCTTACATTATCAAAATCAACGTCACCGGTAATAACATATCCTTTAGGGTTCGTTTCATCGGCAACACGTGTAATACCCACGTCTATAATCACAACATCGTCCTTAACCATTTCTGCTTTAAGGTAATTAGGCACACCTAAAGCTGTGATAATAATATCGGCCTGCGTAGTTATCTGTGCAATGTTTTTAGTATGGCTGTGCGTTAACGTAACCGTTGAGTTACCAGGAAAACCTTTACGTCCCATAAGGATACTCATTGGGCGGCCTACAATATGGCTACGGCCAATAACTACAGTATGTTTTCCGGCAGTTTCTACGTTATAACGCTCTAATAATTCAAGGATACCAAATGGAGTAGCCGGAATAAACGTTGTCATATCCAGCGCCATTTTACCAAAGTTCTCAGGGTGAAAACCGTCAACATCTTTGCTTGGGTCTATCGCCATAAGCACTTTTTGGTCGTCAATCTGTTTTGGTAACGGAAGCTGTACTATAAAACCATCGATGTTAGCATCCTGGTTAAGTTCTTCAATTTTTTGTAATAGCTCAAGCTCAGATATAGTGCTTGGCAGTTTTATAAGTGTAGACTCAAACCCTACACGTTCGCAGGCCTTAACTTTGCTGCCTACATAAGTAAGGCTGGCACCGTCGTTACCTACAATCACAGCTGCAAGGTGAGGCACCTTCTCGCCATTCTGCTTCATTTTCGTTACAACTTCGGCAATTTCATTTTTAATGTCTTCCGAAACCTTTTTTCCGTCGAGTAATTGCATTGTTCGTGTTTTATTTTTTTGAAATAGATGTTCTTTACGATTCTGCCACGGGCAGTAAATTATAATAAAAAAAAGACGCGTTTTATCGCGTCTCAGTATTTTTAAGGCTTCATTCCTTTCATTCCGCCCATCATCCTCATCAGGTTTTTGCCTGCGCCACCCTGCATCATCTTCATCATTTTGCTCATCTGGTCAAACTGTTTTAGCAACTGGTTTACCTGCTGTATAGAGGTACCCGATCCTTTTGCAATCCTGTTTTTCCTTTTGGCATCAATAACTGCCGGCTTGCTGCGCTCTACCGGAGTCATGGAATGTATAATAGCTTCGATATGTTTAAAGGCATCATCTTCAATTTCAACATCTTTAAGGGCTTTTCCGGCACCCGGAATCATCCCCACAAGATCTTTCATGTTACCCATTTTTTTAACCTGCTGTATCTGCGAAAGGAAATCGTCAAAACCAAATTCGTTTTTAGCGATCTTCTTTTGTAGCTTTCTCGCTTCTTCTTCGTCATACTGCTCCTGTGCTCTTTCCACAAGCGACACAACGTCACCCATACCAAGAATACGGTCTGCCATACGGTTTGGATAGAAAACATCAATAGCTTCCATTTTCTCACCCGTACCAATAAATTTGATAGGCTTGTTTACTACCGATTTAATTGAGATGGCGGCACCACCACGTGTATCACCATCTAATTTAGTAAGTATAACACCATCAAAATTCAGCCTGTCGTTAAACGCTTTGGCTGTGTTTACCGCATCCTGACCTGTCATGGCATCTACCACAAACAATGTTTCGTGCGGCTCTATAGCTTTATGAACGTTAGCGATCTCGTTCATCATTTCTTCATCTACAGCAAGACGTCCGGCGGTATCCACGATAACCACATTGAATCCGTTTGCTTTAGCATGCTTAATTGCATTTTGGGCGATTTCAACAGCATTTTTGTTGCCTTCTTCAGAGTATACTTCTACCCCTATCTGCTCACCTACTACATGAAGCTGGTTGATAGCCGCCGGACGGTAAATATCACACGCTACAAGTAATGGTTTTTTATTCTTTTTGGTTTTAAGGAAATTAGCCAGCTTTCCTGAGAAAGTAGTTTTACCTGAACCCTGAAGACCCGACATTAGTATGATGGAAGGGTTGCCCGAAAGGTTAATACCTGCAGCATCTCCACCCATAAGTTCGGTAAGCTCATCTTTAACAAGCTTTACCATTAACTGGCCCGGCTGTAATGTAGTTAATACATTTTCGCCAATAGCTTTTTCTTTTACTTTGGTAGTAAAATCTTTAGCTATCTTAAAGTTAACGTCGGCATCAAGTAACGCCCTGCGCACCTCTTTAAGAGTGTCGGCAACATTTACCTCGGTTATCTTTCCGTGACCTTTAAGTATATGAAAGGCTTTATCTAATTTTTCGCTTAAATTATCGAACATAAATTCAGGGTTTCTTTATAGAGGTGCAAATTTAAGAATTTGATTTTTAAGTTACAGGGTTTCGTGTAATAAAAAACAATGTATTGCAGAGTGTCCGTCATAAAAGAGTAACATTTTTTCTAAATATATAATTCTGATATAGAATACAAATAAAAAACCGGCCTGGGAAGTGACCGGTTTTTCGAAAAAAACTTGAATATTTAAAAAAACACAACTATTCTAAACATGTATTACAATCGCCATCCAGTTCATACAGCGTTTGTATTTCCTGTGGCATCAAAACCCTTTTGTAAACTCTCAGGTCATCTAAAAATCCCTGGAAATTTTTACCTATATAATAATCCATAGCCTCTGTACCAATACCATTCGGAATCAATGAAGTAGCACGCAGCTGTCCATCGCGATACAGGCTGATTTCATTACCTGAACTTACAGTTACTACCAAATGGTGCCACTGGGTTATATCTACCGGTAATGCTGCATCAGCTTTCCAGTCGCCATCTACGAGCAGGACTTCACCAGCTTTAAACTGTGGCGCATTGAGGCTAAAAACAGAAATCTCAAATCCCGCACCATCGACACCTTTAGCAAATAATGTTTCAAGATTATTACTATTAGTATTATTCATCCTGAACCAAAGGCTCACGCTAAACGCGTCATTAATATCTATTTTATTCTTAACAGTAGAGGGCACTGTTACAAATTCGCTACCTGTGAACTGTACCGAACATGTTTGGTTTCCTTCCCTGTCGGACTTAAATGCAATACTTCCTGAAGGCAATTCAATATTGCCCTTTAAATCTTTAACGACTCCTGAAAACGGCATATATAATAGCAGATCATCCACTAATACTCCCGGATTGGTGCACCCACCATTTTTGCATCCTTCAATTGCATTTGTGACTGCACTAAAAAACTGGTCGTTATTAGTAATTGTTATACCCGGCCCATCTTTAACCGTAAGCAAAACAGGATATTTTATTGCATAGTATTCATTTTCTGCCATATTTTGCAATATGGTATATAAACCTGCATTGTTTTCTACACTATAGCTATTCTGCATCTGAAACCCACTGTTGTACGTGTAAGCTGTAATAGGATATACAATACTAACACAATCTGTACCCATATAATCTGCAATACTGCTACACTCTGCAATTACAGTTTTAAGCTGATTTTCGTCTGCGACACTAAACGATGAATAATCGTGTCTTTCCAGTGTTATAGGGTAACCGAATATAATTTTATCCTCATCCTCATCGCTTTCGTCTAAAATCTCATTCACCTTTTGGTAATCGGCAGCCGTACTTACCAGCATTGCATGCCCGTTTACATTAACCTCTACCGGAAGCTGAATCTTAAAACAGCTCGTACCGTCCAATACATTGTCTATTGAAGTGTCATTTGCCGTCATCGATTTTAGCATACCCGTTAGCGGGGAAGATGCAGTTAAAGCTACCGTATTTTCGGTAACCGTATCTTCCTGGCATGACAAAACCAATAAGACAAACACTACGACAGCAAGTAAATTTTTAATCATTATAATTAGAACCCATTTAATTTAAAACAGTCAAAATTTAAAATACCCTACCCTGATTTTCATTTTTTTTTGACATTAATGATCCTTCATAAAAAACATTAATATATTGAATATTTATATCTTCTAATTTACTTTTCGATACAGAAAAAAGCATAATATTGCCATTCAGTATTTTTGTTAGATTCACCCGGCAGAGGAAATTTATTACTGTATCACTTATATGTATCAGCCAAAATGAAAGACAATTCGCTTACAGGAATTTGTGAAGAGATCATTTTCTCGAACTTTTTTAAAAGCCACGCAAAGTCGCTACGTAATTACCTTTATTATAAATTTGGTAATGAAGAGCAGGCCGAAGACGTTACTCAGGAGGCTTTCATAAAGCTTTGGGAAAACTGCGCCAGCGTTCCGCTTGAGAAAGCAAAATCGTTTCTTTACACGGTTGCTAATAATACCACCCTCAACCAGATTGCCCACCAGAAAGTAGTTTTAGAATACAATAAAAAAAGCCCTGCAAACAACACCGATTCCCAGAGCCCGGAATTTCTTATGGAAGAAGAGCAGTTTAAAACCAAACTACAAAAATCCATTGCAAACCTTACCGAAGCTCAGCGTACCGCTTTTCTTTTACACCGTATAGATGGTAAGAAGTACCATGAAATTGCCGAAATATTAGGTATTAGCGTAAAGGCTGTTGAAAAACGACTGCATGGCGCCTTATTGGAATTAAGAAAAGAAATTGAAAATTTAAGGTAGGGAATTTTAAAGCATAACTGTTATATACAAAAAGGGACTTAAAATGAAAGATGAGACTTTATTAGCTAAGTGGCTTAACAATGAGCTTGAAGGCGCCGAATTAGAGGCTTTCATGGCATCGCCTGAGTATGCTACTTACAATAAGATAAAAGAATATTCGGCACAGCTAACTGTGCCCGAAGCAGATATGGATGCCCTTTACGAACGCATCAATACAAATAAGAACAAACAAAAAGTAAAAAAATTAAACCCCTGGCTGCCAAGAATCGCTGCTATGCTGGTAATGGCGCTGGGTGCTGTTTACTTTTTATATACCACAAACACAACTACACAATTTGCCGCAGCAGGAGAGAGAACAACGTTCTTACTACCCGATGATTCTGAGGTAACGCTTAACGCCGGTTCTGAGGCTGATTACAAAACCTGGAATTGGAAAAATAATCGTAAATTGCAACTGGATGGCGAAGCTTACTTTAAAGTAGCAAAAGGCCAGACATTTGATGTGGTAACCGCTATGGGAAAAGTTACCGTAGTAGGCACACAGTTTAACGTAAGGGCAAGAGGCAGCCGTTTTTATGTAACCTGTTTTGAAGGAAAAGTAAGGGTAACAAGCAACAACAATACTATATTGCTAACACCGGGAAAAAGCGTAGCTTTTAAAGAAGGAAAGTTAATACAACTACCTGCTGACGAAAATAGCAAACCGGGATGGCTTACGTATGAAGTTATTTTTCACGATGAAAAATTTGCTAACGTTATAAGTGAACTGGAACGCCAGTATAATGTTGCTATTTCTGTTACTACCCAACAACCGGTTGATGGTTTTAATGGGCCTATGCCTATGAACAACATTAATGATGCCCTTGAAATTATTGAAACTACTTACCATTTAAAGTCACAAAAACAGGGCAATAAAATCATACTCTCCGTTGAATAATGTTAAAACTCCGGCAGTTTTTGCTGTTCTTACCGCTTCTTTTAATCGCCTCCAATGCTTTTGGACAGGACGAAAAGAAAAGTATTGAACTCAAAATAATACTGGAAGATATTGCATTACAACATAATGCAAAATTTACCTATCTTGAAGAAGATGTAAAAGGGCATTCTATTATTCCGCCATCTAAAAACCTTCCGCTAAAGGCAAAGCTGGTTTATATATCCAATCGAACGCTTTTGGGCTACAAAGAAATCGGTGATTATATTACCATATACACCACATCCCAAACCAATAAGAAACACTGCGCTTACCTGGTAGATGAAGTTGGAGCCCCGGTAGACAAAGCTGTAATTCAGTTACCCAACAACCAAAAAATTGTTACCCAACAGGACGGTTACTTTGAACTACCTATAAATCTTAAGGGCAGTATTTATATAGACCACCTTAATTTTGAACCTGTTACTATTGATCTGAGAAAATTTTCAGACGATTGTAAAGAGATCGTATTACAACTTGAAATACTTGAACTACAGGAACTGGTTGCCGAACGATACCTCGCAACAGGTATATCTAAAAAGAGAGATGGAAGCTTTACTATAAAACCAAAGAAATTCGGAATTCTACCCGGACTTATAGAACCCGATGTACTGCTTACAATGCAGCAATTACCGGGCATTAACAGTATAGACGAAACCGTATCTAATATTAACGTGAGGGGTGGTACGCACGACCAAAACCTTTTTACATGGAATGGTATTCGCCTTTTTCAGACCGGACACTTCTTTGGTCTTATATCTGCACTTAATCCCAATCTTGCCAACGAGATTAAAATTTTTAAAAATGGCACATCTGCCTTTTACGGAGAAAGTGTATCCAGTGCTGTAGATATATCGTCAAGAACAAACGAGATAGGCAACGGTAGCTTTACGGTAGGCAGCAATATGATAAACGTTGATTTTTACACCAAAATTAAAGCGTCTGAAAATGCAAACTTTGAAATTTCTGCACGCCGTTCATTTACCGATGTGCTAAACTTTCCTACGTATACAAAATATTCTAAACGTATATTTCAGAACACCGTAGTTACGGGACTTGATAATAGTGCTGATGTGAATTATAAAAGCGATAAAGAGTTCTATTTTTATGATTTTACAGCGCAGTACCACCAAAAAATAGGCGAAAAACACAACCTATTTATAGATGCCATAGGTATCAACAACAATCTTGATTTTACACAAGGCACCATTAACGCCATTACGGTGCTGACACAATTTAGCAGCCTTGAGCAAATGACGCTTGGTGCATCAGCAGGATTAAAAACAGAATGGAGTAAAAATCATTCTACAGAAGTCGGGGTATATGGATCTTATTACAAAGTAGACGGACGAAATGCTTCAATTGAATCCGACCAGGTAATGCAACAAGGCAATAGCATACTTGATGCCGGATTTAAGTTTACAGATAATTATAAACTCAATACCTTTTTTAATCTTCACACCGGCTATCAGTTTAACGAGATTGGCATAGAGAACACCGATGAGGTTAACGAACCTGCCTACAGCCGTAAAGTAAAAGAAGTACTCCGCACGCATGCTCTTATCGCCGAAATGGAATATGACTCTAAAGATGGCAAAATACATTCACGAGTCGGTATTCGTGGAAATTATATTGGCAAGTTTGATATGATTTATGCGGAGCCAAGACTTCAATTTAATTATAATTTGGCTCCCGGCTGGCAACTTGAAGCTCTGGCCGAAATGAAAAGCCAGTCGTCGTCGCAAATAGTAGAGTTGCAGGGCGATTTTTTAGGTATAGAAAAACGCCGTTGGGTGCTTTCAAACAATGAGGACATCCCCGTTCAAAAGAGCGGGCAGGCATCTATAGGAGTTACTTTTAAAGAAAACGGATGGCTTATATCCTTAGAAAATTTCTACAAGAAAGTAAGAGGGATTACTACTGCTGGACAAGGCTTTCAGGATCAGTTGGAACTTCGTAACGACATAGGAAGCTATACAGTTATAGGCAGTGAATTCCTGGTGCAAAAACAGTTTAAAAACTTTTACACCTGGCTTAGCTACAGCTTTAATAATAACGACTACAGATTTGATAGTTTCTCATCTCAAAAATTCCCGAGCAGCTACCAGATCAGCCATACTATAAACACAGCTGCCATATACGAATGGAAAAGCCTGAAACTGGCTTTAGGATCTAAATGGTTTACCGGAAGACCTGTAACAACCCCCGTAAGCAGTCAGCCATTTATAAACAGTGCTTCGCAATCGGAAATTATTTATACATCTCCTAATTCAGACAATATTGAAAATTTCTTTCAGGTAAATTTCTCAGCTTCATATGTAATTAAAGCAACAGAAAAGTCTCAGCTACAGCTTGGCATATCTGTATTAAATATTTTCAACAGGCAGAATATCATTAATCGCTATTACCGAATTAACCCAACAAGCAACAACACCGAAGTTGTTAATACGTATGCACTTGAAAGAACACCTAATGCCATAGTACGATTTAGCTTTTAGAATTACAATTATAACATCTCAAGGGATTGTATTCTGTATCGGTACTGATAACCACATTCAACTGTTAGCAAACCCATCCCCGTTATAACAAAAAAATCCGCCACAATGGGCGGATTCATTTTCATATAATGGAAAATTATTTTTTGATAATTTTCTTAACTGCAACCTGATTGTTATCAAACTCTACTCTAACAATGTAGATACCGCTTTGTAACTGTGACATGTTAATTTTATCTGTAGCACCTGTAAATACAGTTTGCCCAACGGTATTTATAACGGTTACATTTTTAATCTGCATATCCGGAGCCTGAATTAACGCAACATCTGTTACCGGGTTAGGGTAAACATCTACTTTGTTAAGGTCAAACTCTTTAGTGTCTAAAGTTGTTGTTGTACTTTCAACATATGCTGACATTGGGAAGTACCCTTCATCGTTATAAAATTCAGCAGATGGCACCTCAATTTTAAAACTATGTTCACCCGCAGCAAGACTTCCTAAATCAATAACCCTATTAGGGATTTTATCACCAGGACACCAGTTATTCCAGCTCCATGCAGCATCTGTATCAGGTCTTGGATTAGAACTAAATTGAGTGCAAATAAGGTAAACACAATTGGGTTGAGTGTTATATACGCTGAAAGGAACGCAAGATACGCCTCCGGGAATATAATTTGCCACCTGATTACCGTCCATATAAACAAAATGTTCTCTTCTTACATATTCTTCACCATTTGTGCCTGACCCATGATTTGAAGTAATTAAATGTAGTTTTGCATTTGGTACAGCTTCCGCAAGCGTAAATTTAATGGTTCTAACTGTTTTATTTAGCTCGTCAGTTCCATCAAGTGTATAATTTTTAAGCTCATATTTATGTGATAATGGCATAATGACATGGTCATCTCCATAAATAATATTTGGGCTATTAGTAGATTCAAATGTTAGACTTCCCATGTAAACGTCATTTCTTCCGGCACATCCAGGTACTTCTACAGCAGCACCTCCCTGTCCAGGACCTCCCTGATAACCGTATACCTCAAACTCAATCCAAACATTGTAATCTGCTGTAATAGATTCGTCATGAAATACGTTTGTAAGATGGTTAAGTTCATACTCATAAGGAACAGCGTTAGGATTTGTAACGGTAAGCCTCATAAATGGAGTTATGAATCTTCCAATTTCAAATCTTTTGATATCAGTAGCCTGATAATCGTATGATGTCTGAGCTTTAGGTACCAATACCATGTTTACGTTTCCAATCCTGTCGTAATTATCACATAATGGATTAAGAACTACTGTCATTTTAAGCGTATTGCCAAATGAATCCAACTGATCCTGTGTAAGCATTTTAGCATATGAATAGTTTCTGTGGCGAATAGCACCTTCCGGTACTGGCTTATCCTGAACAGTTCCTTCATACATGCCGTAAAATACAGCCTTATTAAATAGGTTTAAAGTGTAAGGCACATCGTCCTGAGCTATCACCTTAGAAGGCAAAAGCATAGAAGCGCATAAAGATAAAATAAGTAAAGTTTTTTTCATTATAGTAGTTTAAGGGTGGTAATTTACTAAAAAAACTTAACGAAAATTTCACAACAAGAAGTAAACTCTTTACTTATGAATAAAACCAACGAATTAACATCAAAATGTTATATTTAAAACTGGAAATAAATAAATGGCTGTGGCCCAGCAGATGCAGCAGCGTAAACTAACCAGTAAATAAGGCCTAACACCAACCCTTTAATAATTAAAGGTGTCTTATCAAAGGCTGTTCTAAGAGTAGTAGAAAAGCTATCAGGAAGAAAATGCCATACATAACCAACTAGCATAAGTATAAATACATTTTTATACCCCATTATGATGGTTTGCCATTGCTCAGGGTTAAATGTTACCTTACTTATATTGTTAATAACATCGAGTGCTACTGTAAAATCTTTCGCTCGGAAGAACAGCCAACAGAAAGCTACAAAGTGGAAAGTAAGCAGTACAGATATAAAAGTCCATACTCTTTTTGCCCCGGTTTGGGGAGCATCTTTTTTTGTAGGGAAGTATTCTGAAAATAACCTGTGTACCGCTAACGCCATACCATGCAAAGCACCCCATATAATAAAGCGAAGGCTCGCTCCATGCCACAATCCACCCAACAACATAGTTGTCATAAGGTTTACATTGGTAAACATAGTCCTGTCTTTTTCTTTAGAAAGTACAAATGTAAGCGTAAATACTACCAGCGAACCAACACCTAAAATTAGAGGCACATTACTGGTTGGCCCGTAAGTTGCTCCCCAAACTATAAGACCCAGGAAGAACAAAGCAGGGAACAGGAAACCGGCAAAGGTTCCGTTACGGTTACCCCCTACAGATATGTATAAGAAATCTTTTAGCCAGGTAGAAAGCGATATATGCCATCGTCTCCAGAACTCTGTAATAGATGATGACTTGTATGGCGTACGGAAGTTAGTTGGCAGCTTAAAGCCCAGTAACAACGCAATACCTATTGCCATATCACTATATCCTGAGAAATCGCAATATATCTGTATCGTATACCCATAGATAGCCATAAGGTTCTCAAATGGTGTGTAAGCATTCGGCAGATCAAATACTCTGTCGACAAAGTTGATCGATATATAATCTGATATAACTGTTTTTTTAATTAAACCGCCAATTATAAGGAACAAAGCATAACCTATCTCCTCTTTTGTAACATTCAGTTTTGCATAGATCTGGGGCAGGAAATCTTTTGCCCTGACAATAGGCCCCGCCACAAGCTGAGGGAAGAACGACACGAAGAATAAATACTCCATGTAGGTTTTGGTTGGTGCTATCTCTTTACGATAGATCTCTATAATATAACTTATAGATTGGAATGTATAGAACGATATACCTACGGGCAGTATAACCTTATAGAAATCAAAGTGCATTCCCGAAACATCATTATACGTACCTATAAGGAAATTAGCATATTTAAAATACCCCAGTAAACCAAGGTTTATGATAACACTAAACCATAGATATATTTTACGCTTTACTGTACTTTCTTCACGGTAAAGAAAGTAACCCAGTGTATAATCTACCACGGATGAGATTAGCAGGAACACAAACAGCGGCCCACTACACAGAAAATAAAAGTAAATGGAGAATGCAGCCGTAATATAAATCCTCGGCTTAAATGTATTTCTAACTAACACATACACAAAGTAAAATATCAGGAACAGCCTGAGAAACTTTGCGGTATTAAATAGCATAGGCTCTTTAGGATTGTAAAAAAACCATTCCTGTAGATCCTGAACCGTAATTTGCGGCACTATATCTGTAAACTGCATTAGTTAGTTTCCGTTATTAAGTTTAAAATTGTCGTATGCATTTAGCAGAGATGCACTAAAAAGCATTCCCTGTTTCTCATATCCATCTTTAGAATAATGTACTCTGTCGGTACTCATTAATCCCTGCGAAGCATTTCTGTTTACACTAAAAAGCCCACCCATTTCAGAAAACAAATCCCAGGTAGCATAATTTTTTTCTACTTCCTGCCCTAAAATTCCTTTAGCATAGTCTGCTGCAAAAGTGTTTGGGTATTTTCTCCTGAATAATGATGGTGGCGGCGTCATTACTAATATAGCCGCATCCGGGTTCTTAGCCTTTACATTCTCTATAAAAGTGTTAAGCTGGTCTTTATAAGTAGGCGTGCCCATTTTATCGAATGACTCGTTAGTTCCTAATGATATAATAACCAAATCTGGCTGAAGCGCCGGAAGCTGTTCAAAGAACAAAGGATATTTATTATAGTCAGAACATTTAGCTCCGTTCACTCCTATGCTGTGGTACACAATGCCCGAATCATCTTTTTCCAATATTAATCCACTAAGCGTATATTCTTTATACTCTTTATTTGGAAGCAGGTACATTTTATCCAGAGCCTTATCGCTATGATAGTTATACGTTAATGCATCAGCCGTTAGCTGCAGTGGAATAAACTCCGACCGTTTAATTTCTTTTTTCTGCATCTGGCTGGTAGGGATCTTTAATATCCTTCCCGCCCTGATGTTATCACTTTTTAACCCATTTGCTTTTTTTAACTGGGTAATACTAACATCATATTTGTTTGCAATGCTCCCTAACACCTCACCATTTTTAATTTTGTGCGTTATCTTTTTGGGTACTGTAGACTCTAAAACAATAGTCTTAGAACTTGTAGCCAAGTCGAAAGCGGGCTTATTTTTTGGCGTGATTATTTTTATGGTATTAAAATCATAAGAGCTGTCACGTACATTTAGTTCGACAACGAAATTTTCACGTGTTTTAAGTGCAATACCACTAAGACCTACATTCATTCCATCCTCGGGTGAATATATATTTCGTCGGGTTTGCCATGAGGCGTTAGAATTAAAACGCACATAATGCCCACCGTTTGTCCTGGCAAGACTGTGCGGAAACGTAAATCCGTTACCTGCATTACCAAAACGCTCCTGTAATTTTTTACGGACAACACCTGTCATTAAATCGGCCTGAATATGAGAATCGCCAATGTGAACGATATTTATCCTGCCCTTTTTTTCTATATCCAGCTGTTGCAGCTTGTAGAAAAACAGTTTCATTGAAGAAGTGTTGGTAATAATATTTTTACCGGTAACAATCTCGGTAGTATCTGTGGCAACCATATCTACAAACACAGAGTCGATATCTACTTCGGTAGAATCAACCTGGGCTGTAGCGGAATAGCACAACAGCAGTAAAAAAAAGGCAACGAGCTTATTGTGCATTCGTAGAGTCGGTATTGTGAATTAGTGAATCCTGTTTTTTAGGTTCAGGCTTTTTAGCCTCAGGAGCTTTGTGGCCTCTAAGGGTTTTATATTTTTCGTAGCCGTCATTTATCTGTTTGTAGATAAGGTCTGATACTTTTTTCGCTCCGCGGAAATTAAAGTGCGTGTAATCTTTGTTTGCCATAGCCGGTGCTTCTTCCACCCATTTCACCATAGATCCATCGCCTCCCATCAGGGTGTAAAGGTTTACGTAAGCTGCATTGGTATTTACTGCATATTTACGTTGCGCACGTGTTAACGGCACAACAGCAGAATCGGTTTTCATCTCCAAGTCATACTTGGTAGATTTATCGGCAGTAGAAATAATAAGTATCGCCACGCCAGGAAAACATTCCCTTAAGTGCTCAACAACCCTAGTCATTTTTCTTTCGTACCATGTATAGTTCAGTGAACCGTAGTTAAGTACATTGGTACCGTACTGAAGAACAATAAGATCATAACCCAGCTTGTCGTTGAAAGACTGCATTACACTGGTATCAAACGTTGCAATAGGCAAACCGGAATTCCCCCTGTTAGAGAAGTTATCTACGTGTACACCTTTGCCATCGTCAAAATTAAAACCGTAGAACGGAATTGAATCTGACGCCGTAAACTGTGCTTTGAATGATTTAAGATCGCCCATACCAACACTTAACGTATTTACTTTGTTTACAGGGTTCAGCTTTTTATGAATAGTATCTTTTCCAACAATAAAGTTTACCCCACCAAATTTGTTCCCCGATTTTCCGTAGAAAAGTGTTGGGTTATTCAACATGGTAAGATGGCCAACATTGCTGGCTTTATATTTAACCCAGATAGGGTCTACAGTATCTTTCTTTACAAAAAACACGTGCCCGTTTACACCAAATGGTTTTTTAGGATATTTTACATTCAGGTAAGATAAGGTTTTCCAGTTCGACGAAAACTGGTGTGATATCGTGCTTCTTGACGGTGCCGATTCTGATGTGATATTTACAAAACCAACTCCTTCCCCACCAAATCGTGATTGCAGGCTGCTCCTGAATTCTTTTACGATCATATCGCCATCTGTCATAGAGTCGCCAAAATAGGCAATCCTCACATTACCCTGCTTTTTAGTTTCAAGCTGAAGCAGCTTTTCGTAAAAGACAACAAGGTGCTGATAGCCTTTATAATCGTCGAAATTTTCTGTAGGGAATTTTATACCGTTTACAGCCTCAAAACTAATCTGGCTGTTTTTGTTAAGCGTATCGTTTGCAGAAATAGTATCGCCTTCTTCGGCAACTGCTTCCAGTGCGAGGCTGTCAACCACTACATTTTTGGTATTGCCGGTAGTTTCTGTAAAAATTTTCCTTGGCAGATACTGCTTACATACCATAAGCGACACTACAGATATAACTATAATGGCATAAGACTGAAAAAAATAGGACTTATTCTGGCTCACAAGAATGGCTGATTTATAAAATTACATGCGCTCGGGCATATTGATGCCCAGCAGGCCGAAAGCCGCTTTAATGGTTTCACCTACTTTTTTAGAAAGCTGTACCCTAAATACTTTAGTATCCATATCTTCTTCGCCAAGTATAGAAACTACCTGGTAGTAAGAGCTGAATTCTTTAGCAAGGTCGTAGGCATAATTGGCAATGATAGCCGGACTGTACAATTGTGCAGCATTTTGCACTACAGTACCAAATAACTCAACCTGTTTAATAAGGTCTTTTTCTTTAGCATGCAACGGTACTGTGGTGATGTTACGTTCAAGATCGAAGTCTGCTTTACGCAAAATTGCCCTTGTCCTTACATACGACATTTGAATGAACGGACCCGAATCTCCGTTAAAGTCGATAGACTCATTAGGATCAAACAAGATACGTTTCTTAGGATCTACCCTAAGCATTTGATATTTAAGGGCGCCAAGGCCAATAGTTTCATATAATTTGCCTTTCTCTTCATCAGAGTAGCCTTCCAGCTTACCTAATTCTTCAGAAATGCTTTTTGCAGTAGCGGTCATTTCAGCCATAAGGTCATCTGCATCTACAACAGTACCTTCACGGCTTTTCATTTTTCCTGACGGAAGGTCAACCATTCCGTAAGACAGGTGGTACAGGTGCTGTGCCCAGTCGAACCCTAATTTCTTAAGGATAAGGAAAAGCACTTTAAAATGATAATCCTGTTCATTACCAACAGTATACACCATACCGCCAACATCAGGAAAATCTTTAACACGCTGAATAGCCGTACCGATATCCTGTGTTATATATACCGATGTACCGTCAGAACGCAAAACGATCTTACGGTCTAATCCATCAGACGTTAAATCGATCCAAACCGAACCATCAGGATCTTTTTCAAAAACGCCTTTCTCAAGTCCATCAGCAACAACATCTTTACCTAAAAGGTATGTATTGCTTTCGTAATAATTCTGGTCAAATTTCACACCAATGTTGGTATACGTTTCTTCGAAACCTTTGTATACCCACGCATTCATTTTGTTCCAAAGTGCCATTACCTCTGCATCACCCGCCTCCCATTTACGAAGCATATCCTGTGCTTCAAGTAAAATCGGAGCTTTCTTCTTTGCTTCTTCTTCGGTAGCGCCTGCTTCCATCAGCTGGCTTATTTCTTTTTTGTAAGCCTTATCAAATTCTACATAGTAGTTTCCCGCAAGCTTATCGCCTTTAATGTTGGCACTTTCCGGAGTTTCATTATGTCCGAATTTCTCGTAAGCAAGCATCGACTTACATATGTGTATACCCCTGTCGTTAATAACCTGGGTTTTGTATACTTTTTTACCCGATGCCTCGATAATATTTGCTACAGAATATCCTAACAGCACATTACGCACGTGGCCTAAGTGAAGCGGTTTGTTTGTATTTGGCGATGCATATTCTACCATAACAGCTTTACCATTTTCGGCAGGTGCCGGATAGGCAAATTTGTCATCGTTTTTAATCTCATTAAAATAGTTGATGTAGTAAGCATCGGCAATAACAAGGTTAAGGAAACCTCCCACCACGTTAAACTTCTCTACCGCTACTGTATTATCTACAAGGTACTGCCCTATTTTACCACCAAGTTCGGCAGGGTTGCTACCCTTTATAACTTTAAGAAGCGGAAAAATAACCATAGTAACATCGCCCTCAAATTCTTTCCGTGTAGCCTGTAGTTCTATTTTTTCTACAGTTACGCCGAACAAAGCATCTATAGCTTTTTCTATCTGGAAAGTAAGGATTTTTGATATTGACATTGTACTATAATTTTTTTTAAGCGTGCAAAGATAAACATATTTGGCATCCTTTTGAAGGGAAAAAACCTAAATAATCTGTTAATTAAAATGCGTTATAATCAACAAATTACCTCCTGTAAAGTTAGAAAATCTTATCGCCTTATTATTTTTCATGACTCTAAATAAAACTTTTTTTACATTTTTTTGTAACAAAACAGGCTCTCCTGTGTCTTATGGGTAAATGCAGAAGTGATAAAGTTAAATAAAATCAATGCTGCATCGACAGGTAATAGTATGGCAGTTTCATTTTAGCCGCTGTGCTTTACCCTCAAAATCATCATCAAATCTAATCGAACATGAAATTGAAATTTTTGTGCATGCTTCTTCTCGGGAGCATCATGACAATGACTGCCCAAAACCAAGGCAGCATTACCGGAAAAGTAATCGATAATACGACTAAAGAGGCGCTGCCTTACGTGAGTATTGTAGTAAAGGAAAACGGCACTGTTATAGGTGGCGGCATTACCGAAGACAACGGAACATTTACCGTTAAGAACATTCCACTTAAAAGTGTAGCTGTAGAAATCCAGTTTATGGGTTACAAAACCCAAAACCTTACCGCAGCGTTAAGCGATGCAGCAAAGTCGGTAAACCTTGGCACTATTGCCATTAAGGAAGAAGCTACCACTCTGGACGAAGTAAGTATCGTTAAAGAAGTAAGCACTATAGAACAGAAACTTGACCGTAAAGTAATTACTGTTGGGCGTGATCTTACTACTGCAGGCGGAACAGCTTCGGAAATTATGAATAACATACCATCGGTGAATGTAGACCAGGATGGCAATATCTCTTTGCGAGGCAATACTAATGTAAGGGTATTGGTAGATGGAAGGCCTACAAACCTTGACCCTGCACAGCTGTTAAAGCAAATACCTTCTACATCTATAAAAAAGATTGAGCTTATCACTAACCCTAGTGCAAAGTACAATCCCGAAGGTATGAGCGGTATTATTAATATCGTCCTTCATAAAAACGCTAACGATGGCTTTAACGGTAGCTTTAATGCAGGTATCACTTTTGGTGAAACGCCTAAAGTAAACAACTCGGTAGATATGAACTACCGTACCGGTAAGATCAACTTTTTTGGTACAGCAGGAAGCAACTCCGGTAAGTACTTTAATGACGGGTTTGTAAACCGTCTGGATATCGACTCTAACCAGCTAATTGATGTTATCAACGATAACGAAAGTGTACTTGGTAAATTTGGTATGGATTATTATATCAACGACAATAATACATTATCGGCATATACCAACCAGAACTACGGAAGTGGAAAAGCAAGCATTGGAGCCAACATTTTATATGGACCGGGAGAAAACACCCCCAACATTTCGCAGCTATCACTAATTGACAGCGACAACCATAATAACTCATACAACCTTGCATTCAAGCATAAATTTGAAAAAGAAGGCCATACGCTTGATTTTGAAGGAAATTACAACGACTCAAAAGATACTCAGTATGTAGACTATACCACTACAACAGGTAATGCTGCAGCTGTATTGTATAATGATGATGTTATAGATAAACGTCAGAACACAACTTTAAACCTTGACTACGTTAACCCGTTAAGTGAAAAATCAACTTTAGAGTTAGGTGCAGAAGCAAGGCTTATACGTTCTGATAATGCATATAATTCTTCGAACCCGCTTATCCCGGCTGATCAGCAAAATGTAGGCTACACCTACGATCAGGATATTTATTCGGCGTATGCAACTTTCGGGCAGAAGTTTGAGAAGTTCAGCTACCAGTTAGGTGCGCGTTTTGAAAGCTACAAGGTTAATGCAAATTATAACGGAAGTACAGCTTTTAAAGATGACTATATTACCGTTTATCCTTCTGCTTACTTAACGTACAGCCTTAACGAAAAGAATATGCTTCAGTTCAGTTATAGCCGCCGTGTAGACAGGCCAAGCCTTGACCAGACAAAACCAATAAGGGAATTTGCTACACCGCTTGTAACCTCTTTGGGTAACCCGGAACTGAAACCACAATTCACCAACTCTGTAGAGATCAATTACACAAGAATGTTCGGACAGGGATCCTCTATTACAGGAGGTGTTTTTTACAGACTGATAAACGACGAGATCAGCAGGGTTTTATATCCTAACGAAAGTACAGAAAACACGCAGGACCAGATAATGAGTTACAGCAATTTTAACCACAACAATGCTTTTGGTTTTGAAATATCTGCTAACTATAAAATAGCAAAATGGCTTGACATTCAGCCGGCTATTGATTTCTCGAGTATATCACAAAAAGGGGTTGTAAACATTGAACAGGCAGACGACACATTTGTAACCGAAATTAAAAGCATTACCGCTAATGCATTCAATGCAAGGCTAAACAGTAATTTCAAAATCAACAACCGCTTTAGCCTTAACCTTTTCGGCTTCTATAGAGGTCCTGTAAACGGTGTTCAGAACAACTCGAAGGACATGTATAAAATTGACAGTGGCGCACGTTATACGTTACTTGACAACAAAATGACACTTAGCGTTCGCTTTAGCGATATGTTTAAAACCATGCGTTACGGGTTTGATTCAAGAAATCCTTTTCCTCAGGAGGGCGAATTCAGATGGGAAAGCCGCACTGTGTACTTTGGCATCAACTATATGTTTGGTGGCGGTAAAAACAGGGCAATGGCACGTAAACAACGCGAAGACAATACAAAACAAAGCAGCGGCGGAATGTTCTAGAAACACCACTACTGCATACAGCTTAATATGATCTCCATATTAAATTAGGTTTAGGTTAGTAAAAACCCCGGGAGTTGCGCCCGGGGTTTTGTTTTTTAGCGCCCTAACCCCCAAAGGGGGAAATTAGATACCGTATCTGAAAACTATTTTAGAATAATTATCTCGGCATCTTTTTTAACGGCTGTATAAAGCTCATCCACCTCAGCATTGGTAACTGCAATGCAGCCTGCTGTCCAGTCTTTAAAACGATGAAATTTACCAATGTAACCGCTATCGTTTCGCAGTCCGTGAATTTTGATATGCCCGCCCGGTAATTTGCCTTGTTTTTCGGCGTATGCCTTATCAGCGGTATTGGGATAAGACACCCCCAGATTCTTGTGATAACCACTTTTTGGGTTTCGGGCATTTATAATATATAATCCTTCGGGAGTTTTGTTATCGCCCTCAAACTGCTTATGCCCTACAGGATTTTTACCCAGTGCTATAGTGTAGGTTTTTAAAAGCTTGTCAGCAGAATACGCTTCCATTTTACGTTTGGACTTATACACCACAAGCTTATCGATGGTTCTACCTTTTGGCAGCGGTTTACCCGGATAAAAACACCATGCAGCAATACCCACAAGTACAAAGAGAAAAAGCCAGAACATATATTTTAGTTTGAATTTCGACATTAATAACTATTTACACCAAAAATATTAAATAAAACACACCACTGCCCTTCTCAAGAGAGAAAGGTTCGCTAAGATTAAAAAAACAATCCTCACCCCCAGCCCCTCTCCGATGGAGAGGAGAGCAAGCTTCACTCAGGGATAAAAAAATTCCGCTTCTAATCCTTGAAAGACTAAAAGCGGAATTATATATATTCAGCAACAGTAGCTGACTTTATGACTTTAAAATTTTTAAACTAGAAGATTACCATTTAATAATAGCGCTACCCCATGTAAAGCCGCTACCGAAAGCCGCTAATACAACAGTATCGCCTTCTTTAATTTTTCCCTGCTCCCATGCTTCTGTAAGCGCAATAGGAATAGATGCTGCGGTAGTGTTACCGTATTTCATGATATTATTATATACCTGATCATCGCTTAATCCAAATTTTTGCTGAATAAATTGTGCTATCCTTAAATTCGCCTGATGCGGAATAAGCATATCAATATCGCTTACCTCAAGGTTATTCGCTTTAAGCCCCTCATTGATGACCTCACTAAAACGAACCACTGCATTTTTAAATACAAATTGTCCGTTCATATACGGGAAATAACTCTCGTCGTTAGGATCTGCATCTGCAATAATATCAGTTACCCAACGCTTGCCCATACCGGGTGCAATAAGCGAAAGTTCTTCGGCATGCTGTCCTTCAGAGTGCAGATGCGTAGAAAGTATACCTTTAGTTGTATCTTCCTCGCGGGTTAAAACTGCCGCTCCTGCGCCATCACCAAAAATAACAGAGACACCGCGGCCTCTCGTTGTCATATCAAGGCCTGTAGAATGTAATTCTGAACCGATGATAAGTATATTTTTATACATACCGGTTTTTATGAACTGATCGGCAACCGAAAGCGCATAGATAAACCCTGAACACTGGTTACGCACATCGAGCGCGCCAACAGTACGTTTCATCCCTAGATCCCTTTGTACCAAAACGCCCGGCCCAGGAAAATAATAATCGGGGCTAAGGGTTGCAAATACTATAAAATCGATGTCTTCTTTATCTATACCTGCACGCTCTATGGCAATTTTGGCAGCTTTTACCCCCATAGTGGTTGTAGTATCGCCATCGCCTTTTATCACGTGTCTTCTTTCCTTAATACCGGTACGTTCCTGTATCCATTCATCATTGGTTTCCATGATCTTTGAAAGATCATCGTTGGTTACAACATTTTCCGGAACGTAATAGCCTAAGCCTGAAATTTTTGAATGATACATGTATTAGTTATTTTATTAAAAATAAGACTGTAAAAGTAAACATTCCTTAAAATTAAATTGCAAACACCCGTTAATTTTTAACTTATGCTATTTTATAACGTTTTAATATATTAACTAAAATTAATGTAACAACAAATCGTTAATAACTACTTATATAGCATCAACCTAATTAATCAGACATGAAAATACTTGTTACCTCACTGCTTTTTGTGCTGGCAGGGCTTGGCCTTCAGGCACAGGAAAACGTAACCTACCAAAAGCCTCCTAAAGAAATACTTGAACTTGTAGATGTAGAAAGGGCACCGTCTGTGAATATGGACAGCAAGCACAACCACATGCTGCTTATGTACCGCAACGCCTACAAAACACTAGCTGATCTTTCTGAAACCGAATTAAAACTGGGCGGACTTCGCATCAACCCGAAAACAAATATCTCAAGTACTGTTACCTATGTGAACAACCTGAAATATAAAAAACTGAAAGACAAAGAACCTGTGCAGGTAAAAGGACTTCCGCAAAACCCGAAGCTTGCCAATTTCTCGTGGTCGCCAGATGAAACCAAAATGGCGTTTACCAATACTACTGCTACTGGAGTCGAAGCATGGGTGCTGGATATTACATCCCTTGAAGCCAAAAAACTTACTGAAGCCAACCTTAACGCCAATATGGGTAACCCTGTTACATGGTTTAGAGATGGCAGCGCGCTGCTTGTAAAAGTGCTTCCTGCCAACAGGCCAGCACTTATCAATACTACAGATGCAATTCCTGCGGGGCCAACCGTTACCGTAAGTGATGGCACAAAAGCCCAGAACAGGACGTATCAGGATCTGCTTAAAAATAAAAACGACGAAGCCAACTTCGAGTCGCTTACCACTTCCGAACTGCAAAAGGTTAGCCTTAGCGGACAAAAGTCGGCATGGGCTCCAGCAGCAATGTATGGCGGACTTAGCTTTTCACCCGATGGAAATTATGTAATGGCTACAACATTACAAAAACCATTCTCTTATATTGTTACACTGGATCGTTTCCCTAACAAAAGCGTTATTTACGATAGTACAGGAAAGACCGTAACCACCTTCAATGAAAAACCTCTTATTGAAGATATGCCTAAAGGATTTATGGCTGAGCAAAAAGGCAAAAGGGATATTACCTGGAGAGCCGACAAACCTGCTACTATTATTTGGGCTGAAGCACTGGATGGTGGCGACCCTGCCGTGGAAGTTCCGTTTAGGGATGAAGTATTTGAGGTTGGCGCTCCGTTTACAGGCACACCTAAGAGCCTTGTAAAAACCATTAACCGTTACAGTGGCATTACATGGGGTAATGATAAAATTGCCATACTTCGTGATAACTGGTGGAATACGCGAAATGTAAAAAACTACATTTTTAACCCGTCTGATGCGTCACAAAAACCTGAAATTATTTTCGATTACAATTATCAGGATGTGTATAGCGACCCGGGTAATTTTGATACTAAAAGAAACCAGTGGGGCCGTTACGTTTTAAATCTGGAAGGCAACAACGCCTACCTTACCGGTGATGGATTTACTGCCAAAGGACAATTTCCTTTCATAGATCAGTTCGACCTGAAAACAAAAAAGAAAACACGCCTGTATCAATCGAAATACACAGACAGGAAAGAATCTATCAATAGTATTATAGATATTAAAAAAGGTGATGTACTGGTTCAGATGGAATCTAAAAACCAATATCCTAACTACTACATCAATAACATTAAAAAACAGAAGCCTACGCAGGTAACGTTTTTTGAGAATCCTTTTAAAAAGATCGAGAACGTTAGCAAAGAACTTATAAAATACAAACGGGCAGATGGCCTTGACCTTACAGGAACATTATACCTTCCGGCAGGTTATGATAAAACCAAAAAGGAAAAGCTGCCGATGATCATGTGGGCTTACCCTGCAGAGTTTAAGGATAAGAACAGTGCTGCACAGACGACATCTAACCCTAACGACTTTACGTATCCGTACTATGGTTCACCCGTATATTGGGTAACCCGTGGTTATGCAGTACTGGATGATGCATCGTTCCCTATTGTAGGTGAAGGTACAGAAGAACCTAACGATACATTTATTCCGCAGCTTGTTGCTGATGCTAAAGCTGCAATTGACGCAGTTGATGCTTTGGGTTACGTCGACAGAAAACGTGTCGCTGTGGGAGGCCACTCGTACGGTGCGTTTATGACGGCTAACTTACTGACACATTCCGACCTGTTTGCTGCGGGAATAGCAAGAAGCGGAGCCTACAACAGGACTCTTACTCCTTTCGGTTTCCAGAGTGAAGAAAGAAACTACTGGGATGCGCCTGGGGTCTATAATACCATGTCACCATTTATGCATGCTGATAAAATGAAAACGCCGCTGTTATTAATTCACGGTGAAGCCGATAACAATTCGGGTACCTTCCCAATGCAGAGTGAACGATATTTTAATGCCCTAAAAGGTTTTGGTGCGCCAACGCGTCTGGTGTTATTACCTAAAGAAAGCCACGGCTATGCTGCTATAGAAAGTATACTACACTTACTGTGGGAACAGGATCAGTGGTTAGAGAAATATGTAAAGAACCGTAAATAGCGGTTCTTTACAATTCGTAGTCATACAAAAACAAAACACCCGCCTTGATAGCGGGTGTTTTTATGTAATTTCATTGGATCATAAATCAATTACCCAAAAGCATTTCTGTCAACTGCAAGCGTAACTTCTTCATTGGCTTCCAATTCTTTGTGATGTTCAAAGAATATCACCTGTCGGTTTAAAGCCGCTTTCACCAAATAACGGTTGCCTTTAAAGTAACATTGTTTTACGGTAACATGAAGCGGGCCGCCTTCGGTAATTTTAAGCTGGTGCGGATAGATAAGCACGGTCTCATCGGGCTTCTGCGTTAGCGTAAGCAGCTCGAGCTTTATCTCATTTACCTCACCAAAAAGCGAAGCTGTATATTTATCCTTAGGATGGTAGTAAATTTCTTTAGATGGTGCCTTATCTAAAAGATTACCCTGCTGAATAACTATTGTTTCATCGGCAAAAGAAAGTGCATCGGTACTGTCATGTGTTGCAACAATTACAGTAATGCCTTTTTGTTTAAGATAGGCAAACAGGTTTCGGCGCAATGCATTCTTCCTGAAATTGTCAATATGGCTAAAAGGTTCATCCAGTAACAAAATTTCGGGTTCCAACGCCAGTACTTTTGCCAGGGCGATACGCTGCTGCTGGCCTCCGCTAAGGTGTTTTGCCTTAACATCGGCAAAAGCGTTCATCTCAACAATCTGTAATAGTTCCTGAATGCGTTGCTGCTTCTCTTCCGGATAAAAGTTGGACAGAAAACTACCTACGTTTTCGGCTGCCGTTACATAAGGCATCAAATCAAAATCCTGAGCCAGGTACTTCATGTAAGGCATACCCGGTATAAGATTATGTTTGGGGCCGGTTACTTTTTCACTCTTATACGTAATCTCTCCCTCATTAAGGTCGTAGAGGCCGTATATAAGCTTAAGGAGCGTACTTTTACCGCAGCCACTTTCGCCAATAACAGCTATATTCTGGCCTGTTTTTACTGTAAAATTTATATTGTGGAGAATTATCTTATCGGTGTAACCGAATGATATGTTCTTAACTGCAAGCATCGTGTTTAATTATTTTACAAAAGTATAGAATTAGTATAGATACACCACCGTGGTTAACAAATATTAAAGGGTCTTTATTTATAACGTCCTGTTAATACCAAAAACATAAATATTAAAAATTTTAATATTTTTTTAACATTTGAATCTTAAAATTTTCAGATTTTCGGCAAATATTCTTACGCTTATTAACGTTACATAATATCACCTATTTACTTAGTTATTTATTGGCGCAGTTATTTAAAAAACCAAAGGCGTTCTCCTTTACAGAAAAACGCCTTTACCAACCTAACCAATAAATAAACATCCCTTACTATAGTGCCGCCTGAAAAGAGCAGCACAATTGCAAGCTGATATTTATATGTACGTAACTGTCAGCGCTATGGATTCAATTTTGTATAATTTAACAGTAAGGGCTTTGCCGGACATCTATGAAAAAAACGATCACAATTTTAATGTTGGTATTTAGTATGCAGGCATTTTCGCAAATGTCTGTCAACAGGAACCGTTTTAACCAATTTTCAATCGAAGCTGATTACGGGCTTACTTACACCCGGGCGCCAAAACAAACCAGCTATAAACATTTTGGTTTTGGCTTTAGGTATATGTTTGATGAATATTGGGGTATAAAGGCAGATTACGCCCATGACCGCATTGACGATAACGGTACCAGGGGAACCGGGAGCATATATGACCGTGCTTCTGTGCAGGCAGTATATAATATTGGACGCTTACTGAATATGACATACCTTACCGATGGATACGTAAATGTATTGCTGCATAGCGGTGTAGGATACTCAAGGCTCGACCCCTTTGAAAATAGGCATTATGATAATATTGGAAACTTTATTATTGGCGGTACTGCACAATTATATATAAATGAATCTTTTGCACTAACAGCCGACGTTTCGGGAATATTAAACTTTAGGCAACAGAATAATTTCGACAGTAAATATATAGACACACATACTGGTAAAATGCTTAACGCAAGTATAGGTATTACCTACTATATAGGCAGAAACAAAAACAGGTCTGACTGGAGATAAATATAAAATAGGCTGCTTATTTAGCAGCCTATTTCATTATCCTAAAAAATTGGTGATAGCACTTATAACCTGCTCCGGGTTTTCTTCTATAATAAAATGGCCACTGTTTTCAATTTCTACCATTTCTACAGTACCGGAAAACGGAGAAAGATTATACGACAGCATTTCACATCCTGCGTTAGTACCTGCAGCAAGAATAGGTGCATTTATCTTTTCATAACTTTTCATGTCCTCTATGTCATCTGTAAATGATTGATACCATGCATTACCCGCGCGAATGTTTTCTTTTTGGTTATAATGCCCGGCATACACCTGCCTGTCAAATTCAGATATGTTTTCTTTATTGACGAGCATCGAATTAAACAGCCAGTCTAAAACCAAATGATAGCGTCCCTCCAATAGTTCTTCCGGCAAACTCTTTACCTGATTAAAGGCAACCCACCACGGATATACCGGCATGCCTATGGGCAGCATAGGCAGTTTGTACATATTCTCATCGGGATGTGGCGTGTCAAGCATTATCAATTTGGTTGTAAATTCAGGATAATTAGCCGCAAAGCTAAAGGCAACATTAGCACCTATGTCGTGCCCGGCGATTGCTACCTTATCATATCCTAAAGCTTTAGTAAGTTCTAAGATATCTTTAGCCATATTTTTTTTATCGTAGCCTTTTTCAGGTGCCGAACTACTTCCCATCCCTCGTAAATCAACTGCAATAACATGATATTTTTTAGCGAGTGAAGGCATGATTTTATGAAACGCCCACCATGTTTGGGGCCAGCCTGGTAACAATAGTAAAGGATTTCCGTTACCGCCTTCAACATAATGCAATGTTGTACCATTTACCTCTGCATAATGATTCGTAAAGCCCGGCAGCATTTCAACTAGTGTATCGTCTGATATAAACTGTTCCATATAATTATATTAAGAATTTTGCAAACCTATGCCATTAGCAAAAGAAAACCAGGCAAAGCCCTTTACATCATTTTTGGCAACATCTCCCGCATCGACAGCAAGAATTGCCGTGTCTATAATTCCACCAAAAAGGTTAAATATCCAAGCTGTAGTTAACTGCCTGTTTATCTTTCCCTCTTCCTGTAAGGATAGTATAAGCTTAAACCATTTCGATTTTACATCGCCTCCAGTAAATTCGCCTCCGGCCTGGGCTTCCGAATATGTGGTAGCCTCGTATATCTTTTTCATAAAGGCAGACTTTACTCCTGTATCAATAGCCGCATAAAGCATACGTTCCAGTTGTTGTACCTGATCATTAGATGAGTTATACGCTTTGGTCATCGCCTCATTACAGCTACGCAGTATCTGACTTTTACATTGATCAATAAGTTCTTCACGCCCTTCGAAATACCTATGTAAAGTTCTCCTGCTTATTCCCGCTTTTTGTGCCACTTCATCTAGAGTAAAAACAGTACTTGCAGATAACAGCTGTATAGCTGCCTTCATGATTTTTTCCTTTGTAACTTCCATGTCGCAAATATAGTAAAATTGTCACAATTATGTGACAAATAATTTTAAAACGTAAAAAAAGCTCCCGGTTGGGAGCTTTCTTTATATGTATCAGAAACAATAATTATTGTTTAGCTTCTTTTTGAGCATCCTGAACCATTTTCTCATTTGCAGTAATAGCAAACTCTACACGACGGTTTTTAGCCATACCATCTTTAGTTGAGTTATCAGCAATTGGTTCTGCCGGTCCACGACCTGTAGTTACAATCCTGCCTGATTTGATACCTTTTCCTGAAAGATATGTTTTAACAGACGCAGCTCTTTGTTCAGAAAGTTTCTGATTAAGGTCTGCACCACCAGAACTATCTGTATGACCTACAATCTGGATATCTGTATCAGGGTATTCATTAAATACAGGTACTAATTTATCAAGGTTAGTTTTAGCCTGAGTAGTAAGTGTAGATTTACCAAGGTCAAAGTTCACAGAGTTTTCACCAAGTGTAATTTTGATACCTTCTCCAACTCTTTCAACTTCAGCACCCGGAAGAGCCTGGTCGATTTTCTGAGCTTGTTTGTCCATTTTGTTTCCAATAAGTCCACCGGCAGCTCCACCTACAACACCACCGATGATAGCGCCAAGTGCAGTGTTACCGCCTTTACCTACATTGTTACCAAGTACACCACCAAGAACAGCTCCCGAAGCAGCTCCGATAGCAACACCTCTTTGTGTATTATTTGTATTTTTTACAGCCTCGCAAGATGATAGGCCTATACTTGCAGCAAATGCAATAGCAAGCATATAGATTTTTGTCTTTTTCATGATCAGATTAATTTTATGTTTATTTATTGGGATTACATTTTAGCGAATTGGTAAACAACCTCAACGGTTTTACCACCTACAGTTACATTATCTACAAGTTCGAAAGAGTTTTCGCTTTGGTTTCTCACTTTAAGGAAATAACCTGACGTTACTCTTTTAGCTTTTTCGCCTTCTGTGATTTTAAGTGTAAAATCTCCGGCTTTAGTTACTGTCCATACAATAGGGCTGCTGAATGAAGGACATCCGTTACCACCGCTAAGGCTCATTGTACCTTTATTGTTGTTTGAAACAAAGTTCCAAGAACTGCCTACAAAACATTTAGAGTCTGCCACATCAAAAGAAGTCACTTTGATATAATCAGAATTTGGGTAGCTTACATTTGTTATGCTCCAGTTACCTTTAATGCCCACTTGCGATTTGTGGTCGATTGATCCGCATGATGCCAAAGCGAGTACAAACATGCTTAAAATAAGAAATTTTTTCATAGTCGTTAATTAGGTTTTTAAGGGTTTAAATCCGCTATATTTTTGTAGTATAAAATTAGTGAATTACTACCCTACTTTACAACATCTGCACCGTTTTTTTAATAGGAATTATTTTAATAATTTGTAATATGTATGTAATTAAAAAACACTATAGTAGCTGATATTAAAGCGATTTTGGCTACATTATTTTTCTTCATTATGCCATATTAATCTTTTCTTAAAGCACCTTTTTTTTAACAATTAACGCCTTATGAATCGCAATTCGTCAATAAAAACAACTGACTTAGAAATGTCAATTTGTCATCAAATAACAATTGGTATCCTATTTGACTGCTTCAAATCAAACTAATTTCATATTTAAAACACTTATAACTATGACAACAGGAAAAATTAATGTTTCGGTAGAAAACATATTTCCCTTAATCAAGAAATTCTTATACAGCGATCACGAGATTTTTTTACGTGAATTGGTTTCAAACGCCACCGATGCCACACTTAAGCTAAAACACCTTACTAATATAGGTGAAGCCAAGGTTGAATACGGCAATCCGGTAATCGAAGTAAAAATTGACAAAGAAGGCAAAAAACTGCACATCATCGACCAGGGTATTGGTATGACGGGCGAAGAGGTTGAAAAATACATCAACCAGGTAGCTTTCTCGGGCGCTGAAGAGTTCCTTGAAAAATATAAAGACTCTGCTAAAGATTCAGGCATCATCGGTCACTTTGGTCTTGGATTCTATTCTGCCTTTATGGTTGCAGAAAAAGTAGAGATCGTTACAAAATCGTTTAAAGATGAGCCTGCCGTTAGATGGATATGTGACGGCAGCCCTGAATTTAGCCTTGAACCTGCTGACAAAACTGACAGGGGTTCTGAGATCATCCTTCATATTGCAGAAGACTCGCTTGATTTTCTTGAGGAAAGTAAAATTGGCGAACTGCTAAGAAAGTATAACAAATTTATGCCGGTGCCTATTAAATTTGGTACCCGTACAGAAACACTTCCTAAACCGGAAGATGCTCCTGAAGATTATGTTAACGAAACAGTTGAAGTTGACAACATCATTAACAACCCTAACCCGGCTTGGACAAAACAACCGGCAGACCTTAATGAAGAGGACTACAAAACGTTTTACCACGAGTTGTACCCTACACAATTTGAGGAGCCGCTTTTCAACATTCACCTTAATGTAGATTATCCATTTAACCTGACAGGTATACTATACTTCCCGAAACTTGGGGCAGACCTACAAGTTCAGAAAGATAAAATACAGCTATACCAAAACCAAGTATTTGTAACCGACAACGTAGAAGGTATCGTTCCTGAATTCCTTACCATGCTTCGCGGTGTGATCGATTCTCCGGATATTCCGCTTAATGTATCGCGTTCGTACCTACAGGCAGATGGTGCAGTTAAGAAAATATCTAACTATATTACCCGTAAGGTTGCCGATAAACTTAAATCGCTATTCACTGAAAACCGTGAAGATTTTGAACAAAAATGGAATGATATCAAAATCGTTCTTGAGTACGGTATGCTTAGCGAGCCTAAATTCTACGAGAAAGCAGGATCGTTCGTACTATACCCTACTGTAGATGGTAAATTCTTCACATTAGAAGAACTGAAAGAAAAACTGGCTGCTACACAAACTGATAAAGATGGCAAACTTGTAGTGCTTTATGCTTCTAACAAAGATGCACAGCACAGTTACATCGCAGCAGCACAGGATAAAGGTTACCAAGTTTTACTTCTTGACTCTCCTATCGTATCGCACCTTATACAGAAACTGGAAGCTGACAACGAAAATGTTACGTTTGCACGTGTAGATGCTGACCATATTGATAAAATCATCAGAAAGGATGAAGAGCAGATCTCTAAATTAAGCGAAGAAGAGCAAACTAAACTTAAAACTTCTATTGAAGAGTTTATCCCGAAATCGGGTTACTCTGTACAGTTAGAAGCTATGGATAGCAACGCTTCTCCGTTTATGATCACTCAACCGGAGTTCATGCGCCGTATGAAAGAAATGAGCGCAAGCGGCGGTGGCGGAATGTTTGGTATGGGTAACTTCCCGGATATGTACAATCTTGTAGTAAATAGTAACCACGAACTGTCTTCGGCCATACTAAACAGTACTGACAAAATACATCAGGAAGCTTTAGTTAAACAGGCATTAGACCTTGCTAAACTATCGCAAAACCTGCTTAAAGGCGAAGAGCTTACTGCTTTTGTAAAGCGTAGCTTTGATCTTATAAAATAGTATTGAGATAACATATATTAGTATTGAGAACCTGCAACGAGAGTTGCAGGTTTTTTGTTTTATCTTTATATCTTTGATTCACATTGAATACTATGAGCCTACCGCTGAAAATAATCCCTTTACAGTTACTAGAAGAATACAAGACTACTTTTAATAATAACCTTAAAAGTAATTTTGAAGCGCTTCGTGACAGCGAGCTTAGTATAGACAACTTTAGTTTTTACACTTCGGTATCTGCGGTATTTTCATCAAAAATAGAGGGAGAAAGCATAGAGTTAGATTCCTTTATAAAACATAAAAGGTTCGGGGTAAACTACCAGCCCGATTACACCCAAAAAATCGATGACCTTTATAATGCGTATGAGTTTGCAAAGAGCAACAACTTATCAGCAGATACATTAATGGAGGCACACAGGTTGCTTACAAAAAACATATTACATCCTTCAGAACAGGGTCAGTTCAGAAAAGGAAATATGTTTGTAATGACCAACGATGGGCGTATAGAATATGTTGCCGCCTCCCCTGAAAAAGTTACCCCTGAAACGGATAAATTTTATCAGGATCTGAACTATCTCCTAAAATCAGAAATCGATTTCGAGCAAATTTTCTTTTATGCTGCCATGCTTCATTTGGTTTTTGTAAAGATCCATCCGCTTAATGACGGTAATGGCCGTACAGCACGCTTACTTGAAAAGTGGTTTCTGTCCGAAAAACTTGGCGAAAAAGCCTGGTTTATAGAATCTGAGAAGCAGTATTACGACCAGCATCAAACATACTATACTAACATTAGGGCTTTAGGATTGGAATACGATGAGCTTGATTATTCGCAGGCATTACCCTTCTTAAAAATGCTGCCATCATCGCTACAATAAAAAAGCCACCCCTTACGGATGGCTTCTCATTCACTAAACACTTAATTTAAGGTTTTATATTTCCTTCTATAGAGTCGTCGTAGGTTTCGCCTACTGCTGCCCCGTAAAGTCTTTTTACCATAGCTACCGCCATATTGGTTTTTACATCCCAGTAATAGCCTTCGGTCGGTGTTACTTTAATAACTGTAATTCTTGGGTCATCTTTACCTTCAGTAAACCAGGTTTTCATCTGGGCGTCCCAAAGTTCATCGATCTTTTGCTTATCGGTACTGATCGTTGCTTTTCCGTAAATGGTTAAGAAATCAGAATATGAAGATCCCTGGAATAATAACTGTACCGAAGGGTCAGCTTCGATCTCTGCATTTTTATGCGAATCGTTAGCACTTAAAAACCAGAAGTTACCATCGTCGTCAATTTTTTCCGGAGCCATAGGTCGTGTCTGGAAAGGCTGCCCGGTTTGTATTTTGGTACAAAAAAAGCATCCTCCGGCTTTACCAGCAAGATCTTTAATTTTATCGAGTGCTTCCTGACCTATTAGGTTCTTGAAATTGTCTTCTTTTTGTTGTTTGTTGATAGAGTCCATAGCGTAATTGTTTATTGTTATATCTTTAAAATTAAACCAATTACCCTTAGACACTTGTTAGGGGAATACTAAAGAGTTATAATGACTATTAATTATGACCGTCCCCTTACAATAATTACGTCGCTAGTTTTATACCTTAGCTTTATCCAAACAACACTATTCAGCATGAACCTCAACATAGAAACCCCTGCACTTTTGTTCTCGGCAACATCACTTATATTATTAGCGTATACCAACCGCTTTCTTACTATCGCAACCATAGTACGCGGACTCAAAGCCAACTATGAAGCGAACCAGACCAAAAGTATATTACTTGAAATTGCAAACCTCAACAAAAGGCTTACGCTCATCCGCCATATGCAGATGTATGGTGTACTAAGTTTATTTTTTTCTGTATTTGCTATGACACTGCTTTTTGCAGGCGTCCAGGATTGGGGCACTTATATTTTCGGACTAAGCCTGTTTTTATTACTGGCTTCTTTAGGTGTGTCCTTTTGGGAGATAAGTATTTCGGTAAGGGCGCTGCGAATACACCTGAATGATTTAATTGAAGAAGCTAAGCAACACAGGTAATTTAGAGATTTGGTTATTTGACTTACTCATAAAATGAAGTCACTAGTAAACCATTGTGTGAAGCTCCAAATAACCAAATCCACAAATAACCGAATCTATTCCACTATCCACAGCAAAACAGGCTTTTCTGTTTTTTGTAACCTGTTGTCAAGTTTTGTCATAAAAAAGTTAGAGACAGCCGGGCAGCCCCAGCTCAAGGGTGAATAGCGCGGGTAAATTTCGGTGTTGGAAACAGCATCCCAGGAATGTAGCACTACAACCCGCTGCTTTGCATTGCTGTTGGATGCTTCAAGGCCGTCGAGCCAGTATTTTACGTTAATACCCCAGGTACTGTAATCGCGTTTGCCAACTTTATATTTTCCTGCCGATGAGCAATGGCTGTTATTCTTATTGCTGAGTTTCGCTTTTTCGTATTTGGTTTCGTTATCATCAAGCTTATCGCATGAGCCATGCGTTACAAGATTACTATCTATAACTTTATGTTGTTTTAGGTCGTATACGTAAAAACGCTTTTTACCGGAATGCAGGCTAAGGTCTATGAGAAAATAATAGTCTTCACAGTAGTTATTCTTTTTGCAGAAAGCCGCAGCTTCGGTGTGTCTGGAAGAATAATCTTTGGCTATTTCGCCAGCTTCATTTTCGGAAGATGACATGCAGCTCATAAAGCCGAGCAGTAACAAAAGTAAGGGACGCATCATATAGTTTAGTGTAGGTATATACCTATAACTATAAAACTATTTGATTTAGTATGCGTGATTTGGTAATACGGTTATTTGGCTATTTGAAGTTGAGCTGCACCGGTAAACAAATAACCAAATTAAAAAAAAACCAAATTACATCTTAGTCAGTTTCCCGTGGTAGCTTTTTCCTTCGGCAGTTGCAGTAAAGTAAATATCGAAGCCTTTAACCTGGTCTATGGTGACGTTCATCACCGTACCGGGCGGAAGTTTAAATCCGGGCAGTGATGACATAACCAGCATATTTTCGTACTGGCATTTGCCTTTCCATTTTAATTTGCCAAGTGTTACATATTTTCCGCCTTTATGTTCTTCAGTCCACGATTCTCCATTTATTTTTACCGTTACGTCCTGGCCATCTGCATCTGTATATTTAAAAACGCCGTCGCGCAATAATGTGCAATCGTTTTTTACAACGGGTTTTTCAATGGTAATCCAGTTGCCCGGCACCTCTAGTTTTTTAGGTAACGATGGCGTATTCATATCTTTATACTCACCTACCCTGTTTTTATCATCCGTAGAAAAAACAATTGTCCAGCCGTTTACATCATCAAACACCTCTTCCCATTCCATCATATGGTTCAGGTGGAATTTTACGTTAGGATATAGTGGCAAAAGTGCTGCTGCTGTCATTCCGGGATGAAGCCCCTTAGTTGTTCTTAAGTTCTTATCAATAGCCACGATTGCAAGTATACTATCGCTTTCCCTGTAAGGTACTAAGGCTAAAACCGGTTTTCCTTTATAATTGTAGATATAGGATTTACCGCCGCCGTCAAAACCAAAATCGTAAGCTTCGGCTTCCTGTTTTGTAAAGTCAGAAAGATACTCTTCTGCCTTTTTCATGGTCATTCCAACTTTTACCGGACCAAGTGAAGCCTTCCCGATTTCGAATTTAGAAAAATCATACAGTTCAACTTCACCGTTTTCCTTTTCGGGAGTTTCAATAGTATTCAGTTGCGTTTCTTTTTCTTTATCCTTACCGCAGGATAAGAGAGTTAGAAAACAAAAGGCAATTATTATTTTATGGAAGGCACGTTTTATCATAAAACAAATATATAAAAGAATTAACTTTGAGTAAAACGAGAAATGTATGGCTTTACCGTGGCACTTATACCTTATGGGCGCAATTTACATACTGGCCGGTATTAATCACTTTAGGGTACCAAGGCTGTATGTAAAAATGATTCCGCCTGCACTACCCGCTCCCAAAGCATTGAATGTAGTTAGTGGATTAGCAGAAATAATTTTCGGGATTATGCTTTGCATTCCTGCCACCTCGGTGTGGGGCGCATGGGGAATAATTGTCCTGCTCGTGGCTATATTTCCTGCTAATTATTATATGTATGCTAATGATAAGGCTGCATTGGGACTACCAAAATGGGCACGGCTGATAAGGCTGCCGCTCCAACTGTTATTAATATACTGGGCGTGGCTATATACCTGAAAGGCTTTAACCTACAAGCAAAAAACATGCTCAGCTACCGGATAAAAAACTGCTTTTATTAGAAAATAATTAACGATTTTACAATCTTTCCAAAAAGAATTGAAGAATCATCATTCAATATTTTAAATTTTTCAAAAAAATCTAAAAACCTTACCTGATCTTATATTTAATTGTTTTTTTTAGTAATATTGATTAACGAATCTTAAACATTTAAAACATTATCTGATTAAAAGTTTTTCATCTGATGAAAAGGAGTAACCGTACCGAATTAGAAAAGGAAGCGCTAGACAAGATCGTAACGCTTGCCCAGGAGGAAAAAAAGCCCTTTGAAGAAATCAAAAAACAATTTGGATTGTCTGAAAAGGAAGTGACCGAGATTATGCATAAGAGATTATCCGCAGATAATTTTGAATTGTGGAAGAAGAAGGTAGCGGCCAAAAAGCCAAAACCAAAGCCTATAAACAGTTTTATAGATGATGAACTGGATTCTAAATATTATATAAAGAATAAATTTTAATACACAGCTCCGCAAGGGGCTTTTTTTTTAACACCAACTCAACAAAAACAACAAACGTATTAATTTTATTAATTTCGTTTTTAACTTTATTCATTTATATTTGCTTTTAGTTAAACATTATAAACATGCAGACCCCTAAACTTCCTGTTGCCTGCCCCAGCTGTTCCGGCTCGTTGCATGTGTCGCAGTTATCATGCCCTTCATGCAGCACACAGGTATCGGGTAATTATCCGCTTCCGGTACTATTACGCCTTCCGGCAGATGAGCAGGCTTTTATATTGCAATTCTTCTTATCGGGCGGAAGCCTTAAGGAAATTGCATCGCAAATAGGTATCAGCTACCCCACTGTGCGTAACCGCCTGGACGACCTAATTGAAAAAGTAAACCAACTATCTACCGAAGAATAAACCACCAACCCATATGAAAAAACTTCTTTTTAATCCTTTTGAAAAATATGACGGGCGCGCACTTTTAGCGATCGGTCTCGTTGCCACACTTATAGGCAGCATGCTTGGCTACAGCTTTAACGCCCGTTTTGACGGTGTTATAGATATGCACTTCACGTATAGTGTACCGTTTGCGCAACCCTTTACCGATAATGTTTTTAATATTGCAATATTATTCTTTACACTGCATTTATACGGGTTCATCATTAATAATAAAACAAGGCCAGCAGATATATTAGGTACCGTTATGCTTGCACGCCTTCCATTTTACCTGGGTGCATTTTTCAATCTGAATAATTACATGGCAAGCAGTACAGAAATGTTTCTTGGCATGAATATGGACAATATACAGATCAACACATCTGACATCATATTAATTGTAGTCGCCGGTCTTGTGTCGATTGTTCTGTTGGTATGGTATATCGCACTACTTTACAATGGCTTTAAAACTGCAACCAACCTTAAGACAACCAACCAGAAAGTTTTATTTGCCGTGACACTGCTCGTTGCTGAGATACTTTCTAAAATACTATTCTTTATAATCTACTAACCATCATGAAAAAATCGATCTTATTACTTATACTGTTATTTTCGGCATCTCTTTTTGCTCAGGATATGACAGGCGCCTGGAAAGGTGACCTTAGTGTTCCCGGAGGCAAGCTGCGCCTTATCATAAATATCTCACAGGGGTTATCCGGATATACTGCCACTATGGACAGCCCCGACCAAAATGCTAAAGGCGTAAAAATCGACCAGATAGATTTCTCTGATAATACACTAACCTTTTCTATAGCTGCGGGTGGGATAAGCTATAAAGGCACACTAGAAAAGGACGTCATAAAAGGGACATTTAAACAGGGAGCATATGACCTTCCGCTTAGTTTTTCCAAAGGCGAAATACAAAACGTAACCAGACGCCCGCAGGAACCTAAAGCGCCTTTTCCGTATTACACCGAAGACGTAACTTTTAAAAACGAAAAAGCAGGAATAACTTTAGCCGGAACACTTACACTTCCTAAAAAAGAAGGCAATTATCCGGTTGTGATATTGATTAGCGGCAGCGGATCTCAGGATCGTAATGAAGAGATATTTGAGCACAAACCCTTTCTTGTACTGGCAGACCATTTAACACGAAATGGTATTGGAGTTTTGCGCTATGACGACAGGGGAATTGGCAAATCGGGCGGTAACCCTGCTAACGGAACATCGGCAGATTTTGCTACCGATACCCAGGCTGCTTTTGACTACCTGAAGATACGCAAAGAAGTCAACAAAAAGAAAATAGGACTTATAGGCCACAGCGAAGGCGGACTTATAGCCCAGCTGATTGCAGAGAAAAATGCCGATGTTGCTTTTATAGTAATGCTTGCCGGTCCCGGCATCCAGGGCAGTGAGCTTATGGTATTGCAAAACTACCTTGCCGGAAAAGCCGACGGTATTCCGGAAAATGAATTGACCACTATGGGCAATACGTTGAGAGAAGCCTACACTGTGATACTTACAGAAAATGATGAAAAAGCAAGGAGAGCGGCAGTTGCTTCTGTTTTCAATAAAGGTTTTGCTCCCTTCTTCGCTTCTAAAGGTGTACCGAAAGATGAAATAGCACGCGCCGTAAATGCCCAGGTAGAAACAGTTACCTCGCCCTGGTTTGTCTACTTTTTACGCTACAATCCTGCTCCCGTAATTGAAAAACTAAAATGCCCTATACTTGCACTTAATGGCGAAAAGGACTTTCAGGTAGCAGCTACTGCCAACCTTGATGCGATTAAAAGAGCAGCCGAAAAAGGCGGCAATAAAAAAGTAATTACACAAAAACTCCCGGGACTTAATCATCTGTTTCAGGAATCTACAACAGGAACGATACAGGAGTATGGAGAGATAGAACAAACCATGTCGCCAGTAGTACTGAATGAGATCTCTACATGGGTACTAAAACAGTAACACACCTCTAAGTAAGGTTTTTAAGATATTATTTTATCTTTATGATGTAACAAAACTCGTTTTCAATCGACTTACAAGATATCAAGACCTAAACTATGAAGAGATTTATCTGCTCACTGGCAATAGCATTGTTTTTAAATGGCGCAGCTTTCGCCCAAAATAAAGACGTAAAAGTAGCCATAGACCTTAAAAATGTAAAAGATGACAAAGTGATGGTAACCATCACCCCTCCTGCTTTTACCAGCGAAACAACAACTTTCTTTATTCCGAAAATTGTTCCGGGAACCTATTCTGAAGACAACTACGGAAAATTCATTGAAGGATTTAAAGCTTTCGATAAAAAAGGTAAAGAACTTACTGTAACCAAAGTAGATGATAATTCGTGGAAAATAGCCAATGCCAAACAACTGGCTAAGGTTACCTACCTGGTAAATGACACCTACGATATAGAAACTACGCACGAGATATTCTCGCCTGCAGGAACAAATATTGATGCCGGTAAAAACTTTGTGGTTAATACCCATGGGTTTGTAGGCTATTTTGACGATAAAGGAGAAGTACCGTATGAGGCTACTATTACGCATCCTTCAACGCTATGGGGCGCTACATCTTTAGTAGACACCAACGCCAGCAATGAGGTTGATGTATTTACATCGCCGCGTTACGCCGACCTTGTAGACCATCCGATAATGTACTCTAAACCTGACTACACTACGTTTACCGTAGACGGTATGGAAATTCTTATCGCAGTATACTCACCTAACGGAAAAATTACCGCCAAAGACATTACTCCGGAAATGGAACGTATGATGCGTGCCCAAAAGAAATTCTTAGGGCCGATAAACAGCACGAAGAAATATAGCGTGTTGCTATATCTTTCTACCGGAGAAGCTAATGATGCCAAAGGCAATGGTGCTTTAGAACATACGACATCTACGACAGTCGTTATGCCGGAAGATTATCCGCTGCCACAACTATTGGAACAGCTTAAAGATGTAGTTTCGCACGAATTCTTTCATATTGTAACGCCGCTAAGTGTACATTCTAAAGAAATACATTTCTTTAATTATAATACACCAAAAATGAGCGAGCACCTTTGGATGTATGAAGGTGTTACCGAATATTTTGCTAACCTGTTCCAGGTAAACCAGGGGTTAATTACCGAAGATGAATTTTACCAGAGGATAGCCCAGAAAATTGACCAGTCAAAACATTTTGACGACACTATGGATTTTACCAATATGAGTAAGAACATACTGGAGAAACCCTATAAAGATGCCTACTATAACGTATACCTTAAGGGTGCGCTTATTGCTATGTGTATAGATATACAAATGAGGGAAAGCAGCAACGGGCAAAAAGGTATATTACACCTGATGCAGGACCTTTCTAAAGAATACGGAAGCAATAAACCGTTTAACGACGAAGACCTGTTTGCTACTATTACAAGACTTAGCTGCCCTGCTGTTGGCGAATTCCTAAAGACCTATGTTGCCGGTACAACATCTATCCCTTACGAAACCTATTTCGCAAAGATGGGGGTTACACAGACTAAGATGCAGCTACCGGGCCACCCATTCGTTAAAAACGGACAGGAGCCGCTTATCACGGTAAATCCATACAAGGAAATTGCTTTGTTGCCAAATGTTGAACCTAACACTTTTATGACTAACTTAGGCCTGAAAAAATCAGATATCATTTTGGCTGTCAACGGGAAAGCATATAATCTTGACAATATTTACGACCTGCTTAATGAAGCAGCAATCTGGAAAGACGGCGATGCGATTACCATGAAGATTAAACGTGACGGAAAAGAGCTGGACGTAAAAGGTACTGTAAAACTGCCTTTTGAAGAAGCCGAAGGATATAAAGCTACCGATGCCTCTAAAAACAAATTAAAAGAAGCATGGCTTAAAGGATAATTTTGAATTTATTGCGCAACCATAAACCAATCATCCAACTATGAAAAATTTATTAACCTTATTGCTACTTGTTCTTGGAACTGCTGCTTTTGCCAATGCCGATGAGCAGACAGCACCATCTGTATACGGACACGAAACAACCGCCAAAAAAGAAGGCGCTAAAACGTTACGCTTTCAGGAAACTGAAACTACAGTAAAGCAGGCTCAGAAGGAAAACCCTGTTAAAGAAAAACCGCATAAATCCAGAACAGCAAAAAGCTGCACAACCCTGGACAAGTCGCCTTTTAGCATAAGCGAATACTTTGTAGATTTTGTACACACCAGCAATGTTAAGCTGGTTAATATGCTACTGGACTAAAAATATTTACACTTTATAAAGCTGCCATTTGGCAGCTTTATTTTTTATTGCCAAACCCATGCTTTTTCTTAAAAATGCTTCGGGAAAAAGTCTTTTATTTTCATTACTTTGCGGAAATTTTTAAAACGCTTTCTTAGTATATGAAAAGATCTATTCTTGCCCTTCTGGCACTGGCGCTACTTATTTCCTGCAACAAAGAAGACCATGGCGATGCCAACCTTCACATTACCGGAAACATTAAAGGCCTTAAAAAGGGTACACTGTACATTCAAAAAGTTGTAGACACTTCGCTTGTTGCCATAGACACAATAGTGTTTAATGGCAAATCTGCCTTTGAAAGCCATATCAAATTAGACTCTCCCGAAATGCTTTACCTTTTCCTAGACAGAGGGAAAACCAATTCGGTAGATAATAACCTTTCATTCTTTGCCGAACCGGGCGATATGACAATTGAGACCTCTAACGATGAATTTTTCTATAAAGCCAAAGTAACAGGATCTGAAAATCAAAAACTGTATGAGGAATTCCAAAAAATAAAAGCGCGCTTTAGCAGCGATAATCTTGACCTTGTAGCTAAAAATCTTGAGGCTACTAAAAATAGTAACGTAAAACAGCTTGACAGCGTTGCTCTTCGATCTGAACAGCTAATTAAACGCAGATACCTTTACACAGCTAATTTTGCGTTAAACCACGCTAAAAACGATATCGCCCCATACCTTGCTTTATATGAAATTGCCGACATCAATATAAAATACCTGGATACTATCCAAAAAAGCATGTCGCCTACAGTAGCGAAATCACTTTATGGAAAAATACTTACCAAATATGTAGCTGACAGAAAGAAAGCTGAAACTGCCGAAGTGAAATAGTTTATAGTGATCAGTTTATAGTTTACAGAACCGCTTAATTACTTAAGCGGTTTTTTTATTAGATTTGATATGATCTAAAATTATGGAAAAACATAAAGTTCATTATTTTGTTGCAATACTATCCTGCGTAGGCATTTTTGCACTTATGATTACTCATTTTTTTGGTGGTATGTTTACATGGATTTTATCCCTTTGGTTTGTATTTATACCACTGATACTTCTTTACGTTATTTCATTCTTTGATACATTGATATGTCTCATTGATAAAGGTTACAACAGATATCGGAGAAAAATAAATGTCCATCTCATAACATTATGTGCAATTGCCTTATTTAATGTGTACGATCTGGAATTGTTTAAAAGCACGAGGGTGCTATCTGCTACACTTCACGACGATCTTTTTCATTACAATCTTATTTTGAGGGAAGATGGTACATGCGAAAACAAAGTCAATGGATTTATGGGATTTGAGGATAAATATTCCGGTACTTATATATTTAAAAACGATACCATAGTATTTACAAAAGTACCTTATGATAATGACTTTATACCAGATACGATAATATACAACAAAAAGGAAAAGGCTATTTTTATAACGAAAGACGCTAAAGGTAATTTTACAAATAAAAAAGAATTCCTGAATCACTTTTTAGTAGATACTATACAATAACTAGACATCATAAAACACAAAAACCGCTTAATACTTAAGCGGTTTTTTATTAATAAGATTATTTTTTAACAAGACATTAACCAGGTTAACCGCACGTTATCATAATTTTACAATAACCAATCAAATTATTATAACATGAAAAAAATCATTTTTTTTGGCAATTTTACTTATAATGTTGTCATATTACTTTTCATCTTGTGAATCTAACAATGTTTACGAATGTGAAACTTGTGAACAAGTTGAACCTAAAATTATTAATCAACAAATTTTAGGCAAAAGTTACAAAATGAAAGTTTATGACTCAGAAAATGACTATCATTTTATGTATAAAAACCAAGATAATTTTACTAATTTTCAATCCATTTTTAATGAATTAAACATTTCAATAAATTCAGCAAATATTGTAAGTGTGGTTTTTTACACCGCTAATTCAAATTATAAAACCGAAAACAATTATGACATATCACAGAGCGACATACAGGGTATTTTAATTTACGAATCGCGAAATGATAAAATTTATTCTTCGGTCTACATCAAAACCAATGACATCTTTACAAAAAAAAGTATATTTTCAGATTTAACGACAAGGATTGTATCAGCAACCGATATCAATTTAATTTCTAGATTATCCCTAGAAGAAACAAAGCTGACTTCAATCACATTTATAAATTTCAAATTACTCCCAAGTAAAGATTTAAAATACGATGAATTACAGACCGTAATAGATACGGAAAGGATAAACTTGGGAATACAAAGTACAGAATGTGGTCTACCTTGCAATTTTACAACTAAAGATCAAAGATGCACGGCTCAAGAACGTGAAAATGGACCGGAAAGCTGGTTTTGTTTTGGTAAACCATGTCCAAAAGAAGAAATAGATGAGCCAATATTAGACAGCCCCGAACCAGTTGATGAACAATTTGAGCCAGTTCAAAAAAATAGATCTTTGAGAACTTTTAGAGATAATTATCTTTTAGGAAAAATCAAAGGACGAAATTTGGTGAACCTATACTATTCCCTCTCAATTCCTGAAAACAATCTAACTTTAGTGTATTGTAGAGAAGCAATAGAAATTATCGATAATACAGTTTTACCTATGACACAGGATTTGATGAATAATCCTAATTCACAGATAATTTTAATCAACAATACCGACAGTGTAAAAATTATAAATTTTTTAAATAAGACTAAAAAACTATATATTAGTAACTCTCAAAAAGAAAAAATTGATTTTATAATTTCCGAAGTAAACACATTAACAAGTAAAACAAATTATCAAATCACAAAATATCTAGAAAATTGATATAAGTCTTTACTACAGTTTTCACAATTATCTAATGAAGAAATACATTATAATTACATTGTTAACCATAGCTCTTTCATGTTCTTCAAAAAAAACAGAGATTATAGGTTATTTTAAATCTACAACAAGCGCTGTTGATATATTATTTAGCAATTACGCTACAGGAAGCACTTTAAATTTAAATAACGATAAATCATTTACACGTCAGGATTGCGCTCAAATAACAAAAGGACACTGGAGCATCTCTAACGACTCTTTATATCTGTATTGCGAAGATATACGCTTTATAGTTGACAGTCTCAATTACGATCCCAAGTATAGAAAGGGCACTATATGTGGCACAGAACCCGATGTGTTTTATATTGACAACAATGTTTTAAAACGCACACAGGTTAATAAAGACGGTACTTCGTTTAAAGATTACTTAAAAAAGGAATAGTATATAAAACACAAAAACCGCTTAATTACTTAAGCGGTTTTTTATTGAGCCGATAGAGGGACTCGAACCCACGACCTGCTGATTACAAATCAGCTGCTCTAGCCAGCTGAGCTACACCGGCATCTCAATACGGGTGCAAATATATACTGATTTTTTTATTTTCCAAAGGGTCGGCAATAAAATCAGGCACTTTTTTTAGATTAATTTCAACATCGAAACATAACCATTTAATAAACAGTAAAATGTATCGAATACACAGATGATAAAACTTTGTACAGACCGTGTAAAACGCAAAAACCGCTTAATTACTTAAGCGGTTTTCTTATTGAGCCGATAGAGGGACTCGAACCCACGACCTGCTGATTACAAATCAGCTGCTCTAGCCAGCTGAGCTACACCGGCGTCTCAATACGGGTGCAAATATATATTGTGCATTTTAATTTTGCAAATATTTATCTGCCCTTTTTATTGATTTTTTCTGCTTACAGCGCGTTGATTTTCTCAACTAATTGTGTAGCAGATTCTTCAAGCTGTTGGTTGATAGCTTTGAAGTGTGCTTTTTTATCTTCTACTTTTTTAGCATTTAATTTAGTAATAAGGCTGTCAAAAGTAACAATAGCCTCATCTATAAGCGCTTCTGATTTTTCTGTTGGTTGACCACCTGAAGTTAGTTCCCAAAGGTAAACTGCTTCAATAATATCTCCTAATACGAAATTGATGTCTTTCTTTAAGTTTTTAACGCTTGCCATCTCTATTTTTATTTTAAATTCGGTACAAAATTACAACTATTCTTTGATTGTTTTGTTAAGAAATGCCTATTTCTAACAAAGTAGCTTCTCCTGCAAGCAGGTAAACCTTTAACGAAGCCGGTATAAGCACGGTATCACCCTTCTTAAAATTGTGCTTTTCTCCATCAGCTTCAATGGCAAATTCGCCTTCTGTGCATATATAAACCGTAAAACTGCTTCCTTCTTTACTAACAGCAGCTGTACCGTTTAACGGCAGGTAGCTTGTGGTAAAATAAGGGCAGTCTACCATTACGTTCGATTTATTTTCAACCGTAGTGTAATGTTTCTGCGTATCGGTAGTATTATAGTTCATAGCATCAAGTGCCTGTTCTACATGCAGCTCACGCGATTTGCCTTCTGCATCTACCCTGTCCCAGTCGTATATCCTGTAGGTAATGTCAGAAGTCTGCTGGATCTCTGCAATAACAATACCTGCGCCAATAGCATGGATAGTTCCTGTTTCTAAGAAAAACACATCGCCTTTTTTAACGGGAACTTCATTCAGTATATTGATAAGGCTTTTCTTTTCCAGGTTTTCAAGATATTCCTCCGGGCTCGATTTATGTTTAAAGCCTACAATAATACGCGCACCCTCATCGGCCTGCATAACATACCACATTTCGGTTTTACCAAAAGAATTGTGGCGTTGTTTTGCCAGCTCGTCATTCGGGTGTACCTGAATTGAAAGATCATCCCTTGCGTCAAGAAATTTAAACAACAACGGAAAATCTTTACCAAATTTTTCGTGCACTTTGTAGCCCAGCACTTCGGCAGGATATTTTTCAAGCAGTTCGGTAAGGTTCTGCCCTTTGTATTCGCCGTTAGCCACAACGCTTACGTTGCCTTTAACGTCGCTAAGTTCCCAGCTCTCGCCGGTAGTATCTGTAGGCAGGTTGGTTTTACCAAGATCTGTCTTAAGTTTGGTGCCTCCCCAAATCCTGTCCTGCAGGATCGGTTCAAAAACCAGTGGATATAATTTCATTGTTTTATGTTTTTTGGTTGATTTATTCTCCTCTATAGGTTACAAAATTGCGTGGCGTTTCATATAACACCACTTCCAGGTTCATTGCTGCATCAATACGCCTTCTTATGCGGTTCCATATCACCACTGCTATATTTTCGGCAGTAGGGTTGAGGTCGGCAAACTCCGGCACATCAAGGTTAAGGTTTTTATGATCGAAGGGTGTTTCTACCTCATCGGCAATAATATCCTTTAGTATTTTAATATCGATAACGTAGCCTGTCTGCGGATCTATTTCTCCCGTAACACCAACTATAAGCTCATAGTTATGCCCGTGAAAATTAGGATTGTTGCATTTGCCGAAAACAGCATTGTTCTGCGCATCGGCCCAGTCCTTGCGGTAAAGGCGGTGGGCAGCGTTAAAGTGGGCGCTCCTGCTTACGGTTACTCTCATTTTGTATGGTTATTGATTGCGGTTGCTGGTTGCCGGATCATCCCGTCAACTAATAACCGTCAGCTATTAATCTATAGTTTATGGTCTTCTAAAAAATGGTAGAATTCATCAAATATTATCCTGAACCATACGGTGTAGGCTTCGGGATGGCTTTGCATATCTTCTTTAACAGCATCAATACTCATCCATTTCCAGCTTTCTGCTTCTTCCCTGTTAATGTTAGGCGCATCATTATAATAGCCGATCATTACATGATCTAGCTCATGTTCAGTAAGCCCGTTATCAAACGGGGCTTTATAAATAAATGAGAAAAGCTCTTTCAGTTCGGTTTCAAATCCCATTTCTTCCCTAAGCCTGCGCGTACCCGCCTGAATGTTGCTTTCGCCTTCACGCTGGTGGCTGCATGTGGTGTTTGTCCACAACAGGGGCGAATGATATTTTTGCGCTGCACGCTGTTGCAGCATGATCTCGTTATTTGAATTTATTATAAAAACCGAGAAAGCACGATGAAGCACAGCCTTTTCATGGGCCTCCATTTTTGGCATAAGCCCTATCTGCTCATCGTTCTCGTTTACCAGTATTACTTTTTCTTCTGTCATATCATCCTAATAGCCTCCAAAAATAAGAAAAACTTTGCGGATTACAGACCGTTTAACTTTTTGATAGCAGTTGATAAGTATTCATTTAATTCGTAAGTAATTACACTAGTTAACATTTATTTTTGATAGTATCATTTTATTTTTGTGATAAACAAAACCAATCATGAAACAATCAATCAAACTATTGCTGTTTGTAGCAGCATTCGCACTTACAGGATGTAAAGACAAAGCCATTGTAGAACAGGAAGGATTTGACTACGGTACCGTAGCCAATAACAAGTACACCAATAAATTCTTTAACATCGAAATGGATGTTCCCGCCGGATGGGATGTACAGGATCAGGAGCAACGCGATGCTATGATGAAAGAAGGACAGGAGATAGCTGCCGGTGACAATGAAATGATGAAAGCTCAAATTAAGGCTTCGGAAATCAACAGCGCTAACCTGCTTACCGTTTACCAGCATAAAGTTGGAGCTGATGTTGAGTACAACCCAAGTTTTATGCTCGTGGCTGAAAATCTTAAAAAATTTCCTGCTATAAAATCTGGCGATCAGTATTTAGATAATGCAAAACAGCTACTTACAAGCTCGGCAATGAAAATATCTAAAATTGATGATACTTATACTAAAAGAGACATTAACGGAATAGAATTTCATGCTATGAATGTAGTGATGGATGTAAACGGCATTCCGGTATATCAAACCTATATGGCTACCGTAAAAGACGGCTTTGCATTAGGCTTTATTTATTCTTACGGGGATGAATCACAGAAAGCACAGTTAGAGAAAGTAACAAAATCCATTGCTCCTTACAAGCAGTAAGACACACATTATACATTTAAAAAGTCCGGGCATTCGTCCGGACTTTTTGTTTTTGGTTTGGCGCATCAATTCAAAAAATCCATACTTTTATGCCACTTACCACCCTATATGAAAATGTTAAAAAACATACCGTTAAAAAAACAGGACGCACGCGCCATTGGTGGTATAGATGTACATTATATCTCTTTTGATGCTGCACGTGAAAAAATGTACTTAGCCAATGGACTAACGGAGCATATGGATGACCATTATGTTTTTCTTGTAGCAGAAACCGGCTCTGTTACTTTTCATTGCGATATGGAGGAGCTTAGCCTTTCGGCTAAAGGGGTAATGACTGTAAAGCCCTATCAGGTACATGCACCGAAAGGAGTGAGTGAAGATGTAAAGGGCTATTTTATTAGTGTAGAAAATTTCCTGATGCCTTCGCACTGCCGGGAATTGTTTGAAAACCTATCACCTCAGCAGCAATACCTGAAATTTGAAGAAAATGATGGTGCAGACATAGAAGAGACCGCTGCGCTACTGCATCGCGCCTTTACAACAGATGATCCGTATAAATCTTTTATTCTAAATGGCTTGCTAACCGCCTTTTTAAACCAGGCGTGTTCACTTTACCATAAAAGAGGAGCTGTAAAACCGCAGCAGAAAAGCCAGGCTCACAGCATTAGTGCTAAATTTAAGGAACTGCTTATACAATATTCATTTCTTCATCTTCCGTCGTTTTATGCCCAAAAGCTCAACATAACAACATCGCACCTCAACCATTGCCTTAATACGGCTACAGGATTATCTGTAACACATTGGCTTCAGGACGCCATGATTACCGAAGCCAAAAAACAGATATATTACTCTGATAGCGATATCAAAGAAATTGCCTATACCCTGGGTTATGATGACCACGCTTATTTTTCGAGGCTCTTTAAAAAAATTACCGGACAGACTCCGTTAGAATTCAGAAGGAAATTCCGCGAATAGTCCAATTATTGAGCTGTTTTGTAAAATAGAAATCAGGCGGTTTTAAGGGTACTTTGCATCAGTAAAAACGCTGATCAAATGAGTATTATACAATCTATCATCCAGAAAATGAGCCACACGGCTGTGGTGATACATAAAGAACAAATTACCAATTCTACATATCACGTTCGCATTAAACTTAATAGCGACAGCTTTAAGAATTATATCCCCGGACAGCACCTGCGCGTTATCGTAGGCTATGAAGAAGCTGCATCGTTAAGTAATATGGTGCGCACCTACTCGGTATGGCACTATGATGAGCTTAAAAAAGAGGCCGACCTTGCCGTTTGCACCTTCTCTAACGGACAGGGCGCTAAATGGGCTCATAACCTAGAGCGTGGCGATACGATCTACTTCCGCGGGCCGGAAGGAAAATTCACTATTAATCCCGATGCCGACAATCACTTATTTTTGGGCGACATATCGTCGTTGGCGCACCTGTACGAACTTAACCGCAATACCGGTATAAATGCTAATGCATCGGGTATTGTGTACTCTTCAGAGAAGACACATTATTTTGATGACCTGTCGCCAAGGCGTAATTTCGGTTTTCTTGAAGCCCCCGAAAATCCGGTTCAGGATATTATAACAGAAGTAATGTGGAATACATTACCTAAAGGTAATACGGCTATTTACATTGCGGGCGAAACTGCCTTTTGCATCGCCCTGCATAAGTACTTTAAAAATGAGCACAATATTTCTTCACGCTTTATAAAAACCAAACCATTCTGGCATCCGGGCAAAAAAGGACTCGAATAGATCCCCTTCAAGTTGGCAGATTTGTTTATCTTAGCTATAAACAAAAAAACTATGAAAAAATTATTGCTGGCAGCCCTGTTTGTCACTTCTGTGGCTTTTGCCCAGAATCCGTTGGTTGACGAGGCCGCTAAAGAATTTGAGCAGATAAATAAAACGGCTGTTATTAATGGTAAAGACTTAAAAGTATACAACCTGTTGGAATCTTTTTACAAAGAAGCCCTTAAAACAGATGATGGCGAATTAACACAGGGAACCATTGACGATATAACCAAATTAATGGAGACTCCCGAAACGCCTAACAGCAACATCCTGCAGATATTCCTTATGTATCAGGGATATATTGCCGAAATGGATGAAAACCAACAGCCCATGGATCCTGATTTCCAGCTTATGACCACTGATGTTTTAGTAAATGAATCAACCAAAATCTACAAAAAGGTGCCAACAATTATTACCATTTACCGTGGCGAGGCGTTGATGTCGGGCGAGAGAAATGAGGAAGCAAAAACATTGTTTAAAAACCTTCTTGTAGTACAACCCGATTGTATCCCTGCAAAAATTTACACCTACCTGCTTTCTGAAAATGAAACCGAACGCCAGCAGATAGCAACCGCATTAAAAAAAGAAAGACCCAACCACTGGATGGTAAAAGACTTTTTGAACTAGAAATACCGCTTTAAATAAAAAATCCCTTTGCTTAAAAAACGAAGGGATTTTCTTTTTATATACTTACGTTATACTGCTACTGCTTTAATATAGCTGTTATAAGTACTTAAGTCGATATCTGCCTTTAAGTCAAACAACAGGCTGTATAACCCAAAGAAAGTTCTATTTACATAGATGAAGTGTTTAGAACCACGGTTTCCATTCATTTTGCGGAGTGTTTTATCATTCGCAAATTTCTCACTCAGCTGTGCAATAGCATCACTGAAAGAGGTGTCCGAAAAATCAAAACGATCCTCCTGGAATGGTTTTGTAAATGTGGTTAGCAGGTCATGAAACAGCGTTGAGAAAAATTCAATTTCCTTTACTGAATCGTTGTCCTTAAGTATTTCCAGTTCGTAGAGCTTCTCGTTAAAGAAAACCGGGTTATCCAGGTTCTCTTTTCGGGCAAGGTCAAAATACGGTACATAGAAATCATTCGGTATCTTCTTCATACAGCCAAAATCAATTGCCATAAGGTTGCCTTCGGTATCCACAAGGAAGTTCCCAGGATGCGGATCGGCGTGGAAGTACTTAAGCTCATGTATCTGGTACATATAAAAGTCCCATAGTGCCTGCCCTACCTTATTGCGTTTTTCCTGTGACTGTTCTGTTTTACAGAATTCCGACAGGTGGATACCCTCCATCCAGTCCATAGTAATGATCTTTTCACATGACAGCTCCGGATAATACTGTGGAAATTTCAGATTTTCTATATGCGCACACGCTTTGCGGATGGTTTCACTCTGCTGAAGCTCCAACGTATAATCTGTTTCTTCAATAAGCTTGTCCTCTACTTCTTTAAAATATTCGTCTGATGCTCCCTGAAGGTTAAACATACGTATGGCTATTGGTTTTACAAGGGCAATATCGGTACCGATACTTTCCCTCACTCCAGGATACTGAATTTTAACCGCAAGGTTTTTACCGTCTTTTTTAGCACGGTGCACCTGCCCAATACTGGCAGCATTAATAGAGTCGGCACTAAATTCATCAAAAAGCATATGTGGTTCTTTGCCAAAATAGCTTTTAAACGTTTTCATAACCAACGGAGCCGATAATGGCGGCACCGAAAACTGGCTTAGCGAGAACTTTTCTACATACGACTGTGGCAGCAGGTTCTTTTCCATACTCAGCATTTGCGCTACTTTAAGCGCGCTGCCTTTCAGCTCTTTCAGCCCATCGTAAATATCGGCTGCATTGTCTTTATGCAGTGTATCTTTGGTCAGTTCGGGATTCATCATCTTCTGACCGTAATATTTAAGGTAATTCCCCCCTACCTTCGCCCCGGTGGCAACCAGTTTGGTTACCCTTTCAATCTTGTTTGTGGGAATAGAATCGAGCCTTTTCATATTATACCGTAAATTTTTCTTTCCATACAAATTTGCCCAGGTCGAACAGGCTTTTCAGCGGACTGTTGTAGACCAGGTCGGTGGATGCCTTAACCGATTTCTCGATAAACACATCGGTCTTCTCAAATCCGGGAGACGTATCCTGCAGCCAGAACTTGAATATCGACAGGAACTGAAGCCATGCCCCTTCGCGCAATGCCTCACCCTGAAGCTTATCGCCACGCGGGCTTTCTACCTTAACCGGTTTTTCAAGCACCGCTTCGGCATATTGAATAAACTCTTTACGAAGTGCCTTTAGTTTATGAAGGTTGCGCAGCCTGCTGCCGCCTTCTTCCATAGTGTAGATCACAAAACTCCTGTTGGCGGTTGCCATTTCAAAGAATGTAAAATAAAAGGCCGAAAGTTTTTCTACTCCTCCGTATTCACTGTACACGGGAGATATCTCTAAAGCGTGAAGCGAATGATTAAACATCTCTACAAAATAGTAATGCTCTAACGATTCAAACGAAGTAAAGTACTGGTAAAACTCTGCTTCTTCAAAACCATTTTCTTTTGCGAATTTATATACCGATGCCGGTTTGTGGCCGTTCATCAGGCAGTAATCTGAATATCTGTCTATGATATCAGATTTTGAAAGCTGTACTGTTTTTTTAGCTGCCATAGCAATTCAAATTTAGTCCCGCACATTTATCCGTTAACATTTTTATAAACCTGCCGGATGGTTAATAGTATTATATACAGGTAAATGTAATCAAAATCCATGCTAAACTATCACAAAGTTTCATTTTTTTCTGAAATAAAAATAACATTACAATTTTAACGACATATGTCGTAAAATTAAAGACAACTTTCGTAACTTTGTTGTATTAAATGTGATGATCATGGAAGCGATAGACCTATTCAGTTCAAATTTAAGTTACAACAATGCCATTGACGACCAGAATATTATGTCGTTAATAGCCCTGGTAAGACAGGGAATTAAATTTCCTGTGTTTGTAAACTTTATGGAGAAAAGTCCGTTTGACCTTGCCGAATGGTCGGGGTTTCTTCATGTGTCCGAACGTACCATGCAACGCTACAAAAAAGAGGAGCGTACTTTTGATGCCCTTCAGTCAGAAAAAATACTGGAAATAGCCCTTTTGTATAAAAAAGGAATTTCTGTATTTGGCAGCACCCAAAACTTTAACACCTGGCTTAATACCCAAAACCTGGCACTGGGAAAGATAAAACCGAAAGAACTTTTTGACAGTTCTTTCGGGATAAACCTTTTAAAGGATGAACTTACCAGGATAGAACACGGTGTATTGGCATGATAGTATTTCGTTTAAGCAAATCGGTTTATGCCAACGACCTGTCCGGGCGCGGTGCTGAAAAAGCAGGCGGGCGATGGAACAGCAAAGGCACAGCTATGGTATATACCAGCGAATCGCGTGCGCTATGCACGACCGAGATAGCGGTACATACGCCACTGGGCATCCTTCCGCTGGACTATGTAATCATAGCTATCGAAATTCCAAAGACATTGCCCATACAGGAATTAGCCACAGATACATTACCGGAAGACTGGAAATCGTTACCCCACTCCCACTCCACACAGGAGCTTGGTGATACTTTTATTTCATCTGAAAAATTCGCAGTGCTCAGGGTTCCTTCAGCGGTAGTTCAAGGTGAATTTAATTACCTGCTCAATCCTTCACACAGGGATTTTAAAAAGATCAAGGTGAAGCTTATTGAGCCTTTTGATTTTGATGAACGCTTGTTTATTAAGTAACAATTAAGACTATTTTAAAAGAATTCAATTCTTAAAGACTTAATTTTAAATATATTACAAATCAAAACAAGTAAACGCCATGAAAAAAGCAATGATTATGGCAGGACTTCTATTAGTAATGGGAGCCTGCAAGAAACAAGATGCTAATACCACAAAGGTTACAACCGAAGAAATCACGAAGGTTGACACTATAGAACCGAAAGTACGAACCGAGACATCAATAAAACAAACTACCGAGACCGATAGTGGCAAATCGGTAATATCTACAGGCGGTGTCAAGGTAGAACATATGACAGAAGAAAAAGCGGATAAGGAATAACTTATCCGCTTTTTTGCTTTATTTTGTTATCCTGATATAAATTAAAGCTGACAGTGGATCAACTATTCAAGATATACCGCCTTACTCCCGAAGAAACACTTCGCATAGCCACACAGCCTAATAATCCGCACAATCACGATTACGAAGAGCTTATTATTGGTATGGAAGGCGTATTGGAACATTTTATAGATTTTGCCACCAATACGTATGCAGCGCCGTTTATCAGCTTTATTACAAAAGGAAAGATTCACCGTGTTCGCCCGGGGCTTAAAGACGGTAAATGCGATATGTGGGTGATACGCTTTAAAAGCGAATTCATTCCCGAAACGACTTTTTCACTTTATTCCTTTTACCATAATTACGCTACCATCCCCGCGCAGGAAGGCAACTGCTTTAAGCGGCTGGTTAACCTATGTGAGATGATGCATACCGAAATGCAGCATCCGGTACCCAAGCTGGCCATTATAAAACATCTGCTTTCGGCTGTGTTTTTAATGATCGAGGACGAGCGTAAAAAGATAGACCCTACAGATACCCACAAGAATAACAGCATTACATTTAAAAACTTTCTTGCCTTGTTGGAAGAGAATTTCAGAAGGCCGAAAGGCGCAGATTTTTATGCCCAAAAGTTATTCATGTCGGCACGAAACCTTAACCTCATCTGCCAGCAGATCATGCAGAAAACCGCCGCCGAGATCATAGAGACCCGAAAGCTTATTGAAGCAAAGAACCTGCTGATGCATACCGATACAACCATTTCTGAAATTGGCTTTGAACTGGGCTATAAAGAAAAGGCCTATTTTACCCGTGTCTTTAAAAAGAGAACCGGGCAAACTCCCACTGAATTTAAAGACGAAATGCAAAAGCTCATTTCCTGATTGTACTACTCTTTTACCTGAAACTGTTACCCTGCCTACCCTTAAAAGACTGAACTTTGTATTATAATTTTAAGGATGCAGTTATGGATCGCAAAAAGTTTTTACAAAGTATGGCAGCCCTGCCTTTTGCAGGCGGCGGAATTATGGGACTTAAAGAATTAGGGAAACTTTCCGGCAGTATTAATGATGCCGGTGTTACAATGCCCGCCTTGTTCTTAGGCCACGGCAGCCCGATGAATGCTATTGAAGAAAATGAGTTTGTGGCAAACTTCAGGAAGATTGCCAAAGAGATACCCGAGCCTACTGCTATTTTATGCGTTTCGGCACACTGGGAAACCCGCGGTACGTTTGTTACGGCAATGCAAAACCCACCGACAATACACGATTTTGGCGGATTCCCAAAAGCATTGTTTGATGTTCGCTATCCCGCACCGGGAAGCCCTGAGCTTGCAAAGCAGACACAGGAACTGGTAAAATCGGTTGCTGTTGGGCTGGACGATAAATGGGGACTGGATCATGGCGCATGGTCGGTCATAAAACACCTGTACCCAAACGCGAATATCCCAACCATACAGTTTAGCATTGATTATACAAAACCGCCGCAGTACCATTACGAGTTAGGTAAAGAACTTGCCGCTTTGCGTAAAAAAGGCGTACTGATAATAGGTAGCGGAAATATTGTACACAACCTGAGACTAATGGACTGGAAGAACATACATACCGATAATTTTGGTTTCGACTGGGCTTTTGAGGCCGATAACAAAATCAAAGGGTATATTAAGTCGGGCGATTATAAACCGCTTATCAACTTTGCATCGCAGGGTAAGGCGTTTGATTTGGCAATACCTTCTCCCGAGCACTACCTACCATTACTGTACACTCTTGCACTAAAAAGCGAAAAAGACGAAATCAGCATTTTTAACGATAAGGCAGTAGCCGGATCTTTAACCATGACATCGGTTAAAATAGGATAACATGCTCGACTGGCTTAGCAAACCTCTCAGTAAATAAAATTCCCCTTAACATTTGGTGCTAAGGGAATTTTTATTGATTTAAATTTTTTCGAATTCTATATTATTTGCGCGGTCATGTTTAAGGACAAAACCGGATATTTTACCCGATGCATCACGTTTAAATTTTACATTCCCTATTTCAGTATATAACTTATCTCCCTTCACGACAAGTGTCTCCTGCGCTTCGCCAGAGCCTATTTTGAACTTCAGGATATCGCCATCTTCAAAAAATGTGTACTCAATAGCAAGACTCTTGCAGAAATATTTGCCACAATATTCTGTTTTCAGTTTCGGATCTATAACCACACGTGCAAACTGTTCCTTAGATCCGTTATCGTTTATAACCATTGTCTGAGCAACATCACCGATACTATCTTCAAATGAAAATACAATCCCTGAAAAGGTGAAGCTATCCTGCGTTACCGGAGACAGCTCGTAGCTCATATCATTATGAATCTGCATCAGCCAAAGCCTGTTTTCTAATGGCTGTATGTAAAAATTACTTGTTCCACTGCCATAAATTCCTCCGTATTGTTTTAGCTCTTCGGGAGAAACAACGATTCCTTCTGTAACCTCACCTTCAGCCTCTTGCGCCTTTTCTTCTGTAATACCAAATACTTTAGCAGCTATCGCTTTTTCAATGTCCTTAACGGAAGCGTCATCAGTATTAGCGACTACGATGACACTTAGCTTATCATCAGGGTATACTCCCATTATACAGTGAAAACCGGGATTATCGCCACCGTGGGAAATCTTTTTGTGTCCCGAAAAATCATTTATAAATAAGCCGGCGGCGTAACCCGTTTTGGAGGTTACTTTTAGCATTTCGCTCCAAAACGCTTTACCAAGCACTTTTTGATCCATCATCTCATTAAGCCATTTCTGAAGGTCGGCTATCGGAGCGTACAATCCTGCCCCCGAAATATGATAAGGGTCTACAATACTCTGAGAAAATGTATCGTTTACCATCTCATACCCTTTAACTTTATTTGCAAATTTTGTATCACGACTCTCTACAAACTGACTGTTTTTCATCTTGAGAGGCTTGAAAATACTGGTGTTTACAAATTCTATCATTGGTTTGCCCGATACTTGTTTTACGATCTGCGCTAAAAACCAGTAGCCTGAATTAGAATAACTCCACTTTGTACCCGGCTCAAAATCTAATACTGCGTTTTTAAGGAGTGTTTGCACCTGATTGTCATTGTAATCCGTTGCATCTTCATCTTTAAGCATTGCCAGAACAGCAATATCTTTAATGCCACTTGTATGATTCATGAGGTTGGCAATAGTGACCTTTTGAGCATATTCGGGGAAATCAGGGAAATATTTCGATAGCCTGTCATCAAACTTTAATTTGCCCTGCTGTTGCAATACCACAATACAGGCTGCGGTAAACTGCTTAGAATCAGAAGCCATATGAAACACTGACTCTTTAGTAATCGGCTTTTTGTTTTCGATGTCAGCCATTCCTGATTGTTTGCTGTACAGCACTTTGCCGTCTTTAAGTACATGAATGGACAGTCCCGGTGAAGTGGGTTTGTTGTAATTTTTGAGTAGTGTATCGATATCGGTAAAATTGTACTGCGAAAAGGCTGCTGCCGATAAAAACAGCAACAGTAAAGTGTAGATTTTTTTCATTCGTTGATTGATTGACTGATTGTAGGAATTATTTTAAGTCGCTAAAATAAGTCTGAAGAATTAAACCTGAAAATATTAAATCATATTTTTTCAGACACAAAAAAACTAAGAATTTTCATTCAAAAATGATGAAATTTTAAAATCCCGAAAGAGAAACATTAATTTAACACGTGCTCAAAACCAAATAGTTACAACGATTAATATTACGCAGCAAAATGGCGTTTTGAGAGCAAAAAGTGCACTATTAATTAAGGCTTTCAGCGCATTTTATAGCACATTTTTCGCCGTCTATTGCCGCAGAAATAATTCCACCTGCATAGCCTGCACCTTCACCACAAGGATATAACCCTTTGATTTGCAGATGCTCTAAAGTAAAATTATCACGGGGAATACGTACCGGCGATGATGTTCTTGATTCCGGTGCATGCAAAATTGCCTCGTTAGTAAGGTAACCGCGCATCGATTTGCCGAAATCTACAAATCCCTGGCGTAACACCTGAGTTATGAACCCCGGAAATACCTGCCCTAATTCTACTGAAGTAGTACCCGGAACATACGATGTTTTAGGGATATCTGCCGATACTTTGCTTTGCGTAAAGTCTATCATTCGCTGGGCAGGAACACGTTGTGTTTCACCCGCTAAGCGCCATGCTTTCTGCTCGATAGCTTTTTGAAATTCCATTCCGGCGAGGGCACCATATTTGGCAAACGGGGCAAAATCTTCGAGTTTTAACTCAACCACAATACCTGAGTTAGCTGTTTCCTGGTCACGCTTTGAGGGCGACCAACCATTGGTTACTACCTCTCCAGGACTGGTAGCACATGGGGCAATAACCCCACCCGGACACATACAGAAAGAATACATTCCCCTGCCATTAACCTGTTTTACAATAGAATACGGCGCCGGAGGAAGAAACTCTCCCCTGCCGGTATTGTAATCGCAGCTGTATTGTATGCTGTCTATGAGGCTTTGGGGATGCTCGGCGCGAACGCCAAGGGCAAAGGGTTTGGCTTCTATAAATATCTGCTTGCGATCTAAAAGCTCAAAGATATCACGGGCTGAGTGGCCCGTTGCCAGTATTATTTTTGAGGCTTTTATAACGTCATTGGTCTGGGTTACAACGCCTTCAACTTCATTGTTTTTAACAAGAATATCTACCACACGGGTATCAAAAAGCACCTGTCCACCGAACTCTATAATCTTCTCCCTCATCGACTTAATGATCTTAGGAAGCTTGTTTGTTCCGATATGCGGATGCGCTTCTACCAATATCTCGTCGCTGGCACCAAAGCCAACAAATAATTCAAGTATACGGTCTACATCACCACGCTTTTTAGATCGGGTATAGAGCTTACCGTCAGAATACGTACCTGCCCCGCCCTCGCCATAACAGTAGTTAGAATCCTCACTTACAGTATGGTCGCGATTGATCGCCTTAAGGTCGCGGCGGCGTTCCTGCACATCTTTACCTCTTTCTAAAACTATTGGCTTTAACCCAAGTTCTATTAGCTGCAATGCCGCAAACAGGCCTGCAGGCCCCGCACCAATGATTATCACTTCCTGTTTATTGGAAACATCTTTATAATCAGGGAGTTTTGTTTTGGACTCGGTGTAGTCTTCATTCCAGTACACAGCCACTTTAAGGTTAATCTTAATTGCTTTCTGGCGTGCATCTATAGAGCGCTTAATAATAGCAATATGCCTAACCTCTTCAGGCTTAACCTGCATGAGCTTAGCGACATGATTAATTAATAAAGACTGTTGTGCGGCTACTTCGGGCGCCACCTGTAATTGAAGTTCTCTTGGCATGGTGCAAAATTAATGAATATTTTCTATTTCACCTCACCTGCAGCCCCTCTCCAGAAGAGAGGGGAATAAACAACCTGTATTACGCTGTTCTACTGCCAATTGCAATTGTAAACTATTCTTTATTCTCAAAAGTATATAAAGCGAACGATGCCAGCCAGTGTTCGCCTTCATAGTTACCATCGGTTATGGATGGCAGCGAATATTTAAAGTGGGTATCAGCCAAAGCTTTTAAATGTCCTAATTCTTTAGGGTATTGTTTTACCAAGGTGTATAAATTCCAGGCACGGCTAAAGTTTAACCCGTCAAGGTGTACAAGGTGTCCATCGGTACGGTCTGATACTTCTCCCGGTTTCCAGGTAAACTTCTTATCGAATAATGCCGGGGCAAAATCTTTAAGCCATTTCAGGAATTCAGCTTTTGGCATAACGCGCTGCATAATACCAATCTCTTCCATACAAGGCGAAAGAAAATCAGTTCCGCTTGGCTCCCATGCAAATGGGCAGTCCATATCATTCTTAAACAGGCGCAAAGCATTTACCCTGATGCTTTCCTGTAACGGAAGATTCTTAGCCTGAACTGCATAGTCCCACGAAAGGTTGAGCCCAAATGCCGTGCTGGTATGCGTACCTACACGTATAGGGTAGTTTAACTTCGGAAGAAATTCTATATAGCGCTCAGACAATATCGTCGTTAATGGTTTTAGGTTAGCAGCAAGTTCCTTAGCGAATGGTTCGTCGGAGGTATCCAGCTCCTGCTGTAATTTTAGCAGCCATGCCCATCCATACATACGCTCGTACGACTTCTCATGCTTCTTATTAAGGTAAGCTACTTCCTGCGCTATATTTTCTTTTGAAAGATTGACTTTTAATTTACTGATGATATCGTTTCTCCCTTCCAGATCGGGGAATTTCTTTATCAGGTATACCAGGCTCCAGTGCCCATGCACCGATGAATGCCAGTCGAAACAACCGTAAAAAGCAGGGTGCAACTGTTTGGGTGACTGTATTTCTGAAGCATCGGCCAGTAGCTGGCTTAACTTATTTGGGTATTCCTGCTGAAGGCATTTTACAGGCAGTTTTGCTAACGCATTTGCCTGTTGAAGCGTAAGATCCTGCGCAGATGCGAATGCTGATACAAGCAATGCCGTGACTATATATTTTCTCATGTTATTTATAAAAGGCTAAATATAATAAATATTATTCCGGGCTACCCAAGAACCATTACAATGTTTGATTTTTGTACTTTTGCAACATGACAAATTTCATCGGACTCGAGTCGTTATACAAAACCCTTCCGGGAGATCATGCCGCAAACCTAATGACTGACATGGGACACTTTAACATCTTTAAAGTGGAAGACCTGGTGGTAGATGGCAAGATTATTCGTAGTGGATACACCCGCAGAAGCTTTTTCAAGATAAGCCTTGTTGAAGGTAATTGTTTGGTGCATTATGCCGATCGCAGCATTACCATACCGGAGTTTGGCCTAGTTTTTACCAATCCTGTTGTACCTTACAAATGGGAAATAGTAAGTAAAGAACAGCAGGGCTACGTTAGTGTTTTTACCGAAGATTTCTTTAGCCGGTTTACTCCGATAAAAGATTATCCTGTTTTTGGTTCAGCGGAAAATGCTATCATCATCCTGAATAAGGAACAATTCATGCATTTTAAAACTATCTTTCAAAAGATGGAAAAGGAACTGCATGCGGAGTATACTTATAAATATGATTTTCTTCGTAACCTTATGATGGAAGTAATTCACGAAGCGCAAAAAATGAATCCTGAGACAGGCATAGCAATAGCAGCTTCAAACGCATCAGAACGGATCTTTTTACTATTTACAGATCTTCTTGAGCGCCAGTTTATAATTGATGATATAAACGATGTTATTTCCCTTCGCGCTCCATCGGACTTTGCGGAAAAACTCAGTATGCATGTCAACCACCTCAACAAAGCGTTGAAAACACATACGGGCCAAACCACTTCCGAACTTATAAAAGCAAGGATCTTACAGGAGGCAAAAATATTGCTAAAGACTACCAATTGGACAATCAGCGAGATTGCCCGTTGTCTTGGCTTTGAGGAAGCCAATCATTTCTCTTCTTTCTTCAGGAACATGACAAAATCAACACCGGGTGCATTTAGAAAAATCATTGATTGATTTTTATACTATTTGATTTGCCTGGCGTATCGTTTTGAAAGTTCATATACCTGAACTTTGTCTTATAAAAATTTGAATTTTATGTGGACAAAAGAAAATATGCCTGACCAAATAGGCAAAACAGCAATTGTTACAGGGGCCAATATTGGTATCGGTTTCGAAACTGCACTGGCACTTTATGAAAAAGGCGCACATGTAATTTTAGCCTGTCGCGACATTGAAAAAGCGCAAATGGCCGCTACACAGATTGAAAAGTTAAACGGAAAAGGACAGGTAGACGTACTGCACCTTGACCTTTCAGACCTTGAATCTGTAAAAGATGCGGCCGAAACTTTTAAATCAAAACATACAAAACTTGACCTGCTCATTAATAATGCAGGGGTTATGGTTCCACCGGCTTCAAAAACAAAACAAGGCTACGAACTTCAATTTGGCACTAATGTGCTGGGGCACTTTGCTTTTACAGCCCATTTATACTCATTATTAAAAGCAACGCCCGAGTCCAGAATAGTCACACTTAGTAGCCTCGTATACCGACTTGGAACTATTGATTACACAAACCTGAAACTTGAAAACGATTATGACGCCAACCGTGAATACGCACAAAGCAAGCTTTGCAACCTGTTATTTACCCTTGAACTGCAACGCAGGATAAATAAAAACAATGATAGTGTACTATCTACAGCAGCGCATCCGGGCGTAACAGGCACTAATTTATCGCGCTACCTGACAAAAGAAGATATTAGTGGTATCATTGAAGTGTATGGAGAACTGATGGAGCCGTGGCAGGGTGCTCTGCCAACACTCTATGCGGCAACAAATCTAGATATACAGGAGGGCGATTTTATAGGCCCTGACGGCGATGGAGGTTTGCGCGGATATCCTGAAAAAGCAGAAATACTGCCGTTGGCACTGGATGAAGCCGAGGCTAAAAAATTATGGCAATATGCCGAAGAAGCTACAGGCGTTTCTTTTCTTTAACCCTTAAACACAAAACCCACCAGATTTAAAAACTGGTGGGTTTACTTATTATGCTACATTGCTACTGTGTAAACTATTTCACAGTAACTTTAATTCCGTCCTTAACATTGCCATTACCTGTATAGGTTCTTCCACCAATAAGAACCGTTGCACTGATCTTATTTAGATCTTTTTCATAATTTCTTTTACCTTCTTTGGCTGACACTTTTACAACAACACCGGTACCCTGTTTCTCAGCAGTAAAAGTCACCAGGCTGTAATTGCCTTTTTGATAACCCCATCCGTCACCTTCATCTATATATAGTTTCCCTTGTGCTTTTCCTTTTTCATCAAGGCAAACCATAAGTGTTAACGGGTCAAATGAATTCTCTCCTGTATTCTGAATTATTTTGCCTGCCGGAATAATGCTTCCTCCTTTAATTTTCAATTTGGCCTGATAGGCATCGTCAACATCGCCGTCTACTAAACTAAGATCTTCCCAAATACCACGTGGCAGTTTAGGGTTATTTGCAAACGCCGGAATTACCAAAAGGTCTTCGCCTACCAAAAAGGCCTGTTCTTCTGCTCGTAACTCCTGGTTTTTTGGATCTGCAAAAAACACGGGAGCCATTACAGGGATACCGGTGTTAGATGTGTTCTGAAAAACAGTATACATGTAAGGTATCAGGCGATACCTTCTTTCCAATGCAATTTTAGATGTCTTTTCTATCGCCTCGCCATACGCCCATGGCTCTTTATTGTTAGTCCCGTCGCAGGCATGCCCTCGTGCAAACGGCATGAACGCACCAAAACCTAACCAGTTAGCCCATAAATCGCCACTGGTATTACCCAAAAAACCACCTATATCCGGGCCACTGTACGGCTGACCCGACAGGCCAAGCGTTAATGACATTGGTACAGAAAGTTTTAAATGTTCCATACTCGCATAGTTGTCTCCCGTCCAGGTAGCCGCATAACGTTGTCCACCTAATATATTCGATCTTGTAAGCAAAAATGGCCTCTTTGTTGGATTAGCTTTTAATATACCTTCATAAGATGCCTCAACCATTAACCTGCCGTAAGCATTGTGGTACAGTAAATGCGACCCTTTTGGCAAATCGCCTCCACCCCTGTGGGGTGTATCATGCGGCATTGTACCTAAGCGCTCGTTTTCCGGTAGGTCACCATCAAAAACGGCAGGTTCGTTCATATCATTCCATACCCCATCAATATTGGTAGCTAAGAAATCTTTATACAGGCCGCTCCACCAATTTCTCGCTTTTGGCATTGTAAAATCAGGGAATGCGCAATAGCCTGGCCATACTTTTCCCTGATATATAGCACCATCCGGTTTCTTTACCCAAATATCATTTTTACTTCCCGATTGGTAAACACTGTAATTTTCGTCTACTTTCACACCCGGGTCAATCATATATATGGCGCGGAATCCTTTTTTATGCAGGTCGTTGTTCAGCGTTTTAGGATCAGGGAATTTTTTCTTGTCAAAGGTAAATATCCTGTACTCGTTCATATAATCGATATCCATCCAGATCACATCACAAGGGATATTTTTAGTCCTGAAAGTATCTGCAATTTCACGAACACGCTGCTCGGTAGCATATGAAAATCGACATTGATGGTAACCTAATGTCCAGCGCGCCGGTAATTTTATAGTTCCTGTCAATTCAGCCAGCCCCATCAATACATCCTGAGGAGACTGCCTGTCTATGATATAAATCCTAAAAAGCGCCCCTTCGGTATTAAAAACAATTTCATCTGATTTTGTGTGGAGTTCTGCCTTCCACGAACTGTCAAACAGAATACCGAAAGCTGTTCCGTCTTCCCTCACCCCCATAACCCAGGGATGGCTTTGATACAATCTCTTTCCGCCTTCAACGCTGTAGGCTCCCGTATCTGTATTCCATAATTTTATCGACTGCCCGTTACGAAGCAGTGGCCCGGTTACCTCACCTCCACCATACAAACTAATGTTACCTGTCAGCTTTAACGAAGCGCTTGCTTTGCCGTCTTTAGTTACAAATTCAGGAACCAACTTCCAGTCTTTTGAAACTTCACCCGCGCGAACGGGCTCTTTTTGGAGTATTAACGAAGGCGTCAGGTTCTTATCAAATCCTGACGGTATAAATTCAACAATGTTTTTCCCCACCAGTGTTGTCTTTTGAATGGAAACTTTTTGCGCATGTAAACTTGACAACGCGAGCAATGCCAGGAAAGATAAAATGATGTTTTTTAAATTCATTTGATTGTTATTTTGGATATGGTACTTTAGCAATACAGAATATCAGCCTTTTTAAATAATCGCGATATATTACATTTTTAACTTTACTAAATCGTATTAGTAAAGCGAAAATAATTCAAAAATTGAAATAATTTTAAATTATGTGTATTTATTTTATCCGTTTTTCGAATACAAAAAGTTCGCAGCTTCATATAAATAGTATTCTGCACTTACCCCTCTATAAAAAAGATTTATATAAAACTTTGTAACTTTGACGATCTGCCACTTTGCAGCTTTTAAAAAAAATGAGAAAAATAAAACTGATATGGGATTTCCGTGGAGAAGCGGGCGCCAAAACTGCCGAACACCACGAGATACATCTTAAGGAATACATTGCAATTGAGAAATTGCCATTAAACATTACCGGATTCAATACCATTACAGATATGCATGCCATAGCCTGGATGGTTGTAACCGACGAACACATGATACAGGTTCGTGATGCATTGAAACCACACCGCGGCGAGCTTTACGAGGAGTAATTGTCTATCGGAACTTATTATTGCCGGAAATTATAAAAGAGAAAATCCTGAATTGCTTCAGGATTTTCTCTTTTATAATTTGAACTTTTGTCTGACAACTGACAAATAGAAACCAACAACTAATTTGCTACTTCACTGATAAATTTAATCCTCATTAGGCGTAGCTCTTCAGTATCAAAATCACCGTCAAATTCTTTCAGGGCATCTTTAATACTATCCGATTCGGATTCCATATAATAGTCATGGATCTCTTCCTGCTGATCTTCATCAAGAATATCATCAACCCAGTATTTTATATTCAGCTTAGTGCCAGAATATACTATCTGCTCCATTTCTTTAAGCAGCGCATCCATATCCAGGCCTTTAGCTTTTGCAATATCATTTAGCGAAAGCTTTCTGTCAATGTTTTGTATAATATATAATTTCAGTGCCGAGTTAGCCCCTGTAGACTTCACCACAAGATCGTCCGGCCTCATAATATCGTTATCTTCTACGTATCGCGCAATAAGTTCCACGAAATCTTTACCATATTTCTTAGCCTTGCCTTCACCAACGCCGTGCACATTGCCCAGTTCGTCAAGCGTTATCGGATATTTAAGTGCCATATCCTCTAGTGAAGGATCCTGGAAAACCACAAACGGTGGCACACCCAGTTTTTTGGCAACTTTTTTACGTAGCTCACGAAGCATCCCCATAAGTACCTCGTCTGAAGTAGCCGACGATTTAGAAGCCGTAACTGTAGCTTCTTCTTCGGTTTCGTTGTATACATGGTCTTCGCTCATTAAGAACGACTTCGGATTTTTAATAAACTCCTCGCCTTTCTCGGTAAGCTTAAGCACCCCGTAGGTTTCGATATCTTTAGAAAGATAGCCCTCAACCAACACCTGGCGTATTAACGCCATCCAGTGTTTTTCATCGAAAGCAGCACCCGAAGCAAAGAATTTCTGATTATCTGTTCTGTGCGCCTTTATTACGGCATTTATTTTACCGATAAGAGTATATATGATCTCTTTAGATTTGTAAAGCTGCTTTGTATCCCTAACCACTTCAAGAAGGGTAACCACCTGATCCTGGGCTTCCACTTTTTTCTTAGGGTTACGGATATTGTCGTCCATATCGGCACCTTCGCCTGTTTCATCGTCAAATTCCTCACCAAAATAATGAAGAAGGAATTTACGGCGCGAGATGGATGTTTCGGCGTATGCCACAACTTCCTGAAGCAGCGCATAGCCTATCTCCTGCTCTGCCACGGGCTTGCCAGACATGAATTTTTCAAGCTTTTCGATATCCTTGTAGGAGTAGTACGCAAGGCAATGGCCTTCGCCACCGTCACGGCCTGCGCGACCTGTTTCCTGGTAATAACTCTCTAAAGATTTTGGAATATCATGGTGAATTACAAAACGTACATCCGGCTTGTCAATTCCCATACCAAAGGCAATGGTTGCCACTACAACATCCACATCTTCCATAAGGAACATATCCTGATGTTTGGCACGTGTTTTAGCATCAAGTCCGGCATGATAAGGCACGGCACTAATACCGTTAACCTGCAATACCTGCGCGATCTCTTCTACTTTTTTACGGCTCAGGCAGTATATAACGCCCGATTTACCTTTATGCTGGCGTATAAAACGGATGATATCCGATTCTACGTTTTTTGTTTTTGTACGTATCTCGTAATACAGGTTTGGCCTGTTGAACGATGCCTTAAAAGTATTGGCATCGGTCATGTCGAGATTTTTTAGTATATCTTCCTGTACCTTAGGCGTTGCTGTTGCAGTAAGGCCGATAATAGGCACATCACCCAGCTGCTTTATGATACTTCTTAAATTTCGGTATTCCGGGCGGAAGTCATGCCCCCACTCCGATATACAGTGTGCTTCGTCAATCGCAACAAAAGAAATAGGCACGCTTTGTAAAAAGTTTACATATTCTTCCTTGGTAAGCGATTCCGGCGCAACATATAGCAATTTAGTCAGGCCCGATGTAATATCCTTTTTAACCTGATTGATTTCTGTCTTGGTAAGCGATGAATTTAAAACGTGTGCTATACCGGCATCTGAAGACAGGCTGCGAATAGCATCGACCTGGTTTTTCATAAGCGCGATAAGAGGTGAAACTACGATTGCAGTTCCGTCAAGTGCCAGTGCAGGCAATTGGTAACAGAGTGATTTACCACCGCCTGTAGGCATAATAACAAATGTGTTGTGGCCCGAAATAATACTCTTTACAACATCTTCCTGAAGGCCCTTGAATTTGTTAAAACCAAAATATTTTTTTAACTCTTTGTGTAAGTCAATTTCGGTCGATTTCATTATTTATTAATAGTAATTTACATAAATTTGCAGAACATAAAGATACAAAAATCTTTAATATGCACAACTTTTTAAACATTTCACAAGTTTGATAAATAGAGACGCAATATTGGCAACTGCCAAAAAAACCATACTTTCTGAAAGTGAGAGCATTGCTAACCTTGTACAGTTCCTTGACGACGATTTTGTTAAGGCTGCCGAAATAATTTACAATTGCAAAACACGCCTTGTTGTAACGGGTATCGGCAAAAGCGCTATCATCGCTCAGAAAATTGTTGCAACCCTTAATTCTACAGGAACACCATCACTTTTTCTTCATGCTGCCGAAGCCATTCATGGTGACCTTGGTATGGTGCAGCCAGGCGATGTAGTTATCTGTATCTCTAAGAGCGGTAACAGTCCGGAAATTAAAGTATTGGTCCCGCTACTAAAACGTTTCGGTAATGTTCTTATTGCCATGACGGCCAATAAAACTTCTTTTTTAGGAAAGGAATCTGACTTCGTATTAAATACGTATGTAGAATCTGAGGCCTGCCCTAACAACCTTGCCCCAACCAACAGTACCACAGCGCAACTAGTTTTAGGCGATGCACTTGCGGTATGCCTTATGGAAATGCGCGATTTTAAAAGCGAGGATTTTGCCAAATACCATCCCGGTGGCGCACTTGGCAAGAAACTATTGCTTCGTGTGGGCGACATGCTGGACGGCACACATATGCCACAGGTTAGCCCCGATAGCAGCATTAAGCAGGCTATTGTTGAAATTTCGGAGAAAAGGCTGGGTGTTACAGCAGTGATAGAAAACAATAAAATAGTTGGTATTATTACCGACGGGGATATAAGGCGTATGCTGAATGACAGGGACAATATTGCTGGCGTTAGTGCTACAGATATTATGACCCGCAACCCAAAAACAATTAAAAGTACAGATATGGCTGTAGATGCGCTGAACACAATGGAGAATTTTGCCATTACTCAGCTTGTGGTTGCCGATGAAGGCGAATACAAGGGCATACTGCATTTACATGATATTTTAAAAGAAGGAATCGTATAAGATGGCAAAAAAAAAGACCCCCGGGGCAGAAATGTCTTTCCTGGACCACCTTGAAGAACTACGCTGGCTATTGGTAAGAAGCTCTATCGCTATAATAATTGGTGGTTGTGTGGCCTTTGCATTTAGCGGATTTATTTTTGACGAAATTATCTTTGCACCCAAAAGCGGCGATTTCATCACCTACCGCTTTTTCTGCGACCTAGCAAACAAATACGACCTCGACAAAAGTTTCTGTATTAAAGAACTTCCGTTCGAAATACAAAGCCGCTCTATGGACGGGCAGTTTACTACCGATATATGGACATCAATCACCGCAGGTTTTATCCTTGCGTTCCCTTTTATTCTTTGGGAATTCTGGAAATTTATCAGTCCGGCCCTATATGACAAAGAGAAAAAACATGCCGTGATGTTTATTATAACAACATCGTTATTGTTCTTCCTTGGGGTGTTATTCGGGCATTACCTTATCACGCCGCTATCACTTAACTTCCTAGGCAATTACAGGATCAGTTCACTCGTTAAAAACGACATTGACCTTGACTCTTACCTTAGCCTTGTAAAAACCACTGCTATATCTTGTGGCCTGGTTTTTGAGCTGCCTATCATAATGTATTTCCTTGCTAAGATCGGGCTGGTATCGGCTTCATTCCTCAGAACATACCGAAGGTATTCGTATGTAATAATACTAATTATCGCTGCAATTGTTACGCCTCCGGATGTAGTAAGCCAGATGATCGTAACCATTCCATTGGTAATACTGTATGAAACCAGTATCTTTATTGCTGCAAGGATGGATAAAAAACGCGCTAAACTAGAAAAAGAACAAGCAAATGGCTGATTTAGTACAAGAATTCAACGACTACCGCCAAAAGATGAATGACAAGCTTTTGGGCGACAACAATAAAGTTATTAAACGTATTTTTAACGTAGACACGAATGCCTATTTGCCGGGCGCCCTTGATGTAAAAACCAAGGAGCTTCTTGGACTTGTAGCATCGGTAGTACTGCGATGCGATGACTGCGTAAAATACCATCTTGAGACCTGCTATAAAGAAGGAATTACCAAAGAACAGGTTATGGAAGCGCTAAGCATAGGCACCGTTGTAGGCGGAACAATTGTTATTCCTCACCTGCGCAGGGCGTATGAATTTTGGGAAGCACTTGAAGCAAGTGATATCACTCCGGGCGTTTAATACAGCTATTACATGAAATTAAGAGCAGAAAACTTAGTAAAGACCTATAAAGGCCGTAGTGTCGTAAAAGGCGTATCGGTTGAAGTAAACCAGGGCGAGATCGTGGGGCTGCTTGGGCCGAACGGTGCCGGTAAAACGACTTCGTTCTACATGATCGTTGGCCTTGTGAAACCTAACAGCGGAAAAATATTTCTGGACAAGACAGAAATTACAGACTTCCCGATGTACAAGCGTGCTCAACACGGTATTGGCTACCTGGCACAGGAAGCATCGGTCTTTAGAAAATTAAGCATAGAAGACAATATACTTAGCGTATTACAGCTAACCAACCTTTCAAAAAAGGAACAGGAAGCTAAAATGGAAGAACTTATCGATGAGTTCTCCTTACAACATATACGCACCAACCGTGGTGACCTTTTATCGGGTGGTGAACGCCGACGTACCGAGATTGCCCGCGCACTGGCAACCGACCCGAAATTTATCCTTTTGGATGAGCCTTTCGCAGGAGTTGACCCCGTTGCAGTAGAAGATATTCAGCGTATTGTAGCACAGCTAAAAGATAAAAATATCGGAATACTTATTACCGACCACAACGTACAGGAAACGTTAGCCATTACGGATAAGACCTATCTTATGTTTGAAGGAGGAATTCTTAAAGCAGGTGTACCCGAAGAACTGGTACAGGACGAAATTGTGCGTAAAGTATACTTAGGGCAGAATTTTGAGCTTCGTAAAAAGAAGATCGACTTCCATAAAACCAAAGAAGGTAAAGAAGTACCGGATCAGGAAAATTTTTAGGCAATATAATAGGCGCAGGATCTTCCCGCGCTTTTTTATTGTTCAGTATGTAAATAAACGAAAAATACCCACTGATGGGTATTTTTTTATACCAGTTGCCGCCTTACTTTTGACCTACAAAACCAAGATAACCAATCTTACCGAATACCTTAAAAAGCATCCTTATTCCATTGGGGATGCTTTTTTTATTTGTCGCAATCCATAAAATAAAACTTTTATATTTTAATGCATATTTTCCTCAATGCAACATAACTCCCATTATAAATATTCACATCGATATTGGTTTCAATACCCTTCAATGTAGCTTTATCGGTGAATTGCCAGAACAACCAGTCTTTTCGAATCTCATCTGCAAATACACTATAATTGGCAATCCACAAATCATAGCCTTTAAATTCCTTTTTCAGGAAATCAGAATAAAAACTTTCACCACTATAGATTATCGGCTTAACGCCATAATGGTTTTCTACTTTAACAAGCCAGCGTTTAAGTCCGGTTTTTAGGCTGTCAAGGTTTTGCTTGTTCGGAATTTTTTCGATGTCCAATACCGGCGGAAGATCGCCCTCCGAAAGCGTTACATTCTCAATAAAGTTATCGGCCTGTTTTATGGAATTTTCATCGGGACGGTAATAGTGGTACGCGCCTCTCAGAAACCCATTCGACTTAGCCCCTTTCCAATTGTTCTTGAATTCGGAATCAAGTTTTTTACCCCCTGCAGTAGCACGTACAAAAACGAAACCAAGCGGAAAGTCGGGATTGTCATTAGCCACGGTTTCCCACTCAATTTTTCCCTGGTAGTGCGAAACATCAATACCAAAAACTTTATCCTTATGGCGCGCGAGGATCTCGTAGGTACGCAGGTCGGCTATCTTGCGCTCTTCCTTAGAAAGGGATTCAATACGCTTGTCGGTTTTAAAACCCAGCCAATACAAGAAACCGTGTCTGTACTGGTACGCCATTGCTATTAAAAAGGCACTAAAAAGCAACAGGAGAGAATACTTAAGTATTTTCCCCTGTGTAATTTTTTTTGAAGATTTTTTCGGCTTAGCCCTTCTTGCTGAAGGTCGCGACGTTTGTCTCCTCATATAGTTAAGCAGCTTTAGGCTGAAGTAATTTATTATTGACTACCGATAGTGCTACATAGGATAGTATTATAAGCGGTATACCTAAATACTGGAAGAAGAACAACAACAATATTGATAGTATAAGGAAGATCACCTGTATTTTATTTGTTTCCCAATTAAAGTATTTTACTTTAAGCGAAAACAAAGGAATTTCTGCATTCAGCATATAAGCACTCAACAGGCTTATACCAATAAGTACAAACGGGTTGCTCAGCATTTCGAAAACAACACCTGTACCGTCAGAATGTGCCTCTATAACCGGAAGGCTCAATATGAATAAAGCATTAGCCGGTGTAGGCAATCCGATGAATGAATCGGTCTGGCGTGTATCTACATTAAACTTCGCAAGCCTATAGCACGATGCCAGTGTTATTATAAAACCTGCAAAAGGCAGTAATCCTAAGTAGTAGTTATCAGAACTAAGGTTATACTCTTCCTGGTTTGTAGCAATCTCAGAAAGCATCTGGTACATAACAAGCCCGGGCACTACCCCACTAGTTACCATATCGGCAAGGGAATCCAACTGAAGGCCTAAGTCGCTCTGCACTTTAAGCACACGAGCAAAGAATCCATCCCAAAAATCAAAGAATATACCAATGCATACCCAAACAAATGCCATTTGGTAATGGGTATTAAATGAATATATCAAAGCAATAAGACCTGCTGACAGGTTACACAGCGTAATAAGATTAGGGACGTGTTTCTTAAAAGACATAGTTGGTTTTATTTTTATATGCACAAAGTTAACACAATAAGTTAATAGAATTGGAGTTTAGTAATTGAGAATTTTATATCATATTTGCACAAAATAACAGCATTGAGAAAGATACTTTTTATTTTATCCTTTTTTACCACCTTTTATACTTATAGCCAGTCCGTTAGAAAGTACTCCAATGAATTTATGAATATTGGTGTAGACGCTGCCGCGCTGGGTATGAGCAATGCTGTTACGGGTCATACCGACGATGTTAACTCAGGTTATTGGAATCCGGCTGGGCTTATCCAGGTTAAGGACAAACAGATTGCCCTTATGCACGCCAGTTATTTTGCCAATATCGCTCAATATGACTATGCTGCTTTTGCAATGCCCATTGACGAAAGGAGTGCTTTTGGAATATCGGTTATTCGCTTTGGTGTGGATGACATCCTTAACACCACCCAGTTAATTGACAGCGAAGGAAATATTGACTACAACCGTATCAGCCTGTTCTCCGCCGCCGACTATGGCATTACCGTGTCATATGCGCGTAAACTGCCGTTAGACGGATTTAACTACGGTGTTAATGCAAAAGTGATACGAAGGAACATTGGTAAGTTTGCCAATTCATGGGGATTTGGATTTGATTTCGGGATTCAGTACCAAACTAAAAACGAATGGAAGGTTGGGCTTATGCTTCGTGACATTACCACAACTTACAACGTTTGGAACATTGACGAAGACGAATACAATACCATTAAAGATGCAGTTCCGGGTCAAAACCAGGAACTACCCGAAACCACCGAGATAACCTTACCCAAAGCACAGCTTGGGATTTCAAAGAAGTTTATTTTTCACTACGACTATAGCCTTTTGGCAGCTGCCAACTTAAACATGCAGTTTGCACAAACCAATGATATTATCTCAACCGAAGTGGTAAGTATTGACCCTGCCGTTGGTTTTGAATTCGGATACCTTGACCTTGTATTTCTAAGAGCCGGTGTTGGTAACTTCCAGAACATTAAAGAAATTGACGGTTCAGGATCGTTAAGCTTGCAGCCGAACATCGGATTAGGATTTAAATACAAAGGCATCCAGGTAGATTACGCCCTTACCGATATTGGCGACCAGAGTGCTGCTTTGTATTCTAATATCTTTTCAGTAAAAGTTGACCTCGGAATATTCAGAAACTAATACAACACCATGCAAAACTTTAAAGTTTTAACAGCGCTATTAATTACTTTAATCTCGGTCTCGTTTAAGACTTTTGCGCAAACACAACTATCCGAACAGGCCAATGTCACCCTGCTTACCTGCGGGCCCGGCGATGAGCTGTATTCGGTTTTTGGGCATACTGCCATCAGGGTCTATGACCCATCCAATCATTTTGATGTGGTATACAACTTTGGAACTTTCGATTTTGACACCCCTAATTTTTACGCAAAGTTTGTAAAAGGCGACTTGCAGTATTTTGTGTCGGCATCATCCTATGAAGATTTTGTGTATACTTACAGATACTATAACAGGGATGTTTTTGAACAGACATTAAACCTTACCCAACAACAAAAGCAAGACATAGCGACAGAACTTAACACAAGGCTTATTAGCGACCAACGCTTTTACACCTATAAGTTCATTCACCGTAACTGTACCACAATGGTGGCAGATATCATTAACCAATACATCCCAACTAAGATATCGCTTAAAAATCAGGACAGTGGCATGACCTACAGGGAAATTATACACAGCAGGCTGAACAATCATTTCTTTGAAGACCTCGGCATAAGCCTCATGTTTGGAGCACCTACCGATGTTACCTCAGAAAAGCTTTTCCTACCCAACGAACTTATGCAGGGCGTGGCTAATACCTCTACCGTAAATGGAGCGTTAGCAAAATCGACCGTAACGGTTTATAAAGCAACTCCGGAAAAACAGCAGTTTTCATTCAATAGCTGGTGGGTTTTCACACTATTCTGTCTTTTACTCGCAGCCTTGTCCGGTAAAGAATTGTTTCAACGTTCCTTTATAGCTATAGGAGGCTTATTAGGCATTTTCTTCTGTACTGTGGGATTATATTCACTCCACAGCGAGATCACGTATAATTACAATACGTTGCTGTTTAATCCGCTATTTTTAGTACTGCTATACTTTATCTTTACGAATAGACACAAGGCAACATTAAAAGCATTATACACCAGTCTAGGTATACTAGGTATATATATTATAGTGTTGCTGAACAAATCCCACCTTTTAACTGTATTACCTTTAATACTACTAACAGCAATAGTGCTTGTGCGTATTACACTGGCTACGAGAAAGAAAATAGGGTAATTTGGTGTATTTTTGCAGTACTAACTATAATACTAAATACATTGTTTTTCTTCAACAAACCAAAACCTAACCTGGCAGATCTTATACCCGATGGTTATGTAGATATACATTCTCACCTGCTTCCCGGTATTGACGACGGCGCTAAAGACCAGCAGCATTCCATAAAATTAATTAATAGTTTAAGGGATTATGGATTTTCAGAATTCATAACCACTCCGCACGTGCTTACGGGCGTATGGAATAATACCAGGGAAGGTATTACAGCAAAGCAAGAGTCTACAAAAGTATTGCTAAAAGAGCAGGGGATACTTAATCCGTTTAAAGCAGCGGCAGAGTACATAATGGATGACGCCTTTACACAGCTATTTAAATCGGAACCGCTACTTACACTTAAAGAGAATTATGTGTTGGTAGAGATGTCATACATTAACGCACCAATACAGCTATATGATATAATCTACGAACTTCAAGTAGCAGGATACAAACCGATACTTGCACACCCGGAGCGATATTTATTTTATCATAAAAGGTTTGAAGAGTACTACAAGCTAAAAAAGGCGGGATGTAAGTTCCAGATCAACCTTTCGTCAGTAACAGGCTACTACGGCAAAGAAGTATTAACTGCAGCGCAAAGGCTTATTGAAGAGGGCCTGATCGATTTTACAGGATCTGATGTACACCATGAAAGGCATGTAGAGAGCTATAAAAATAAAGTCCAGCTTAAGAAGCCAGACCTATTAGTTACCGCATTAAAAAACAATTCCCTTTTTACTAGCTAAAAAGGGAATTGTTTTTTCTATTTTCTTTTGAATATTTTATCGGTCCATGATGTTTCCTTTTGTACTTCCGCACCGTAACCGTAACCGTAGCCGTAACCATAACCATAGCCCTTCTCACTTGTCGTATCATTGAGAAGCATAGCCATGTTAGGTAATTTGCTGTCGGTATACAATCCTTTAGGCACTGCAAGCATACGCTTATCCAGATAACCTGCGCGGCTAACATATACAAACGCATCAGCTAGATGAGCTACAATAAGGGTATCGGTAACCAAGCTTACCGGAGCTGTATCTACAACTATATAGTCATAATCGCTTTTAATATCTTCAAAAAGCCTTATCAGTTTGTCACTCATAAGCAATTCTGCCGGATTTGGCGGTATAATACCCGGAGGCATAATATAGAACTGTTCAAATCCCGGATAGTGAACAATATAACTATTGTAATCCACATCGGCAGAAGACAGGTAATTTGTAAGTCCTTTGGTTGGAATATTTACGTACTCATCCAATTTCGGATTACGGATATCCATACCGATTAACAATACTTTTTTACCGGTTAACGCTATTGTAGTCGCCAGATTAACAGATATAAAAGTTTTACCTTCTTTTGGTATTGTAGAAGTTACAAAGATTGTTTTAGCCAATCCTTGTGGCACCTGAGACACCATAAATTCAAGATTGGTACGAACTATCCTTAAAGCCTCAGCAGTTCCTGAACGGCTGTGAAGGTTTACTAGCTCACCGTTAGTCTCCGATCTCGGAACATCCCCTAGATAAGGTAAGGCAAACTTTTCTATATCTTTGAAATTATGAATTTTATTATCTAAAAGATCTTTTATGTAAATAATAAGAGCCGGAATAATGACACCTAGCAGCAATGCCGCCAATAAAATTATACTGCGCTTTGGCGATACAGGCTGTCTATCCGCAAAAGCATAATCTATAATCTTAGCATTTGGCGTAGTTACAGCAAGTGAAATTGCATTTTCTTCTCTCTTTTCCAACAAATAAAGATACAATGATTCCTTAACTTTTTGCTGACGGTCCATCTCCCTGTATTCTCTTTCCTGCCTTGGAACATCTCCGATTTTACCTCCAAGAAGATTTTCCTGTCGCTGTAAGTTTTTTTGAGAAATCTGTAACGAAGACTTAAGATTATTAAGACTTTTACTTATGCTGGATTTTAAACCGTCAAGCTGCATATTGTACGCTGCGACCCTTGGATTTATATCTGTACTGGTTTTTAATATTCTTGCTTTACCCAAAACAAGCGTATTATATTCAGAAATAAGTGTAGCAGCATCGGCATTATCAGGAATAATATTATTTGGAATAATATCATCTGTAGTCGACTTTTTGAGATAATCCAGCATATAGTTTACAACATTAAGCTGAGTTGTCGTTGTAACAACGTTTGACTCATACTCATTAGCCGATTTAATAACTAACTGGGCATCAGAAACGATATCTGTAAGCCTGTTTTTCTTTTTAAAACGCTCTGCATCTAACTCAACGCCACTAAGCTCTTTTATAAGAGAATCGATACGCTGGTTGATGAAAATATCAGTATTACGTGCAACTAGGTTTTTATCTTCAATTGCATCATTGTTATACCTTGTTACAAGCGTATTAAGAAAATCAATACCTTTTTGCGGCACTTCGTCTGTAAGTGACAACGCTATAACGCTAGTTTGCTTGCTTGTAGTAGCCGCCTGGAATTTAGTCCTATACAATTCGGAAACTTTTTCCAATGGCGTAATCTTAACTATAATATCATCTATATCGGATTTATCTTTAGGTTGATACCCTTCAATATTTTTGATGATTACGATTGAGCCCAGGTTATTTTTTACTGTTTGCCCAAAAGAATACACTCCTTTGCTATGCTCTTCGGAATCAAACAATTCGTATTTTAACTCAGAAATATTTTTGATATGAAATAAAGTATCTGTTTCATACAGTTTATCTCCTGCACCAATAAATTGTACCTTCACCGGCGATTTCTTGTAAGCCTCACTTGTCTTAACATTACCTTTATTATAATAACTTATATTGAAGCCCAGTTCTTTGACTGTATTATAAGATGCGGTTCTTGATTTAAGCACCTCTATTTCGTTATCGACATTGCTTTTAGTGCCAGACATCAATCCAAGATCGGAAAAAGCAGACAATTCATCCGCAAGACCACCTCTGTTCTCATCTTTGATAAGAATAGTGGATGACACCTTGTAAACTGGCGTGGAATACCTTAAATATAAGAGAGAAATAATAACACATGCAACTACCCCTAAAACGAACCATTTCCATTTGACAAGATAGATATCAAGTTGTTCCTTGATATTGAAATCACTACTGACTTCATTATTCTGAATCGGTAAATTATTTTGCATTTTTAACGTGTTGCTAGGGCGATAATGGTAATTAATAATGAGATTCCGGATATAGCTACAGTTATATTAGGACCTACCACAGATGAGTTAATCCTTGTTTTGTTGGGTTCAACATAAACTATATCATTTTGTGTAAGATAGTAAAAAGGCGAATTGATAAAATCTGCCTTTGTCATATCAACAAAATTATGCGTTTTCTTTCCGTTTGCCTCCCTGATAATAAGAACCCTGCTCCTATCGCCATATATAGTCATATCACCGGCCATTGCAAGAGCTTCAGGCAGTGATACTCTTTCTGTGTTGATATTGTAAGAACCTGCTCTCGTAACTTCACCAAGTAACGACACTTTAAAATTAAGTATCCTCATGTTAACAATAGCATCATTCACATATTTCTTAAGTTCTGCATTAAGCTTATTGATTGCTTCTGCACGTGTAAGTCCACCAAGTTTCAGGGTACCTAAAACCGGAAATTGTATATTACCACTATTATCAACAAGATAGGTTTGATATTGTTGTTGTGACGAAACAACATTCATATTAGATCCTGACGAGTTCATAACCCCCACAAGCGGAAGGTTAAAATCTTTTACTGACTCAGGATCTGAAGCAGAAACAATAATAAGCAATAAATCGTCTGCTTTCAAACTTGGCTCATAATTAACTGCCGAACTTTCTGAAGTGTTAGAAATGTTTTGAAAATAAACGATTTTTTTCCTTGATGCACAAGAGCAAAATAACGAGACGGTAATAAAAAATAATAGTGCTTTCCTTATCATATATTCCAATTAACCTATAAAGGTGAAAATTTAAGCGCAAAGATAATTTTTTATCATTATTACTATCATAAAATTATGACAAATAAATATGCATAATCAAATTGATATGACAGAACAATATGATAGGTGTTTTAAGAAATTACAATCCCGCAGCCTTATCCAGTAGCTGAAATTCAGAGTTCATACTTTTGAATTCCGGCACAATTTCTTTCATCTTCAATACTACTTCTTCACGCGAGTAACCACCTGCGGCAGTAATAAGATCTTCCAGCAATGAAGTTAGTAAAGTAAAATCATCATAACTCTCCTGTGCAATCATGATTTTTTCATGATGGGTAGGAAGTGTTTTAGAGGTATCGTTCAAAAGCTCTTCGTACAACTTTTCTCCCGGCCTCAAGCCCACGATTTCTATATTTATATCCTTGTAAGGCGCAAAACCTGCGAGCATGATCATCTTTTTAGCAAGATCGATAATCTTAACAGGTTTACCCATATCAAAAATATAAATCTCCCCCCCTTTTCCCATGGCACCAGCTTCAAGAACAAGCTGACAAGCCTCTGGTATTGTCATAAAATAACGTATTATATCAGGATGAGTCAGCGTTATCGGTCCTCCTGCCTCTATCTGTTTTGTAAATAGTGGTACTACAGAACCATTAGATCCCAAAACATTTCCAAAACGAGTTGTAATAAACTTGGTTGCCGAATTATTTTTAAGAAGGACTTCATTATTATGTAATGCCTGTACGTACTTTTCAGCAATACGCTTGCTCGCGCCCATAACATTGCTTGGATTCACAGCTTTATCAGTTGAAACCATTACAAAACTATCAACATTATACTTCAAGGCGAGCTCAGCCACATTTTTAGTTCCAAGTACATTTACAAAAATGGCTTGCGAAGGGTTTTCTTCCATAAGTGGCACATGCTTGTAAGCTGCGGCATGATAAACAACCTGCGGCCTGAATCTATCAAAAACGGCATCTAACGCCTTCCTGTCCCTGACATCGGAAATAACACTGCATATACTTGAACTATCTTTTAATCCTGATATTTCCAGCCCGAGATGATGCAATGGCGTTTCCGCCTGATCCAGCATTATAATATTTTTTGGACCAAACTGTATTACCTGTCTAACAATCTCACTTCCGATAGAGCCTGCCGCACCCGTAATCAATACGGTTTTACCTTTAACCTGGCCAGATATCGATTTATTATCCAACACTATTGGTTTTCTCTCCAGTAAATCCTGAATTTGGAAATTTTTGACTTTTTTAGAAATTTCCTTCTGGTCTTCCCAGTCTGAAATTAATGGAACGGTATAAACCTTGTAGTTAAACTCAAGGCATTCATCTACAATTAGTAATTTGTCCTCTTTAGAAAGACTTTTATCAGCGATTACAAGAGCCTCCGCATTAAATATCCTCATTAATACTGAAACTCTCTTTTTGTGCTGCAATATGGGCAGCCCTAATATCATCTTTGATTTATTATGGCTTGACTTATCTATAAAACCTACAATTTTAAATCTTGCAGGGATTTCAGATTTAAGTGCGTTGGCAACAGCTATCGCATTCGCATCTGACCCATAAATTATAGACCGTACTAATTTAGTTGACTGATTGTTATTAAAATAATTTTCAAAAACCTGCTTTACTAAAACCCTGTAAAGAAACAGACAGCTAAAAGAAAATACCGCATTGATAAGTATTCCTATATTTAAGAATAGTAAATGATCAGTGACGCTCCAGTAAAAACTGTTGATTGCTAATAATAGAAATGCGGTAGTAAATTGTGCAAAAAAGATTTTCACTGCATCTATGTAAGAAGAGTGTCTTATAATTCCTGCGTAAGTCCTGAATGCCCTAAAGGAAAGTATACTCGTAAAAAGATAAACCGGAATACTAATGCTGTAGACAGCAGGTTTTACATATAGGATACCCGTACGATATATAATCATATAGGAGAACAAACCTGTCATCGAGATAACAAACACATCCAGCAGCAATATAATCCACCTTGGCAAATATCCTAGATTGTGCAGCGATTCGTATATCTTACCTGTATTTATTTTATTTCCTTTAGCCACTTAAAAAATATTTATATTAAAGCAAACCTGACTCTTTAAAAGCATCGGTTATTCTTGACCTATCCTGATCATTTAGGTTAGACCCGGAAGGAAGACACAACCCATCTCTAAAAAGATTTTCAGCGACATTTGCACCGTAGTATGGGAATGACTGAAAAACCGGCTGCATATGCATTGGTTTCCATAAGGGCCTGGATTCTACATTATTTTTATCCAATACCAGCCTTACATCTTCTCTTGTTATACCATTTGAGTATTCAGGGTTAAAAATAGCTGCACTAAGCCAATGATTGGAAAAGTAATCATCGTTAGCTTCTTTAAAAAGGGTTATCCCATCATGATCTTTAAACAAATCATTGTAAAACCCATGCATTCTTCTTCTTAGACCAATATGCTTATCCAAAACCTCCATTTGCCCTCTGCCTATACCAGCACAAATGTTACTCATCCTATAATTATAGCCAACTTCACTATGCTGATAATGAGGTGCATTATCTCTTGCTTGGGTAGATAGAAAAACAGCCTTATTTTTTAGCTCTTTATTTTTACATACAATAGCTCCGCCACCTGAAGTCGTTATAATTTTATTACCGTTAAAGGACAAAACACCTATATCGCCAAAAGTACCACATTTTTGGCCTTTATATGTACTTCCCAAAGCTTCTGCACTATCTTCCAGTACAGGGATACCATATTTTTCAGAAATTTGCTTTATTGCATCTGCCTTATAAGGCATACCATATAAATGTACCGCTATAATAGCCTTAGGCTGTTTCCCTTTATTTATTCGGTCTTTAATTGCATCTTCCAATGCATTAGGACAAAGATTCCACGTTTCTTTCTCGCTATCAACAAATATTGGAGTTGCTCCTAAATACATTATAGGATTTGCCGATGCAGAAAAGGTCATGCTCTGACAAAGCACCTCGTCTCCTGGTTGTACTCCAAGTAATATCAATCCTAAATGGAGGGCAGCAGTACCTGAACTTAACGCCCCTACATTAACCTCATCTCCAAGATATGTTTCCAGATCAGCTTCAAAGCCATCAACATTCGGACCCAAAGGCGCCACCCAGTTGGCATCAAATGCTTCATTTATAAACTTTAACTCGTTTCCTCCCATGTGCGGCGAAGAAAGCCATATCTTACTATTACTCATTAATTCAAAAATTAGTATACAAATGTAGTTTAATCAGAAAAGTATTGTAATGTTTTTGTCTTAAAAATAACTAAAAACACTAAACTTTATCCAATTTCATTAAATTTTATTATCCTTCCGGGATTACCAACAACGACAGCATAATCAGGTATATCATCTATTACAACACACCCTGCACCTACGGTAACCCATTTCCCAACACTGACACCCTGAATCACACATGCTCCAATACCTACATGAGTACCTTCGCCTACGATCACGTTACCTGCCAATGCAGCATTAGGGGATATATGTACATAGTCACCTAAAACACAATCATGTTCTATTACCGATGCTGTATTAACGATACAATGTGTTCCCACAAATGCATCTGCATTTATTACAGCACCTGCCATAACAACTGTACCCGCACTTATAGTTGAGGACGGAGCTACAACAGCATTAGGATGGATTGCTGACACAAAGTTTGCGTCTATTTTCATGGCGATTTTTTGCCTTACTCTATTATTCCCTATTGAAATTATGCATCTATTTCCGTTTTGTAAAAATGACGCATCATTATTTACAGGCACACCCAGAATATCTGTATATTTAGGATTATCATCATACAGAGCATCGATGGTTGTCTCTCCAACGGCTCTGATTATCTCTATAATGACTTTACTATGTCCGCTCGCGCCGTATAAAAACATATTAATTTCCTTTAAAAGCCTCCATCGTAGCAGAAGTTGTTGAACTGATACCTTCTGACTTAAACACCTTTTTTATCGTTAAAAATATAATTTTCAAATCCAATACCAATGAAACATTATCTACGTACCATACATCATACTCAAATTTTTGCTGCCAGCTTATAGCATTTCTTCCATTTACCTGAGCCCAGCCGGTTATACCCGGCTTAATTTCGTGTCGCCTTTTTTGAAAATTGTCATATAAAGGCAGGTATTGTGGCAATAGGGGCCTTGGGCCAATTAAGCTCATGTCTCCCTTGATAACATTTATTAATTGGGGAATTTCATCCAAAGATGTTTTTCTGACAAATGATCCTACCGAAGTAAGACGATCCGAATCCGGCAATAAATTACCTTGGGCATCTTTGCGATCTGTCATGGTTTTAAATTTAATAATACTAAAAATCCTTTCCCCTTTTCCAGGCCTTTTTTGAAAGAAAAATGGTTTTCCACTATTTGCAATAAAGAGGCATAGACAAACTGTAATAAAAATAGGGCTTAATAACAGTAACCCTATAATAGCAGAAAAAAAATCAAATAGGCGCTTAACACTATTTTTATATATCATTGATTAAATAATTTGCTTAATACTCTCTAAATATCTATCGGAAAGCACTTGCCTGTCAAAATTCAGCTTTGCATAAAGGTAACCATTTTCACCTTCAGTCCTTATCCGTTCGGGATCATTAATATATCCTCTAATTATCCTATTATATTCTGAAATGTTTTCGGGTTCTATATAGCTTCCTGCTTTTGCTTCCTCAACTAGTTCTTTTGAAATACCATCTATACCCATAAGCACGGGGGTTTTACAAGAAAAATAGTCAAATGTCTTATTAGAATAAACTGTTTTAAAAGTATCCACTCTCTTTAAAACAGAAATTCCCATATCAGACGCTATGATATATTTAAAAACGTCCTTTTTAGCCACTGGGTCTATAAACCGCACATTAACAACTCCCATTTCTGCTGCCAACGACTTTAAGCTTTCTTTTCTCATACCCTGGCCAATTAGCAGAAACAATACTTTTGTATCCTCTAATGCCTTTCCAGCTTCGAGTATTTGTTCAAGATGATTTGCCACTCCATGCGCACCAACGTATGTAATAACGAAATGATCACCAAAATCGTGTTCTTCACGAAACTTATCCCTATCAAAATTTTGTCTTACTTCTTCAGATAATGAAAAATCAGACGCATTTGGTATCATTATAAGCTTATTCTTGTTTACGTTTTTCTTTTCAATCAAAGTATTGTAAAAAGCAGGAGTAAGCACGTTTATAAGCTTTGCTTTTTTATAAATAAAATTTTCAAAGCCGTATGCCAGCTTAATAATTAGTTTATTGGTTAAAACACCGGTATCAATTGCTGATTCCGGCCATAAATCCCTTATCTCAAAAACCATAGGAATTCGTTTAAATAGTGAAATAAAATAACCACTACCCCCTACAAATAGCGGTGGTGAAGTTACAATTATAACATCATATTTGCCTTTAATTTTAAACACGCCTGCCCAAAATGAAGAAAACATGAATGAAAAATACCCCCAAAGCCTCCCCAAAAAACCGCTATTATAAGATTCGGAAACATGTACCCGATGCACATTCACTTTTCCTTGATTTTTTCTTACAAAATACTTTCCTTTATATTCATCTCTTTTACTACTACCATTAGCATGCATCATACCTGCTATCACAGTTACTTCGTGACCTGCATCTGTCCAACTTTTAGAGATCTCGTTCCACCTTGATCCACCCGCATCATCTTCTTCCAGAAAATATTGATGTAATAACAGTATTTTCATATACCTAAATTTCTATTTGTGTTTCTATTTCATTTTTAAAGGCAAAAGAAGTAGCTGATCCCTCTTTCTTATATCCATAATATTCTGAATTATATGAATTTGTATGTTGCACCATTGCACCTAACGAATCCGCGATGGCTGTAAATGTAACCGGATAATCATCATGATGCCATATTTGCTTTTTATCAACAGCCATTAAACCAGAAACTTCATCTTTCACAGTCCAAACGTTTTTACCTTTTAACTTGACTACTATCCTTTTGTGTCTTGCTTTAGGATTCAGAAACCGAAACACGCTTATCTCACCTTCAAATACATAAGTATCATCTGTTTCTGTCCACCTTGCACTCAAAGCCTGCGACCAATAATACCATATAAAGCGGCTACCTTTCAGCATTTGCGAATGATCCCCTACAACAACAGTATTATGCGACAATGTACCCGTAAAATAATCCTGGAATTCCTTATTAGTATTATACTTATATGTCCCAGAATCGCGTAATACATTTTGACCATCTACCCAAATATCAACATGAAGATTGTCTGCATGAGCTGGTCTGTCTTTATGATTACCACATCGTATGAAAGTAAAAGAATTACTTTCCCTAAGTATATAGAACCCTCCTACGGGGTATGATTTAAAACCAAAATGTTTCCGTAAACTAGATTTGCGATCAGGATTTACTTCCAGGTTGCCACATACCCATTTAGAATCTTCCCGTATAGTTTCTTCGTTGTAAAGATGTGTTCCTGTTAATATTTTGTGCAATGTATTAAGCTGGGGCCTGTAATCCCTGTAATCTGTCGATGACAAAGGAAAGAACAACGCTCCATCGTTAGATCCATAGTTTGGAAGGTGTCCGTTTTTTTCCTCAAGACATTGGTAAAGAAAATCTAAGGATTTGTAAGCTCTGTCATAAACCACATCCGAGAATCTTTCACCATTTAATTCTTTAACAGTAATCCCTAAAGACAACAGCTGAACAACAACCCTATGGTAATTCATTGAAAACTGTAAAAATGTACCGTCTCTGTACACTTGGTAACCAATTTCCTGTTCAAACCATCTAGAACCTCTTTTTGCCCATATTTTAGTTTCAGGTATATACGGAAACAAAATATTACTTAAAGAAAGTAAAAGCGTCTCTGTAATAGCGTGATTATTTCTTACCGCAATTCTCGAAAAGTTAATATGTCTGTAAACATGATCCAACGACCAGTAAATTGTATTCTGTATCTTTTCCCAACGTTGCTGTGTAAACGCCTTAGAGTTTTTATAATAGTGAATAGCATAACACCAGTTTAATACCCTAAGTGATATCTCTTGGCTACATCTCCAATTTGGCCCTTGATTTACGGTATTGCTGTCAATCCAGCTTTCAATTTCTGAAAACACATATTCCGAATGATCTTCATTAAAATGATAATCACTTCTTATTATTGAAAGTAAATAGGAAAATCTGGACTTTTCCCACACATATTTTATGTCACCAGCTTCTACTGAAAGATCGGGTATTTCAGACCAGTGCTTAGAAATGTCATACTTAAATCCATTATCAGGATTAGTAATCCAGTCATAATCCTTTCCTAGTTTTATCCATTCATGACTAAAAAATCGTATTTCCCCATTTAGTATTTTCTGAGACGCCTGCTCTAGATTTTCATCCTGATACTTAGGAAATCCAATTTCTTCCTTAGCGCCGACAAGAAACCTTGAGTTTAAATTACGCCAGTCTGACAGTAATATAAAGTTTTTTGAAGCAGGACTCGCCTTATGCTTTCGTTTAAGTACTCCCAGTCTTTTTTCCAGTTCATGAAAAACACGGTAAGCCACATACCGTGGTCCCATGTTTTTTAAAAGCTGTATAACCTGCACTAACTTATTCAAATTGTGTTATTTTGGAATTAATATATGTATAGCACAAAAAATTACAACTGGTCAATTTCATAATATTTGACCGATCGATTTTGCTGAATGATCTTCATCGGGTTTCCTACGGCTGTACAATTATCCGGGATATCTTTATTAATAAGCGAATTTGAGCCCACTATAACATTGTTACCGATTTTTATCTCTCCAAAAATAACTGAACCCGTTCCAATATATACGTTATCTCCAACAACAGGTACACGCTTATCTCCAAAATTTCTTCCAATAGTTACATTTTGAGCAATAGTTACGTTATCGCCAATAACTGTATTGGAATGAATAACAACCCCTAGTCCCCAGTAACCGATTTTGAAATTTTCGCCTATCTGCGCAGAAGACGGAAGCCATACAGAAAATAAAAATCTGTTTAAAAATGAGAAAAATTTCCCTACAGGCTTCATTCGATTTCTATGAAACCAATTGCCGATTCTATATATTAATACTGGTGGCGCCATAATGCGTAATTAATTGCTTCTTTAAACTTACTATAGTATTTAGAAAAACTAAATTCCTTAGTTATTCTTTCAAACGATTTAAGACCCATCGATTGGCGGACATCTTCGTTTAGATATAAAAATTCGATTTTTTCAAATAGGGACTGCTCATTTATCGTTTCAATAATAAAGCCGTTTGAATCATCCACTAAATCATATTCCGTTCCATCTGCCCTACCTGTTATAACAGGCAAGTTATTAAGCATAGCCTCTACGATAGCAAGTCCTCCAAGTCCAGGTAAAACCATAACATCACATTTGCTTAATATTTTACTAGCGCCTTCATTTATACGTCCATGTAATAAAATGCTATCAGCAACATTATTGTCTTTGATATATTTATCAATCACAGTCAGATACTTTCCGTCACCAATAATGTGAAGCATTCCAACATCTTTATACACGAGATTAAATCTTTTAACTACATCAATCAACAATTCAAGATTTTTTTCTGACGTGATTGATCCTATGAAAACCAAATTAAACTTGTCTTGGTATGGAAAAGAAAATTCTACATTTCTGTATCTTTCAATTTCCTTAAGTTTCTTATCTGTATCTATGACATTCACCCCTACAAAAATCTTTTCCATCTCTACGCCACGGCTCAGAAAGTAATCCCGCCCTTTAGAACTATAAGTAAAAATAGCATCACTGTTATTTTCAATCACCTTTTCCCATTTATTTAGCCATTTTCGTAATCCGCTATATGTTCTTCCTTCCAGCATTCCCAAACTCCACCAGACAAATTTTTTCCTAAAGATCTTAGCATATATAAATGCTATTGAGGAATTAACTATTGATGACGAACCTTCTGAAAAAATAATTTGTGGCGATTTTACTATCAGGTGAAAAAACAAAAAGGGGCTTACAGGTATGTATGCTTCTCCATTTGCTGTTTTAAGCGGAATTCTAAAATCAAATAATTTCTTGTTTTTAAATCTAAATTCCTGATTTGTATTTACAAGCTTGCTACCCTCTTTTCCCCTGCCGAATAAAAGGCAGAACTCGTATTCACTATCACCATCAATGTGCTCATAAAATGGCAACCTATAGTGCATGATTACTTGGTAAAGAACTAATATTTTAATTTTATGTTTCATAATTTAAATGATATGCCGCCATACTTCCTATATCTTTTATACAAGAAATTGACTAAAAACAACAATAAGATTGCTCCGTGTGAAAACAAGATGGTGAAAGGATGTACACCCATTAGCTTCCAAAATAATGATACCAAAATTACATACGCTGAAAATGAAATTTTATCTCTTACTTTATCAGTACAAAACAACTGAAATTTAGCTAGAACATATCCCATCACTAAAGATCCAACAACTACTCCCATATAGCCAAAATCTGAATATAAATAGCATATAAAATGAGCATTTTGATGCCCCGTAGAAGCATATACCAGTTTGCGTTCAGGTAAGTTTTTTATAAAAATGTGATTAGATACGTTAAAATAATCTTCTCCTGAAAAATATGTAAATATTTTATGAGTCCTTCCTCCTAAAAAATCTTCACTAACTCCATAAACGTTAAAATAATCAATGGATCTTTTAAAAGTCTCGCCCGAAAATCGATACACTGTTTTAGTAATTGTAACTTCAGCAGAATCAATAAAACTTCTATCAGATGCGATAAAATCAATTAGGATAGGGAAAGCAAGAGAACTAATAAACAACAAAACAAAATGCTTTATTCTAACTTTTTTAGAAAGGTATATAAAAGTAACACCTAACATCAAAAAAATTAATGCCACAGGTGCTAATGAACCACTTATACTATTATTTATAATACCGACAATCAGAAAACATAAAAACCATATTAGGTTTTTTTTGCTTCTATTTAAAAAATATAAACTGAAATAATAAATGATTACTATTGGGAAAAAAATTTGCCTATTTAAATTCCAAATATAATTATTTAGTCCAATATCACCTTTAAATAGAGCTTCTTTACTGACAGTAGCATCTGCAGCCAACGATTCATCTGCGCCAGCCTTAAGGATTTCCAAAATCGGTATCTTCTGAACAGAAACAAGAGCATGTAGAAATAAGCCTATTGAGATCAAAGATAATATTTTAACAACTTTTTTTTCCTTAAAAAGAAAAACATTCTCGGCAACATTTTCGGAAATAACTTTGCTTTTAACAATGCGTCTATTATATCCAAACGTCAACCCCAATAGAAAAAAGAAAGCATGTGAAAATAATGCTAATAAAAAAATAGTGTATCCTGGTGCAGTATTATGCATTTCTATTTCCAGTGGCTGCAATAATGTAGTAACCATCAATAAAAACCATATAAAATAAAACCCAGGAATAGTGGGGTATCTTAAGTTTAAAAAACCGGTCAGCTTATTAGCAAGAAATGTAATTAAAATAATAGCTAAAAAAAATGTATATTCTAATATCATCTCTACTCTTTATAATTTTCCAAAACTAATTTAGCCACACTTTCCCAAGACAATAACTCTTTACAATATCGAATCGAATTTTGACAAATATTGTCGTATAAATCATTATCTGTAACCGAAATATATATTTTATCAGCCAACATATTTAAATCCTTATGACTATAAAGCAATCCATTATAATTATTACTAATATGTTCACTAACCCCTTTTACATCGGAACCGATAATAAACTTTCCATACGAAAATGCCTCCATAATTTTAAGCGGCACAGTAGATTCTGTTGCCTGAGTAGAAGGTCGGGGAATTACAAATATATCAGTATCTTTCCAATATCCTTCTATATCGTCAGGACTAACATGCCCCGTCAAAATAATCTTGGCTTCCAGATTATATTGAGTTATCTTTTTTTTAACATTTTCAAACTCAACGCCTGCTCCTACCATTAAAAACCTGACATTGTCGTCATTATATTTTTTTAAAAAAATTTTGACGGCTTCAACAAAATTGTAAACACCTTGCCATTCATAAAACGATCCGATATATGAGACAACTTTAATTCTACGTTCGTTATTGACATACGTTTGTGAACCTGTCACTGTAAAACCATTAGGTATTATAGAGATTTTTTCATGGCAAATATTGTAGTTTTTCATCAATAGATCCCGTCCGTATTTACCAAGCACAAAAATTTTGTGAGCTTTATGCAAGGTTAATGCAAACATTTTCTGTTTAATCCCTGAGAGAATTTGAAAACTATGCAGTTCTAAAATAAGTTTTGCCTTAAATTGCAAGAGCGAAACAAGGAAGAACAACCTAGGGTTGTGGCAGTGTATAATATCTACTTTATTAGTTAAACATAGCTTTATTAGATAATAGAGTTGTTTAAAAACATTATTGGAGATATAGACATGTACATTTGGTATTGTATTTATAAACGCTATCTTATAATCGTATGATATTATATATATATCGTCATTTGGCGTAAGGTAAGCCGATTCTTTTATCAATCTTGAATTCCTCAAATTCCCCCCCCCTCTGGAAGGGTTATAATGTATACCTATATGTACTACTTTCATAAGTCAATTTTTACGTTATATTCTGGAGAAAATTTTAATCCTTGACCCGACCAGCTATTAGGCCTGACCAAATGCATATTTTCCCGGTTAACATAATCATTTATTACAACATTATCAGATTCAATAATTATTTCTCTTAATATAACCCTATCATCAATTACCCATATGCCTTCAATTGAATTCTCTGCAAAATTATTTAGATAAAATTCTCCATTATATTCAAAATTGAAAACTCCAGAACTTTTCCCTTGCGCAATATCTGAAAATACGGGAACTAAATGAGATTTCGAAGATCTAAACAAATTTCTCATTCCTATGTCGCGTGTATATGTAAAACTCCCTTTATCCTTATAAACCAAGTTAACATTTTCTTCATCATGAATTTCAAATGAAAGTTGATCTTCATGTGCATGCACAGTTTTACTTTTTTTATCAAATCCGCATCTAAACCCGAGATAGAATTTGTCATTTCTAAATCCATAAAGACCGAATCCAGAAAAAGAAAATCGTTCTAAATTTAGGCCATTATTTATAGCGATATTATTAGAATTAAATTTTACAAGAGAATCCTTGCTGTATTTATGCTGGGAAAAGTTCAAATCAAATAATTGTGTAGAAGTATCCAAATACCATCTTTTTAAATAAAGATCGATGTCACTCATAACAGAATAAAAAGAATTTCTGATATTGGTATTATAATATTTATCTTTATATTGTCCAACCCAAACGTTATCCCGATTTATAAATCTACCGCTGTCATTGTCTCCAATTTGATGGAATGTACCATCGGGTAAAGTTATAGCTTTAGCGAAAAGAATACCTTTTCGTAATAATGGGTGAAAGTAGATTTCAATAAATTCTTTAAAATTTTCACCTTTTTTATATTTTAATTCTAAACTTTCAAATAAGAATGACCTAATTTCTAAAGATGAGGCTTCAATAAATATCAATGTATAAAAAAGCATTTCTAAATATAAACGATGATAACCTGTAGAATTTTCAAAATATGATCCATCTTCATTAACTTGTAATTCTAACTCTTTAACAAATTGATTAATTGCAAAATCAAGAAGCAATTTGGTGTCATTTGTCAAATCAAAAGACGATGCTAGAATAAGAATTCCACAAACGTTAGATAAATAATGGTTACCTCTTTTTTTCGGAACCCATTCCAAATTTTTACGAATATAAAATAGGTGATTTATCAACAAATCGTTTATTTCTTCGTTGTAATCATCATTATTTTGAACAGTATTGTAATATGACTTTAAGTATAATATATTCACTGCCCTAATCGCCACATCCATTGTACACATCCAATTAGCTCCACAATAAGGCTTGTTGAATCTTTTAAAATTTTTGATGTACTTTAAGAATACTAACCTATTTTTCGCGTGATTTTGTAGATCTTCGGGATGTTTAAATTCGTGCAAAAATTCTATAAATTGAAATCTTGATAAATCCCACAAAAATTTTACATCGAGTCCCTTTTTATTCTTTAGATTTAATAAAAATGACCATTTTGAATTATTAATTTCAATTCCGGATATTTGATCCGTACTGAAGAGACCCTGGACATCGCTAATGCAGGGTTCTATTCCTTGCAGTATGTATACTGAATTAAAACTAAATGGAATATCTAGATATTCCCAAATATTGAGGTTTTTAGTTGCTTTCCAACCATAACTCTTATAGTTCGTGTTTAATAAAGCTTTTGATAATAACTCATACAATCGAATAATCTTATTATAAAATTTCGTCATATACATATTAGTAAGCTTCTGTTAATGTTTTAACTAATAATGATGAGTTACTCCTTATATATCTTAAATTTCTAATATTAAGAATCAATAACATAAAAATAAAGCCTAAACCTAAAATTATATCAATTAATATATTTACGCTAATAAACATAGTGACTGCAAGATAAATAATCATTAGCAAAACGGAACTGTAATTAATTGGACCAATGTTATAATATTTATTGCAATAAAAATGTCCTAGAAAGAACATAGCTATGTATGTAACGAATGCACACAGTCCTGCACCAATATATCCAAAACCAGTAATAAGTATAAAGTTAAGAATGACATTAAAACAAGAAACGCTAAAGACTATTTTAGCGATTAGACCTGTTTTATCTTTAAAAAGTAATCCCATAGAAGAATAATAGTACAATCCATAGAAAATATATCCAAAAGTAATGAAGGGAATAATTTTAAAACCTGTTGTATAATCATCATTCACAGCTAATAACTCACCCACGAATTTACTCACTATTACGGTTAAAAATCCAACAATTGGAAACAAGATAAAAATTGCTTTTGAAATTACAGCAAATATTTTTTCTCCATTGGGATTCCTATAAATTTTCCATCTAATAGGATTCCATATTATAAAGAACACATCAATAACAACACTTTTGATTAGCGAACCAAACTTAAACCCATAGGAATATATACCTAACTCATAGCTTCCTCTTAAATTTTTAATAAGTATTCTATCGCTGAACATTATTATTATAGCAATCAGATTTGTTAACATTAATGGAAAACTATACTTCAAAATATCAAAAATTAACGACTTATCAAATTTTATAACGATATGATCTTTCAAAATACTAACAGCTCCAATTAAAACTATACTTGCCGAAAGTAAATAACTATAAAACACTCCCTTAATGCCCAGATCTAAATAGTATACGAATAAATAATTGCACAATACAAAAGTAACAACATATAAAAAAGTAATGAATAAAAACTTCCTCACATTAAAATTATTCCTGATAACCAAATTAACAACCATATAAGCTAGTGAAATAATTTCACTTACAAAGTATATTATAAGGCTTACGTTTATGGCTTTAAAATCTTGGAAGATACAACAATATAGAAAAAACAGCAGTGTTATAACACAACCTAAAACACTAGATATAAGCAATATGCTAAAAACTACTTCTCCTTCTTTCCATCTTTGATTATCACCAACATACTTCCAAAAAGAGCTAGTCATACTCATGCTTATGAAAGTTTTGAAAAAAACTCCAATCGCTAATAAATATTCAACCTCTCCAAATTGTACTGGCGTTAAACACAGAGTATAAAGGGGTAATACAAAATATACAATTATTTTTGTAATAAAAGGTTGTAGAGCTAAAATACCGCTGTTTAATAAAAATTTTTTCATTTAGTAGGTAACTTATTTAAGCACCCCACAAAAGTCCAATACAACTTTATCTTTAGGTATTTCCAAAGTTTTAAACTCATCGTGAGCTACCAAAAAAGCAATTATATCTGCTTTTTCCGCGGCTTCCTTATAGTTTGTAAGTTTAAAAACGTTGTGTTCTTCGATATTCGGTTCAACAACAAAGTACTCTTCGTCATGCATATCCTGCATAATTTTCTGAGCAATGTACTTTGCCGGAGATTCTCTTAGATCATCAATATTTGGTTTAAACGCAAGTCCCATTACCGCTATCCTTGGCAGTTTACCGTGTTTAACCTGAAATTCAAGTTTTGCAGTTTTTACTTTTTCTGCACACCAAAACGACTTGTAATTATTTACTTCTCTGGCTTTACCTATAATACGTGACTCCATCGGGTAGTCTGAAACGATAAAGTAAGGATCAACAGCGATACAGTGACCGCCCACACCACAGCCAGGCTGAAGTATATTAACACGCGGATGTTTGTTCGCAAGCTTAATCAGTTCCCATACGTTAATACCTGCCTTATCACAAATCAGGGATAATTCATTTGCAAACGCAATCTGGACATCTCTTGATGAATTTTCAGTAAGCTTACACATTTCTGCTGTAACAGCATTAGTTCTATGAAGTTCGCCTTTAACGAACTGGCTGTAAAATGCAACGGCTTTATCTGTTGATGCTTCATCAACACCACCAATAACTCTGTCATTGTACACCAATTCATGCATAACGTTACCCGGTAATACACGCTCCGGACAATACGCCAGGAATATTTCACCTTTAAGTTCGGGACGTTCGGCAAAAATATAGTTCATCATCTTGTCTGTAGTTCCAACAGGTGATGTCGACTCAATTATATATAAATCACCTTTCTTTAATAATGGTAAAATAGCGGTGGTAGCCGCTTTAACATAAGAAATATCCGGCTCATAATTACCCTTAAATGGCGTTGGGACAACAACCAAGTACGTATTTGCTTCGGTCGGTTTTGTACTGGCAGTAAGAAACCCCGCTGCAACCGCCTTAGCAACAGCTTCGTCAAGACTAGGCTCAACTATATGTATTTTTCCGGCATTTATAGTATCAACAACACTCTGATTGATATCTACACCGTGTACGTGAATATTATTATTAGCAATTAATGCCGATGTCGGTAAACCTATGTACCCTAAGCCTATTGTAACAACTTTTTGATCCATTTTAATTGATTGAATTGAAATTATTTGGTTTTAGTTTGATGGTTTTTTATATATTCAACTATACGCTCACATGCCTTCCCATCACCATAAGGATTATGTAACGCACTCATACTTTGGTAGCGTGCTGTATCGGTTAGTAAATTCGTACATTCTTCAACTATAAGGTCTTTGTTTGTACCTACTAAAATTACAGTACCTGCCGAAACAGCTTCAGGTCTTTCTGTAGTATCCCTCATTACTAATACAGGTTTACCAAGACTTGGCGCTTCTTCCTGAACTCCTCCACTATCGGTAATTATTAATGTTGATTGATTCATCAACCATACAAAAGCTGGATAAGCCAGAGGGTCAATTAATTTTATATTAGAAATATCACCCAGAATTTCATAGACAGGCCCCTTTACATTAGGATTTAAATGCACCGGGTAAATAATCTGTACATCAGGATTCCTTTGCGCAATTTCTTTTAATGCTGCACAAATATTAATAAACCCTTCTCCGTGATTTTCTCTCCTGTGACCAGTTACAAGGATGATCCTTTTTGAAAAATCTACGTTCTTCTTTAAAAAATCAATTTCTTCATTTTCTATATTTTCGACACGCTTTGCACTATCCAATAACGCGTCTATTACAGTGTTTCCTGTAACAAGTATTGAAGATTCTTCTATATTTTCCTTTAAAAGGTTTTCTTTAGAAGTTGATGTAGGGGCAAAATGAATATCTGAAATTCTACCCGCTATCTGCCTGTTAATTTCTTCAGGAAACGGTGAATATTTATCATTTGTGCGCAAACCTGCTTCAACATGACATACAGTTGCCCCCGAATAAAACGCAGCTATACTGGTTGCCATTGTAGTTGTAGTATCACCATGAACAAAAACGTAGTCTGGTTTGAAATCCTCAAGAACAGGCTTTAATCCTGTTATTATATCAGCAGTTAATGTATAAAGATTCTGATTCGGTTTCATCAGGTCTAAATCAAAATCCGGTGATAGCTCGAAAAAATCAAGAACCTGATCTAACATCTCCCTATGTTGAGCCGTTACTGCAACTTTTGTAATAAACTGAGCTTCGTTGATACAAGCTTTTACCAAGGGCGCCATCTTTATAGCTTCCGGACGGGTTCCAAATACAATTAGAATTTTTTTCATTATACAGCTAAAATCTTATTTAGATAAATTCTCAAAAACAACTAAACCATCCCGCGATTCAGTAGATAATATAAACACTACCTTGCGGTTGATCAGTTCTTCAATTTTGAGAGATAAATTATTAAAGTAATCGTCATTTAAAACATCTCCAACAACAACAACTTCTATCGTTCCTGTATCCAATCCATTAGCATAATCACCAATAAGGATAATTTTTTTCACATCGCCCATGCGTTCAAGCACCTGATCAACAATTACATCAAGCCCAAGATATTTCCTGACAATATTTTGAAGAGATAAAAATAATGGATGTTTTTCATTAGCCCTGTATCTTACCTTATTGCTAACATTCTCTTTTTCAAGATAGCCGGCATCAGAAAGATTATTCAACTCTTTACGAATCGCGTTAGTTGATTCGCTAAATTCAGTGGCAAGACCTCTTAAATGTCCTTCGTTGGCAGCATTGACAAAAAACTTCACAAGAAGTCTTAATCTGGTTTTTGAAGTAATTAGAGAATCTAACATCTAATATTTAAATAAATTGCACCACAAAAGTACTCGTTATTGTCTAACATACAATTTATCATATAAGAATTATAAATGTTTTAACAAATTTTTCTGATGAGATGATTTGGCACGCTAAATTGGCTTCGTCAAACCTGCCAAATTTCTTCCATAACCGCTTTTCATAAACGGCTTAATAAGCTCATTAAACTCTGTCTTATCAATATAACCCATTTCATAAGCCACACCTTCAATAGCACCTATTTTAAGCCCTTGGCGCTCTTCAATGACTTCTACAAACTGAGAAGCCTGCATTAAAGACTGAAAAGTACCGGTATCAAGCCATGCTGTACCTTTATCCAGCACACTTACGCTCAACTTACCACGCCTAAGGTACTCTCTGTTAACATCTGTTATTTCAAGCTCCCCTCTTTCACTTGGCAAGATTTGTTTTGCTATACTTATAACTTCGTTATCATAGAAATAAATGCCTGGAACAGCGAAATGAGATTTTGGTTCCTTTGGTTTCTCTTCAATCGAAACAGCTTTTCCATCTTCGTTAAACTCTACTACACCATACCTCTCGGGATCTTTTACATGGTAAGCATAAATAATACCCCCATCAGGGTTATTGTTAGCCTGTAATAAATCGGCCAGTCCGGTCCCGTAGAAAATATTATCCCCAAGTATAAGTGCTACTTTATCACTACCTATAAAATTCTCGCCAATAATAAAGGCCTGTGCAAGGCCATTAGGATGTTCCTGAACAGCATATTCAAAACGGCAACCTAAACGCTTACCATCACCTAGCAAATCTTTAAATGCCTGCTGATCTCTTGGAGTGGTAATAATTAATATCTCTCTTATACCTGCCTGCATCAATACAGATAATGGATAATAGATCATAGGTTTATCGTAAACTGGCAACAATTGTTTACTGACAGTAATCGTCAAAGGATGAAGCCTTGTTCCTGATCCACCCGCGAGTATGATACCTTTCATAAATTTATATTTTGCATACACATAGTCAAACTAGCAGACCAGTGTTTTATAGTAACATTAAATTCAGCCTTAATTTTATCTTTACTCATAACAGAATATCCGGGTCTTTTTGCCGGTGTTGGATATTGTGACGAGTTGATTGGCATTAATCGTATGGTTTGTTTTCCTAATTTGAATATCTCGAAGGCAAAATCATACCAGGATGCTACTCCTTCGTTACTGTAATGATAAACCCCAAATGCTTCTGATGAAGAATTGACAATAGCTATAATCATTTCAGCAAGATCAACTGCATAGGTTGGCGATCCCACCTGATCATAAACAACCGATAACTCTTCTCTTTCATTACCTAAGCGAATCATCGTTTTCAGAAAATTACTCTGATATTCAGAATACAGCCAGCTGGTACGGAGGATAAAATACTGATCCATTTGTTCTGAAATAGCTTTCTCACCTGCAAGCTTAGATGCGCCGTAAATACCAGCTGGAACGGTTTCCATTTCCTCTGTAAGAGGTATCGGTACAGATCCTTCAAAAACGAAATCGGTAGAAATATGTATCAGTATGACACCTTCACGTTTACATATTGCTGCCAGGTCAGACGGACCGTGCGCATTAACAGCAAAAGCCTTTTCTTTCTCAGTCTCTGCTTTGTCAACAGCTGTGTACGCTGCACAATTTATAATATATGCAGGAGCGTATTGTTTAACAACCTGCTCCATCTGTAATGGATTCGTAAGATTAAAATCGGATGATGTCAGGTATACAAAATTATAGCCCTTTCCATGTTGTTCTTTAACTGCACGGATCGATTGTCCTAACTGTCCGTCACCTCCTGTAACTAATATAGTTTTCATTTTATATTATTTACTATATACATCTGCCAAAACCGGTAGTATAACATCTTTCTGAGATAAATTTATTTTTTCCTGTGGTACAATCCAGTCGATTTCAATCGCAGCATCATTATAAACAACTCCAGTTTCAGAAACCTTATTGTAATAATTATCGCATTTATAAAAAAACTCAGCTGTTTCCGACAGAACAACAAATCCATGCAAAAAGCCTCTTGGAATAAACAATTGAAGATTATTCTCTGCACTAAGTTTTACAGCAACATGCTCACCAAAAGTTGACGAGCCTTTACGAACATCTACTGCCACATCAAGCACTTCTCCTTTTAATACCCTTACCAATTTAGCTTGAGCGTGTTCCCCGGCCTGGGCATGAAGCCCTCTTAAAACCCCATAAGTTGAGAACGATTGATTATCCTGGACAAACCTCGTAGCAGTACCTGTAAGCTCCTGAAATTTAGATTCATTAAAACTTTCAAAAAAATAACCTCTGTCATCATGAAATTGCTGAGGCTTCAGGATAAAACACCCCTCCAATTTTGTCTTTTCAATTTCCATTACTCTGAAACACTGTATTGATTGTCATAATATTTTTGATAGGCACCTGATGTGACATTATTAAGCCACTCCTGATTACTTAAAAACCAATCAACAGTCCTTTCAAGTCCTTCTTCAAATGTCACAGATGGTTTCCAACCCAGTTCTTTATTGATCTTTGACGCGTCTATAGCGTATCGCAGGTCGTGCCCCGGCCTATCCTTTACATAAGTGATTAGCTTAACTGAAGTACCTTCCGGATGACCAAGTTTTTTATCCATGATAGAACATAATAGTTTTACCAAGTCGATATTCTGCAATTCATTGAAGCCTCCTATATTGTATGTCGCATGATTTTTTCCCTCATGAAAAACTAAATCTATAGCCACTGCGTGATCTTCGACAAAAAGCCAGTCGCGGGTATATTTGCCGTCACCGTAAACCGGTAAAGGCTTGTTATTTATAATATTATTTATAAACAGGGGTATTAATTTTTCCGGAAAATGATAAGGCCCGTAATTATTTGAACAGTTAGTTAAAACATAAGGCAGCCCATAGGTTTCACCGTATGCCCTTACAAAATGATCTGAAGCTGCCTTTGAAGCTGAATATGGTGAATTAGGATCGTATGCAGTAGTTTCTGTAAACAATCCTTCTGCGCCCAATGTACCGTACACCTCATCAGTACTTATATGATAGAATCTCTTACCTTCAAAATTACCTTTCCACAAATCTTTTGCCGCATTAAGCAAATTCATTGTTCCAATAACATTTGTTTTCACAAAGGCAAGAGGGTCTTTTATAGAGCGGTCAACGTGGGACTCCGCAGCCAGGTGAAGTACACCATCAAATTTTTGCTCTTGAAATAGATCATTTATAAATTCGGCATCGGTAATGTCTCCCTTAACAAAAGTATAATTGGGTTCATTTTGAATATCCTTAATATTTTCCAGGTTACCTGCATATGTAAGCGCATCAAGATTGTAAATATGTACATCCTGATATTTTTTTACAAAACGCCTCACAACGTGAGATCCAATAAAACCGGCACCACCGGTGATAAGAATTTTTTTCATGAGTTTTACTTCTTAACTACCTATTCCCTGAAATATAAATCCAATTTTAGACAACTTGTCTCCATCAAGTATATTCCTGCCATCAAATACGAAAGCAGGTTTTTTCATGTTATCATATATTTTTTGCCAGTTGTAATCTTTAAACTCATCCCACTCTGTAAGTACAGCAATAGCGTGAGCGTCCTTGCAGGCTTCGTAAGCGTCGGTCACTACTTCTAAACCAGCTCTGTTAGCTTCCGGATTTCTGGAGTCAAGATAATCAAGATCTTTATATATAGCGCTTTCACTTACTTTCGGATCATAAACAGTAATGTTTGCCTGTTCATTCAATAAATTATCGGCTACATAAATAGCTGCCGATTCCCGCGTATCATTAGTATCCTTTTTAAAAGCCCATCCTAAAAAGGCTATCTTCTTCCCAGACACAGTATTATAAAGCGTTTTTACAATGTTAGATGCAAAACGTTGTTTTTGGTGATCGTTCATAATGATCACCTGTTCCCAGTAATCAGCGACTTCATTAAGGCCGTACGATTTAGCAATATATACCAGGTTAAGGATATCCTTCTGAAAACACGAACCGCCAAAACCAACAGACGATTTAAGGAATTTAGACCCAATCCTGCTGTCCATACCTATTGCTTTTGCAACTTCATTTACATCAGCACCGGTTTTCTCGCATAACTCAGACATTGCGTTGATTGAAGAAACCCTTTGAGCCAGAAATGCATTAGCGGTTAGCTTGGATAGTTCAGACGACCATACATTGGTTGTAAGTATTCTTTCTTGAGGTATCCAGTTCGCATACACTTCTACAAGTGCATTAATCGCTTCCTGGCCTTCTGCATCTGTACCTCCTCCTATCAATACCCTATCCGGATTTAATAAGTCTTCAACAGCAGTGCCTTCGGCAAGAAATTCAGGATTTGATAAGATTTGAAACTTAGCACCATTTCCTGTATTGTCTAATATATTTTTTATTGCCTCGGCAGTTCTTACTGGCAACGTAGATTTCTCAACTACTATTTTATCACTTTTAGAAACTGCTGCTATCTGTCTGGCGCAAAGCTCAATATATTTAAGATCGGCAGCCATACCCTTCCCAACACCGTAAGTCTTTGTTGGAGTATTTACCGAAATAAATATCATATCGGCTTCATCTATAGCTTTTTCCACATCTGTAGAAAAGAAAAGATTTCTTCCGCGCGCTGAAGCCACAATATCGGAAAGTCCCGGTTCGTAAATTGGAATATTATTCACATCTTCATCGTTCCACGCCGCAATCCTCTCTGCATTAAGATCTACAATTGTAATTTTAATGTCCGGACATTTGTGCGCTATCACAGCCATTGTTGGACCGCCTACATAACCAGCACCAATACAGCAAATATTTTTAATCTTAGTCATTCTCCGCTATTCGAATATTTATAAAAACCTGTATATAAATGAATTAAAAAAACACTTACTTAGTTCAGCAAACTTACAATCTTTAACTCTTAATTTTTAACAGTTCTTATTATTTTAAATATTATTTTACTTTTATGTTTATTTTATAACCTTCCATCCGCCATTTCGCCCAAGACACCTTTAACGTCAAACAGAATACTGTTTTCTTTTCTTAATCCGGCATAGTCCAGCTCTAGAAATTCATTATGTGAAACACCAAGTACAATACCTTCAAATTGTTCTTTAGGCAAGACATTTATCGTCTCTAAGCCGTACTCATGCATTACCTCTTCAGGACTAGCCCACGGATCGAAAATAGTAACATTTATACCATATTCTTGTAAAGAATGTACTACGTCAATAATTTTTGTATTTCTAACATCCGGACAGTTTTCTTTAAATGTCACGCCAAGCATTAAAACACTGGCATCTTTAATTTCGATGCCTTTTTTTATCATCATTTTAACCAACTGAGAAGCCACATATTCGCCCATACTGTCATTGAGCCTTCTTCCCGCAAGTATAATTTCAGGATTATAGCCTGAACGCTGAGCCTTTTGAGCTAAATAATACGGGTCTACTCCTATACAATGCCCTCCTACCAATCCCGGCTTAAACGGCAGAAAATTCCATTTCGTTCCGGCAGCCTCGAGCACTGCATACGTGTCAATATCCAAACGGCTAAATATCTTAGAAAGTTCATTTACAAACGCGATATTAATATCACGCTGTGAGTTCTCTATAACCTTTGCAGCCTCAGCAACCTTAATTGAAGGTGCCATGTGGGTACCTGCTGTAATAACCGACTTATAAAGTGCATCAACCTTTAGAGCAGCTTCTGGTGTCGAGCCAGATGTTACTTTTAATATCTTTTCTACCGTATGTTCTTTATCGCCAGGGTTAATTCTTTCAGGGGAGTAGCCTGCAAAAAAATCTTCATTAAATATTAATCCACTTACACGCTCCAGTACCGGTACACATTCTTCTTCCGTAGCCCCCGGATAAACCGTTGATTCGTAAATTACAATATCTCCCTTACTTAAAACTTTACCTACAGTTTCACTGGCTTTATAAAGTGCTCCCAAATCAGGGCTATTATCTTTATCAACCGGAGTTGGCACAGTTATAATATAATATTGAGAATCTTTGATATCATCAATATTACTAGTAACATGTAAGCCATTTCCCGAAGTCTTTTCCGTCTTAACAACTTGTTTTAATTCTTCATAGCTTATTTCAAGTGTTGAATCCTTAAATTTATTTAACGCTGTTATCCTGCCAATATTAATATCGAAACCTGTAACTGTATGCTTTTTAGCCATTGCTACTGCCAACGGCAGTCCCACATAGCCTAATCCTATAATAGCTATATTCATATTATAAAGTGCAGCTTATTACTAGTCTGCTTTTAAATTCTCCCAGTACCAATCAACAGCCTCCTCAAGGCCTTGTTTTATAGAATACTGCGGATTGTAATTTAGTAATCTTTTCGCTTTATCGATACTTGCCAACGAGTGCGGAATATCTCCTGCCCTTTCAGGACCGTAGATAACATCAACGTTTTTTATTGCTATATTGTATTCTGAAAGGTACTTCTTTAAGTATTCTACAAGCTCTCTAAGTGTTGTCCTATCTCCAAATGCCGTATTGTAAACAGTATTTATAGCGTCAGGCTCTTGAGTTAACATTGCCAACTCATTCATCTCCAAAACGTTATTTATATAAGTAAAATCCCTGGAATAATTGCCATCGCCATTTATTACCGGACTTTCATGTTTCATGAATTGCATTACAAACTTAGGGATGACAGCCGCGTATGCACCTGCTGGATCTTGTCGCCTGCCAAAAACATTAAAATAGCGCAGTCCTATCGTTTCAATACCGTATGTTTTACTAAATATAGCGGCATAAAGCTCATTCACATATTTTGTTATTGCATAAGGAGAAAGTGGACTACCAATTTTATCTTCAACCTTCGGCAAACTTTCGGAATCGCCATAAGTAGAAGAACTCGCTGCATAAACAAAACGTTTTACGCCTGCATCCCGACTAGCGGTAAGCATATTTAAAAAACCACCAACGTTAACATCGTTTGTAGTTATCGGATCTTTAATTGACCTTGGAACGGATCCCAGTGCTGCCTGATGCAAAACATAAGCAACCCCTTCAACGGCCTTTCGGCAATCTTCCATATTCCTGATATCGCCTTCGATAAGGGTAAAATCAGGATTCGATAATTGGTGTTGAATATTTTTCCTGAAGCCTGTTGCAAAATTATCAAGGCAAACAACCTGATAACCCTTCGCTATAAAATGGTCGCATAAGTTGGATCCAATAAATCCTGCACCACCGGTTATTAATATTTTCGCTTGTAAGTTGTTCTGCATGAATATTTTAACATTATACACTCATAAATACTGAGAATGCAAATATAAGTACTAATTAGTGTAATTTACACTTATTTATAGGTATATTAACGGGAATAATATGTAAACTATTAAGTATTCCTCATAGAATTCTCAAACGGAACACGGTGCAATATACTTCTCCCCAGGGTTACCTCATCGGCAAATTCTAATTCATCCCCCACAGCTATACCCCTTGCTATCGCCGAAGTTACAACACCATACTCTTTAATTTGCTTATAGATGTAAAAGTTTGTAGTATCACCTTCCATTGTAGAACTCAAAGCAAAAATGATTTCTTTAACATTACCGCTTTTAACTTTTTCCACTAATGTTGTTATATTTAACTGACTTGGACCAACACCATCCATGGGCGATATCTTACCTCCTAAAACATGGTAGGTACCTTTAAAAAGGTTAGTGTTTTCAATTGCCATTACGTCACGAATATCTTCTACAACGCAGATAACAGAACGTTCACGGGTAGTATTAGCGCATATCTGACACACTTCAACATCGCTAATGTTATGACACTGTCTACAAAACTGAATCTCTTCCCTCATTTTTTGTAAAGCTCCGGTAAGCAGCAATGTCTGCTCGGTTGGCTGCTTTAATAAATGAAGCGCCAGCCTAAGCGCTGTTCTCTTGCCTATACCCGGCAGCTGCGATATTTCGGCAACAGCCCTTTCCAGTAATTTAGAAGACATTTCCATAGTAGTGCAAAGGTAGTAAACAAGCCCCTATTTACATTAAACCCACACAAATTTCATCAGCCTTAGTTTTTTGAAATAATTTTCACTTGTTTTGTATTACAAACTATACACTATGCAACCCATAACCATACTCTCTATAATTGTAATTTATTTTGGCATACTTATTCTTATTTCAAGGCTGGTAAGCAAAAAAGACAGTAGTAATGACACTTTCTTTAAGGCGAATAAAAATTCTAAATGGTACCTTGTTGCTTTCGGTATGATAGGCACCGCCCTTTCAGGAGTTACTTTTATATCGGTACCGGGAGAGGTAGGTGCACCTAGTGGAGCCCAGTTTAAGTACTTCCAGTTTATTTTGGGTAACGCTATAGGATTTATTATAATCGCAAAAGTGCTTCTGCCTTTATATTACAGGTTAAACCTGACTTCTATTTACGGCTATATAGAAAGCAGGCTGGGTTATTACAGTTATAAAACATCAGCAATGATATTTCTCATCAGCCGTACTATAGGCTCTGCTTTTAGATTGTACCTGGTGGTTATTGTTTTACAGCGGTATGTATTTGACGCCTTTGGGATACCCTTCTGGGTAACTGTATTAATATCTCTATTATTAATATTCGCCTATACGTACAAAGGTGGATTAAAAACCATTATCATTACAGATACCTTACAGACCTTCTTTTTAGTGTCATCTGTATTCTTTACCATTTATTTTATCTGCGACAGCTTAAACCTAAGTATCCCCGAAGCTTTTGAAACCGTAAAAAACAGCAATTACTCCAAAATATTCTTCTTCGAAGATTTTATCGGAAGCAAATTCCATTTCGTAAAGCAGATACTGGGTGGAATATTTGTGACTATAGCCATGGTTGGCCTCGATCAGGATCTGATGCAGAAAAACCTGAGTTGTAAAAATATAGGCGAAGCGCAGAAAAACATGTTTACATTTACGGGGATTTTCGTAATCATCAACCTGTTCTTTTTAGGAGTTGGTGCATTACTTTACATCTATGCCAACAACAATGGCATTGCTATACCGACCGATGCTTTAGGCAATCCAAGAACCGACCTTCTTTTTCCTGAAATAGCATTCAACTACCTTACTATTGTACCATCCGTAATATTTCTGTTAGGTCTAACGGCTGCTACTTTTGCCACTACAGATTCTGCACTTACCGCACTTACCACCTCTTTTTGTGTTGACTTCCTGGGAATGGATAAAGCAGAAAATCTTGCCAAAACAAACAATGTAAGAACAAGGCATTTTGTACACGTAGGCTTTTCACTGCTTATGTTCCTTGTAATAATTGTATTCAACGTGCTTAACAACGATTCGGTAGTAAGCATGATATTCAGGATAGCATCATATACCTATGGTCCGCTATTAGGACTATACTCTTTTGGTCTGTTCATGAAAAACTATACTGTAAAAGATAAAATGGTACCATTTATATGCATAGCATCGCCACTCATTACTTTATTCATAAGCCTTAATTCTTCTTTATTCTTCGGAAATTATGTTTTTGATAATGAACTAATAGTGGTAAATGGTTTAATCACTTTTCTGCTATTGCTATGCGTGAGTAAAAAAGTACTCCCCATTAAAACTGGTTTATAGATAGCATTACAAGTGTACAGCCAACTTCTATATCTATCCCGTTTTGCCTTAGCAGCGAGTACAATTCAGGATTTTCTGTACCAGGATTAAAAATAACGCGTTCAGGCTTAAGACTTAAGATATAATCATAGTACTGCTTTTGGTTCATAGGGTTAAGATACAAGGTTATTGTATCTACCTCATCAAAAGGCACATGCTCTTTTTCTATCTTTACGCCATCCAGGCTTTCTTCTTTTCTACCAATCGCGACAACCGGATGCCCAAAACGTTCCAGCATCTTTATAGCCTTATAAGCATACCTGCCAGGATTGGTGGAGGCGCCCATTACAAGTGTTTTCTTTGGAGTTCCCATAGCTTCTTTTTTAATAAAAATATCAAAAAAAGGTCTATTTTCCCCCTTTTTTATAGTTATGCTAACATTTAGGGCTTATATTGATAATCGGAAGGAAGCAGATCGCCCGCCCGAAGTGTTGACAGATAGCCACTAAAAGTGATACCCTGTATGGGAATAAAAAGTCCGTTCTTGTCGATATAAAATTTACCATCGGTAAGTTCAAAACCGGATTGGTCTTTCCTGTCGTACAAAATAGAATAGTGCTGGCGCAGTTTATGTTTAACTGTTTCTTTTTTTCCTCCGGCATCCATAAGATAACTTGCTTTTGCAGGAGCTCTGGCATCGTCCAGGGATATTATTTTTTTAAACGAAAGCGAATCAGATACTTCAAAATGATTATCCGGATTGGCAGGCCACCTGTCTACATACAACTGAAACTTCTCTTCTTGCCAGGTATTATCAGCCATTGTTTTCATAAAGTGCACCGTAGAACCCAAATAGGCTTGCCTGCGCTTTTTATCTGCCGATCCTTTTTTAGAAATATCCGAATATGCCGTAGTGCCCGCAAAGAAACTCTTGTTTAAATATAGATCCGAAAGTGTTAGTGTATTATAAGAAACCTGAAAATCGACAAGGTTAAAGGCGATATTATACTCCAGTCTTTTATTTTTTATACGAAGTGGCACCGCGCTACGCGCCTGTAATGTATTTGTTGAAAGATTATAGGTTAGCCTAATATCATCTTCGTTCAGTATTTCACATGACCTACCGGATGCAGTGGTTCCTAAAAACTGCTTCCTAAAAGCCCTTAGCATTTGCTTACGCGTAAAAGGCAGGTTTTTACTTATTACTACTTCATCAAGATGAATACTACTTTCGCGGAGCAAAACTTTTACCGTTTTTTTGTAAGAAAAAGGATTTTCCAATACAAAGTTTTCAAAACCTACGTAGGTTACAATAAGCGGGACATTGTATACTGTACCCGGCTTTAATGTAAAATAACCCCTGGCATCGGTACTGGCATTTATGGTCGTACCATCCAGATAAACAAAGGCACCTTCCAAAGGTTTATTTTCAACTTCATCATATATGTAACCCGAAATAACCTGGGCATAAGCTCCCGGTATAACAATAAATAGTAAAATAAGTAAGAACTGGAACTGTTTCATGCCTAGGTAACTTTCATATTATTCAGCAATTTCAGCAAATAAATTATCTAAAAAAAGCATTTGCCCTTAAATAAGATGCGTTTACCTCAAAAAAAATTATAATTAAATGCTCACAACTAAATTTGATTTATAATCAGTCCCCTACTATGATACATCAAAGTCCCGCACAAATTTTCAAAGCCCAAAAAAGGGGGCTTACGGAGAACGGAAACCACAGGCTGCATGCCTCTTTTAACTTTAATGAATTTAACGATCCCTTACAACCACCGTTTAGCACGCTTACCGTCCTGAATGACGAAACGCTTGCCGCACAGCAAATTATTGAAAGGTCTTTAGATGCCGGTACTGTAATTATGGTGTTACCTCTGGTAGGAGCTGCTGAGTGTCATTTTAATAGCGATATACCACAGGTTATAGTTCCTGGAGAGGCTTTTACCTACCATAGTTCCGGCGGCGGAACTATTAGTATAAAAAACCCTTACGAGGACAGCATGATAAACTTTTTGTACATTACATTTACGCATGCTGCAGTATCAGAGCTCTTTTCGCTAAAAGATTTTATGATCGCCCAGACCGACCTTTCTGTTCGTAATACATTTCATAAACTATTCGAAGCATTCCATAACGGAATGTCTGCACAAATAGGAATATTTAATGCACGCGAAGAAGTACTGCATAATCCCGCAAACAAAACCAATGGCATTTTCGTATTTGTTATCAGCGGAGCGTTTAACGTCCAGGGAAGCCTGCTTGAAGAACGTGATGGACTGGCGTTATGGAATTCTGAAGAAATTGACCTGGAGGCATTGTCTGAAAATGCAATATTACTTCTTGTAGAAGCGCCACTCAATGGGTTCACGGCCTTATAACATTAAGTAGTCTTTTTAATCGCTAGTTCTTGCTTTCCACTACTACCCCTAAAGCCAGCACATTTGGCAGGTAAGAACCGGCGCATTTATTTTCTACCGTTATTTTATATACACCTTTTTCAAGCTTTATATTTTCTTTTATAATTGTATAAAAATCACATATATCTCCTGCACACTCAGAAAGGTTTTTGCCATTCTCATCTGTAACCCGAAAGTTATTATAGATACTTTCCATCTCGCCTCTTGGATTCTCAAGTATTATAGATACCGAAACCATTTCATATTGCGGCTCATGTATATGTGAAAATAACAGTTTAATATCAGCTTCTGCGATATCTTTATCTACACTAAACTCAAATTTTTTTATGTCGGTTGCCTGCCACCTGTTTTCCGAAAATTCTTTAATTATTTCTCTTGCCACTTCTGTCTTTTTACAGGAAAGTGTGCTTATAAACAAAAGTAAAAGCAAAACTTTTTTCATAAGTAATGTAGGATATTAGCTGGCAATGCCAGTTAGTGTGTTGTTCTTATTTACTAATGTAATTATTTTTCAGCTATTTTAAAAATTAAACCCCCAGAGCCTAAGGCGGTTAATCTATAAATAGACTCAAGACACTTTCTCTTCTTTTTGTCTATTTAAGAATCATAAATAATTGCTATCTTGTATCTTGAAAATATTTAAGAAAGCAGAAAAAAACAATTATTTCTGCTGCAAAACCAAACCTCTCTATTTGTTATTATATGGGGTCACAATTTAATAATTTAGAAAAGCCCGAATAGCCGTTAAACCATACTTTTGCCAATAAAACCAAACTAACCCTATGGAATTATTTATTTACATTTTTGCAGCATTGTTCTCTGTAATCAACCCGCTTGGTGCAGTGCCAATTTTTGTTGGACTCACTATGAGCGACAGTATGGCGGAACGTTCACGAATATCGTTTTGGGCAGCGGTAAATGTTTTTATAATTCTTATCATCTCTTTTTTTATCGGGCAATATGTGCTTGCCTTTTTTGGAATTAGTATAGATGCGTTAAGGATAGCTGGAGGTTTTATTATCGTTAACTCAGGGTTTTCGCTGCTTACCGGTAAATTCAGCAAAAAAAGGGGTGTAAACAAAGAGGTAGAGAACGATGCCCAAAAAAGAAACGACATTGCCCTTACCCCGCTTGCCATACCAATGCTTGCAGGCCCGGGATCTATATCATTACTTATTGCCATGTACCAGGATTATCAGCATTTCGATCAACAGGTTATTGCCTGCCTGGCCATGGGTGCCGTGGCAGCGGTTATCTTTTTAATGCTGCGCAGTGCACATTACCTTTCAAGAATACTGGGAGCATCTGGTATAGTGGCTATTTCCCGTATAATAGGTTTTATTGTAATTGCTATAGGCGTGCAATATATAAGCAGTTCTGTGGTAAATATTTTAAAGACAATACCCTTTAAATAGACAAGCTGCACCCAATGGGTGCAGCCTGACAACAAACAAACTATATAACAATTCTAATCTAACCTATTCTGTAAATCCTACAGCCACTGTATTATTGGTCTGGGCATCTATAAGGATAAAAGCACCGTTTAGCCTGTTAACACTAAAAGCGTCTAAAAAGGCAGGTGCAGCAGTTTTTAACTGCACTTTTGCAATATCATTCAGTTGTAAACGATCTGCTTCTTTAATATCAGAAGGATTCTCCGGCGGAACTATTCCCTCTATAGCCTGAAGCTTGCACGCAACAGTCCTTGTTCCAGCCTGCAAAATATATTTACCCGATGGCAATGCATGTTTCTCGTCCATCCACACCAGGGTTGCACTAATATCTTTAGAAAGCAGTTTTTCATCCGGCTGCTTCACCAACATCATACCACGGCTGATATCCACCTCATCTTTAAGCCTGAATTGTATTGACTCCCCTGTATTGGCAGAGCTAAGCGTATTGGTAAACTTACGTATCTCAACCACTTCGCTTTTTTGACCTGACGGCAATACAGTAAGCTCGTCGCCAAAAGACAACTCACCACTGATTATTCTTCCGGCGTATGCCCTGTAATCCACAAATTCAGCATTCTGAACATGCAGTACCTGTTGAATGTCTATCCTGAAATCTTCGGTTTCTGTACCGCTCGATATAATTTTATGAAGGATGCCCGACAACGTATCGCCTTTATACCATTCGGTATATTTTGAAACTTCCACTACATTATCCCCTTTCAGCGAACTTATAGGCAGTATATGGATGTCCGGCCTATAGCCGAATTGCGTTGTCATTGCATTAATATCGGAAGCTATAGACAGGAATGTGTCCTCGCTATAATTTACCAGATCCATCTTATTGATACAGAAAACAACCGTTTTTAACCTTAGCAGGCTGCTTATAAAATAATGCCTGTACGTTTGTTCTAACAATCCTTTGCGTGCATCAATAAGAATTATAGATACTTCAGAATTTGAAGCACCTGTAACCATATTACGCGTATACTCCACATGCCCGGGACTATCGGCTATAATAAATTTTCTTTCTGAAGTCGAAAAGTAAATATGGGCAACATCAATGGTGATACCCTGTTCCCTTTCGGCAATAAGCCCATCGGTTATCACAGAGAAATCAAGATCTTCAAGTCCTTTTTCTTTCGTTTTTCTTGCAATAAGTTCTTCCTGCTCTATTGTCAGTGCGTGGCTATCATTTAGGAACCTGCCTATTAACGTGCTTTTGCCATCGTCTACACTACCGGCAGTATTAATTCGTAGTAAATCCATAATTAAAAATACCCTCCCTTCTTTCTCTGCTCTAATGCCGCCTCAGATCGCTTATCGTCAATACGGGCACCACGTTCAGAAGATTTGGAAGATTTGTTTTCGTACATAATATCGGGAATCGTTGAAGCCTCAGACACGAATGCTGCGGTACAGGTCATATCGCCTACGGTACGAAAACGTACTATAGTTTCCACGATCTCATCGCTGTCTACAAGGTTCAGGTAGTCAGAATGTGCCAGGAAAGCGCCATCCCTCTTTACAAGTTTTCGTGGATGCGCAAAATATATTGTTGGCAGGCCAATGCCTTCCTGTGCAATATAATTCCACACATCTTCTTCTGTCCAGTTGCTTATAGGGAATGCCCTTACGTTCTCCCCAAAATGAATTTTACCATTCAGAATATTAAATAATTCTGGACGCTGTTTTTTAGCATCCCACTGGCCAAAATCGTCACGCACCGAAAAGATACGTTCTTTAGCCCTGGATTTTTCTTCATCACGGCGTGCACCGCCCATGCAGGCGTCAAAACCAAACTCTTCTATAGCGTCAAGTAGCGTTACCGTTTGCAGTGCATTTCGGCTCGCATGCTTGCCGGTTTCTTCCTGAACTTTTTTCTGGTCGATACTATCCTGTACATAACGCACAATAAGCTCCACTCCAAGTTCTTCAACCAACTGGTCACGAAATGCTATAGTTTCAGGGAAGTTATGCCCCGTATCTATATGTAAGAACGGAAACGGAATTTTTGCCGGATAAAATGCTTTTTGTGCCAGTCTTGCCAGTGTTATAGAGTCTTTGCCTCCGGAAAAAAGCAGCACCGGTTTTTGAAACTGTGCCACAACCTCACGGATTATGTATATGCTTTCGTCTTCCAGCGTATGCAAATGTGTTTGTAATTGCTGTGTCATTATTAATAATTTTTATCAGAATGTATATGCAGGCCACATTCTTTTTTGCCATGTTCCCACCACCAGCGTCCGGCTCTAAAATCTTCACCTTCCAGTAAAGCGCGTGTACATGGTGCACAGCCTATACTTAAATAACCTTTTTTATACAGGCTGCTTACAGGAATATTATATTTATCTGTGAACTGTTCTACTTCTTTAAGTGTGAAATGCAGTAAAGGATTAAACTTAACCAGCCGGTTAGCCTCGTCCCATTCTAAAAACTGCATTCCTTCACGATTTTGCGATTGTTCTGCCCTTAGCCCGGTTATCCATAACGATGCTCCGGTAATGGCTCTTTGCAAGGGTACTACTTTGCGTACGCGGCAGCATTCTTTGCGGCTTTCTACACTATTGTAAAACCCATTGATACCATGATTATTTACATAATCTGCAATATTCTGCTCATCAGGATAAAATGTTTTAATTTTTATCGCCGGATATTTGGTTAACGTTCGCTGAAACACTTCGTAAGTTTCATTAAACTGACGGCCTGTATCTAAGGTAAAAACCTCAACTTCGTTTGCGTGAGGTGCAATAAAGTGGGTAAGTACCTGGTCTTCTATACCAAAAGAGGTAGAAAAAACCTTTCTCCCCTCAAAAGCACCAACCACAAAGCTAAGTGCCTCAGCAAGCTGTAGACCCTCTAATGCGTCATTTAGATACTGTAATTTTTTCTCCTCCATCTTTTCTTTTAACCTATACCGAATGTTTTTATCGAAATAAAAACCCGTGATTAATTTTTTTCAAATATACTATTACTCTATAGAAATAATAGACTATAAAGATAAAAAAAAGCGCTACAATAATGTTAAATCATGTAACGACTTCTGTTGAAGAACGTTAAGCGTGTTATCACGCACCTCTGCCATAAACCTGTTAAGCGAACATTTTTCCTCGTGAGGGCAGTCATCACACTTTTCGTAATAGTTAAGGCTTACGCATGGCAATAATGCTATAGGCCCGTCTAACACACGGATAAGCGTAGCAGCGGTAACGGTTTTAGGATCTTTCATAAGATAATATCCCCCACCTTTGCCTTTTTTAGAACCGAGAATACCAAACTTCTTAAGGTCTAACAAAATCGCCTCAAGAAACTTTTTAGGTATCTGTTCTTTTTCAGATATATCAGATATAAGTACCGGCGCTGTTCCACCCTGCTTAGCAATGTAGATAAGCGCCTTTAACCCATATTTTGTTTTTTTTGAAAGCATATTATTGTTTTAGCAAAAATATTTCAGCCATCATGCAGCGTGCGCTTCCGCCACCACATGCTTCAATAGTATCAAGGCTTGAACTCAATATTTCTGTATGTTTTTCAATTTTAGCAATCTGGTCTTTAGTAAGCACCTGTCTTGCCGAATCGCTCATTACAAGGTAGCTTTTATTATCGGCACCCTGTACCTGAAGCATATTACCCGCAAAGTTATTCAATTGGGCTTCTGTAAGCAGGATAATCTCTTTACCGTCTTCCTTAAGGTTTTCAAGCACCATTTTGCGCTCTTTTTTATCGTCAATACAATCTGCACAAATAATAGCAAAAGTATCGCCAATACACATCATTACATTGGTATGATAAATAAGCTTGCGCTCTCCGTCTACCGTTTGGTAAGCCTCAAATATAACCGGTGTATACTCAAAATCCTCACAATATTCTATAAGAAGCTCCTCATCTGCACGTGGTGATAAAGCACAATATGCTTTGTGGTTAGCCCTGTCTAAAACAATACTCCCTGTTCCTTCAAGAAAAATATCATCTTCTTCAGCCGATGTATAGTCTACAATATTATCTATAACAAACCCCTGATCTTCCAGTAAGTCTAAAATCTCTTCACGGCGCTCATTACGGCGGTTCTCTGCAAACATAGGATATAATGCCACATCGCCATTTTCATGGAAAGAAACCCAGTTATTCGGGAAAACAGAATCCGGAGTATCGGAATCTGTAGTATCATCTACAACTACAACATTAACACCTACAGCTTTTAGCTTTTCAACAAAAGCATCAAATTCTTGTTGTGCCTTAGCATTTACGCTTTCCGGCAGCAGGCTGTCTATTACTTTTTGGTAATAATTATTAACTGCGGTTTGCTCGTTCATCCTGAAAGCCACCGGGCGAATCATAAGTATAGTATCGGTAATCTGTTTCATATCAATTTAAAAAATTAATCTCTTATAAGGGGTAATGTTGAACATCTTAGTAAACCTTCCTGTTTTGCTATTTCTGCATACGGTACCTCTTCAACAATAAAATCTTGTGCTATAAGCCAGTTTTTAAGCCTGTGGAAGTTTTTCTCTACAACAACCACGTTCGTATCTATCGAAAAAAAGTTAGATGTCATGTTATACATCTCTTCCCTTTCTATATGAAACAGGTTGTCTTTGCCAAACAAGTCTACAAGATACAAATAATCTGCCTCTTCCCTAAACCCGCTCTTATAAATTACGCCTTTATCTTTACCAATCGGCTGAAAGCAACAGTCAAGGTGCAGTGCGTTATCTCTTGGTTCTATCCTCGATTTAACAAGGTCAAACTCTTTTACGATCTTATTCGGGAAAAGTTCTTTTATATAATTTACCCCCTGTATATTGGTTCTGGCGGTAATAAAGTCTTTATAATCGCTGCCTTTGTAAGTACCAATAAAAATATGGTCATTCCACGGCATTACATCGCCACCTTCAATATGTACTTCTTCGGGCGGGCGAACTACCTTTGCAGGATCGATCTGGTCTATTACATATTGTATAGCATCCAGTTCCCTCTCCCTGTCCGGTAAAATATTTGCTTTGACAAATATATCGTCAATCACAAAACCGATATCCCTGCTGAATATCTGGTTATAATCCTGTATAATTTCAGGCCTGTATACCTTTACATCATACTTTTCGAAAACTTTTGCCAGCGCATCCATTTCTTTCACCATGTCTGCTTCTACCGGATATGTTCCCGCTTTTATGTGCTCCAGCGATTTCGGATCGTAAGCCTCGCTCTCTGTTGGCGTTGGCCCGTTACTTGTGGCAGTTCCTAATATAACGGCCCGAAGCCGCGATGTTTCGTTTTTTACGTTAAGGTGTAACATAGTATATACAGGTTTTGCGCAAATATAGAAAATGAACGCATCATTGTAAACTTTTATAGCGATATTGATAATTATTTCGTCTGAAATTTATGCAATCATTACAAAGCAATAAAAAAGCCGCTCTGTAGGAGCGGCTTTAGATATCTATATAAAATAATTATCTGTTTTTTACGTCAACAAACTCTCTTAACGGAGAACCTGTATACACTTGTCTAGGACGCCCGATAGGCTCTTTGTTAACACGCATTTCTTTCCATTGTGCAATCCATCCCGGAAGACGGCCAATTGCGAAAAGAACAGTGAACATTTCTGTTGGTATTCCCATAGCCCTGTAAATGATTCCCGAATAGAAATCTACGTTAGGGTAAAGGTTTCTAGATTTGAAGTACTCATCCTGTAATGCAGCTTCTTCAAGTTTTTTAGCGATTGCAAGTACCGGGTCGTCAACACCAAGTTTTGAAAGTACTTCATCAGCTGCTTTTTTAATGATCTTAGCTCTTGGGTCAAAGTTTTTATAAACCCTGTGTCCAAAGCCCATAAGACGGAACGGATCATCTTTATCTTTTGCTTTCGCAAGATATTTATCGGCATCGCCACCGTTTTTCTGAATCTCTTCAAGCATTTCAAGTACAGCCTGGTTAGCACCACCGTGAAGCGGACCCCATAAAGCAGATACACCCGCAGATATTGAAGCAAAAAGCCCAGCGTGAGATGAACCTACCATTCTTACTGTAGATGTAGAACAATTTTGTTCGTGGTCTGCGTGAAGGATGAATAATTTATCAAGAGCGTTTACAATAACAGGATCGATAGTGTAAGGACCTGTAGGCAGAGAGAACATCAGGTTCATGAAGTTTTCTACATACCCCGTTGTATTATCGTAATAGTTTAGGGGGTAACCCATAGCTTTTCTGTATGTCCATGTAGCAATAACAAGGAATTTACCCACCGCCTTGCAAACAGCCTCATACATTTCAGCTTCGTTGTTAACATCAACCGATTTTGGGTTAAATGCCGTAAGTGCACTTGTTAGTGACGCAAGCACTCCCATTGGGTGTGCATTTTTAGGAAACCCGTCAATGATATTTTTCATCTCTTCATTAACAAGAGTATATTTCCTTATGTTAGTTTCAAATTTCTCAAGCTCGGCAGCTGTAGGCAGCTCTCCAAAAATAAGCAGGTAAGAAACTTCTAAGAAGTTAGATTTTTCAGCAAGTTGCTCGATAGAATATCCTCTGTATCGAAGTATACCCTGCTCTCCGTCAAGGAAAGTAATTTCGCTTTTGCATGACCCTGAGTTCTTATAACCCGGATCTATTGTTATAGCGCCGGTAAGACCACGCAGTTTATCAATATCAATAGCAGTTTCGTTTTCGGTTCCTACAATAACCGGGAACTCATACCTTTTGCCATCAATTTCTAGTATTGCAGTATTTGACATATGTAGTGTGAATTATAGTTGTGAAAAATATATTCCTGCGAATTTAATAAAATGAAATTTATTTATAAAGAAAATTACTTATTAAAATCGTTAAATATGCTACTAAAAAAACAAAAGTCAATACCTTAAAGTATTGACTTTTGATAATTCTGTAAAATTAAAGGGGTTGCCCTTACTGTTTAATCACTTTTTCTACCATTACCCCTTTGGCAGTAGCAATTTTTATAAAATATATGCCACTTTGCCTGTCTGTAAGGTCTATTTGAGCAGATGGTGCGTTTATTTGGATAGCCTGTATCAGCCTGCCCTGAATATCATATAACTCAATTCCGTGCACATTATTTTCAGATGATATGTTAACTAGGTCTGTTGATGGATTAGGATAAATACTTACGGATTTATCTAATGTAAATTTATCGTTACCCAGTATCGTTTCAAAAGTTGTAAATGCCTGATTAGTTATAATGGCGTAATTGTAATCAAAGACAATATTTGCCTGGTTCATTACCTGATCACCTTCTTCCAGGCTTTGAAGCGTCTTGATCCTGAATACTACATTACCCTGTTCTGCCGCTCCAAGATCAATATCCTCAAACCTGAACATTACATTATTACCAATTCGCGTAACATCAACTTCATGCGAAGCATTTAGCACCTCAAAAGACGAAACATCAAATTGTGCTGCATCTAGTTCCTGCGTTACTACTACAAATGTTGCAGCCGCATTACCTGTATTTTCAAAATTCACCACATAGTTAAGATATTCGCCAATGTTCTCTACAGGTTCTTTGTCTCCTTCAAGGCAAACTATATTGTTGGGGTCAAACGCACCCACTACACTTACATCGCTGCGATATAAATTATTTTGCAGGTTCACATCGGTTTGATCCATACCAACCTCTGCAACAAAGAAAAGTTCATCATCAATATTAAGTGCCGGTGTTTCGGTAGGGGAATTTGCATTTAGGGCAACCATTATTACACGGCTCTCAAAAGGCATGAGGTTAGTATAATTCCATGTTAATGATCCCGGAGCTGAAGTAGCCTCTAAAGGGTCGGCCTCTACATAATCCAATACAGCATTGTTAAAAGTAAAAGTTACCGTACCGTTAGCAATGGTGTTACCACTATTCCTGTAATATATATAATGGTACGAATCAAACCCCGGCCTTACAGGCCCTGTTGATAAAATTACGCTTACATCGTTAACCTCGCCAGTTGGTGTAACACAAAAATCCTGTACAAAGGTATCATTATCCATCCCCGCAAAAGTTACCGATGCTGTTGCCGGAAGAGTTTCGTACATATTTCCGTCATAAGGTGCTGTAACTGTATACGTACCTGCACCTACTAGAGCGAAATACTCTCCATTAGAACTGGCGAACTTAATTTTCTCTGTAGTCCCATCAGAAATTTTAACCGGGTAATAGAAAGGCTTGCTATCGGCATCTGTACACCCGTTATCATCAATATCTATCCTTATTTTACCTGAAATCTTGTTATATATCTGTCCTGGAACAAATTCGCATGTTGTACTAATGTATGGAGGTATTTCCTGCCTTGACTCATAATACTCCAACATTAGCTCTTCCTCGCCTTCGTCTACACACAGCATTTGCAGGCTCGGAGTATCAGACAGGTTACATTCTCCCGGATATAATATTAATCCTTCGTTGTGAATATTTATTGATGTAAGTAATGGATTGTTTCCGGCATGGAAATATTTAAGGTTCGGGGAATGGCTTAAATCCAGTTGCAGGATTTGAGTATACTCGCAAAAAAACATTTCTAACGCCGTAAGGTCTTCTGTATTTAGTACTGAAATAGGATTATTAGAACATTCAACATTTTTTAAAGCCGATAAGCCATTAAGGTTAAGATTTGGCGTTCCCACATTGCTGCAAATAAGAGTCTCCAAATTTGTTAATGTGGAAACGTCTACAGCAGGAAGAGGATTATTTGAATAATCAAGATAGAAAAGATCTAAACCTGTTATATTTAAATTAGTGATCTGGTTTTTGTTGCATAATACCACAGTTAACAACGGAGCTGCTGAAGCATTTAAAGTTGTCAGCTGGTTATCATCGCAAACAAGTGAAACGAGAGCCGGAAAAAGCGAAAGATTAAGCGTTGTAAGATTGTTATTCCTGCCTTGGATATTTCTAAGGCTTGTTAATCCAGTCGGAGCAAATGAGGTAATCGCATTCCATTCAAAAATAACATCTTCTAAAAGTGCCAGACCGGACATATTTAATGATTGCATGCCATTAACCCTGCAATTAAGGCTCTTTAGATTTGATAACGCAGCAACATCTAAAGATTGAATCTGGTTATTACTGCAGTCTAGTTTTGTAAGGTTTGTAAAAGATGAAATACCTGATAAAGATGAAATAGAAGAACCAAAAAGGTAAAGTTCATAAACGGCATCGGCTTCACTTTGCTGTATTTCACCATCGTGGTTTGTATCTACAATCATGTTTTGACCTGCTGCATTAACAGCTACATACATATTGGGGCTTGCATTTACCAATTTGCTTTTAAAATTAGCATCGGGTATCGAGATATTCTGTGCGCCTGCAATTCCGCCCATTAGCAAAAGTGCATAAAGTAAGGATGTTTTCATTGGTTGAAAAATTGATTAGTTTATCGTTCAGTTTAAACTTGCCACAACAAAACAGGATGCGCGCTAATCCTTTTTTGTTGTGTATAAAAAAAGGCCAACAGCGAACTGTTGACCTTTATATAACAAGTAAATTCTTTTATTCCCTAATCAGTTTTTCAACTTTTATTCCTTTATCTGTTAAAACCTTAACAAAGTACATCCCCGAAGGCCTATCTGAAACATCGAGTATTACTGCATTTTCACTTACAAAACTGTGCTGTAAAAGCCTACCCTGAATATCAAAAATTTGTACCGATTTAATTGTGCCTGCGGCATCAACTTTCACAAAACCTTTTGTCGGGTTAGGGTACATTTTAACCGATGCATCAATAGTAAATTCGCCTTTGCTCAATAATGCAAATGTGGTATTTGCATCATTTGTAGTAACAGGGAAATTATAACCATAATAAATAGATGACACATTTGAAACCCTGTCATTTTGCATAAGGCTCTTTTTAGTCTTTATTTTATACAGTATATTCCCATGGTCTGCAATTCCCATAGCGTTGTCAAATCTAAATGCAACCCTTCCTCCGGTGATGCGTGTATTTACAGGTGTAGAGTTATTAAGTATCCTTAACGAACTTAAATCAAATTTATCCGTATCAATATCAGTCTCTACAACCACAAAGTCTGCAGACTGAGTATCTGTATTTTTAAAGTTAACCACATAATGAAGGTACTCTCCTATCTTGTCGGGCGACACCGTTTCTCCCTCTATACAGGTAATGGTATTTGTCTCGAAATCAGTGATAACTCTCTGATTGAAAGCAAGGCTATTATCCGAAGGTATTACGTCACCGATTGATGTAATATTCATTGTAAACGGAATTTCATATCCAGGATATACCGCAGGAGTATCAGACGGACCATTAAGATGTAATGTCATTACGATCTCTCTGCATTCAAAGGGCATTAAATTCGTATAATTCCACGAATAAACAGTTGTTGAAATAAAATCAGCCATTGGAGACATGCTTACAAACTCAAATAACGACCCGTCCCAATTACAGGTTGCCGTGCCCGATACTGTTTGGTTTCCCTTATTTTTATATACTATTTTATACTGTACATCGCTATTTACATTGGCTGAAGACAGCGGCGCCATTACTACTTCAACATCAGTACTTGCAGCTGAAGCGGCTACACAAAAGTTTCTTACTTCTTCTGATCCTGTTACTGCCGCGAAATTAACATAACTATCTACAGGCGAAGCCGTAAAATAATTTTCTTCAAAGTTAGGTGTCACCGTATAATTGCCTGCACCTACGAAAAACGTATAGGTACCGTCGGCATTCGTAAAAACGTCATCTTCATAAACTCCGTTTGAAATTTTCATCCGTAAAGATGGAATTACCGCATCAGAAGCATCACATCCGTTATTAGTAGCATCATATCTTACAGTACCTGTAATCTTATTATACACTCCCCCGGGAGCATATGTACAATACGAGTTTACCTGTACCGTATTTGGAACATTATATGTACCCGAAACAAGATCATTTACCTGAGATTCGTCAGCACAGATGTACGACAGATTAGGATTACCATTCCAGTTATCTATAGGGAAATTTTCATTGCTCCCATTTTTTATAAAAAGGGTCTCAAGGTTATTATTGCTACAAGAAAGATATGTAAGATTGACATTAGTACTAAGGTCCAATGTAGTCAGCGTATTATTCCCACAGTACAGCCCTTTAAGATTTGTAAAATAAGTTACTCCTTCCAATGATGAAATGCCGGAAGACGAGACATTCAGATAATAAACAGCCTCAGCTTCACTTTGAGTTAAAACACCATCTCCGTTCGCATCAATCGCAATTGGATTAGAAGTGCTATTATAGGCAACACCATTGGAAACATCAGATCCCAAAAGCTTAGCTTTAAAGTTTGCATCAGGCACAACTATCTCCTGTGCAAAGGCAACACACGAAAACAGTGTAAGCAAATAGAGTAACGTATTTTTCATATTCTTTTTTTAGCTTTTGTTTTAACCCTCAAATATAATTTTTTCAGCCACATTTTACCCTGTCATTTAGAATTTGACAGGATTGACTTAGAATTTGCATTACAATGCTTTTAATAACTCCTGCAAGCGTTCCTTTTTTCGCTGTGATATTGGCAAATGGCTGTTGTCTGCCATAACCGCGTAGCCACCATCTTTCTTAATGTATGACCTTAAATACGCCAGGTTTATAAGATGCGATTGGTGAATACGTTCAAACCCCTGTTCAGAAAGCAAGTCTTCATATTCTTTAAGTGTCTTAGCTATAAGTACGGGCTTATTATCTTTAATATAGAACTTGGTGTAATTATCCTGCGATTCAAGGCGGATAATATCACTTACTTCAAACAGGTGTATACCATCTGAAGTGGAAAGCGCTATCCTCTTAAACTTATCTACTTTCTTCCTGATGTTTTCCAACAGAAGGTCAATGTGCGCATAGCTGTCATTAGTAGCTAGTACTTTCTTTATTTTTTCAATCACCTTTTGCAAATCCTCTGGATCTACAGGTTTTAGCAAATAATCCAACGCACTGAACCTAAATGCCTTTAGCGCAAATTCTTCATGCGCCGTAATAAATACAACATGACAGGATAGACTACCCCGCTTTTGCTGTAGCTGCTCAAGGATGTCAAACCCGGTTCCGTCACCAAGTTGAATATCCAGGAAAACAACATCGGGCCGATGTTTATCTATCGCAGAGATGCCGCTTTTAACACTGTCTGCCTCTCCCAAAATTTTTATATCAGGGGCATACATATCCAATAGGCCTTTCATGCCATTTCTTAAATTGCTATCGTCGTCTATAAGTAAAGCTGTGATCATAACTATCTGGATACGTATTGAATAGGCAAATGTAATATAATTTTCGTTCCAACAGGGCAACCGTTAGAATCTGTTATTTCAGCAATTTCAACATTGGCTGATTTAGAGGTTACCGCCTGAATCACCTCAAGACGCTTTCGGGTAATTTCCAAAGCCATAGATTTATGTACGGTGACCGAATTTTCTTTTAATTTTCTGGAGCGGTTAATACCAATACCATCGTCGGTAATAGTGCAAACCATCTTATCTCCTGATAATGAAAAATCAATGCTAATAGTTCCCGCTTGTTTTTTAGGAACAAGGCCATGAATGATAGCATTTTCTATAAACGGCTGTAGCAATAGCGGTGGTAACGCCATGTCATCCTCGATAGCAGGATCTTTAGCGATTGAAAACTCAAATATCCTGTTGAAACGCAGTTGCTCCAACTCAAGGTAATTTTGCAGTCCTTCTATTTCCTTATCTACAGGAATCAATGATTCTTTAGAATACTCGAGCGTAAGGCGCATAAGTTTTGAGAATTTCGACAGATATTTAATAGCCGACTCTTTACCATTCTGCACTATAAAACTGGATATCGATCCCAGACAATTAAAAACAAAATGCGGATTCATCTGCAAATGAAGTGCTTTCTGCTCATACTCCGCAAGGTCGCGCTGTAAGGTAAGTGTCTTTTTCAGCTGAAGCCTGCTATATATTAAAAAGACGATACCAAACAACAGCAATATAAATAGCGATATAAAAATTATCTGAAGCCTGTGCCTTTTTGCCTGTTCATCAAACATCAGCTGGCGTTTTTCATTCTCAATTTTCTGAAGAGCCGATTTACGTTCAAATTCGTAATTCATCTCCTCCCTAACCATACTTTTAATATTCTCAGCACTATTTATCTTTTCCTTCGCCGCACTATACCGCTTATAATGTTTTAAAGCTTCGACATCATTTCCCGTTTTTTCATAAATTTCGCTAAGCCTCTTTTCTGATTCTTTAAGCTGCTCCAGCACTCCTATTTCCTCGGCAAGTGCTGACGATTTCTGCAAATACTTCACCGCTTCCTTATCATTTCCGTGCGAGGCATACACCGCTCCCAAGTACCCAAGCGAAGCCGAAGCACCATACTTTTCGCCCATACCTTCAAAAACCTTAAGCGCATCCAGGTAACTTTTTTCAGCCTGACCGTAATTGTTTGCGGCAACATAATAATTCCCGTAATTATTGTAGAGTTCACCAAGTGCCCGTTGGTTATCAAAAGTTTTAAGAATCTTAGAAGCTTCATTAAACGATTCTAACGCTTTATCGTTTTCATTTCTAAGCAGGTATATCGCTCCAATATTTGTAATTGTTATTGCAGACGTTTCGTCGCCAAGCTTCTTTTGCAGCCAAAGTGCCTTATTGTAATATTCCAGCGCTTTACCATATTCTTTTTGCTCTTTGTACACAATACCTATGTTGTTATAGGTATGAGCCATATACTCTTCTTCCTTCGTTTCCTCATGAAGTTTCAACGCTTTAAAATAATATTCCAGCGATTTGGCATAATTATTCTGTTCAGAACACACAACACCTATACTTCCATAGGTAATTGCCAGCCGGTCTTTAATATCATTTATTTTTGATTTCGGAACTTTTTTTAAAAGCTGCTCAAATAAAGCTTGTGCATTTGTATAACTTTTTAAAGCCTGTGTATAGTGGCTAAGCATAATATTAGCGTTGCCAATATTAAACCAGGCATCTGCTTCGTGGAGTTCTAACTTTTTTTGTTGAGATAGTAAAAGGGCCTTTTTTACATATTGCAGCATTTTAGCCGGATCATTCTCATACTCCGCGGCAATACCATTTAGCAGACTAATCTTTATCGTATCATTAGCAGGCTTATTGAGCTCTGTCAAAAGACTGTCGAGTGTAGAATTTTGCGGAAATGCAGGCAGACCAAACAACGTTAGAAGAGAGATGATTAAAAGAATTCTAAAAAATTTCATAAGCCGCAGTTAATTACGCAAATTTATCATTTCAAACGGATTATAAAACACCTGTTTAGAATTTGAGGCTACTGATTTAGAATTCGATAAAAAAAGGCCGCCCTTTCGGACAGCCTTTTACTATATCGCAATAAATTACTTATTGTTTTACTTTGAATGCTTTTTCAGCCGGAAAATAAGCAACATCAGCCAATTCCTCTTCAATTCTAAGTAGTTGGTTGTATTTAGCCATACGGTCACTTCTTGAAGCAGAACCTGTTTTAATCTGTCCACAGTTAAGGGCAACAGCTAGGTCAGCAATAGTATAATCTTCAGTTTCTCCAGAACGGTGAGACATCACAGATGTGTAACCAGCATTGTGTGCCATGTTTACAGCAGCAATAGTTTCGGTAAGTGTACCAATCTGGTTTACTTTAACAAGGATAGAGTTAGCAGTATTTGTTTCGATACCTTTTGCAAGACGCTCTACGTTAGTAACAAATAAATCATCACCTACAAGCTGTACTCTGTCTCCGATTTTTTCAGTAAGGTATTTCCAACCATCCCAGTCATTCTCCTGCATACCATCCTCAATAGAGATAATAGGGTATTTAGACGCAAGTTCAGCAAGATAGTCTGCCTGCTCCTGAGAAGTTCTGATTTTACCTGTTTCACCTTCAAATTTAGTGTAATCGTATTTACCATTTACATAAAATTCAGAAGCAGCACAGTCAAGCGCAAGCTTAACATCACCACCAAAAGTGTAACCTGCATTCTCTACAGCTATTTTAATAGTTTCGATAGCATCTTCAGTACCACCCTCAAAGTTAGGTGCAAAACCACCTTCGTCTCCTACTGCAGTGCTAAGGCCTCTGTCATGAAGTACTTTTTTAAGGTTATGGAAAACCTCTGTACCAATTTGCATTGCGTGTGTAAAGCTGGTAGCTTTAACAGGCATGATCATAAACTCCTGGAATGCGATAGGCGCATCAGAGTGAGATCCACCGTTGATGATGTTCATCATTGGTACAGGAAGCGTATTAGCAGAAACACCGCCTATGTAACGGTATAATGGCAGGCCAAGCTCGTTAGCAGCAGCTTTAGCAACAGCCAGTGAAACACCAAGAATAGCATTAGCACCAAGGTTAGATTTATTATCTGTACCATCAAGAGCAATCATTGCTTTGTCTATAGCATTTTGCTCAAAAATAGACATACCAACAATTTCTTCTGCGATAGTTGTGTTTACATTTTCAACAGCCTTAGATACACCTTTACCCATGTAGGCTTTACCTCCGTCACGCAACTCAACTGCTTCGTGCTCTCCTGTAGATGCTCCTGATGGCACTGCTGCCCTTCCAAGAATTCCGTTTTCTGTAATTACATCAACTTCTACTGTAGGATTACCACGTGAATCCAGTATCTGCCTAGCGTGTACTTTAATAATAATGCTCATTATATTGTTTTTTGTTGTTATATACTTTTTTGTGAAACCTAGCAAATTTAAACATTTTGAAAAGCCAAATACGCCAAATTTAAAAAACTTATAAACGCAAACGTTTTAGCTTTAAAATAAAAAAATTGGGCTAATAAATTATTAGCCCAATCAGATCGTATTAGTTTTTAGCTTTTTCGATGTTTGCAATAAACTGATCGAAAAGATATGTCGCATCGTGCGGACCCGGGCTAGCCTCAGGATGGTATTGTACAGAGAAGCAGTTTTTGCTCTTCATACGCATACCTGCAACTGTACCGTCATTGATATGCTCATGAGTGATCTCAAAGTCAGGATGTTTTTCAAGTTCTTCCCTTACTACTGCGAAACCGTGGTTCTGAGAAGTTATTTCTCCCTCGCCTGTTACAAGGTTTTTAACCGGATGATTAATACCCCTGTGACCGTTAAACATTTTATATGTGGAGATACCATTAGCAAGTGCAAGAACCTGGTGTCCTAAGCAGATACCAAATACCGGTTCATTATTACCTAATATATTCCTTGCAGTTTCCTGTGCAGAATAAAGCGGATCCGGGTCGCCGGGACCGTTAGATAAGAAATACCCGTCAGGGCTAAAGCTCTTCATATCCTCATACGATGCATCATAAGGGAATACTTTAATATAGCAATCTCTTTTTGCAAGGTTTCTAAGAATGTTTTTCTTGATACCAAGATCAAGAGCAGATATTTTATATTTAGCATCAGGGTTACCGATAAAGTAAGGCTCTTTAGTAGAAACTTTAGACGAAAGTTCTAAACCTTTCATATCTGGAACTGCTGCAAGTTGCTTTTTAAGCTCTTCTACAGATGTACCATCAGTAGAAATAGCGGCATTCATTGCACCATTGTCACGAATATAGCTAACAAGTGCTCTTGTATCTACATCAGATATTGCCACAAGATTTTGTTCTTCAAAATAATCTTTAAGGCTTTTTGTAGAATTAACCCTTGAATGATTAAAACTGAAATTTTTACACACTAGGCCTGAAATCATGATGTTTTCAGCCTCAACTTCCTCTTCATTTGTACCGTAATTACCAATATGGGCATTCGATGCCACCATAATCTGCCCAAAGTAAGATGGGTCGGTAAATATTTCCTGGTAACCGGTCATTCCGGTGTTAAAGCACACTTCTCCAAAAGTAGTCCCTTCAATACCAATTGATTTACCATAAAAAACAGTTCCGTCAGCTAGTAGGAGAATTGCCTGATTTCGATTAGAATATTTCATTTAAATAGTTTGTTGTTTTCGTCTCGGCTGCAAATTTACTTCAAAAATTTGGCTTTCTAAAACGTTCATAACATTTGGTTTACACAAAAACGATTAAGTAGGGCAAAAAAAAAGGACAAACTATAAAGTTTATCCTTTTTTAATATTATTGAATTATCAGGTTTACCATGATTATTCAGTAGCTTCTTTGTTTTCTTCTGTATCAACAGCTGGTGCATCTTTAACAGGAGCTTCGGCAACCGGAGCAGTAGCAACGTCAGCTTTTTTAGCTGTGCGGCTTCTACGTGTAGTTTTCTTAGCTTCTTTTTTAGTAGCGTTGTACAGTTCATTAAAGTCAACAAGCTCAATCATAGCCATATCAGCGTTGTCACCAAGACGGTTACCAAGCTTAATGATACGGGTATATCCACCCGGACGATCGCCTACTTTAGCAGCTACTTCCCTGAAAAGTTCAGTAACAGCATATTTGTTACGTAAGTAAGCAAATACGATACGTCTGTTGTGAGTTGTATCTTCTTTTGATTTTGTTACTAGAGGCTCAATATATTGTTTAAGCGCTTTAGCTTTGGCAACAGTCGTATTAATACGCTTGTGCTCTATTAGCGAGCAGGCCATGTTAGATAGCATTGCCCTTCTGTGACCTTGCTGCCTGCTTAAATGATTAAATTTCTTTCCGTGTCTCATTGCTGTTGTAATTTAAACCCAGTGGGTTCAGATTATTCTTTATCTAATTTGTATTTCGTCAAGTCCATTCCGAAGTGTAAATTTTTAGAAGCAACAAGTTCGTCAAGCTCTGTTAACGATTTCTTACCAAAATTACGGAATTTCATTAAGTCATTTTTGTTGAACGATACTAAGTCTCCTAATGTATCAACTTCAGCCGCTTTTAAACAATTTAATGCCCTTACAGAAAGATCCATATCAACAAGCTTAGTTTTAAGCAATTGTCTCATATGTAATGATTCTTCATCATATGATTCTGTTTGTGCAATTTCATCGGCCTCAAGTGTTATTCTTTCATCAGAGAACAGCATAAAGTGGTGAATCAGTGTTTTTGCTGCCTCAGTAAGCGCTTCTTTAGGATGAATAGATCCGTCAGTGATGATTTCAAAAACCAGTTTTTCGTAGTCTGTTTTTTGTTCAACACGGAAGTTTTCTATTGCGTATTTTACATTCTTTACCGGAGTAAAGATTGAATCTGTAAAAATAGTTCCTATTGCTGCGTTTTGCTTTTTGTTCTCTTCTGCAGGCACATAACCTCTACCTTTCTCGATAGTAAGTTCAAGGTTTATGTTTATTTTGCTGTCCATGTTAAAGATAACAAAGTCAGGGTTTAACACCTGGAATCCTGAAATGAACTTTTGGAAATCACCAGCTGTAAGCTGATCTTTACCTGTAAAAGATACAGAAACCGATTCATTATCAATGTCTTCTATCTGACGTTTGAAACGAACTTGTTTTAAGTTCAGGATTATTTCAGTAACATCTTCAACTACCCCTGCGATTGTAGAGAACTCATGGTCAACTCCTTCAATTCGAACTGAAGTAATTGCATAACCTTCTAATGAAGAAAGTAAAACTCTTCTAAGTGCGTTACCAACTGTCAGTCCATATCCCGGTTCCAAAGGTCTAAATTCAAATTTACCTTGGAAATCGGTAGAATCGATCATGATAACTTTATCGGGCTTTTGAAAATTAAATATTGCCATATTTTCGACTAATGTCAATTATTATTTGTTATACAACTCTACGATTAGTTGTTCTTTGATGTTTTCCGGGATTTGAAGCCTGGCAGGTACTGAAACAAAAGTACCTTCTTTTGTATCGTTGTTCCAAGTTATCCACTCATATACCTGAGCAGCATTAGATAAAGAGCGATCAATTGCTTCTAGCGATTTTGATTTCTCACGAACAGCAACTTTATCTCCTGGTTTAAGGTGGTAAGAAGGAATGTTTACCACTTCACCATTAACTGTAATATGCCTGTGCGATACAATTTGTCTTGCAGCCCTTCTTGAAGGAGCAACACCCATTCTGTAAACCACGTTATCCAGTCTTGCCTCACAAAGTTGTAAAAGGATCTCACCAGTTACACCTTTAGACGCAGCAGCTTTTTCATACAGATTCCTGAATTGTTTTTCAAGAATACCGTAAGTGTACTTAGCTTTTTGCTTTTCCATTAGCTGAACAGCATATTCAGATTTTTTACCTCTCTTTTTAGCTAAACCATGTTGCCCTGGAGGGTAATTTCTTTTTTCGAAAGATTTGTCATCTCCGAAGATCGCCTCACCGAATTTACGGGCGATTTTTGTTTGTGGACCAGTATATCTTGCCATTTCTAAAAATTAATAAACAGGGGATTATGAATTCAGGTCGTATCCTCCGATAATCCTTGATCCTGTTTTTGATTATACTATAAAATTAAACTCTTCTTCTTTTTGGAGGGCGACATCCGTTGTGCGGTAGTGGAGTTACGTCGATGATCTCAGTAACTTCTATTCCTCCATTGTGAAGGGACCTGATAGCAGATTCTCTACCATTTCCAGGACCTTTAACGTAAACTTTCACTTTCTTAAGACCAGCCTCAATAGCTACTTTGCTACAATCTTCTGCTGCCATCTGAGCTGCATACGGAGTGTTCTTTTTAGAACCTCTGAAGCCCATCTTACCTGCAGATGACCAAGATATAACTTCACCTTTTTTGTTAGTCAAAGAAATGATGATGTTATTGAAAGTAGCACTGATATGAGCTTCACCTGTAGATTCTACAATAACTTTACGTTTTTTTGTATTCGCTTTAGCCATACTACTTATTATTTAGTTGCTTTTTTCTTGTTAGCAACAGTTTTTCTCTTACCTTTTCTAGTTCTTGAGTTGTTCTTAGTGCGTTGTCCACGTAATGGAAGACCAGCTCTGTGACGGATACCTCTGTAACATCCGATATCCATTAAACGTTTGATGTTTAATGAAATTTCTGAACGAAGTTCTCCTTCAATTTTCAAGAATGACACAGCCTCACGGATTCCGCTAATCTCATCATCATTCCAATCCTGAACTTTTTTATCTTCGCTAACGTTAGCTTTTTCAAGTATCTCTTTAGCCCTGCTTGAACCAATTCCGAAGATATAAGTTAAAGCAATAACTCCTCTTTTGTTTTTAGGTATGTCTACCCCTGCAATTCTTGCCATAATTATCCTTGTCTTTGTTTAAATCTAGGATTCTTTTTGTTAATAACATATAATCTGCCTTTTCTACGCACAATGATGCACTCGGCACTTCTTTTCTTAACTGATGCTCTTACTTTCATATTAATAGCTTTAGTATCTATAAGTAATTCTTGCTTTGGACAAATCGTAAGGGCTCATTTCCAGTTTCACTTTGTCACCAGGTAACAACTTGATGTAATGCATACGCATTTTTCCTGAAATGTGAGCAATTACTATATGCCCGTTTTCTAATTCAACACGGAACATGGCATTTGATAATGCCTCTATAATAGATCCGTCTTGTTCTATTGCTGATTGTTTTGCCATAAAAATTGTTAAGCTACTGCTTTTCTATTCTTACCACTTTTCATCAAACCGTCATAATGCCTGTTCAACAAGTAAGAATTTATTTGTTGAATAGTATCGATCGCAACCCCGACCATAATTAACAGCGATGTACCACCATAGAATAATGCCCACTGTTGCTGAACTCCAAAGTTAAACACTACTGCCGGGAACACAGCAATTAGCGCTAAAAACAATGAACCAGGAAAAGTGATCAACGACATGATCTTATCAAGGTAGTCTCCGGTTTCAACACCTGGCCTAACGCCCGGTATAAATCCGCCACTTCTCTTAAGGTCGTCAGCCATCTTATTTGTAGGCACCGTAATCGCGGTGTAAAAGTACGTAAAAATTATAATTAATAAAGCAAAAACTACATTGTAGGCTAAACCGAACACATTCTGGAATTGAGAAGTGATAGTTTGAGCCGCATCAGACTTGGAAAGTCCTGCTAATGCTGCTGGTATGAACATAATAGCTTGAGCAAAGATTATAGGCATAACTCCCGAAGCGTTTAGCTTTAACGGTATCCATTGCCTGTTTCCGCCCAACATATCTTGTTCAAAATCGCCAGATGCAGTCCTTCTTGCATATTGTACCGGTATTTTTCTAACCGCCATAACCATAAGGATACATGCGATAATAACGAATAACCAAACTACAACTTCAAGAAGAAGTTTTAAAGGACCTCCATTATTTTCAGTAACTACCGAAGTAAATTCCTGAATGAAAGCCTGCGGCATCCTTGCGATGATACCCACTAATATTAGTAGAGATATACCATTACCAATACCTTTATCTGTAATTTTTTCACCAAGCCACATCGCGAAGATGGTACCGGTAGCTAATATAACTACAGAAGAGAAAAGGAATGCAAAAGATGATGAAGGTAGTAAAAACGCTTCCTGAGGCAAGGTTCTATAAAGGTTATAAATATAACCAGGACCCTGAACAAGAGTGATAAGGATGGTTAACCAACGCGTAATCTGGTTGATTTTTTTCCTTCCGCTTTCACCTTCTTTTTGCAATTTTTGAAGGTAAGGCACAGCAATACCCATTAGCTGTACAACAATCGAAGCAGAAATGTATGGCATGATACCCAATGCAAATACAGATGCCTGCGAGAACGCACCACCTGTAAATACATCGATAAGCCAGCCAATACCTCCCTGGGTTTGATCTGTTAATTTGTTTAACTGTGTAGCATCAATACCGGGTAGCGTTACATGTGCACCAAAACGGTACACTAGTAACAATCCCAAAGTAACTAAAATTCTATTTTTTAGTTCTTCTATTTTCCAGACATTGGCAAACGCTTCGAAAAATTTCTTCATTTGAATTATAAAGATTATAAAGTTACAGCTTCTCCACCAGCAGCCTCAATAGCCGCTTTAGCAGTTGCAGTAAATTTGTGAGCAGTTACTTTTAGTTTTGCTTTAAGCTCTCCTCTTCCTAATATCTTTACCATTTCATTTTTTGTAGCTAGGCGATTGTCAACAAATACTGAGAAATCTACAGTATCAGTAACAATTCCGTTATCTACAAGAGCTTGAATTGTGTCAAGGTTTACGCCTTCGTATTCTTTACGGTTGATGTTTTTAAAACCAAACTTAGGAACACGTCTTTGTAATGGCATCTGACCACCTTCAAAACCAATTTTCTTAGAATAACCAGAACGAGATTTAGCTCCTTTGTGTCCACGTGAAGCAGTACCACCTTTACCAGAACCTTCTCCTCTACCTAGCCTTTTGTTTTTATTGTGAACTGAACCTTCAGCCGGTTGTAAGTTACTTAAATCCATGAGTGTATTTTGTTAGTTAGTTTCTTCAACAGAAACTAAGTGTTTAACTTTGTTTACCATTCCAAGGATAGCAGGAGTTGCATCGTGTTCAACAACTTGTCCTAATTTACGAAGACCTAAAGACTCAAGTGTTCTCTTTTGAGTAAGAGGACAATTGATTTTGCTCTTTACTTGTTTTACTTTTATTTTTCCCATGATTTCCTTAGAATTAACCTTTGAATACTTTTTCTAATGAAACACCCCTTTGTTTTGCAACAGTAGCAGCGCTTCTCATTTGAAGTAAAGCATCAAAAGTAGCTTTAACAACATTGTGAGGGTTTGATGAACCCTGAGATTTTGATAATACATCGTGAATACCAACAGACTCAAGAACTGAACGAACAGCACCACCGGCAATTACACCGGTACCATGAGAAGCAGGCATTAATAGTACACGTGCACCACCAAATTTACCTTTTTGCTCGTGAGGTACAGACTGTCCAGAAAGTGGGATCTTTACAAGGTTTTTCTTAGCATCTTCTACTGCTTTAGCAATAGCTTCAGATACATCTTTAGACTTACCAAGACCGTGACCTACCACTCCATTCTCGTCGCCTACAACTACAATAGCAGAAAAGCCAAAAGCTCTACCACCCTTTGTAACTTTAGTAACACGATTTACACTTACCAAACGATCTTTAAGTTCAAGACCGCTTGGTTTTACAAGTTCTACGTTTTTATAACTATGATACATAATTTCTTAGAATTTAAGTCCGGCTTCTCTTGCGCCTTCAGCTAATGATTTAACACGTCCGTGGTAAAGGTATCCACCTCTATCAAAAGAGATAGTATCTATACCAGCTTTTAAAGCTAGCTCTGCAATTGCTTTACCAACAGCTGCAGCGGTTTCAATGTTAGTACCTTTAGTTACACCAGCATCTCTTGAAGAGGCTGCCGCAAGGGTTACACCGTTAACGTCATCTATGATTTGTGCATAGATTTCTTTATTGCTCCTGAATACAGAAAGTCTAGGTTGAGCAGCAGTTCCGCTTACAATCTTTCTGATTCTGAACTTAATTCTTTGTCTTCTTTCAGATTTGTTTAATGACATTGTCTTAATTTTTAAGCTGATTTACCTGCTTTTCTTCTCAATATTTCACCTACAAACTTAACTCCTTTTCCTTTGTATGGTTCAGGCTTACGGAAAGAACGAATCTTAGCGGCAACCTGGCCTAAAAGTTGTTTATCGTGAGAAGCTAGTTTGATGATAGGGTTTTTCCCTTTTTCTGATACAGTTTCAACAGTAACTTCAGACACAACTTCAAGAACAATATTGTGAGAGAAACCAAGTGCGATATCTAATTTCTGTCCTTGGTTAGAAGCTCTATAACCTACTCCTACCAATTCTAACTCTTTAGTAAAGCCTTCAGACACACCAACAATCATATTGTTGATAAGTGACCTGTATAAACCGTGCTTAGATCTGTGATCTTTATGATCTGAAGATCTTTCAACTAAAACCTGACCTTCTTCAACTTTTACAGTAACATCTGCAAAGTCTTGATTAAGTTGGCCTTTTTTACCTTTAACTGATACAACGTTGCCGTTTACCTCTACAGTAACACCGGCTGGTATTGTAATTGGATTTTTACCTATTCTTGACATCGTATAAGTCTTTTAAATTAGTATACGTAACAAATTACCTCACCACCTACATTTTGCTGTTTCGCCTGTTTTCCAGTCATAAGACCTTTAGAAGTAGAAACGATAGCAATACCAAGACCGTTAAGGATCCTTGGAAGGTTATCAGCACCTGCATATTTACGTAAACCTGGTTTACTAATTCTTTGGATATCTTTAATTACAGACTCTTTAGTTTCTTTGTCGTACTTAAGAGCGATTTTGATTGAACCCTGAACAGCGTTGTCATCAAATTTGTAGCTAAGGATATAACCCTGATCAAATAAAATCTTTGTGATTTCTTTTTTAAGGTTAGACGCAGGAATTTCAACCACTTTGTGGTTAGCCCTTACTGCATTCCTGATTCTTGTTAAGAAATCAGCGATTGGATCTGTATACATATTTAGTAATTTGCGGTAACGGTTTTCGGCCTGTAAAGGCCGAACCTGAAACCAATTTATAATTCTGTTTTTACCAGCTTGCTTTTTTAACTCCTGGTATTAAGCCATTGTTAGCCATTTCACGGAAAGTTACACGTGAAATACCGAACTGGCGCATATAACCTCTTGGTCTTCCTGTAAGTTTGCAACGATTGTGCATACGTACCGGAGAAGCATTTTTAGGTAGTTTTTGTAGGCCTTCATAATCTCCAGCTTCTAATAAAGCCTTCCTTTTATCAGCATACTTTGCTACTAGCGCCGCTCTTTTTACCTCACGGGCTTTCATTGATTCTTTAGCCATAACTTAATTCTTTTTAAAAGGTAAACCTAATTCTGCTAATAATGACTTCGCTTCTTTGTCTGTTTGTGCAGAAGTTACAAATGTAATATCTAATCCTGATATTTTGTTAACTTTATCAATATCAATTTCAGGGAAAATGATCTGTTCAGTAACACCAAGGTTATAATTACCTCTTCCGTCAAAACCTGTAGCCTTAATTCCACCGAAATCTCTTACACGTGGAAGTGCAGAAGTTACAAGTCTATCTAAAAACTCATACATTCTTTCACCACGTAAAGTTACTTTAGCACCAATCGGCATACCTTTTCTAAGTTTGAAAGACGCAACGTCTTTCTTAGAAATAGTAGATACAGCTTTTTGACCTGTAATTTTTGTTAACTCGTCAACTGCATAATCGATAAGTTTCTTATCTGATACAGCTGCACCAACTCCACGGCTTAAAACGATTTTTTCAAGTTTTGGAACCTGCATTACGTTTTTGTAACCGAACTCTTCTTTAAGAGCAGAGACAACTCTACTCTTATATTCTTCTTTTAATCTTGGTATGTAAGCCATCACTATAATACTTGATTAGATTTTTTTGAAAATCTCACGTTCTTATCTCCTTCTTTTCTAACTCCTGTCTTTGTAGTTTCCTTTGTTTTAGAATCTACAAGAGCAAGGTTTGAAATATGAATAGGAGCTTCTTTCTTAACGATACCACCCTGAGGGTTTTTAGCGCTTGGCTTAGTGTGTTTAGACACTAAGTTAACACCTTCTACGATCGCTTTGTTTTTCTCACGAAGAACACGTAGTACTTTACCTTCAGAACCTTTATGGTCTCCAGCTATTACTCTTACAGTGTCTCCAGATTTTATCTTTAGCTTTATCATCTCTAAAACAATTAAAGCACTTCTGGTGCTAATGATACAATTTTCATGAATTGTTTTTCACGAAGTTCTCTTGCAACCGGACCAAAAACACGAGTTCCCCTCATTTCACCAGCAGCGTTTAACAATACGCAAGCGTTATCGTCAAATCTGATGTATGAACCATCGGCTCTTCTCACTTCTTTTTTGGTACGTACAACAACTGCAGTTGAAACAGCACCTTTTTTAACGTTTCCGTTTGGTGTTGCATCTTTAATAGAAACTACAATTTTATCTCCAACAGAGGCATAACGTCTTTTCGTTCCTCCAAGAACACGGATAGTTAAAACTTCCTTAGCTCCTGTGTTGTCTGCTACTTTTAGTCTTGATTCCTGTTGTACCATAATTACTTAGCTCTTTCAATGATTTCAACTAACCTCCAACATTTTGACTTACTTAAAGGACGTGTTTCCATGATCCTTACTGTATCACCAATGTTACAGTCGTTCGTTTCGTCGTGTGCAACAAATTTCTTAGTTTTCAACACGAACTTACCATATAATGGGTGTTTTACTCTTGTAGTTTGGGAAACCACGATTGATTTCTCCATTTTATTACTGGTAACAACACCAATTCTCTCTTTTCTTAAATTTCTTTTTTCCATCTTTCAGCAGAATACAATTATTGTAACTCTCTTTTGCTTAGTTCAGTGGCTACTCTAGCGATAGATCTCCTTACAGTTCTGATCTGTAGAGGATTCTCTATTGGAGATATAGCGTGAGCTGTTTTTAGGTCGGCATATGTTTTCTTCAATTCACCAAGTTTACCTTGTAACTCAGCTGCAGATAGATCTTTTATTTCAGATTGTTTCATAATAAATTTTGATTATGCTTCGAAATCTCTGGCAACAATAAACTTAGTTTTAACAGGAAGCTTTTGAGCAGCAAGGCGTAATGCCTCTTTAGCTACTGACAAAGGAACTCCTCCTACTTCAAACATGATTCTTCCCGGTTTAACAACTGCAGCCCAAAATTCAACTGCACCTTTACCTTTACCCATACGTACCTCAAGAGGCTTTTTGGTTATCGGTTTGTCCGGGAAAATTTTTATCCACAATTGACCTTCCCTTTTCATGAAACGTGTTGCCGCAATACGGGCTGCTTCAATCTGACGGGAAGTAATAAAAGTCGAATCTAAAGATTTGATACCAAACATTCCATTAGAAAGTTCATGTCCTCTTTGAGACACTCCCTTCATCTTACCCTTCTGTACCTTACGGTATTTTGTTCTTTTAGGCTGTAACATTTTTACTTCTTTAGTTTAAATTACTTTCTTTTGCGTTGGTTTGGTTTATCTCCACCCGGACGACCGTTTGGTCTTCCTTGTGGCCTATCCTGAGATCCTGAAGATTTAGACTGTTTTTTGTCCATACCTACTAACGGAGAAAGATCTCTTTTACCATAAACCTCACCTTTCATGATCCATACTTTGATACCCATTCTACCATAAGTAGTATGAGCTTCAGCTAATGAATAATCAATGTCTGCTCTGAAAGTTGATAGAGGAATCCTTCCTTCTTTGAACATTTCTGAACGTGCCATCTCAGCACCGTTTAAACGGCCAGAGATAAGTACTTTAATACCTTCCGCATTCATACGGATAGCAGCAGCGATAGCCATTTTAATTGCCCTTCTGTAAGAGATACGGCTTTCAATCTGACGAGCAATGCTTGTACCTACTAAGTAAGCATCAAGTTCAGGTCTTTTAATTTCAAAGATGTTGATTTGAACCTCTTTGTCTGTAATTTTCTTAAGTTCCTCTTTTAACTTGTCTACCTCTTGTCCACCTTTTCCGATAATGATACCAGGACGGGCAGTAGTGATAGTAACGGTTACAAGTTTAAGCGTTCTCTCGATGATTACCTTAGACACACTAGCTTTAGATAAACGGGCATGGATGTACTTCCTGATTTTGTGATCTTCGGCAAGTTTATCACCGTAGTCATTTCCACCATACCAGTTAGAATCCCAACCCCTGATGATACCAAGGCGATTTCCTATTGGATTTGTTTTTTGTCCCATCTCTATTAGTTGCTTTGTGTGTTATTGTTAATAGCTCCAAGCACGATAGTAACGTGGTTAGAACGTTTTCTTATCCTGTGTGCACGACCCTGTGGAGCTGGTCTTAGCCTTTTAAGCATCATACCACCGTCTACACGAATCTCTTTTACAAATAAGCCTGCATTCTCTAAACTCTCTTCAGCGTTCTTTTGCTGCCAGTTGTTAATAGCAGAAAGTAACAATTTTTCAAGTTTGCGAGAAGCTTCTTTTGAACTGAACTTTAATATATTAAGAGCTAATTCTACTTTCTGACCTCTTACCAAATCCGCAACAAGGCGCATTTTTCTGGGTGAAGTAGGGCAGTTATTTAGCTTAGCAAATGCAATTTGCTTGTTAGCTTCTTTAATCTGCTCTGCTCTTTCTCTTTTACGAACTCCCATAGCTTCTTATTATTTTTTACCTTTATTTTTTGCCCCAGCATGACCTCTAAAAGATCGTGTAGGTGAAAATTCTCCTAATTTATGACCTACCATGTTCTCTGTAACGTAAACCGGTACGAATTGACGACCGTTGTGTACTGCGATAGTTTGTCCAACAAAATCCGGGGTAATCATAGAAGCTCTAGACCATGTCTTAACAACACCTTTATTACCTTTTTCGATATTTTCCTGAACTTTTTTATCCAACTTATAGTGAACGAAAGGTCCTTTCTTTAATGAACGTGCCATATCTTACTTATTATTTCTTTCTACGTTCTACGATATACTTATTACTCGGGTTAACTTTAGAACGAGTCCTGTAACCTTTAGCCGGAAGACCTTTTCTAGAACGTGGGTGACCACCAGAAGAACGTCCTTCACCACCACCCATTGGGTGATCAACAGGGTTCATCGCTACCGGTCTTGTTCTTGGTCTTCTACCTAACCATCTTGATCTACCTGCTTTACCAGAAACGATCAATTGGTGGTCAGAGTTAGAAACAGCTCCAATTGTTGCAGAACAAGTTAAAAGGATTAACCTTGTTTCACCTGAAGGCATTTTAATTGTAGCATATTTTCCATCTCTTGCCATTAACTGTGCAAAAGTACCAGCACTACGAGCAATAACTGCTCCTTGGCCTGGACGTAGCTCGATGCAAGATATAACAGTTCCCAGAGGAATTTTACTTAAAGGTAAAGAGTTACCGATTTCCGGCGCTGCGTCAGCTCCTGAAGTTACGGTTTGGCCTACCTGAAGTCCGTTTTGTGCAATGATATACGTTTTCTCTCCGTCAACATAAGATAATAGGGAAATAAATGCTGAACGGTTTGGATCGTACTCGATAGTTTTAACTGTAGCAGGAATTCCAGCTTTAGTTCTTTTAAAATCGATAATACGATACCTTTGTTTGTGACCACCGCCTGTATAACGCATGGTCATCTTTCCTTGACTATTTCTACCTCCAGAGTTTTTTTTCGGTGCGATCAATGAACGCTCCGGCTTATCAGTTGTAATAGTGTCAAAGCTATTTACAACTCTAAAACGCTGACCCGGGGTAATAGGTTTTAATTTTCTAACTGACATGTTCTATTAGATATTATTGTAAAAATCTATTGTTTCTCCTTCTTGAACTTGTACAATTGCTTTTTTATAAGCATTTGTTTTTCCTGTGATTAAACCACTCTTAGTGTATTTAACCGATCTATCAGCCCTGTAATTCATAGTGTTAACTTCAACAACAGAAACACCAAAAGCAGCCTCTACAGCTTTTTTTATCTGAATCTTGTTTGCCTTTTTGTCAACAATAAAACCAAAACGGTTAAAAACTTCACCGTCTTTAGTTATTTTTTCAGTAATGATAGGTTTAATTATGATACTCATAGCCCTATTATTTGCTTAAATTTTCTTCAATTCCTTCTAATGCACCTTCTAAAAGAACTAAACTATTTGAATGTAAAACATTATAAGTGTTTAATTCTGAACTAGTTACAACACTAGAGGCTTTTAAATTGCGTGACGACAAATATACATTTTTATTTGAATCACCCAACACAAATAGAGATTTTTTATTCTCTAACCCTAAAGCTTTCAAAACGTTAATGAAATTTTTAGTGCTTGGCGCTTCAAAATCGAAGTTCTCAACCACTATTAAATTTGACTCTTTCGCTTTAAGTGCAAGGGCAGATTTTCTAGCCAGACGCTTAAGACCTTTGTTCAATTTGAAAGAGTAGCTTCTTGGTCTTGGACCGAAAACTCTACCTCCACCTTTGAACAATGGATTCTTAATACTACCTGCACGTGCAGTACCTGTACCTTTTTGCTTTTTAATTTTGCGTGTACTACCAGTTACCTCAGCTCTTTCTTTAGCTTTGTGAGTTCCCTGTCTTTGGTTAGCAAGATATTGCTTAACATCAAGATATACAGCATGCTTATTAGGCTCAATTGCGAATACTGAATCAGAAAGGGTTACCGTTCTGCCAGTTTCTTTTCCGTTGATATCTAATACTTTTACTTCCATTACTTCTGAATGATTACATAAGAGTTTTTGTGTCCCGGAATAGCTCCCTTAATCACAAGTAGATTTTTATCAGCCACTACTTTTAAAACTCTAAGGTTTTGAACTGTTACATTTACTCCGCCCATTCTTCCTGCCATACGCATTCCTTTGAACACACGTGAAGGATAAGATGACGCACCTACTGAACCTGGAGCTCTAAGACGGTTGTGCTGACCATGAGTAGCCTGTCCAACACCACCAAAACCGTGACGTTTAACAACACCCTGGAAACCTTTACCTTTAGACACACCCTGTACATCAACAAATTCACCTTCAGTGAAAATATCAACAGCGATAACATCACCTAATTTGTGCTCAGTTACAAAATCCTGGAATTCAATGACTTTTCTTTTTGCAACAGTACCTGCCTTTTTAAAGTGACCTATAGCCGCTTTAGTTGCATGTTTTTCTGTTTTGTCATCGAAACCAAGTTGTAACGCTTCATACCCGTCAACCTCATTGGTTCTGACTTGGGTAACAACGCATGGTCCAGCTTCGATTACTGTACACGGAATGTTTTTTCCGTTTTCATCGAAAATACTGGTCATGCCGATTTTTCTACCAATTAACCCAGACATAAATTATTGTTATTAATTATTAATTTCCCTTCAATTTGAAATAACAGATTACTCCAAACAGGGGTGCAAAAGTAATTATTAAATTTAGATAATCAAATAGTTACGGAAAATAAATGAAAATAAACCGTAAATATTCAATTCTAAATCTAAAAATCACTGTATTTACCATACAAATACCTATTTATAGAAACAGGAAAAAAAAATCTCCGGAGCATTGCTACTCCGGAGATCCTATAAGCAGTATCGACAGATACTTAAACTTTTATCTCTACTTCAACACCACTAGGAAGCTCTAATTTCATTAGCGCATCGATAGTTTTAGATGAAGAACTGTAAATATCAAGAAGTCTTTTATAAGAACTAACTTCAAATTGCTCTCTTGATTTTTTGTTCACGTGTGGAGAACGTAGTACAGTAAATATTTTTTTGTGAGTAGGTAACGGAATAGGACCTGTTACAACTGCACCTGTACTTTTTACAGTTTTTACGATCTTTTCAGCAGACTTGTCTACAAGGCTGTGATCGTATGATTTTAATTTTATTCTGATTTTTTGACTCATTTTCTTAAAAATTAAGAGTTGCCTTTAGCTTTTTTAATTACGTCTTCTGATATGTTAGAAGGTGTTTCTGCGTAGTGAGAAAACTCCATTGTTGATGTAGCTCTACCAGAAGATAATGTTCTTAGCGTAGTTACATAACCAAACATTTCTGATAAAGGAACGTTTGCTTTGATAGTTTTAGCCCCAGCTCTGTCACCCATGTCATTAACCTGACCTCTACGACGGTTGATATCACCAACGATATCACCCATGTTTTCTTCAGGAGTAATAACTTCCATCTTCATTATCGGCTCAAGGATAACAGCACCAGCAGCACGGCCAGACTCTTTGTAACCCATTTTAGCAGCTAACTCAAAAGAAAGAGCATCAGAATCCACAGGGTGGAAAGATCCGTCAAGAAGCGTTACTTTTAAGCTATCAACTTCGTATCCTGCAAGAGGACCTTGTTTCATAGCCGCTTTGAAACCTTTCTCGATAGATGGGATATATTCTTTAGGAACGTTACCACCTTTTACGTTGTTTATAAACTGAAGACCTACAACACCTTCGTCTGCCGGCTCAATAATAAACACGATATCAGCAAATTTACCACGTCCACCAGATTGTTTTTTGTAAACTTCTCTGTGTTGTGCAGACCTTGTAAATGCCTCTTTATACTCAACCTGAGGTTCACCCTGGTTAACTTCAACTTTAAATTCTCTTCTCATACGATCTACAAGGATATCAAGGTGAAGCTCACCCATACCAGAGATAATCGTTTGACCAGAAGCCTCGTCAGTTTTAACCTGGAAAGTTGGATCTTCTTCAGCAAGTTTTGCTAAAGCCATACCCATCTTATCAACGTCAGCTTTTGTTTTAGGCTCAATAGCGATACCAATTACCGGAGCAGGGAAATCCATAGACTCTAGTACGATTGGGTGTTTCTCATCACAAAGTGTATCACCCGTTTTGATATCTTTAAACCCTACAGCAGCTCCAATATCACCAGCCTCTATATATTCGATTGGGTTTTGCTTGTTAGCGTGCATCTGGTAGATACGAGAGATACGTTCTTTGTTTCCAGAACGCGTATTAAGAACGTAAGAACCTGCATCAAGACGGCCTGAATAAGCCCTGAAGAATGCAAGACGACCTACATAAGGGTCAGTAGCAATTTTGAATGCAAGAGCAGCAAACGGCTCTTTCACATCCGGCTTACGTAGAATTTCTTCCTCAGTATCTGGATTTGTACCCACGATACCTTCTTTATCCATTGGAGAAGGAAGATATTTACATACAGCGTCAAGCATAAACTGAACACCTTTATTCTTGAATGAAGATCCACAAATCATCGGTATGATAGCCATATCGATAGTTGCTTTTCTTAATGCATTGTTGATTTCCTCCTCAGTGATTGAGTTTTCATCTTCCATGTATTTCTCAAGAAGATTCTCATCATAAGCAGCAACCTCTTCAATCAATTTACTCCTTAATTCTTTAGCTTCTTCAACTAAGTCTTCAGGAATAGGAATAATATCAAATGTAGCTCCCTGAGTAGCATCATGCCAAAGGATAGCCTGGTTTTTCACTAAATCCACAACACCTCTGAAATCTTCTTCTTCACCAATTGGTAAAGTGATTGCAACTGCGTTAGATTTTAGCATATCTTTTACCTGCTGGCAAACTGCAAGGAAATTAGATCCCTGGCGGTCCATTTTATTAACAAAGCCCATACGTGGAACTCTGTAGTTATCAGCAAGCCTCCAGTTAGTTTCTGATTGTGGCTCAACACCATCAACAGCACTAAAAAGAAAAACAAGACCATCAAGAACCCTAAGAGAACGGTTTACCTCAACAGTAAAGTCAACGTGTCCCGGAGTATCAATGATGTTAAAGTGATACCCTTGAGTATCAGCTAACGGTTTACCTTGGTCTGTAGGGAAGTTCCATGTACATGTTGTCGCTGCAGAAGTAATGGTAATACCTCTTTCCTGCTCTTGCGCCATCCAGTCCATAGTTGCTGCACCATCGTGTACCTCACCAATTTTGTGTGATTTACCTGTATAGAACAAAATACGCTCAGTAGTTGTTGTTTTACCAGCATCAATGTGAGCAGCAATTCCTATATTTCTTGTATATTTTAAATCTCTAGCCATTTCTAAATTTCTTTACGAATTAAAATCTAAAGTGAGAGAATGCTTTGTTAGCTTCTGCCATTTTGTGAGTATCCATTCTCTTTTTAACAGCAGCACCTTCTTCTTTAGCAGCAGCTAAAACTTCAGACGCCAGTCTTTGAGCCATAGATTTCTCGTTTCTTCTTCTTGCATAAAGAATCATCCATTTCATCGCCATAGATATTTTTCTATCCGGACGAATCTGCATTGGAATCTGGAATGTAGCACCACCTACCCTACGGCTACGTACTTCTACGTGAGGCATAACGTTAGTTAGAGCATCTTTCCAAATCTCTAAAGCTGATTTTTCAGCATCTTGTTTCTTAGACTCAACGATATCAATTGCATCGTAGAATACTTTGAAAGCAGTTGATTTTTTACCATCCCACATTAGGTTGTTTACAAAACGTGTAACTAATTGGTCGTTAAACCTTGGATCTGGCAAAAGAGGTCTTTTTTTGGCCTGTCTTTTTCTCATGTCTTTACTTTAAAAGTTTTTTAAAATTACTTTTTGTCTTTAGGGCGTTTAGCACCGTACTTAGATCTCCTTTGTGTTCTTCCGCTAACACCTGCAGTGTCAAGCGCTCCGCGCACAATGTGATACCTAACTCCCGGTAAATCTTTTACCCTTCCGCCTCTAACTAATACTATCGAGTGCTCTTGTAGATTGTGTCCCTCTCCAGGAATGTAAGCATTCACCTCATTACCGTTAGTTAAACGAACCCTTGCAACTTTACGCATTGCAGAATTCGGTTTCTTAGGTGTTGTAGTGTAAACACGTGTACAAACCCCTCTTCTTTGAGGGCAAGAATCTAAAGCAGCCGATTTACTCTTCTTAGTTATCTGGGCTCTCCCTGTCCTTACTAATTGCTGAATTGTTGGCATAATTAATTATAAAAATTCTAATTATTAAAAAACCCGCTTTTTACGGGGTTGCAAATGTATAAATTAAAATCAAAAAAACAAACGTTAAAACATTAATTTTCAAACCTATTGTCTCCCACAAAGCCCTCCACATATTTTTTTTGCTTTTTTTGCGTTATTTTTACGGCTAACAATTTTACGTGAAAAGATTCATCCTAATACTCAATTTACTATTTGTCTTTTTAAAGACAAACGCACAAACCCTTAATTTAAAAATTGAAGGAGTAACCGGCATAGAAACAAAAGTTATTGATTCTGTGTCCTATAAAAACACACATCCAAACGTAAAATCAATTAACGATGAAACCTCCCTGCTTTCAGGAAAATTAACCCGAATGGGTTATCTTGAAAATAATTTGGTTGCCAACACGAAAACAAGCGACAGCACTTTTATTTATAAGTATAGCCTCGGTTCTAAAACAAAATCTATAAATATATACACGAACAACATTAGCTCCGAAATAAAACAGATTATAGGAATACAAAGAGACACCCTAATACTCTCCACTGAAGCTGTAGAAAACTTTATGACCTCAGGTGTTGCTACATTGGAACGCAAAGGCTACTCACTAAGCTCAATGCAATTAACAAACTATCACACCGAAAACAATACCCTAAGCGCAACACTAAAAGTAAAGACAGAAAAGATTAGATTATTGAATGACATCGTTATTGAAGGCTACAAAAAATTCCCCGAAGGCATCAGGAAAAACATAGCAAGACAATATAAAGGCAAAACATTTAATCAGGACAACCTGCAAAGAATTCACAACGACTTTAATGCACTCCGGTTTATAACCCAGTTACGCTATCCGGAAATACTTTTTAAACAAGACACCACCAAGGTATATGTTTATTTGGATAAAGCAAACGCGAATTCTTTTGATGGCTTCATAGGATTCTCTAACGATGATGAAAACAAATTACGCTTTAACGGATACGTTGACCTTGCCCTGAACAACGTTTTAAACACAGGAGAAAAATTTAACTTGTTCTGGAAAAGTGATGGTAATCAACAAACCACATTTAATGCTTCACTCGAATTACCTTACATCTTTAAAAGCCCAATAGGAATAAAAGGAAGCCTGCGCATTTTTAAACAGGATAGTACATTTCAGAATACAGTAACCGACCTTAACATTGGTTATTATTTTAGTTACAATTCGAAATTATTCGGAGGAATCCAGCAATCACAATCGGTAGACATACAAAATCTGAACAGTTCAACATTAAGCGACTACTCCAATTCATTTTACACATCTACCTACGAATTCACAAACTACAACCTTGACGATTTTTTATTCCCCGAAAAGACAGTGCTAATCGCTAAATCAGGAACAGGAAAACGTGACTCTAAAACTGGTAACTCTAATCAATATTTTGCACAGCTTAACTTTTCACACAACATATATCTCAACAGGAGAAACATAATAAATATAAAAAACCAAAGTTATTACCTTAACAGCAACACCTATATAATAAACGAGCTATATAGGTTTGGCGGCATTAATTCAATTCGTGGTTTTAACGAAAACAGTCTGCAGGCTAATCTGCTGACAGCACTTATGGCAGAGTACCGATACGTTCTTAGTTCAAACATGTACATCCACTCCATTACAGACTACGGATATTACCAGGACGAGACTTCAAGCACCAAGAATAATTTGTTAGGATTAGGCTTTGGTTTTGGACTTTTTACCAAAACAGGTCTTTTTAATATTATATATGCTAATGGAAGCACTAAAGACCAGCAAATCAAACTATCTAATTCCATTATACACATTAGCTTTAAAGCCAGGTTTTAACACTTAGACCTACATTAAATCACAAAATATTACAAAAATTCTAAATTTTATCATAAAAAACTTGTGTAATCCGTTTCTACGTTAGAAATTTGGGAGACTAACTCAAATCTATTTCAATGAAAACAAGGCTTCGTGTTTTGTTAACGCTGCTCATGGCGTTAATGATGCAAATCTCGTTTGCACAGCAAAGAGCTGTATCCGGTACAGTTAAAGATGAAGGTGGCTTCCCGATCCCGGGAGTTAATGTACTTATTAAAGGCACCACTTCAGGAACCCAAACAGACCTTGACGGTAAATTTACAATTCAGGCCGCTCCTACCGATGTGCTGGTATTTAGCTACATTGGTATGAAAAGCAGGGAATCGCTTGCTGTCTCAACAACACTCAACATTACTTTAGCCGACGAAGCTACAGAACTTGAAGGAGTCGTTGTAACCGCTTTTGGTATTAAGAGAAATCCTAAAGACTTAGGATATTCTGTTAGTAGCATTAAAAACACTGACGTTACAGAAAACTCGGAACCGGATTTAGTTCGTGCCATTAATGGTAAGGTTCCCGGGGTTAACGTTAATGTATCTACAGGGGTTGCCGGTGCGGCTAACCAAATCACAATTAGGGGTATTACCAGTCTTACAGGTAATACACAACCGCTAATTATCGTTGATGGTGTAGCTTACAGCAGCACAGAGGTAACAACATCAAGCCAAGTGACTGGCGGTGGTGGTTACGAAAGTGCTTTATCTTCATTAGACCCTAATGACATCGCGTCGATCAACGTTCTTAAAAGTACGGCTGCATCTGCACTTTACGGATCGAGAGCAATGAATGGTGTAATCGTTATTACTACAAAATCGGGTTCACCGGGAAGTAACACGAACAATAAAATGAGTGTTAACTTTAGCAACGGAACATATTTTGAAAACATTGCTAATTTACCTGATTACCAAAACACGTATGGAGCAGGATCTAACTTCCAGTACAGTAATGCTAACGGATCATGGGGTCCGCGTTTTGACTCTCTTGAAACAATTCCTACATGGACAAATTTAGCCAATGCGTTTCCTAATCAATTTGGTCCAACAGTACCATATGTTGCAAAACCAAACAACGTTAAAGATTTGTTTAGAACAGGTACAGTACTTGAAAACTCCCTTAACCTTAATTACACAGGAGAAAACGGAAACTTTAACGTTACTGTTTCAGACCTTGACCAAAACGGTTACATACCTTACAACACGTATGACAGGACGTCATTTTCAACAGGTGGTACGTTTAAATTGAAAAACGGCCTAACGGTGGGTGGTAACATGAGTTACTCAACTACCGAACAAGTAGGTGGTTTCTTTGGTGAAACACAGTACGACGGAGCTTCATCATCTTTTGCAAGAACACTTTTCCTTGCAAGGAACTGGGATTTTAATTTACCTTACGAAGATCCTGTTACAGGCGCAAGTGTAGTTCCAAACGCAGGATACGATCACCCACTATGGTCTTTACAACATGACCAGATTACTACAAACACACAAAGAACAGTTGTGGGCGTTAACTTGTCGTACGCATTTAATGATAATATATCTGCTTCATACCGATTAGGTATTAACAAATATAATCTTGATCGTAGAGAGATAAGAGATAAAAACTCAAGAGCAGACCAGGGAGTAGGTTCAATCACCGCAGACCAGTTTACTAATGAAGATATAGAATCAACCTTATTGGTTAACTTCAATTATAAACTTAGCGATAAGATTGGTTTCCAAGGTATTTTAGGTAATAACTCTTTCCAAAATAGTACTACAAGGAGTGCTTTTTACGGACGTGACTTAATTGTTGAAGATGTTTACAGTTTGCGTAACACTAAAACTATTACTAACCTGGCTGACGGTACAACCAGAAAAAGAGTAGTTGGAGTGTTTGCAGATGCGACATTCTCTTATGATGAATGGTTATTTCTTAACGGTACTGCCAGAAATGACTTTTCATCAACACTACCGACTAATAATCGTTCTTATTTCTACCCATCAGGAAGTTTATCAGTTATCTTAACTGAAGCACTAAAAATGGACAGCAAAGTTTTAACATTTGCTAAATTAAGAACCAGTTATGCAAAAGTAGGACGTGATACAGGCGCAGAGGTTTTAAGTAGAAACTTTTTACTAAACAACGCCTTTAATGGAAATCCTGCTGTGAGTAATCCATCTACCCTAACAGACTTAGACTTAAAACCTGAGTTTGCCAATGAATTTGAAATAGGTACTGACCTTGAATTCTTTAATAGAAGAATTGCTGTAGACTTTACCTACTACAATAAGAAAGCAGAAGATCTTATATTACCGGTAACTGTTCCTGCATCTTCAGGATACTCACAATATCTTACCAATGGAGCATCTATGACAAATAAAGGTATTGAGATTGGATTGACACTTGTACCTATCCAGACGGAAAACTTTAAATGGACATGGACAACTAACTTTACTAAAAACAAAAATGAAGTTACCAAATTATACGAAGGTCTTGACAGGTCTCAATTAGATCCTAATGAAGTTGCTTACGCAATTCCGGGCCAGCCATTTGGTGTATTCTATGGTACCCGTTTCGCAAGAGACGAACAAGGTAATTACCTTATTAACCCATCTACAGGAGGTATCGTACAGGATCCTGAACTTGGAATTATTGGTGACCCTAATCCAGATTTCAAAATGAACTTTATTAACAGCTTTACTTATAAAGGCTTAACATTAAGAGCTCAGATTGACTGGAAAGAAGGCGGAGATGTATCATCTTCAACTATCGAATCATTATTAGGACGTGGTGTGACTAAAGACACAGAGAACAGGGAGGTAACACACGTTATTCCTGGATTCTATGGAAATAATGACGGAACACCTGTACTGGACGCTAACGGAAACAAAATTCCTAACACAACACAGCTTAGTACTTTTGAATTGTATTTCTCACCTTCAGGAAGTAATACTTTCGCAATTAACAGTGTTGATGAAGCAAGAGTTTACGATGGTACGGTTTATAGGTTAAGAGAATTGAGCCTAACGTATGACCTACCTGCAAAATGGCTTGAAAAAACGCCTTTCGGACGAGTTAGTTTTGGTTTCATCGCTAACAACCTTTGGTATTGGGCACCTAACGTACCTAAATATACAAACTTTGACCCTGAGACAACAAGTTATGGCTCTACTAACCTGCAAGGTATAGAGGTTTCAGCTGCACCAACAGCAAAACGATATGGTTTCAGACTTAATATATCTTTCTAAAAATTTAGCAATGAAAATAATAAAATATACTAAATACGGTCTCGTAGCGCTAGTCACTACGATTTTAGCAGTAGGATGTTCAGACTCTTACTACGACGTAAATATAGATAAAGACAGCCCTAGTGTTGCTCCTCTTGGTGCGCTTCTAACAGATACACAGGTTGCTCTTGGCGCAGTTGGTGATTTCCAATTTTATACTGGCGACATCATGTCTGTTTACACACACCAGCTGGTTGTGCGTGAAGAACCGGATCAATACGGTACAAAGGTTGATAATATCAATCTGAACAATGATTGGAATAATGTGTACCTGACCCTAACTAACCTACAAAGTATAATAAAACAGGGAACTGCCGACAATGAACAAATATACGTAGGTATAGCGCAATTGGAAAAAGCATACCTTATGGCTTTTGCAGTAGATACATGGGGTGACGTACCATTTAGTGAAGCTACACGATTAGAGGAAGGTGTAATTGCTCCGAAATTTGATGACCAGCAAGAGATTTATGCTGCAGTTCTTGACCTGATAGAAGAAGCAAAAACTAACCTTGCTTCAGGTGAAGGTGTTGCACCATCTACCAATGATATTTTCTATCAGGGAGATACTGATAAATGGATACGCTTTGCGAACACCTTTAAATTAAAGCTTTACAACCAGATACGTAATACATCTTTATTCAACAGTGCAGATTTTAATGCATTAGTATCTGAAGATAATTTTATGCAATCAAATGCAGATGATTTTGAGTTTACACACACCACTAATTCAACACCTTCAGACGAAAGAAACAGGTATTTCGTAAATTCTTACGGAGGCACTCAATTCTCGACGTACCAAAGCCCTTGGTTCTATGAGATTTTAAAAGGTATGAATCCAAACATCCACAATGGTAATCCGGATCCGCGTATACCTTATTATTTCTTTAACCAGCTCCTGCCAGGTCAATTCCCACCAGATCAAGGAGATCCTGCAACAGGAAATCCTAAAGCTGACTACTGGGACTCATCAACAGGATTCTTCAGTATTCGTTTCGGAAGCACTGGTCCGTGGAGAGATGCAAGCGCGGAAGGTTCATATACTTATCCAGGTATTTTTCCTACTGGCGGCAGATATGATGATGGCCTTGGTTACAGAGACTCATCTGGTAAGAAAATTGAAATTGATATCAATGGAGGAACAGGCCGTGCACCGAAAAGAATCCTTACGTACGATGAGTTCCTTTACATTAAAGCCGAGCTAATGCTGGCAGGTGCTATGACAGGAGATGCAGGCGCACAACTGCAGGAAGCTATGACTGCAAGTTTTGCTAAAGTAGATAAAGTAGCAGAAGCTGCTAAACTATCGACACAGACTGTGCCTAAAATTGCAGGAACGGCTGCGGCAAACACATTTATTACTAACGTAATGACAGAATATACCGCCGGAAGCGCAGATAAGAAACTGGAAATAATTATGACCCAAAAATGGGTTGCTACTTTTGGAGACCCTGCTGATCAATATGTTGATTACAGAAGAACAGGATACCCTGTTCTTGCAAATCCTAACGGAGCTTCGCCTGAGTATCAATTGAATAATAATGACGGTTTCCCTCTGATTGATTCGCAAACAGTACTAAATAACCCTTACCAGTTATCTTTATTCTGGCCACAGGCAGAATTAAACTCAAATGCAAGTGCTCCTGCACAGAAAAATGTTGCGACCTACACGATATTCTGGGATAACTAAAAACATAAACCATGAAAAAAATAAAATTAATAATTGCATCATTATTCTCTTTAGCACTGGTGCTATCGTGTAATGATGACGGAGGAGACTCTAAACTAAACCTCACTACGGGGGCTGTACCTGATATTCAAAAAGCAGAAGGAAGTGAAGCGTTTATCAATTTAAGCAGTCTTCAGGATGGAAATGACATAGCCATGTCTTTAAATCTTACCATTGCTCGAGGTTTAAGCGAAGTATCATCTGTAGATGTTGTTGGATATTATATTAAAGCAGATGGAACTGTTGAAAAAGGAATCTTAGCTGAAGATCTAACAAGTTTCCCAACTGTTGTTAATATAACAAGAGACGTATTATTCAATGGTTTTACGTCAATAAATAGTGCGGATGACCTTGCAATTGGCGATCAACTAAAGGTTTCTACCGACATTACTCTAAAAAATGGGCAAATCATAAATCTGTTAAACGCAGATGGATCTCAAAATTACGGACCAGATATCTCAAATTCAACTAGTTTCTTTAGAGTATTTCAAACCTACCTAGTATCTTGTCCATCAGACTTAGGTGGCACATATTCGTTTACCACAACTAATGTTGGTGAGCCGGGAGGCGCAACAGTGGCAGGTCCTTTGACCGGCACAGTTACTCTTGAGGATACAGGCGGAGGTATATACGACATCTCTGATGCTTCATTTGGCGGTTTTCTAGCATTATATGGACCTTCAGATGGCACGGCATTAAACGTTACTTTAATCGACGTGTGTGGTACATTATCTTTTGGAGCGGCAGATCAATACGGTTCAATTTATAATATTAGTGATGTTGTTGTTGAAGGAAGTAGTCTTTCTTTTCACTGGGATAACGATTACGGAGAATATGGAGACACAACACTTACCAGGACAGATGGAACAGACTGGCCGCCTTTAGTTTCGGCAGAATAAACATAAAAAGGTTCAAGGCTTTTGATAGCCTTGAACCTTTTTTTTTCACCAATCAAACAATCAACCGTATGAAAAAAATTACAATTTCACTATTCTTAATTGTCGCAATTTTTAGTCACATTAAAAGTTACTCACAGGTAACCTTAACAATACAAAATCTACAATACACCAAAAATGGTCAAACTATCAATGCTTCAAATTGTGGACTTATAGACTTAGGCACAAGTTCAAGTTCAAACATAAATTTCGTTGTGAATCTATCAAAATCAAACGAGTTAGCAGTTGGAACAGGAACAGTAAAAATATTTACGAAAAAATCAGATTCTGATTTTGAACAGGAAAATACATCTCAAGCTATACCATCGACAAGTTGGAACTCAGGAAGCCCTTCAACAGCGTCATCAACTCCATTCTCATTTAACATTAACTCAAACAACTTTAATACGACAGGAGGAACACTATATGCCAAATTTTACAATAGTAGCGGAACTTTATCAGGAACATCATGTAATTATCAGATAAAAAAAGAACAAACTCCAACATTTAATTTAATTCCTGCTTCATTTCAGATTGCTTGCGGAAGTACTACTAGCCAAACATTTACTGTAAACAATGTTTATAATACGCCTGGTACGATTTCTTACCAATGGACTGCTACTGGATGGATAAACCCAATTAATGGAAGTTCAACATTTACAACGACAACCAACACTATAACACTAACTCCTGCTTCAGCAACAGCTTTACCATCAAATGTATCTGTAAGACCTGTTCTCAATGGTGTAAATCAACCGACAAAAACTTGCACTGTTAGCAGGACAGCCATAAATCAATCAGGAACTTTATCTGGCAGTACCACTCTATGTTCTACGGGAACATATACGTTAACTGGCGTAGAACCTTCAAACACGATTACGTGGACCTTAACAAGCCAAAATGTAGCATCATTAAGTAGTTCTACTGGCTCCTCGGTACAACTATCAAAAATTGGCGATGGTTTTGTTACACTTATCGCTACTATAAAAAATTCTTGTAATCAAACGTACTTAAAGAGTATAGAAATTTATTCCGGGTTACCTAGTCCCCCAACTCTTTTAAGTGCATCTGGATACCCGTATACAATGTTTGATCTTCCGATGAATTGTGACTTAGACACAACATGGATGTTTAGCACCAACAATACACAAGAGAAATCAACACAACTAAGATTTACATATTGGACTACCAGAGGACCAGCAACCTACGTCTACAAAAACGTAAATCAATACGGGTACGCCACCGTAACAGCGTCTGAACTCGGTCTTACTACAGGAAATACCAGAACTGTGCACGTACAAGCAAATAACGTTTGTGGCTATGGACCATCAATGAATGTAACACTATATAAACCTACCTTATGCCAATGTGGAATAGGCCCAGGTTGTACTGTTGGAAGAATAGCCTATTTATCGGACGAACAAAATCCCGAATCTCAAAACCAAAATATTGAAGGAATTAGCATGTTTCCTAATCCAACCTCAGATATACTAAACATAAATCTAAATCCTGAAATACTATCTTCAAATCCAAAAGTATCAATTTATAATATTTTAGGTCAGCAAAAAAGAAGTATAAATATTACGGAATCTGAAACCAGTATTAATGTCGAAGATCTACAAACCGGAGTATACATCCTAAAAATAGATTATAACGGTATAAGTGAAACAAGAAAAATTTTAAAACAGTAATAGAATTTTAGTTAGTTAAGTTAATATTGAGGATGGCGTAAAGCCATCCTCTTTTTATATACTAAAAAGCTGCCTTATGGCAGCTTTTCATTTAAAAACTAAAACTTCTATTTAATCTACGATAACTTTCACCGTATACACTTTATTAGAGTGTATTTTTAGAATGTACACTCCTGTTGGAAGACTTTGATTTATTAAAGAATAATTATAATCATCTACATTCTTCGACGAATAGAAAAGATTACCTGTCATATCAAACATGTCAATCTGATCAATAGGATATTTTGACTTAATATATGTTTTCTCTCCTTTTTTAGCAGGATTTGGATATACAATTACACCGTTTTGAGACGATGTTTCCGGTAATCCTGCAGTATCTCCCTGCACAACAAACTCAACCCTGTTAGAAACCTCATTATAAGAATCATTGGTAAACATCACGACAAAATACTCTCCTGGTGTTGTGGGTAAATTACTTCCTGTTATTGGCGAAGTTCCTTCAGTTTGCCCGTCAAAATATGTATAGCTAACAAGTGTATTTGCATTAGGGTCATCACCCTCATGATAAATACCCAACCAGTCTTTTATAATACCCGGTGCATCAGTCCATGTGGCAATTATGTTCTCATTCAGGTTATAGATAGTTTTATTGATGCCCAATTGTGTTATTTGTTTTCCTACCTGAAAGAACACCTTATTACCCACCGATTCATATTTATCCATAAGCAAATATTGCGCGTAATAATATCCTTTACCTAATCCGGAGAAAGTTAGGCTTCCTTCAGTTCCAGGGACATAATCCCATTTAGTTGACGGTACAGGCCCTGGTGTTTGACCTACTTTATAAATACCTATCCAGTCTTTGTCAAAGTCTGGCGCATCTTTAAAATCTATGGTAACAGCATCTCCTTCTTCATACACCTCTTTATCAGCCGCCAGCTTAGCAAAAGAACCTACATAAAATTGTATTCTGTCAGCAATTTCGGTATAGCCATCATTTTCAAGCAATGTAGCATAATATAAACCAGGAGTAGCAAGTCCGTTTAGTGTAACATTACCACTAATTTGTCCGTTTGTATATTTCCAAACCTGAGAAGGATTGGCACTACCGGGTGTTTGCCCTGCTTTATAAACAGCAACCCAGTCCTTTGCATTACCCGGAGTATCTGTAAATGAAACTTTAATTGGCGCATTAACAGCATAAGCCAGTGTATCCAATTGAATTAGCGTATTTGCGTAACCACTGTTTATAATATTAAATGATTTTGTCTCACTCCATTCAGACCAGTTCTGGTTACGATCCCTATGCCTTACCTTAACAAAATATTGTCCGTTTGGTATTTCATTTTGTGCCAGTGTAAATTTTGTGATATCGACTCCTAAATGGATATTGGCAGTAGTGTCTACCTGAGTTCCAACAGCTCCAAAAAGATTTTCATAATCCCTGAAAACGTCTTTCTCTATAATATCAAAAGTTTGTGTCTTTCCTATCATAAACTGTGTAGAATTCATTAGTTCCTGAGTAGATGTTGCATATGGGGTGCTTGCAATTGTTAGAGGTAACTCTACATCATTTCCTGTGAATGCATTTGTTATTTGCGGTGTATTAGGAGAAGCCAACCCTTTGTACCTGTGGAATTCATCCATCAACTCATTGTCTTTCCATTTATAAACACTACCTATAGAATAAGCTTCAACATCAAATGTACCTGCATTAACATCTATATCAATAATCTGGTAAATCCAGTTTGATATTGTTTTCTGAACATCATCAAAATCCTGTTCAGCAGCCATCCCCCAATACTGGTCCCAAGCAACACCACCTGAAATAATCTGATAAGTTGGCGTGTTCTTAAGCTGCCCTCTGTGATACAAGTGGTGGTGTGCACCAATATGAAGTACAAGTTTCGGTGATGCAGCAAGTATTGGCATTGCCGAATTACGAACCCATGTAGAAATATCCCCTACATATTGCTCTGCCTGGTAAGGCCTATGTCCCAGTGATACAATCCAGTCTACAGTTTCATCATTGTCCGCCGCAGCTACAACCTGAGATAACCACCCTAATTGCTGCACACTAGTGTGCTCGGTATCCATAGCAATAAACAAGGTGTTACCTACCTGATTAGCATAATAATTTTCTGTTCCGGATGATATTCCTTTATACGACATTCCATCTAGGATATAATGATCGTAATACGCCTGCATTGCAAGTGTACCATACGTTTCGTGATTACCAACAAGCGTTTGAATCGGTAAGTATCCCGAAAGTGCTTTATTCTTTTTAAAGTGTACATTTTCATAATGATCCAGCGTACCAACGTCTACCTGGTCTCCAACCATTACTGTCAATGCAATATTATCTGCAGGATCTGCGTCTATACCCCACTTCTGGGCAATTTTTCTTTTAGCCGATGCTACAAGGGTATCGAATCTTGGCTCGTTTCTCATCTGGTTATCTCCAAGAACAAGAAAACGCAAGTGACCGTCTGCTGTAGCTGCTTGTCCCGGCAATGGCAACGTTTTAAATGAATAGATATCAGATACTGCATTACCCGTTTTTATACGATAGTAATATTTAGTATTAGCTGTAAGCCCATCTATCTTAACTGTATGATAAAAATAGTTATTAGCGTAACCTGTATCGGTAAAAATCTGGTTAGTACCGTTAACGGTATTTGTTAATGCCGTAGCGTTCGTACCATATTGAACAATTGATTCAGGATTGCTCTCTGTTTTCCAGTTTACATAAATAGAATTTGGAGAGGGTGCCTGTAAATAAGGATAAAGGGTTTGTGCCATTCCGGGCATACCCATACATAATAACAATAACAGGTAAAGTTTTTTCATGATTGTAGTGCTATATTTTAATTTTGAAATTGCCACAAAACTATAGTTAGTTTATGTAGAAGAAATTATACAAAGTTTAAATTAGCATGAAGAAACTACAGTCCAAAATGACAGCATATTACCTTAAGATTACCCGTCATGAATTTCTAAAATCAAAAACGGTAAAATCTTAAATCAATATTCTATCTTTGCAAAATGGAAAAAGAACACCAGATATTCGGTATTAGAGCTATTATAGAAGCTATACACGCAGGTAAAGAAATTGATAAGGTATTTATTCAGAAGGACGCCCAAGGCGATTTGATGAAAGACCTTATGAAAGCTATGAAGGCAAACAACGTTAACTTTAGCTATGTTCCTGTAGAAAAACTTAACCGTTTAACACCTAATAATCACCAGGGTGCTGTGGCTACAATCGCCCCTATCTCTTTCCATAATCTGGAAGAGCTTATAGAAAAAGTAATGGAAAGCGGCAAAACCCCACTTTTCCTTATTCTTGACCAGCTTTCTGATGCACGTAATTTTGGCGCTATCATCCGTACTGCAGAATGTACAGGTGTAGACGGCATTATTGTTCAGAAACAGGGCTCTGCTCCTGTTAACGGCGACACGGTTAAAACGTCTGCCGGTGCTGTATTTAATGTGCCTATTTGCAAGGTAGAACACATTAAAGATGCTATTTTCCACCTTCAGGGGTCGGGTATTAAAACCGTTGCCGCTACTGAAAAAACAGAAAATAGCATTTATGATATCGCTCTCAATGAACCTGTAGCTATTATTATGGGGTCTGAAGACAGAGGAATCAACCCTTCTGTTCTTAAAATTGTAGACGAGAAAGCAAAACTACCTATGTTCGGAACAATAGGATCGCTAAACGTATCCGTTGCCTGTGGCGCTTTTCTTTACGAAACTGTTAGACAAAGAGGCTAATCCTTATCTTTTATCATCAATATTTTGTTCCGAAGCAGTATCGTCTGCTTTCGGAACATAATTATATACAATCCTCAGAACGGGAATCTCCCGTGCAGGTGGAGATAAAAATATTGGATCTATCACTTCTATATCTTCCGGCTTAGGTGGATTTACAAAGTTGCCATTATCGTCAAAGCGCTTTATAAAGGCATCGGTTTTCGGATCAAAGTCGGGGCGCTGCCAATCATAAACAATTTGCTTTTTATATTCCGGTGTTTTATAAATTCTTGAGAAAATAAATCCGCTGATTAATCCCCCCAGGTGCCCTTCCCAGGATATACCCTGCTCCACATCCGGAAAAACATACCATATCATTCCGCCATACAATACAATAATAGTTAGAGACAAGGCTACAAGTCTGTAATAACCCGTTTGTATTCCCTTAAAGAACATAAAACTTATCAGCACATATATAAGTCCGCTTGCCCCTATATGGTAGGATTCGCGACCGATAAGCCACGTTATAAACCCGGATAGCAATATACCATATACTAATACCTGCAAAGCCTGATTACGGTAAAAATACCGCAATGCAGCTATAAGCACGACAAGAGTTATTGAGTTGTTATATAAATGCTCCAGGCTGCCATGTAGGAATGGGCTGAATACAATGCCGCGTACACCTTTTAACGTTCTTGGCAATATACCATAGTCATTAAGATATATATGATATTTTATTTCTACCCAATATACCAGCCATAGCGCAAGTACAGAGTATAATGGCCACGCCCAGACGGAGGGAGAAAATTTGAATTCGTTGTTATCGGTCATGTTAAGAGTGACTCAAAAATATATCCAAAGTAAAACAACTGCTAATTTGTCAGAATCTCTAAAACAAAGACGCAGGTTAAAGCCGTTCTGACAGAATAGGATCTGCTTACTTTTAGCATATTATCAACAGCTGAGTAATTAAGAAATCCGTAATTTTACATCATGGAAGCACCTTTGGCAGAACGCATACGCCCACAGCATTTATCGGAATATATAAGCCAGCAACACCTTGTGGGCCCCAATGGCTCGCTTACACACCAGATTGCCCGCGGCATTATACCATCTTTAATTTTATGGGGGCCTCCGGGCACAGGTAAAACCACGCTGGCGCAAATAATGGCGCAGGAGAGCAATCGTCCATTTTATGTACTGAGCGCAATTAATGCAGGTGTAAAAGATGTACGTGAAGTGATAGACAAAGCCAAGCAGAGTGGCGGTTTGTTTACAGCGAAAAATCCAATTTTATTTATTGACGAGATTCACCGTTTTAGCAAATCGCAACAGGACTCGCTTCTTGCCGCAGTAGAAAAAGGCTGGGTTACACTTATTGGAGCCACCACAGAAAACCCTAGTTTTGAAGTTATCCCCGCATTACTTTCACGTTGCCAGGTATATGTTCTTAATGCGTTCACTAAAGAAGACCTCGAAGCATTACTACATCGTGCTATTGCAACTGACACCATGCTTCAATCTAAAAATATTGATCTAAAGGAAACTGAAGCTTTACTTCGCCTGTCGGGAGGTGACGGAAGGAAATTGCTCAATATTTTTGAACTTATTGTAAATGCTTCTGAAGGTGATACTATAGAAATTACGAACGAAAGGGTAATGCAGCTTGTTCAGAAGAATACCGTATTGTATGACAAATCGGGAGAACAGCATTACGACATAATATCTGCTTTTATAAAATCGATGCGTGGCAGCGATCCTAATGGTGCCGTATACTGGCTTGCACGAATGATAGAAGGCGGCGAAGATCTAAAATTCATAGCCCGCCGTATGCTTATTTTGGCTTCGGAAGATATTGGCAATGCCAACCCTACAGCACTCATCATGGCAAACAATACTTTTCAGGCAGTAAGTACTATTGGCTATCCTGAATCAAGAATACTGTTAAGTCAGTGTGCTATTTATTTAGCAACCTCACCTAAGAGCAATGCAAGTTACATGGCTATTGGCAAAGCACAGCAAATAGTAAAGCAAACAGGAGATTTACCTGTGCCGCTGCATCTTCGTAATGCGCCCACTAAATTAATGAAGGAATTGGGCTATGGAGATGAATATAAATATGCCCATGACTACGATAATAATTTTGCCGATCAGGAATTCCTGCCGGACGAAATTAAAAACACCGCTTTTTATGATCCCGGAAATAACTCCAGGGAAAATTCTACCCGCGAATTTTTAAAGAACAGATGGAAAAAGTATGGGTATTAAAGCAGCAAAGTTTCAAAGTAACTAAGTCGAAAACTTTGAAACTTTGAAACTTTGAAACTAAACTACTAGAATTTAATATTCAGTTTTTCTGAAACAAGTTTATCGTTTTGGTAATACTCAAAAATCCAGTCGTTACCCCTTTTAAACACAACTCCATTTTTAGCTTCCGATACTGCTGTATAAGAATCTTGTTGTGATGTTTTGTATATTTTTAAAACAACTTTAGGTGTATTATCAACCAATTGATATCCGTTAGCAATAGGCTGTGCAAAAAGCTGGTTATCATTATTCACTGTCACAGGTGTTGCTGCCTGTTGTGCAACAGGCACCGGCTGTGGAGCGGCTTTTACAGGAGCAGCAGCTACTTCTTTACCAGAATACTTGTAATTTAGCTGGCTTACCGATTGCGAAGCTTCACGCAACGCTTCGTAATAAGCTTTCTGGTAATTTTTTTCTTTACTTCTACCCTCTTGCGATTTAAACACTACAGTTCCGAAACAATCTTTAAGCACAATAACAATATTGGTCCTTAAAATCCCCGATTCGTTTAATACTTCACCATATAGTGCTTTACATTTATCAAGAGCCAATTCGTCAGGTAATTTATCCGAAGAGTAATACGTCTGAAATCCCTGTTTATCAAAAATCATTTTGGTAAGGGAATTAAGGTTGTACTTATTTTCTTCATTTAGCCATTCAAACTTTTTAGGCACAACAACATATTTATAATCATTTATACTCTGGGCAAGGCTGATACCCGAATATAGCATTGCAAAAAATAACACGAACTTTTTCATAGTTTTTATAAGATGTTTTTTAGGTCTAACAGGTGATTTACCTGTTTTATTGAAGGATGGGCTTCATGCTTATGTTCATTAAAGAAAATAGCGTCAAGTCCGCAGTTTAGTGCTCCCTGAACATCGGCCTCTATACAATCGCCAATCATAATACTATTTTCTCTCGCAACATTCGCTGCTTTTAAGGCATATTCAAAAATTCCGGCATTTGGCTTTTTACAGCCTGCAAGCTCAGAATTTGTTACCGTATCAAAATAGTGACCTATATTAGAATTTGTAAGTTTACGTTCCTGTACGACATCAGGGCCGTTAGTAATAATGTGCAGGCTGTATTTCGGTTTTAAGTATTCCAAAATTTCAATCGCACCTTCGTAAAGATGATTATTTACAGGAAGCAGTTCAATATACTCCTCCGAAATTGCATGTAGCAATTCGTCGTCCGCAGCAAAGTTTAATAACTTGAAGGTATCCCGTAATCTGCCGTAACGCAGATCCTGCTGTGTAATTTCACCATCGCGATATAACTTCCAATACTGGGCATTAATTGGTGAAAAGTGCAAGTTAAACTCAGCATGCGATACCCCTATATTATACTTTTCTATAATTACCTCAAAAGCGAGTGCAGAATTCTTCTCGAAGTCCCAAAGTGTATGGTCGAGATCAAAAAACACAGCCTTTTTACCGGTTAACTTCATTAGTTGCCTTTTGTAATTACAGCATTATCAATGTGGTAAATCCAATCATCTACATCGGCATCATTGTACCTGAATGTTCCCTGAAGCGTCACATATTGATCGGTCTTCAGTTTCATATTCGGATTTTTAAACTTGATACCCATAATAGTTTCAGGTCCCGCCTGACCACAGAAGAAGCAAGATGCAAATACATTTTTACTTAGCGCGTAGTTCTTATTATCTATAGGGATAATAAACCCGCTCATAGTGATTGGCTTCTTGTTTTTGGTTTTAAGCGTAGGGTTAATTACCGGGAACATAACGCCTTCCGGATAATCTTTACTAGGCTTTTTAAGGTATTTTATCTGAGCTAAAAGCTTCCAGGTAAGTGTGTCTGATGCTGTAATATAAGTAGCTTCACCCGCCTTAGCTTCCCTTACAGAAGCAGGCTTTCCTGCCGACATAAAAACAATTCCTGCTGCAAGCAGGGCAATAAAAAAATAAGACTTACGCATTTGCAAGTGTTTTAGAAATATTTAAACTATACGCTTTTACAGCCGGTATAACCGCTGCTAAAATCCCTACAAAGATAGTGAGCAGAAACAAATATCCTTCTTTCTCCCACACAAACTCTAACGGATTAAATGACATTTTGAATTCGTCCTCAGATGAACCCGAAATAAACACTAGTGCTACCCTCCCAACAATCGTTCCAAACACGAATCCGGTAACGCATAAAAGCAGGCTTTCTATAAGAACAAGCGATAATAGTTGTAAACGGCTGGCTCCATTAACGCGTAACAATGCAAATTCGTATTTTCTTTCTTTTAAAGTATTGAAAAGCGCAATAAAAATACTAATGCCTGATATTACCATAATGCCAATGGCGAGGTAGCGTAGTGCATCAAGCCCAATACCAAATAACGAGAACAACCTATTAATTTCTATAGCCGGCGATGCTGCCTGCATTTTAGTATTTTGTGCAATTATTCTAGGCCAGGTTACAATTCCCATCTTACTGCGAAATTTTACAAGCACAGCGGTGATCTCTTTACCTTCTTCACTAATGGTAGCTTCTTCATGCCCATGTTCGTGGTTATGTGCTTCTTCTGCGTGGTCATCGTGGTCGTGCCCTTCGTGATCGTGATCATGTGCATCGGTTACAGCTTCATGGTCGTGGTCATGTTCTTCATGGTCGTGATCGTGAGTCTCTTCACCTTCTTCGTGCTCATGGTCATGCATTGCCCATACACTTTGCAGGTTACAAAGAATCAGGTTGTCTACAACTTTACCTGTTGGCGAAGCAATACCCGTAACAATGTATGCCTGATGATCGTGCACTTCGCCTTCTTCGGCATCTCCATGAGAACCAAAAAATTTGTCACCTACTTTCATTCCAAGCTTCTGTGCGATAGAACTCCCCACTACTACCTCAAAATTGTTTCCAAATACTTTACCGTTTTTTACCTCGGCACCATATTTTGTAAGATAGTCGGGGGTTGTCCCAACTATACGGAACCCTCTATAGTTGTCCCCAAAAGATAACGGAATAGCCGTTTCCACAAAGGGGTGTTTCATCCATTTTTTAGCTTCGGTATAATCAATGTTACCTGTTGGCGCATCAACCTGGTATACCGAAGATAATATTAACTGTAACGGACTTCCCTGTGCACCAAGCACAATATCAATCCCGTCTATATTATCACTAAATTTCTTTTCGAATTGTTCCTGCAGTAAGATTAGCAGGGTTATAATTGCAACACTCGCTGTAAGTAATATAATGCTGAGTGCTGTATTTAATGGCTTAAACCAAATGTTTTTCCAGGCAATTTTAGTAATCATGATAAAGATATTTGGTTAGGAAAACGGTCTTTTAGCCTTTGGTCATGAGTAACAATTACCAGCGCAGTGCCGTACTGTTTTGCAAGATGCGATAACATATCGGCTACTTTAAAAGCATTTTCATCGTCAAGGCTTGAAGTAGGCTCATCCGCCAAAAGGAGCTTTGGCTCATTGATAAGTGCCCGTGCGATAGAAACCCTTTGTTGTTGCCCTATACTAAGTTGCGAAGGAAGCTTGTGCAAATGAGCCGCAAGGTCAAGCTGTTCTAAAAGCTGCTTTGCTTTTTCTGTAGCTTGTTTCCCTGTTGCCAGCCATGAAGCCAGAACCACATTTTCCAGCACATTTAGCGATGCCACAAAATACGACTGCTGTAACACAAGACCGATATTCTTACCTCTGAAGTGATCCAGTTTTTTTTCTGAAAGCGAAGCTATATTGGTGTTCTCAATGATAACTTCTCCGCTTTGCGGACGCTGCAATCCTCCTAAGAGATGCAGCAGTGTAGTTTTTCCCTTTCCCGAACCGCCCGTTATTAGCAGGCTTTCGCCGGAAGAAGCCGCAATATCCGGAAAACGGAAATCGGTGCTTTTTCCATAAGAAAAGTGTATATTTTTGGTTTGTATCATAGCCATGTTTTATTGAACCTGCAATTTAGTGAAATCATACAGATTATAAAACACAAAAAAAGTATTATGCCTGCGCTCGCTGCCTTTGTTTCATTTCAAAAACAACGATACTTTGCAGCATTCCTTTTTGCTTGTCATCGTTTTCGTAAGTATGGGCAAGACAAACCTCTTCATCCTGTAAGGCTTTAAGGCATTTGGAATAAATAGCCTCACGGCTCTTCATATCTTTTATAGAAAGATCCAGTCTTATTTCCAGAACAGCGCGATGTAAAAGTGGGTCATGTATGTAATGTTTAGAATGTTCGCCGTCGTAATTTTCAGTGAGGTTAAAATCTACCAGTTCAAATTCATGATTTTCAAGCTTGTCGATCACCATTCGGGGGACCTCTTTATCTCTGGCTTCCTCGTCGTCGGGAATATCAAACTCCCCGTCGTACTTAAAGGTCATGGTGTAATTATGCATAGCTTTTTTATTTAAAGGTAAAATTAAAAAAACAAATATCTTTCTATATTAACAGATTGATAATATTAAAAAAAACATAATTTTCTGACAGTAATGCTTAAAGCAAAAACGGTAAGCCTTTACAGCCTACCGTTTCTATTTTTGATTGATGATGATTTATTGTAAAACTATAATTTCCTGCTCAGGAGCTTTTACTCTTATCTTTATAAGATTGTACTGCCAAATACTACCCATTTTACTCGCAACAACGTCCATTTTTGCTTTGCCCTTGTCACCTTTAACCCGTACAGTAAGGTTAACCGATTGTTTGTCATCACTATACTTAACAGTACCCTCGAGTATTGCCATATTATCAACAGGTTCAAGTGTACCCAAAATCTCGATAACTTTATTATTCTCGTTAGATTGCTTTACTGCATTTTCATAAAGTGCCTCATCTTTGTAAGCGGCTGCTAAATCAGATGCACCACCAACCGAACCTGTGGCTACAAGTAGCATCGCCAGAATTACTACAATTACCAAAGACGGAACAAACCATTTCCAGTTATGTTTCATCCAGTTTTTTTCTTCAGATACTTCGTTGTTCATAGCGCGTGTTTTTAGTCTGACGAATAACAATTGTTTTTGTTACATCATCATTTTGGATACAACAACATTTATTTTGAACACTTTTACCAATCGTATTATAGTGAACTTTGTATCAAATAATTATAAATTATATCCAAAATAAAAAAACATGAGTCTAGATAAAGTAAAATTAGGAAGCCAAGGGCTTACGGTACCTAATATAGGCCTTGGTTGCATGGGCATGACTACGATAGCGGGTAATGACATTTATGGCAAAGCAGATGAAACTGAAAGTATCGCAACCATTCATCGCTCACTTGAACTTGGCGGGAATTTTATTGACACAGCCGATTTATATGGCCCGTTACTCAACGAGCGCTTGGTTGCAAAAGCGATTAAGGGTAATCGTGGTAATTATATTGTCGCTACAAAGTTTGGCTACGAAATAGACGACAACGAACAACTTACATGGCGAATTAACGGAAAAAAAGAATATGTAAAAAAAGCAGTTGAACGTTCGCTTAAAAATTTAGGCACCGATCATATTGACCTATATTACCTACACCGTCTCGACCCTGAAACACCTATTGAAGAAACTGTAGGCGCTATGGCAGATTTGGTAAAAGAGGGCAAAATTGGTTACATCGGTTTATCTGAAGTTGGATCCGAAACACTTAAATTAGCACATAACGTGCATCCAATTACAGCATTACAAACAGAATACTCACTTTTTGAACGTACAGTAGAAGAAACAGGAATCTTGAATACTATTAACGAACTTGGTATTGGCTTTGTTCCTTACTCACCTCTGGGAAGGGGATTTATTTCGGGTGATATAAAAACACCTGAAGATTTTCCTGAAAATGATTTCAGGAGAGGAATTCCTAAATTTCAAGGAGAACAATTCAATAAAAACATTGACTTACTTAACGAATTGAATAAGCTGTCTGCCGAGAAAAATATTACCGCCTCGCAACTTGCCTTAGCTTGGGCCATAAACAAAGGTTTTGTACCGATACCCGGAACCAAGCATATCAAATATATTGAACAAAATATTGCCGCAGCCGCGATTGAATTAACTGTCGAGGAAATGAAAAGGCTGGAAAGCATCATCCCATTAGGCACCACTACAGGAGACAGGTATGATGCGAGCGGGATGCAAATGGTAGGATTATAATATTGAAAAGATTTAAACAATGATACAATCTAAAGGATACGCCGCACAGTCGGCAGAAACAGATCTGGCTCCCTGGAGTTTTGAACGCAGGGATTTACAGCCGCACGATGTACAGATAGAAATTTTATACTGCGGTGTTTGCCATACCGACATTCACCAGACTAAAAATGAATGGTTCTCAGGAATTTTCCCAATGGTGCCAGGCCATGAAATAGTAGGGCGTGTAACGCATGTTGGTAACCATGTAACCAAATTTAAAGCCGGCGACCTTGCCGGTGTCGGCGTAATGGTAGACAGTTGCCGCCACTGTACCGAATGTAACGACGGACAGGAACAATTTTGCGCCGACGGAGTACAGACCTATAACAATTTGGATAAATCCGGTCAGCCTGTTTATGGTGGTTACAGCAACAATAATATTGTTCACGAAAGGTACGTACATCATATTTCAGAAAAGCTGGATCTTGCAGCAGTGGCACCACTACTTTGTGCCGGAATTACTACTTATTCTCCCCTGCGACGATGGGGTGTTCGCAAAGGCCATAAACTAGCCGTTGTAGGTCTTGGCGGATTAGGTCACATGGGCGTAAAATTCGGAGTAGCGTTTGGCGCAGAAGTTACAGTATTAAGTACATCCGAATCGAAAAGGGAAGACGCTAAAAAACTTGGGGCACATCATTTTGTAGTAACTAAAAATGATGATGAAGTAGCCGCAGTGAAAAGTGGTTTTGATTTTATACTGGATACCGTTGCAGCCGACCATGATATTAACCTGTACCTGCCAATGCTAAAAACAAACGGCACCTACATTAATGTTGGCATGCCTCTTGAGCCTTTTAGCGTCCCTTCTTTTTCGTTAGCATCGGGTAACAAAACCGTTACAGGTAGCGGTGCCGGCGGCGTACCTGAAACTCAGGAAATGCTGGACTTTTGCGCAGAGCATAACATTGTGTCTGATATAGAACTAATCGACATTAAAGATATACACACCGCTTACGACAGGATGCTGAAAGGCGATGTACGTTACCGCTTTGTTATAGATATGGCTACGCTTTAATATATTCAATCACAGAAAAGCTATCTTTACGGTAGCTTTTCTATTAAATGCAATAACTATGAAAAAGGTTAAAAATGGACCGCTGGTACTGAACACCATTTCTGAAATGCACCGTATGCTGGGACTTGCCGGGCCGGAGCACCCCTTGGTGAGCACCATTCACTTTAGCGACATAAAAAATATTCAGGAAGAAATACCGGACGGTTTGATTCTTAACCTCTACATGATCGCCATTAAAAAAGATTACAAGGGAAAGATCCGCTACGGTCAAAACAGCTACGATTTTGATGAAGGTGTGATGTCATTTATCGCACAGGGGCAGATATGCTATGAAAATGAACCTGGAGAAAGTCCGCTTGCGGGATGCATGCTTTTAATTCACCCCGATTTTTTACGCGGATATCCGTTAGCTAAAAACATCAAGAACTATGAATTCTTTTCTTACGCGGTAAATGAAGGGCTTTATCTTTCGCAAAAAGAAGAAAAGTTGGTTGAAGGCATAATGCGTAATATTGAACAGGAATATACAAGTGCTATAGACAACCTTAGTCAGGATGTTATTATTTCTCACATAGAATTGCTCCTTACCTACTCGAACCGTTTTTATAACAGGCAGTTTATCACACGTAAAAATCTGAATAATGATCTCGTTGCTAAAATTGACAACCTGCTTAACGACCATTATAATAGTGACAACACCTGCCTGCCAAGGGTTAAAGATATTGCAGACCATTTAAATGTTTCACCCGGCTATCTTAGTGATATGCTTAGGGCAGTTACAGGTCAGAACGCACAGCAGCATATCCACAACAAACTAATTGAAAAGGCAAAAGAGATATTAACCTCTACACCACTTTCGGTAAGCGAAATTGCGTATCAACTAGGGTTTGAATACCCGCAATCGTTTAGCAAACTTTTTAAAACTAAAACCAATATTTCGCCGTTGGAATACAGGAAGCTTTTTAACTAAAGCATTCCCTCATCGGCAAAACTCAGGTAACCTGCCTCTGTAACAATTACATGGTCGAGCACATTAATACTCAGTGACTGCCCGGCCATTTTTAGCTGCTTCGTAATTTGCTTATCGGCTTCGCTGGCCTGCAAAACCCCTGAAGGATGGTTGTGAACCAGAATTATTCCAACAGCATTCTGTTCTAATGCCGTTTTAAAGACCAACCGAACGTCTACCACTGTACCTGTAATTCCACCTTTACTTAACTGAGCTTTATAAGTTACTTTGTTGGAATTATTAAGGTACAATATCCAAAATTCCTCATGCGGCAGTTCACCAATAATGGGCTGCATAATCTCAAATACTGCACGGCTTGATGTGATACGCTTTAAATCAACACCCGCTTCGTCACGCCTCCTTCTACCAAGTTCCATAGCTGCAGCAATAGTTATAGCTTTAGCTTCTCCTATTCCTTTAAAACTCATTAATTGCTGAAGGCTTTGCTTACCCAAAGCATTAAGATTATTATCTACACTTGCCAATATACGCTTGCTTAATTCTACAGCACTTTCGTTGCGGCTGCCGGAACCTATCAGTATGGCAATTAGTTCGGCATCACTAAGGGCTGCTTTGCCTTTTAGCATTAGCTTTTCGCGTGGCTGATCGTCTTCTGCCCAATATTTTATTGAGAATGTCGTGTTGGTTTCTTCCATAAGTGAGGTGATAATACCACTAAAATACAAAAAGGACTATTTGAAGATACAATATGAACGATATTTCTTTCGTTTTAATTACAAACCAACTCACCATGAAACATTTACTACTTCTATTTTTATTTGGATGCACTAACATCAATTCGAATGATACTACTCCGATTACTGAGTCTATAGTAAACAAAGATTTTTATGGTAAATTATCTGATGCAGCAATTGCTCTCACTAAGGATAAGGTAAAATATACCGGTGATTATTTTACAATTCCGTACCCTAACGGCGATGTGCCAAAAGATAAAGGAGTCTGTACCGATGTTATAATAAGGGCCTATCGAAAATTGGGGATTGACCTTCAGAAAGAAGTACACGAAGATATGCGTAAAAACTTTTCATTATATCCAAAAACATGGGGCCTTAAAAAACCCGACACAAATATCGATCACAGGCGTGTGCCCAATTTACAGGTTTTCTTTCGCCGTTTCGGAGAGGTAAAATCAATTACCAACAACGCAGCCGATTACAAACCCGGAGATATTGTAACCTGGATGCTGCCCGGCAATCACCCGCATATAGGATTTGTCGTTGATAAGAAAGCATCTTCCGGCCGGTATATGATTGTTCACAACATTGGCTACGGACAAAAAATGGATGATTTTCTCTTTGAATCTAAAATCACTGGTCATTACAGGTATAAAAAATAAAAGGCACCAATGGCGCCTTTTACTATAAAAGATTCTTTACTTCATCAAAATTGAGCCCGCCATAATTACCCGAACTCATTAACAATAACGCTATGCCGTTATCGTCATGCTTAAGATTATACAGGTATTCTTTAAATTCAGTAGGGTTTGTATATATTATCAGGTCTTTGCGATTAAATGCCTTCGCAATCTGATCGTAGGTTACCTCTTCAAGCTGTTTTATCTTAACCGCATCAGGTGAATAAAACACCACAGCTACATCAGCATTATCCAAAGCACCTTCATATTCTTTAAGGAACTCGGCGTTAAGGCTGCTGTAGGTATGCAATTCAAGGCATGCTATAAGGGTTTTGTCAGGGTATTGCTCTTTTACAGCTTTTGTTGTTGCAGCTACTTTGCTTGGCGAATGTGCAAAATCTTTATAAGCTACATTTTTGCCGTTCTCTGCAATCTTTTCAAGGCGTTTACTTGCTCCTTTAAAACTGGCAATAGCTTCATAAAAATCAGCCTCATCTACACCCATATTCTGGCATATCCATTTAGCCCCAGCAAGGTTGTTAAGGTTATGTGCGCCAAAAACTTCAATAGGCATAGACCCTTCAGGGGTTTCTAGATATGTTGTCCCGTTTTGAACGGTATATTCCGGAGTCCGGTAGGGTAATTTACGTATAGGGTTTGTAGCCGCTTCGGCAACACGTTTTACTTCAGGGTCATTTTCGTTATATACTAAAATGCCGCCATTTGTAATTTTCTCAATAAAAATTTCAAACTGCTCTACATAGTTTTCATACGTCGGAAACACATTGATATGATCCCACGCAATACCGCTTATCAATGCAATATTTGGTTGGTACAGGTGAAACTTGGGCCTGCGATCCATTGGAGAGGACAGATACTCATCACCCTCCAATACAATAAAATCATTCTCTTCGGTAAGGTGAACCATAGTATCGAAACCTTCCAACTGAGCCCCCACCATGTAGTCGACCTCAATGTTATTATAATGCATAACATGAAGAATCATACTGGTAATGGTTGTCTTACCATGCGATCCGCCAATTACAACGCGGGTCTTGTTTTTAGACTGCTCGTATAAAAATTCAGGGTATGAATAAATTGTAAGTCCGAGTTCCTGCGCCTTTAGTAATTCAGGGTTGTCTGCCTTAGCGTGCATCCCTAATATTATAGCTTCAATATCAGATGTTATCTTTTCGGGGAACCATCCTAATTCTTCAGGAAGTAGTCCTTTTTTTTCTAGTCGTGAGCGCGACGGTTCAAAAATGGCGTCGTCGCTGCCTGTTACATGATATCCTTTTGAGTGAAGTGCCAATGCCAGATTGTGCATGGCAGCACCGCCTATTGCTATAAAGTGTGTGCGCATTTATTGATATATCTTAAGACCTCAAATGTAACTAAAATAGAAGAATTAAAAGTGCCGAAACAAAAAAATCCGTTCCCTCATCAGGAACGGATTTTATATATTATCGGCGAATGCTGAATTTATTTCACGATAGTCATTTCGTCTACAATGTGTTTTGCACCTGCATACTTGTCTATAACCCAAAGAACGTAACGAATATCAACGTTAATAGTTCTTTGCAGGTCTTTATCAAAAATAACGTCACCAGCCATAGCTTCGATGTTACCATCAAAAGCAAGACCTATAAGCTCGCCTTTACCATTTATTACCGGAGAACCAGAGTTACCACCTGTAATATCATTATCAGTAAGGAAGTTTACCGGCATATACCCTGCTTTATCAGCATACTGACCGAAGTCTTTTTTCTCGTAAAGCTCAAGTAATCTTTTCGGAAGATCAAACTCTTCGTCGTTTGGTTTGTACTTAGCTACCTCACCCTGCATAGTAGTGTAGTAGTTTTTCTTAGCATCGTTTCTCTTATCAGAAGGAAGCGATCTTACTTTACCATACGTTAAACGTAGCGTACTGTTAGCATCCGGGTAGTATTTAACCGACGGATTAGCCTGTCTCATACCTTCTACAAGCAGACGGAATGATTTAGAATAATCGGCATCCAGTTTCTGCTGCTCTTCAGTTTTAGCTCTGTATTTAGTAAGCAGGTCAGAAGAAAGAAGATAAAGAGGATCATTTTTAAGTACTTCTGCATTAGGGTTAGCCATATATGCATCAAGTTTTTCTTTAGACGCGAAGATACTCTTGTCAAATGCGTTGTTAACGTAAGCTGTAAAATCGTTATTATTTTCTTTACCAATTTTCGCTACAAGCGGAGCTACTTCATAACCCGTAGATTTTGTAGAATACAATTTAAGCTGTGCAGCAAGAACGTCTTTTTCTAATGGTATGTAAAGTGTACCATATACTTCATCAATATACGCTTTAAGATCGGCATCCATTGCTTTTCTGCCTTCGGCATTAGCACTTGTATATTGCTCAAGGCCACGGCCTATGCTGTAAGGGTTTGCAGCGAAAGCACTTGTTCTAAGCAAACCTGTAAGGTAGTTGTCATGACGTGCTTTTTCGTTTGTTTTAGCGTAGAAGTTATTTATTGTAGCAATAACATCTCCGTATTTGGCCTTGTTTTCAGACTTATTAGCCCATTTGTTGAAGTCAGCTTCTGCTTTAGCTTTAGTAGCCGCAGTTTTGTGCTTTGTAAGTGCATCAATCATACCCTGACGGTTTTTCCAGTAGTTGGCAACCTGAGCATATTGAGAAGCATAGTTAAGACGCACTTTAGCATCTTTATCCATATGCACTTTCATTTTATCCATACCCAGTTTAGAAGCCTCAACCCATGCAGGGTAAGCATACTTAACATTTTGTTCTATACCACCTGCCGGCATCCAGCGGTTAGTACGTCCAGGGTATCCTAAGATCATAGCAAAATCGTTCTCCTGAACACCTTTAAGACTTACCGGAAGGTAATGCTTAGGTTTTAAAGGAACGTTGTTTGTAGAATATTCCGCAGGGTTTCCGTTAGCGTCGCCGTATACACGGAACATTGAGAAATCTCCTGTGTGGCGCGGCCATTCCCAGTTGTCTGTATCTCCACCAAATTTACCGATGCTTTCAGGAGGCGTACCTACTAAACGAACGTCTGTATAATCCTGATAAACGAAATAGTAATATTCGTTACCCTGGAAGAACGGACGTACAGATACTGTATATTTCCCGCCTTCATTATTTTCTTTTTCAATAGCAGCACTTTCCTGTTGTATTGCTTTTTCTCTTTCTGCTTCTGTCATATTAGGAGTTACCTTCCCAAGTATCCTCTTAGACACGTCGTCCATTCTTACGAAGAAACGCACAGACAGACTTTTAGGTTTTAGCTCACCCTGACGGTTGGCAGCCCAAAAACCATTTTTAAGCCAGTTAGCTTCCGGCGTAGAAAGTTCAGCGATTGCATCGTAACCACAGTGGTGGTTAGTTAACACCAGACCGTCTTTAGAGATGATCTCTGCAGTACATCCACCGTTAAACTGAACGATAGCATCTTTTAAGCTGTGGTTGTTAATGCTGTAAATCTCTTCAGATGTAAGCTGTAAGCCCATTTTTTGCATATCCCTATGGTTAAGGCGCTCAATGAACATCAGGAACCACATTCCTTCGTCTGCCCTTACAGGAAGAACCATAAGCGACATGGTAAGGAATAAAATTAATTTTTTCATTTGTTATGGATAAAAGTTAATAGTTGTTAGCTAATAGTCACTATAAATACATTTTTGTTACAGTGAACCACTAACTATTTTAAATTAAGTGCTGCGAATATAGTTTATTTTAAGAATTTGATAAAATTATACCGTGGCTAAAACTAGAATGTCGCATTTTTTCCGGAACGGGAATAACTAAAAAAAGTGTAAATTCGGGAAATTTTAAGTACAAATGCAACAACTTATATTTGATAAACTAAAATCTGTAGAAACAGAAAAAAATATAGTCGTTCTTCATGCAGTAGAATCAGGAAGCCGCGCATGGGGATTTGCTTCTCCCGATAGCGATTACGACATTAGGTTTATTTACAAAAACAATCCGGAATGGTACCTATCGCTTTGGGAAAAACCGGACGTTATAGAATTTATGACAGACGAAGATCTCGACGGATCGGGTTGGGATTTAGCTAAAGCTTTAAAGCTACTTGCAAAATCTAATGCTCCGCTTATAGAATGGTTATATTCACCGGTGTGCTATTATACAAATGATTCTTTTTTAAAACAGATGCAATCTTTTGCTGACGACTGTTTCTCGCCAATAGCGACACTACATCATTACCTTGGAACTACTAAAAATTTCATGGAAGTATGTGAAGCAGATCAAATAAAGCTTAAAAGCTATTTTTACGCATTACGCACAGCACTCGCAGGAAAATGGATTATAGAAAACAATTCATTTCCGCCTGTTGCCTTCGCCGAACTGTTACCCATAGTACCAACAAATGTACAGGATAAAATACTCGAACTTCAGGAGATAAAATCCGGAAAAGACGAAAAATACCTGCATCCTAAAGAAGAAGTAATTACGAAATTTTTACAGGACACAATTCTTTACAATCAGGAAAAAGCATCCGGTCTGCCTTCAGGCAAAAAGATAAACAAAACCCTGGATGATTTCTTCAGAGCTGAGATCAAACGATAAGTAAATGACTATAGAATATCTAAAAAATAACGACCTTATCCTGTTCGAAACAATATCCGGAAGCAGGTCCTTCGGACTGGACACACCAACATCCGACACCGATATTAAAGGTGTGTTCTTTATGCCAAAAGATAAATTTTTCGGCTTCGATTATATTCCACAAATAAGTAATGACACCAATGATATTGTTTATTACGAAATAGGAAGGTTTATTGAGTTGCTAACTAAGAACAATCCAAATATTCTTGAAATACTTGCCACACCTGAAGACTGTATTCTTTACAAACACCCGCTGATGGATGAATTAAAGATTGGAAATTTTCTTTCTAAACTCTGTAAAGACAGTTTTGCCGGTTACGCAATGACACAGATAAAAAAAGCAAGAGGATTAAAAAAGAAAATCGTTAACCCTTTACCAAAGGGAAAGAAAAATCTTTTAGACTTCTGTTACATCTTAAATGGATACGATAGTATTCTCCTCGCCACATGGCTGGAAACCTACAATAGAACACAGGAGCAGTGCGGACTGATAAATATTCCTCACTCGAAAGGTATGTATGCTCTATTCTACGATAGAGAAAATGTACTTGGATATAAAGGCATAACCTCCAAAGATACAGCTAACCAGGTTTCGGTTTCATCAGTTCCTAAAACCGAGCAGCCTTTAGCTTATATGTACTTTAACCAGGAGGCTTACTCAAGCTACTGCAAAGAATATATGGAGTACTGGAGCTGGATTGAAAAACGGAACGAAGAACGTTACAACACAAACAAACAGCATGGCAAAAATTATGATTCTAAAAACATGATGCATACCATCCGCCTGCTTCAATCTGCCGAACAAATACTCCGCGACGGTAAGCTAAGCATACGTGTTACCAACCGGGAAGAACTACTCGGCATCAAATCGGGCAATATGGAATACGACTATTTGCTAAACATGGCTGATAATCTTCTGGCATCTATTGACAGACTGTACTTTGACACCATACTTCCTCCAGCACCTGATAACGAAAAGGCTGAGGCAATATTGATTTCAATGCGAAAATCGTTATACATAGACACAAACTAAAAAATGCCCCTATTCGGGGCATTTTCTATTTCCTTATATCCAGCAAGGCCAGTCTTTTTTTACTGTCCGGTAACGGAAGGTAATCACGTTTATGAAGATGACTGTAATATTCCTGAACGAAAGCTTTAAACTCCCGTATTGCCATTTCGTCCTGTTTTGTTTTCTGTTTTATAAGATTCATTTTTCCTAACGGATCTTTCCTGTAATCGATCTTAGCTATAACATCTTTTTCATTGAACAGATAATAATATTCGTCTGTAGTACAATTAAAAGCACCATTAGAAAAGTTTATTGCAAAGTGTCCTTTAGACTGGTTATTATCAAAATGATCTTTACCAAAAGCAAAGTACGGCTTATCATAATTAAGCATCCCTAAGACAGTTGGCATAATATCTATATGCTGCATTATCCTGTCATCTTTCGCCTTCATCTTGCTACCGGGCTTAAAGAAGAATATAGGAATAGTGTAATCGTGTGGTGCTTTATTGAATTTCTCGCTATCTGCACCCGATGAATGGTCGGCAGTAATTACAAAAAGCGTGTTCTTATACCATGACTCTTTTTCAATGCTTTTAAAGAATTCTCCAAGAGCGTAATCCGAATATTTTATTGCACGGTGTATAGGCAGCGTACCTTCACTAAATTGTTTTGGCAGTCCCGGTGGCACTTTATACGGATGGTGCGATGATAATGTAAAGAATGTCGCAAAGAAAGGCTTGTTCTTATCGCTTGCCAGATTGTTTATCTTTTTATGAACATACGGCATAAATTTATGATCCCATATACCCCATTTGCCATCAAAGTCGGCGCTTCCATTTTCTTCTTCGTATTCGTTACGGGAGTAAAAATTCTTTATTCCGGTATTTTTTCCGAACGAAACAAACCCCATTGACTCCCTAACCGCTCCGTGAAAGAATGCGGTTTCATAGCCCATTTCATTCATGCATGCAGGCAGTGCATAATACGGTGCAACCGAGTTAGGCAAAGCAAGAAAATGTTCATTAAACGATGGAATAGATGCCCATATTGCAGGCAAAGCATCTACCGAGCGGTAACCGTTCTGATGCCCGTTGGTAAACAGGTAACCCTGCTGAAATAACGAATCCAGAAATGGTGTATTACTTTCCTGTTCCGGCTTAAACTGGTCAGACAGGCTTTTTATATGCGCTTTACCAAAACTCTCTAATATAATTACAAATACATTTGTTTTCCTGTCGATATCAAAATCTTCTGCTACAACAGCAGGATTGTGTGTAGTCGGAAAAATATTCTGGGCAATTTCGTCGTCGAAATACTTTAGGGACGGCACATCTTTAGATTTGCTCATTGTCCTTAAAATACAAAACGGATTGCTTAATATAAAAGATGTATGCGTTGGGTTATCGGTGTACAAAAAAGCATCGTTCATGCCTATTGGGAATGATGCCGCCGAGAATGTAGCGCCCCTTACAAAAAAGATAACTACCACAGCCATTACAGCCAGATAAGCACTGTTTACTGTGTAATAACGCTTATTGCTTTTAGGGTCTTCAAGTTTGTTTTCGCAAGCACATTTATATCCCTGATACAGTATAACAAGCAAAAGGAAATAGAAAATAAAGCCGTACCAGTAGTCTACCACGAAATCGGCCAGTAAAGGCACAAACGCATCTTCTCCTAAAAGGAAAAAATCGCCTATTACTATTCTTGCCTGTTTAAAAGGGTAATAAAAAATATCGGCTACATTTATAAGCAGGCCAATACCGTTAGTTACCATAAATACCCAAAACATGATTTTTTGGTATATCTTCTTTTCCCTGAAGCGGAATGGCACCAACGAAAGAAATATAAAAAGCATGTTGATGTAAATTATAGAAACGGTATCGAACATAAGGCTTCCGCGAAGCAGACTCCAAAGATTTTTTCCCTGTACCGGATCGATAAGATTATTGTTGAAGTAGTAAAAGGCAAATCGGCATAGCATAAAGACAACATACACGACAAAAAGCCTTAGCAGCAAAACAGTCAGACTGTTTTTATAGTTGAATTTCATAAACTCCTGTAATCAAAAAGTTAGGTTTTGGTTAACTGAATGTTTCCGGGAGCAAAGATATATCTTTTTATTAAAAAAATGTTAAAGAATCAAATAAAATTAAACAAACGTTTAACTCTTAAATTACTGGCTGTTAATGCACTTATATTAAGAAACCAATACTATATCTAATAAAAAAGCTCCTAAAAAACGCTTATCACTATACGTTTTTTAGGAGCTTATATTTTTTTCTTACTATAAATTACACCACTTCAGTGTTTAGCATCTGCCAAAGTTTATCTTTAAGTTCTGTAAGTCCCTGTTGGGCAACAGACGAAATAAACATATATGGAATACCGTTAAATTCTTTATCGAGGTGTACCTTCATTTCAGCTTTAAGCTCATCGTCAAGCATATCGCATTTAGATATAACCACAAGCCTGTCTTTGTCAAGCATTTCAGGATTATACCTTCTCAACTCATCCAACAGAATATCGTACTGGTTTTTAATATCATCTGCATCGGCAGGAACTAAAAACAACAATGTTGAATTACGTTCGATGTGCCTTAAGAAGTAATGGCCAAGACCTTTACCTTCTGCTGCACCTTCAATAATTCCAGGAATATCTGCAATTACAAACGATTGAAAATCCCTGTAGGCTACGATTCCTAAGTTTGGCTTAAGGGTAGTAAATGGATAATCTGCAATTTTTGGTTTAGCCGAAGTAAGAACTGAAAGCAATGTAGATTTACCTGCATTAGGAAAACCAACGAGACCAACATCTGCAAGAACCTTAAGTTCTAACAATATATCTTTTTCTTCAGCAGGCATACCCGGCTGAGAATACCTTGGTGTCTGGTTTGTAGAACTTCTAAAATGCCAGTTACCAAGTCCGCCTTTACCACCTCTGGCGATGATCTTTTTTTCTCCGTCTTCTGTTATTTCAAAAAGAATCTCATTCGTTTCTTTATCGCGAACAACAGTTCCCAGTGGTACTTCGATAAATTTATCTTCACCATCTGCTCCTGTACTACGTGCGCTTCCTCCGTCACCTCCGTGAGTCCCTTTAATATGTCTTGCAAATTTCAGGTGGAATAATGTCCACAAACTTTTGTTCCCAACAAGGTATACGTGACCACCACGGCCTCCGTCACCACCATCGGGACCTCCTTTTTCAATAAATTTTTCCCTGTGCAAGTGTGTAGATCCCTTACCTCCCTTTCCGGAAGACACATATATCTTTACGTAATCTACAAAATTCCCTTCTGTCATTGTTTCTTTGTTTAAGGTTTAAAGCTTCAGGTTGCTTAGCAGCACCTAACCACTTACCATAACCTTTACTGTCTATATCTAATTCCTGAACTATCGTTCTTATTCTTTTATTGATCTGACCATCACTTTATCAATCTTAACGCCATCCATTTTAACGACTTCAAGTTCATAAAGGTTCCATGCCAGTTTTTCGCCCTGTTTAGGTATATACGAAAGCTCTGTCATTACAAGTCCGCTTACCGTTGTTACTTCATATTCGTTAGTAAGATCGTCAAGATCAAAATACGTTAGGAAGTCATGCAGCGGATAGTGTCCGTCTACCAGCCATGTCCCGTCTTCGTTAGCGACAAGCCTGAACTCGTCTTCATAAAAATCGGATGCATCGCCAACAAGCGCTTCAAGAATATCGTTAAGGGTAATTATACCCTGAAACACACCATATTCATCTGTAACAAAAGCGTAATGCACTTTTGTATTCTTAAAAATTTCAAGTGCCTTATAAGCAGATGTATGCTCGATAAGGTACACTGGTTCTTTTACTATTTCTTTCAGGCTAAAATCGGTCCTGTCGTAATTAGCAAAAATATCTTTTAGAAGCACTACACCTATAACGTCGTCAAGGCTTGAACCTTCACTTACCGGATATATAGAATGCAGCTCTTCAAGCATGGTTTCGCGTATCTTTCCATTATTGGCATCTGTAGAAAGATAAGCTACCGACTTTCTGTGCGTCATCAGTGAGTTTACCTTACGGTCACCAATATGAAATACACGCTCCATAATGTCGTGCTCAATTTCCTGAACTTCTCCTCCTTCAGTACCTTCTTTAATAATAGCTTTGATCTCTTCTTCAGTTACTTTACCATCTGCCGTAGGGCGTATCCTTAAAATTTTCAACAGAAAATCGGTAGACGATGTTAGCAGCCAAATAAAAGGGGCAGTTATTATTGAAATGTACTTCATTGGCAGTGCTACTGTTTTTGCAATGGTTTCAGGATAGTTAAGCCCAAGCCTTTTAGGCAGCAGCTCTCCAAGAACCAAAGAGAAAAACGTTAGTATTACTACTACTATACCTACTGATATATTTGAAGCATAGGGTTTTAAAACCTGAAAACCTTCTACAAATATTTTAACATCGTCGGTAACTTTATCACCCGAATAAATACCTGTTAAGATACCTATTAAAGTTATGCCTATCTGTACTGTAGAAAGGAATTTGTTTGGCGAATTTGCCAGGTCCAGCGCAGCCTGTGCGCTAGCGTTTCCTTTTTTTGCTGCAGATTCAAGGCGGTTTTTCCTTGCCGAAATTAATGCGATCTCAGACATGGAGAAGACACCGTTAAGGATAATAAGGAAAAATATTATGGCTATTTCCAATTGTGGATTTTTAAGTTAGAGCGTATCGATTACTGAACTTAATCGACTTGTAATTTCTGATATTTCACCAATACCATCAACAGCGTGGAATTTATCCTGAGCTTTGTAATATTCAATAAGCGGAGCTGTTTTTTCATTATACTCCTGGTAACGGTTACGGATAAGTGCTTCATCCTGGTCGTCTGCCCTTCCGCTTGTTTTACCTCTTTCAAGAAGGCGTGCTACCAATATTTCATCGTCTGCTTCAAGTGCAATAGTAGCCGTTACTTCCCAGCCTTTAGATTTCAGAAACTCATCAAGAGCATCTGCCTGTTCTGTAGTACGCGGAAAACCGTCAAAAAGGAAACCTTTAGTGTCAGGATTCTTTTCAATTTCATCCTGTAGCATTTTTATAGTAAGTGCATCAGGTACAAGCTCACCTTTGTTTATAAAAGATTTTGCTTCAAGTCCAAGAGGCGTTTCGTTTTTAATGTTGTAGCGAAATATATCGCCGGTAGAAATATGCGTAAGGCTGTATTTTGTTTTTAAGAACTCTGCCTGTGTGCCTTTTCCTGCACCCGGCTTTCCGAATAGGACAATATTGATCATTTTATATTTAGGTTGTATTATTGTTGTACTTGATAAACTTCCGGTAAATTCCTCCCCAATCCGTCATAGTCAAGGCCATAGCCCACTATAAATTTATCGGGAATTTCAAAACCTATATAATCCAGAGCAATATCCTGTTTGTAAGCTTCAGGCTTAAAAAACAATGTTGCTATCTTAAGCTGCTTAAGGTTATGCCCTTCAAAAATCTTTTTAAGTTCTGCGACGGTATTACCCGTGTCTACTATATCTTCTATAACTACCACACTTCGGCCTTCAAGGCTCTGGTTAAGCCCTATAAGCTGCTTTACCTCGTTTGTGGTTGACGTACCCTCATACGAAGAAAGCTTTACAAAACTTACCTCGCAAGGCTGTGTATATTTCTTTACAAAATCAGACACTACCATGAACGATCCGTTAAGTACCCCTATAAACACAGGGATATCGCCTTTAAAATCTTCTTCTGCCTGGCGTGCCATTTTAGTTATAACAGCATCAATATCTTCCGCGGTTATAAAGGGCACAAAATGTTTGTCGTGAAGCTGTATCACAGTTTAATATATCGAATTAGATTACAGAATAATTTGCAAATATACTAATTACCAATAAGCTCCTTACATAAGCCACCTCATTTTCCAATAAATTTATCAATGTTAAAATAGATTTAATACTCAAGGCATTGGAAATTTAAATAAGTAATTTCGGATACATAAGAATTTTAATACTTACTCACTACCATGAAAACATCTATATTTTCACTTTCACTACTCGGCCTTTTGGCACTTGGCTCATGCAAAAAAGAACCCTCTAAAGAAGAAAAACAAGAAGCAAAAGCAGAAGGCAGCACTACTGTAAAAACAGCTATTGGCGATCTTACACTGCCTGCTCCTTTCACGACAGAATCGGTAACAAAACGTAGCGGCATGAAAGACTGGCCGGAAGGGCAAACCCCAAAAGCTCCGGCAGGATTTACTGTTACCAAATTTGCAGGCGACCTAAAAAACCCACGTAACACATATATAGCACCTAACGGCGATATTTTTGTAGCCGAGTCGGGGACATCGGGTAGTGCAGACCGCATTACCATGTTTAGGGATACCAACAAAGACGGCACTTTTGAAACCCGTGCTGTTTTTGCAGAAAAGCTTAACCAGCCTTACGGTATGCTGGTACTTAAGGATTATTTTTATGTTGCTAATACCGATGGGCTTTACCGCTATCCGTATAAACAGGGTGACACAAAACTGGCAACCGATAAAGCTAAAAAAATAGTTGAGCTGCCTGCAGGTGGCTATAACAATCACTGGACGCGTAATCTTTTGGCAAATGCCGATGGATCTAAAATATTTATCTCGGTAGGCTCTGCGAGTAATGTTGCCGAGCATGGTATTGAAACAGAATTTCGCCGTGCGAATATTCTAGAAGTCAACCCTGACGGTACAGGTGAGCGCATTTATGCAAGCGGACTTCGTAATCCTGTGGGAATGGACTGGAATCCTGCCAATAAAGAATTATGGACAGCCGTTAACGAGCGTGATGAACTGGGCGATGAACTTGTTCCCGATTATATTACAAGCGTTAAAGAAGGTGGTTTCTACGGATGGCCGTATTCTTACTACGGACAAATTGAAGACCCACGCATGAAAGGACAGGGCAAAGATCTTGTCGCCAAAGCTATAGTTCCGGATGTACCAGTGGGTAATCACACCGCATCGTTAGGATTAACGTTTTACAACAAGGATGCATTTCCTGCACAATACAGAAACGGTGCTTTTGTTGGTCAGCACGGTTCGTGGAACAGATCGGTATTAAGCGGATATAAGGTATTGTTCGTTCCGTTTAAAGATGGCAAACCATCGGGTAAACCGCAGGATTTTTTAACCGGATTTATTGCCGATGAGAAAAAAGCACAGGCTTACGGTCGCCCTGTAGACGTTACAGTTATGAACGACGGATCTCTACTTGTAAATGACGACAGCGGCAACACGTTATGGAGAGTGGCTGCCAGCAAATAATATGAAACACATTACAATTATTAATTCACTTTAAATTCCTGCAGCTTTCGGGCTGCAGGTTTTTTACTTTTACTGCAAATCATCTTCAATGATAAAAAAAATACTTTTAGGGTTACTTCCCATTTTATTAACTGCGAATACTTTTGCGCAGGATACTATTCCCCGTACAAAAATTATCGCCCTAAAAACATTAAAAGCATATAATGACAGCTTAGTGAAGTCACAGAAGGAAGCTAGAAACAGATACAATCTAATAGTGGATAAAGTAACGGGGATAAAAATTGAAAACACATTAAATGAAATTGTCATAAGTAATTACCATATTAATGACAGCCTGCTAAATGCCCCTGCATCAATTAGCATACTCTCGACTGCCGACTTACAGCGCAATAACCTGTCTGATATTTCTCCCGTACTAAATACCGTTGCCGGTGTTTTTATGCAATCGGGCGGTATTAACACCAACAGGATATCTATTCGTGGTATTGGCGCACGAACACCCTACGGAACCAATAAAATAAGGGCTTTTTACGGAAGTATTCCTCTTACATCGGGAGATAGTGAAACGACTATTGAAGATATCGATCTTGAAATTATAGACCAGGTCGAAATTATAAAAGGGCCATTATCGAGCCTATATGGCGCAGGACTCGGCGGGGCACTATTGCTGAAACCAAAATTAGCTTCAGCTAGAGGAAGCCGCGCAGCCGTAAGCACTACACATGGGTCTTTCGGGTTGATGAAAAACACCATTAGCTATGGATTAAATACCGAAACCGCAAGCCTTAACCTTAGCTATCATAAGTTAGAAACTGATGGTTACCGAAAAAACAGTGCCTACAACCGCGAAGGCGTTACCCTTGCTGGCGAATTATTCAGAGCCCAGAACAGCAAACTTACCTACTTTGGAAATTACACCTACCTGAAAGCTTATATTCCAAGCAGTATAAGCAAACAAATGTTTGAAAATAATCCGCGTGGGGCAGCACCAACATGGGCGGCATCCAAAGGATATGAGCGATACAATTCTTACCTGGGCGGATTGGCATACGATTGGAAAGTTGCAAACTGGCTAAGCAATTCGACCTCTGTTTTTATCAATACCAAAGAGAATTACGAACCGCGTCCGTTTGACATTTTAACCCAAAACACGACCGCATACGGAGCACGCACGCAATTTTTTGGTGATTTTAAACTTGGCAACATTAAAACCGAACTTATTACCGGACTTGAATATTTTAAGGATGGATTTAAAGGCGGCACCTATGAAAACCTTTACGAAGACAACAACGGAAACGGCTCCCTTGAAGGCGCAAGGCTTACAGGAACCGAGCAGAAACGCGACTTTATAAATGCATTTGCACAACTAAGGTTTCAGTTATCTAAAAAATTCGAAGTTCAGGCAGGCGTAAATTATAACAAAACGAATTTTGAACTGGATAACACCTATCCTGCTGAAACAACCTCATCTGAAGAATATAGTTATAATGGTATTTGGTCGTCACAGTTATCGGTATTATTTAAGCCTTCAATACTGCAAACTATTTATGCATCAGTAAGCCGTGGGTTCTCGTTACCATCTATAGAAGAAACCCTTACTGCAGACGGCACTATAAACCCTAACATTAAACCTGAAAATGGCTATAATTTTGAAGTTGGTGGAAAATTCTATTTCCTTAATAGAAACTTGTATGCAGAGGTATCATTATATCGTATGCAGATAAACGACCTGCTGGTAGCGCAACGTGTGGGCGATGATCAATACGTGGGCATTAATGCAGGTGAAACATTGCATCAGGGTATCGAGGCAAGTATCAATTACCGCTGGCAACTAAACCGTACTTTTATGCTTCAGCCCTACGCAACAGCTTCTATTGGCGATTATGAGTTTAAAAAGTTCGTCAATAACGATGTGGATTATTCCGGCAACAGGCTAACAGGCGTACCGGCTAATAAGGTAAACGCCGGACTCGCTGTTGAAACCAATTTTGGGTTATACCTGTCTTCCGATTTTTACTATGTAGACAATATTCCGCTTAATGATGCTAATTCGGCTTATGCTAAGAGCTATAGCCTCCTAAACATGAAAACCGGATATCGACTTGAATTATTTAAAGGATTTACTTCGCACATATCGGCAGGTATAAATAATGTTGGTAATACTCATTATGCAGGCATGGTACTCGTAAATGCGACAGGAATTAATGGTGCGCCTCCCAGATATTATTATCCCGGAATGCCTATAAATTATTACGGAAACGTTTCGTTTAGTTATAACTTTTAAATTCTTTCAGGAACTACCGAAAATAATTTAATGATAAACTTATGATCTGCATACAGTCCAAATAAACCAAAGCACTAAAAAACAAATAAATAGACAAAAAGTGTCACACTTTTAAAAATAAAGTGTCACACTTTGTCCGTATCTGTAACTAAGGTATTAGGATTCTTATAATGTAATTTGTACTACAAATAAATTATATACTATCTACTCATGAAAACAACTTTATTCACTTTTCTTTTCCTTGCTTTTGCATGGGCAGTGGGAGCACAGAATCCTACGATCGAAGGCGATGTTATGTTGTGTCCGTACACAAACGGAACAGCCACAATTACAAACGAAACACAATACGACTCATACCAGTGGTACTGGAAGTTTTGGTTTTTAAATGATGAATACGCAGCCATAGATGGAGCAAATGAAGCGTCATTTACATACGACTGGTATACTTACGATCAGGCATTATTAAAAGTAGTGGTTACAAAAAACGGACAGACGTTTGAATCTAACGCTATCCAGATTGACAGCCATAACTGGTCAAGTCTTCTCGTGAGGAATGAGCTACAGGGAAATATTCATTTTGAATTTAACGACGAAACATTAGAACAGCGCTATGTAATGTGTACGGGAGCTAAATTAGTTCAAACGGTATTGGAACCTTATGTAACGGCACAATGGTACAAAAATGATGAGCCTATTGAGGGCGCTACTTCTTTAACCTATACAATTACAGAACCCGGCGTTTACTATGCAATAGCAGGTGTTGAAATATGCCCTAACGCTACATCAAAATCGCCTGTTGTTAATGTTGTTGCAAGTGACGATTGTGGACCAAACACTCCGTCGCCACTTGTTATTCAGGGAGACACTATGCTTTGTCCGGAAACTATCGGACTAGCTTTTGTAACCAATGCGGTAGGATATGACACTTACCAATGGTATGCTAAATTTTCAGAAGAAACAGGGTTCGAGGCTATAACTGCTGCAACTGTAGCATCGTTTGCTTATGATCAGGAAACATATGGCGATGCCACGATAAAAGTATCGGTAACTAAAGATGGTGAAACATATACCTCTAACGAACTAATTGTAGGCAGTTACGATATCGCAATTTCTTTTGATTCTGAGCCAAGCGAAGGCGTTACCAATGAAGGTGCTGTATATTTTGTATGTGAGGGTGACTCAGTTACATTTACAATACCTGGTAATGAAGAAGACTTTATCAACATGCAGTGGTTTAAAGACGGGATCGCTATTGAAGATGCAAACAGCGTTAGCTATACGGCTACCGAGCCTGGGGTTTACCACCTTGATGCCGCAATGACGGTTTGTACAAATAATATCCTGAGCACTGTAGATAATCCGGTAACACTTAGTGCTAAAGAAGGTTGTTTCTTAGGTGTTAACAACCCGCAGCTTGCAAACGCTACTAAACTATATCCAAATCCTGCCAATAGTGTTCTTAATGTGATCGTTCCTGAAAACGCACAGGTTACGAACTACAGCATTATAGACATTACAGGAAAAATTTTACTAACAGGAACAATCGACCAGACAGAAACATCAATCAATGTAGAAGATCTTTCTTCAGGCACCTATATAGTTAAATTAAACGGACCGCAAGCTCAGGCTGCGAAAATGTTTATAAAGCAATAAACAGTTAGTCAATCAAAGGTTCTTTTTTTAGCCGGGCATTTGTCCCGGCTTTTTTTGTACTTTTCGAACAAACTAAAAATATCTTTGGAATCGTTATTATACATACAAATAGCCAGCAGCACCGCACACCGTCCCATACGGGATGTATTGTCGGGAGAGGTTTTGAAAAATGCTGCATTGCTACCTGAGCTACTTGCTATAGCTTTTGATATAAAAGACAAGAATCACCATAAAGCCTGCTGGATATCTGAACTGGTTTTTGGAGCAAAGATTGAATGGCTGAGCGATCATTTGGATTCTTTTTGCACAACGCTTTCTCAATTGACAAATGAAAGCGCTATGCGGCCCATATCCAAAATATGTCAGTTTGCCGTGCAGCAGCATCAAAACAATCCTTCATTTTTAAATACGGATCATATAGATCTTATTACCGAAGCCTGTTTTGACTGGCTCATCAATCCTAAAACAAAAGTGGCAACGAAAGCCTATGCCATGCGTACACTTTTTCTACTAGGCAAAAAACAAGACTGGATACATCCTGAACTAACCCGAATACTTAGCGAAGATGCATCGAAACATACTGCCGCTTATACAGCAGCCGCGAAAGATGTTTTAAGGAAGATAAAAATGCATTTGTTCTTAATTATCTTACAGCAACCTATATCGTTTTCAAAAGCCGGCTAGCTACTTTTTACTTCATAAAAAGTACTATATTAGGCCAATGAAACAGTCGTTAACTCCGTACACCCAGAACAGGCAAAGCCTGCTTTACAGAATAGTTACCAACCTGACTTTTTGGGTACTGATAGCCATTGTGTGCGGTGTACTGCTTGGACATTTTTATCCGGCGACTGCCGTAGACATGAAAATAATAGGCGATAGTTTCATTAAGATCATTAAAATATTTATTGCTCCTATCATATTCCTAACTATTGTTTTGGGCATAAGCGGTATGGGCGACCTTAAAAAGGTTGGTCGCATCGGAATAAAATCACTAATCTATTTTGAGATCGTTACTACTTTTGCCCTTGCTATTGGCGTTGCTGTGGCGTACCTCATTCAGCCCGGAAAGATTGACAAAACAGGTCTTGATGTTCAGGACGCGAGTCAGTATACCGGTGCCGAAAGCAATTTTAGCTGGTTACAATTTTTCTTAGACAATGTTACGCTCCAGGTATTGCTAGTGGCTATTCTTGTAGGGGTCGCTTTAAATTATAGCAAAAAAAGAGAGCAGGCTGTTGCCATATTATATACCTGGTCCAACTATGTTTTTAAAGCCCTTAAAATAGTAATGTATCTAGCTCCTCTTGGTGCTTTTGGCGGCATGGCCTATACAGTAGGTAAATTTGGCCTGCATACGCTTATTCCGTTAGGTAAACTTATGATTACGGTTTACATTACAATGGCTATATTCATTTTTGTAATTCTGGGTGCTATAATGCGTTATTACAAACTCAGCATTATTGATTTTATAAAATACATTAAAGCCGAATTACTGATTGTTTTAGGCACCTCATCATCTGAAGCTGCCCTGCCTAACCTAATGGAGAAACTCGAAAAAATGGGTTGCAGCAAATCAGTTGTAGGATTGGTAGTTCCTACCGGTTATTCTTTTAACCTGGATGGCACATCAATATACCTGTCGATGTCGGTGATCTTTCTGGCCCAACTATACAACGTTCATTTAAGCTTTCAGGAGATACTTACTATTATAGGACTGCTGATGATAACCTCCAAAGGTGCTGCCGGTGTTACAGGAAGTGGCTTTATAGTGCTTGCTTCCACCCTTACTGCCATACACAAAATACCCGTTGAAGGCCTTGCCTTTTTACTCGGCGTAGATAAATTTATGAGCGAGGCACGCGCACTAACCAATTTTATTGGCAATGGCGTTGCAACTATCGTCATCTCAAAATCGGAAAATGAATTTGTAAACGAGGATAATCCGAGAATCGAATAACCTGAATATTCTTTTGTCTTGAAACAAAAGAATCAAAAATTCAAGGCTAAACTTCTTAGGCTACAAAATAGCAGTTTCAGCTAAAAGGTTTGAACTCGCTTCGCTCAAACAGCAAACCTTTCTTAACGCTTAAACTCCCATTTTGCTTTACGCCACAAAGTTTAAGGCCTTAGCTTCACTCGAAACCGAGCTAAGCTCATGCTCTTTGGAACGGCTGGAAATAAACCAAACTATTCCTTTTCCTCCTCTTCATCATCAAAACCGAATCGTCTTAACTGTGGGGCACTGAAAAATGTAATAGCAATAACACCAAGTGTAATGCAACCTCCAGTTACAACTGCTCGTACCGTTCCCAGCCAATGCGCCATTACACCACTTTCAAAATCACCCAGCTCGTTGGATGAACTTACAAAGATGGTGTTTACCGAAGCCACACGTCCCCGCATATGATCGGGCGTTACTAACTGAAGGATAGTACTTCTTACTACTACACTCACAGCATCGAACATACCGGAGAACAGAAGGAAACAAAAGGAGAAGATGAAATTAGTTGAGAGCCCGAAGCCGATAATGCATAACGCAAATCCGGTAACGGCGATAAACAGTTTCCTGCCGGGATAGGTTTTAAGAGGTAAAAACGCTAATATCCCCAAAGTTAAAAGCGAACCTACTCCGGGCGCTGATCGCAGCAATCCGAAACCTACCTCATCTACATGCAATATTTCTTTTTGAAACACCGGTAATAATGCCACAGCACCACCAAATAATACCGAAAACATATCAAGTAGCTGAGCCCCTAATAATGCCGGGGTTTTCACTACAAACTTAATACCCTGGGTAAGGCTTTTCAGCATGGGTTCTTTTTCTTTTTTAAGTATCGGTTTGGTCTTTATGGAGAGTATAGGTATAAGCAATAGTAGTGTGATTACAACTACACTAAACATTCCTGCAAGAACACCATCTAAAGCAATTGCAAGTCCTGCCACTAACGGACCGATCATAGATCCTGTTTGCCATGCCATACTGCTCCAGCTCGTTGCATTAGGAAAATGTTTTCTTGGCACTATAAGCCCAAATAGTGAAAACACCGATGGCCCCATGAACGAACGGATGATTCCGCCACAGAAAACAAAAAAGTATATAAGGTAAAGTGTAGTATTTACGCCTAACTCATTGAGCGAAAAAGGCGTGGTAAGTGTAAACAGACAGGATGCCAAAAGAATATAAGAAGTTATGCAAAAGAGAACCATTTTACGTTTCTCATTCAGGTCTACATAATGTCCCGCAAAAAGCGAACATCCAATAGCCGGAATTACTTCGGCAAGGCCAACAAACCCAAGCGAAAGTTTATCGTTGGTAATATGGTATACCCAATAATATATTATGGTGATTTGCATGTTAAGGGCAAAGATTAGCCCAAAACGTATGCTTAAAAAAGACTGAAATTCTCTTATTTTTAATACCGGGTTTTTCGCAAAAAACCCGGTTTCTGATTGCTCAGGCAATTCATTTTCCAATTTTATAAATGCTATTGGTTATTCTGAATACAAAGATACCTGATTAGAGAATACTGCCACCGGCAACTATAAATTAATTATCCTCCGTTTTTTAGCCTGTCTAGAAGCGTATCGATACTTACTGTAGCAAAACCTGAACTGTGATCGGATAATCCGTAAGGAATTATAAGCTCGCCGTTATGTATTATACCTCCACAAGAATATACAACGTTAGGTACATAACCTTCACGTTCATCCGGATTTGGTAAAATTAAAGGATCTTTAAGTCGGCCGATTTCAATAGACGGATCATCGATATCTAAAAGAGAAGCGGCAATACTGTAACGTCTCATAGAACCTACAGCGTGCGTAAGCACCAGCCAGCCATCTTTAGTTTCTATGGGCGAACCACAGTTACCAATCTGCACAAACTCCCACGGATATTCCGGCCCCTGAATTTTTATAGGATCATCCCACTCGTTGATGTTCTCGCTATACATAAGATAGTTGTTCCAGCCATCTATCCTTGATAGCATTGCATATTTGCCGTTTATTTTTCTCGGAAACAATGCAAGGTTTTTATTTTTTGCTCCCGATCCGTTTAGCGGACTCGTTTTGAATTCGTAAAAGTCGGTAGTTTTTAAAAGTTTTGGCATAATGTGTACACCGTCATAAGCGGTGTATGTGGCGTAGTAAACTGCGCGCCCATGATCATCTGTAAACTTCACAAAACGGGCATCTTCAATACCTTTGCTCTCAAAATCAGAAATTGGGAATATTACCCTGTCGCTAATGTCGGTGTCCTTAGAAAACGAAATTCTCCTGTAACTGTCAGACAGTGCAAGAACAAGGTTATATTGGCGTATAGTATCAACATCTGTTGTTTTGCTTTTTGCTTCAACAACCAATTTTTTCAGCTCATCATAATCAAAACGGTCACCCAATTGCTCTGTTACTGCCGTAAGGAACTCATCGTTAATATCTGCTTCTTCAGCCTTTTTAAGGAAAAGCCTTTTTTGGTATACAACATTATGTATTTTTTCCGCTTCGTCTATATAATTACTTGCTGCCATAACAACAATATCATTATTCCTGTCGATAAGTGCCCTCCTGAAAGCTACCGAAGACACGTGCCCCTCACCTACTGCCCTAAAGCTTATGATAACGCGAAGCTGGCCCTCCTCAAGATTGGACTGATCTGGATCGGGAACTATAGAGGGGTTAAAAAACGCAGCCGATTCAATAGAATATTCATGCGTAAAGTAAGAGCCTATAAGAAGTTTACAGTATTCGTCAAGCTTGGCGTAATCGCCACCTGCCATCGGAATATATTTTTTAACACGTTCGCAATTGTGTAAAAGCTTACGGGTAATATTACGGTGCCTTTTAGAGAAATCCTGCAATAGCGGAGAAATAAGTCCGAATACCTCATCTTTATCTAAAGCAAGTATTTTCCGGATAAGCTCTACAGCTCTTTCTTCTCCATTAAAAAAAAATCGGGCAATAACGCGCGATGCGTCGGGTGAAACCTTCACCGGTTTTCTTTCTATCGTCAGTCTCATAGATTACATTTTACATCTGTATAACTCGTACAGATTTTGTGAACCTCTAAAATACAAATATAATTCTATATAAACCATTGCCCTAAATGCTAAAACTATTGTAAAAGTACTACAGAAAAAGGCGTTACAAAAGCTGTACAGCAATGTTACCAAAAGATGAAATTCTAAAAGTAGTTTTAAGTATCTTTGCGGTGCAAAACAAAAGCTGATAATGAATTATTTTTCTTCTGATTTTAAGTTGGGTATTTTAGGCGGCGGACAGCTGGGCAAAATGATGCTTACCGACACCCGAAAATTTGACATACAAACTTATGTGCTTGATCCTAGTGATGAAGCTCCATGTAAAATAGGCAGTAATAAATTCTTTCAGGGTGACCTGATGGATTTTGATACCGTTTATAACTTTGGCAAACAGGTAGACGTACTTACCTTTGAGATTGAACTTGTAAACCTGGAAGCACTGGAAAAACTGGAAGCTGAAGGTATTAAAGTATATCCGTCTCCAAAGACATTACGCCAAATTCAGAACAAAGGAAAACAGAAGGATTTTTATACTGAAAAAGAAATTCCAACTGCCGATTATAAGCGTTTTGAAAATCTGGCTGACCTTAAACAGGCCGTGGAAAATAATGAAATTTCGCTTCCTTTTGTATGGAAAAGTACAGAGGGCGGTTATGACGGAAATGGTGTAAAGGTTATCCGTTCTGCGGAAAGCTTTAACGGCCTTCCAAACGTACAGTGTATTGCAGAAACTATGATTCCGTTTAAAAATGAACTGGCAGTTATAGTAGCGAGAAACCCATCGGGAGAAATTAAAACTTACCCTGTCGTAGAAATGGAATTTCACCCGGAAGCCAACCAGGTAGAATATGTTATCTGCCCGGCACGTATTGATGATGAAGTTGCCAATAATGCCCGTGCAATAGCACTTAAAGTATCGGAACAATTTAACCATGTAGGCCTGCTTGCTGTAGAGATGTTCCAAACGGAAGATGACCAGATACTGGTAAATGAAGTAGCTCCAAGGCCACATAACAGTGGACACTATTCTATAGAAGCCAGTTATACGTCGCAATTTGAGCAGCACATTCGTGCGATTCTTGACCTGCCGTTAGGCAATACCGATAGTAAAGTAGCCGGAATTATGGTTAACCTTGTTGGTGCGGAAGGATATTCAGGCAACGTTATATACGAGAACATCGAAAAAATATTAGGTAAAGATGGCGTAACGCCACACATATACGGCAAGAGGCAAACAAGGCCTTTCCGTAAAATGGGACACGTTACCATTGTAAATGAAGATATTGCCGAAGCACGCAAAGTAGCCGAAGAAGTTAAGAATACTATTAGAGTAATCGCATAATTTAGTTTCAGTCGCAAGTCGCAGTTTCCAAAATACCGACAACCGACAACCATTAACTAACAACAATAAAAAATGAAAGTAGGAATTATAATGGGCTCTATATCGGATATGCCGGTAATGCAGGATGCCATAGATATATTAAAAGAGTTTGGAATTGAAACAGAAGTAGATATTGTTTCTGCGCACCGTACTCCCGAAAAACTTTACGAATACAGTACTACAGCCCACAACCGTGGCGTTAATGTAATTATAGCAGGTGCAGGCGGCGCTGCGCACCTACCGGGAATGGTAGCAAGCATGAGTCCGCTTCCTGTAATAGGCGTGCCTGTAAAATCAAGCAACTCCATTGACGGATGGGACAGTGTATTGTCTATACTTCAAATGCCGGGGGGCGTACCTGTTGCTACTGTAGCACTTAACGGTGCTAAGAATGCAGGTATACTTGCAGCACAAATATTAGGCAGTCAGGACAAAATCGTTCAGGCAACAATTATTGCTTACAAGCAAGGACTTAAAGAAGCTGTTATCAAAGCATCTGAAGGCCTTAAAAAATAAAATAGTTTTGTAACTTTGGTAAAAGCAAAGTAGTTATGGATATTCAGGCTTCAAAAATAGAATTAGCAAAAATGATATTAGAATTGGAAGATTCTTCTGTTATTACTAAAATTTTGAATTTGCTAAAATCTGAGACAACGCTTACTTCTACACAAAAGAAACATATTGACGCTGCTATTGCCGAATTGGAACATGGACAAGGCATACCACATGAAATGGTAATGGAAGAAACAAAAATCAGGTATTCAAAATATTTTGAAGAATGATTATATACTGGTCTTCGTTAGCGAAAGCTGATTATTGGAAAAATATCGAATACTTAGAAAAAGAATGGTCTCCAAAGGAGGTCATTTCTTTTATTAAGGAAGTAGAGTACAACATTCAGCTTTTAAAAGGCAACAATGTATTTTTTGTAAAAACAGGATATAAAGATGTTTATAAAATAGTGGTTACAAAACAAGTTTCGCTATTTTACCGAATTACAGATGACACAATCGAATTACTTAGATTTTGGAACAACTACCAGGATCTAACTAAATTTAAACTGAAATAGTCACATAACTATTAATACAGAGTGAGGCTGCCAATTGGCAGCCTTTTTTAATTACTGCTATACTGTCAGCCTCCTTTTAAAAAGCGTAACTTTGGTATAGTTGTTGACCCAACCCAAACAAATACTAGCATAATTTACTATGAACGTACTTACACAGAAATTTACAACCAAACACGATACAGCACCTTTCAACAGCATAAAAACAGAAGATTTTCTTCCTGCAATGAAAGAGGGAATTGAAGCAGCCCGCAAAGAGATTGACGCTATAACTGCAAATACCGATGCACCAACTTTTGAGAACACTATAGAAGCTATGTCTTTTGGCGGAGAGATACTGGAGCGTGCATCTAGCATATTTTTTAACCTGCATTCGGCAGAAACCAATGACGAGATACAAAAGATAGCTATGGAGGTTTCTCCCCTGCTGTCGGAATTTGGCAATGATGTGCGCCTGAACGCGGATTTATTTGAAAGGGTAAAAGCCGTTTACAACCAAAAAGACAGCTTAAACCTTACCGAAGAGCAAAAGACACTTCTTGACAAGAAATATAAAAGCTTTTCGCGTAACGGTGCTAACCTGCCGGAAGACAAAAAAAACAAGCTTCGCGAAATAGATAAAGAGCTTTCTAAACTTAGCCTTGAATTTGGCGAGAATGTACTGGCTGAAACAAATGCATATCAGCTGCACATTACTAATGAAGCTGACTTGTCAGGTTTGCCCGAAGGCACTATTGAAGCCGCCCGTGAACTTGCAATGAGCCTTGAAAAAGAAGGATGGGTTTTCACCTTAGATTACCCAAGTTACGTTCCGTTTATGACCTACGCCGATAACCGCGAATTACGTAAGAAGCTTGCTATTGCATTTGGCGCAAAAGCTTTTAGCAATAACGAGTTCGACAATCAGGAAACAGTTTTAAAAATCGCCAAGCTTCGCCATGAGCGCGCCGTACTTTTAGGCTATGCATCCCACGCCAATTTTGTTCTGGAAGAACGTATGGCTGAGAGTCCGGAGAAAGTAAAATCATTCCTTAAAGACCTGTTAGCGAAAGCAAAACCGGCCGCCGAAAAAGAATTTGCAGAACTTACAGCTTTTGCTAAAGAACTAGACGGCATAGACCATTTAGAGAAATGGGATGGTGCGTACTATTCTGAAAAGCTAAAGCAGAAATTATTCAACCTTGACGATGAAAAACTAAAACCTTACTTTAAACTGGAAAATGTGCTTAACGGTGCCTTTACTATTGCCGGTAAATTATACGGACTAAAGTTTGAAGAGGTTAAAGATATTGATACATACCATAAAGATGTAACCACTTATGAGGTAAAAGACGAAACAGGCAACCTTGTTTCTATTTTCTACGCGGATTTCTTTCCTCGTAAAGGAAAACGCAACGGCGCCTGGATGACATCATTTAAATCGCAATATGTAAAAGACGGCGTTAACGAGAGGCCGCATGTTTCTATCGTTTGTAACTTTACGAAGCCTACCGAAACAAAACCATCGCTGCTTACCTTTAATGAAGTAACTACATTGTTCCATGAATTTGGACACGCGTTGCACGGCATGCTTGCCGACACTATTTATCCTAGCCTTAGCGGCACCAGTGTATATTGGGACTTTGTAGAGCTGCCAAGCCAGGTTATGGAAAACTGGTGCTACGAACCGGAAGCACTTGCATTATTTGCGCATCATTACCAAACAGGCGAAGTAATCCCTATGGAATATATCAACAAAATTAAAGAAAGTGCAAGTTTTCAGGAAGGGATGGCTACCATGCGTCAACTTAGTTTTGGATTGCTTGACATGGGATGGCATAGCGCCGACCCAAGCGGTATCACCGATGTAAAAGCATTTGAAACAGAGCAATTCTCCTCTACCCAGCTTTACCCCGACGTAAAAGAGAATGCCATGAGCACTGCTTTTTCGCATATTTTCCAAGGAGGCTATGCATCCGGTTATTACAGCTACAAATGGGCTGAAGTATTAGATGCCGATGCTTTTGAATACTTTCAGGAGAAAGGCATTTTTGACAGGGAAACAGCTACTAAATTTAAAGAGAATGTACTCTCTAAAGGTGGTACAGAACACCCTATGCTATTATACAAACGTTTCCGTGGGCAAGAGCCTAAACCGGAAGCTTTGCTTAAAAGAGCAGGACTTGTATAATTTTAGATATATATTTACAAACCCCGGAGTTTACCGCTTCGGGGTTTTCTTCAAAAATAACTTTCATTTATTTTTGAAAGTTTAAAAATAAAATCTTACATTTGAAGTATGGAATTCAAAGAAGCAAAAAACAAGTTCGTGCAAACCTGGGGGGCATTAGGTTCTCAGTGGGGCATCAATAAGACCATGGCACAAATACATGCCCTTCTTATGGTTGCTGCCGAACCGCTTTCTATGGAAGACATTATGGATGAACTGCAGATTTCTCGTGGTAATGCGAGTATGAACCTGCGCGCCCTTATGGACTGGGGTATTGTATACAAAGAATACAAGCAGGGTGAACGCCGTGAGTTTTTTATTGCCGAAAAAGACCTTGACGAACTGGCTGTAAAAATTGCGCAGGAACGCAGCAAGCGCGAAATAAAACCGGCGTTAAAAGTGCTTAAAGAAGTTTCTACTTCTATGAAAGAAGATAAATCGGTAGAGGCAAAACATTTTACAGACCAGACAACTAAACTGTATGATTTTGTTCTGAAAGCCGACAACATGATCGAGAAAGCAACCGAGTACAAAGACAACTGGTTGGCAAAGCTTGTTATGAAGGTCATGAAATAAAAAAATTTGCATTAATGTTTCATTTTTTTCTGAAAGTTTAAAATAATATATATTATGAAAATGCTTTTAAAATTAAATTTCATAGCCTTGGGAATACCAATAGTATTGGGAATTATCTCATTCATGTATGGATTAATATCTACTATGCTTACAGGTGCTATTCAGGTGCTAATAGCAATTATAATGCTGGTTATGAATTGCAGAAATATACACCTGTACATTTACTTAGCAACAACACTTTTATTCTTTCTTTTATGGCTGGTATTTGCTGCCGGAAACTGGATTTTCGCGCTGCCTCCTGCCTTGGCAATATACCTTACTTATATAGTTACAACAGAATATAAAAAATCATTGTTATGAATTTAAACATCATAGCATATGGAATCTTTATGGCAATTGTGGCATATATAATTATCGTTGTTGGCCGTATATGCTATCGTAATGGAAACATTTATGTATTAAGCCTTATGCCCGGCCATGAAGAACTTTGCCTTCGCATTAATAAAATATTGTTATTAGGCTACTACCTCATAAATATCGGCTATACTTTAATGATGCTCGTTAGTTGGCAAAAAGTAACAACTGTAGCGCTTCTCATAGAAACAACAATGATGAAAACAGCAATCATTATCTCTGTTCTATCAATACTTCATTACACCAACATATTTGTTCTTACCAAATATTCTAAAAAATTAATTCAACAACTAAATCAATAACATTATGGAAACTACAAAAATTTTAATCGGTTACGCCATTTATTTACCAATTGCACTTTTGCTAACATTTGTTGTGTCACGAACGCTTTTTAAAAACGGAAAAATATTTATGCTCGACATTTTTAAAGGCCGTGAGGATATTGCAAACGCTACCAACCATCTTTTTGAAACAGGTTTTTATCTTTTGAACATTGGTTTTGCCCTTATGATATTACAAATGAGCGTGCATGACAACACCTATCAGACGCTTGTTGAAGAACTGAGTTATAAAATTGGTGGCTTTGCAATATACCTTGGTGTCATGCTTTTTCTAAACCTGTACTTCTTCTTCAGAGGAAAAAGAAAAGCCAAAGAGAGCCAGCAAACAGAGAAAATCGTTTTCAAAGGGTAACTAATTCTAACGAATCATGAAAAAAATAGTTATAGCCGCCGGAACTGGATTTTTAGGTCAGGTACTGGTAAATCATTTTAAATATAAAGTTGAGGAGATTGTCATATTAACCCGCGGAAAATCAATTACAAAAAATACCGTTCGGTATATAAATTGGGACGCAAAAACCATGACGGGTTGGGAAAGTGACCTTGAAGATGCCGATGTTCTTATTAACCTTGCAGGAAAATCTGTAGACTGTCGTTATACAACCAACAATAAAAATGAGATAATGGCATCGAGGGTAGAAAGTACAACGATACTTAATAAAGCAGTGTTGCAATGTACAAATCCGCCAAAGCATTGGCTCAACAGTTCTACAGCCACCATCTACAGGCATTCTACCGATAAACAGATGGATGAAGTAAACGGAGAAATAGGATTTGATTTCTCAATGAATGTTGCCAGTATGTGGGAGAAAGCATTTTTTCAGACCGAAACACCAAGTACTAAAAAAACAGCTTTACGCACTTCTATAGTATTAGGAAAAAAAGGCGGGGCGTTGATTCCGCTAAAGCGATTGGCATATCTCGGCTTCGGTGGAAAACAGGGCAGCGGAAAACAATTTGTAAGCTGGATTCATGAAAAAGATTTTGCCCGCGCTGTAGCTTTTATTATCGATAAAGAAATTGAAGGAGCAATAAATGTAGTCTCTCCGGAACCAATACATAATCGTAATTTTATGGAAGCCATACGCGTTACTGCAAATATATCTTTCGGCATCCCCATCAACGCTTTTATGCTAAAACTTGGCGCGAAGATTATTGGAACTGAAACCGAACTGGTTTTAAAAAGTCGAAATGTGATCCCGAAACGTTTGCAGGAAAACGGGTTCAAATTTATTTATGGAGATATCTACAAAGCAATGAGTCATTTACTAAAGTAATGCAAGCATAGCACATTATTGATAGGTTAATTATCCTTAACCGTTGATTAAAATAAAATCACAATTATTCGTTAAAATGTTATACAAACATTTCCGCACAGTCAACAAAAAGCAAATAAAATCTATTTAACAATCTCTTAACCTGCGTGTTACTGTAAATAGCAATTTTTACAAAAACCAAATAGTAAAACGCAGGATGAAAAATTTTAGCAGATTATTTTTTACGCTTTCCCTTTTGCTGATTTCAGCATTTGCAATGGCACAGGAAACCATAACCGGTAAGGTTAACGACGATCAAAACATGCCATTGCCTGGAGCAATGATCACCATTAAAGGAACAACAGCTTCTGCCAGTACAGGCATAGATGGTACTTTTACAATTACCACCACTATTACATCGGGTGAATTAATTATTAATTATTTAGGATTCAACACCCGATCGCAGCCGTTTACAATTACACCCGGCAGTACGCTAAATCTTGGCACAATACAATTAGCTTCTAACACAGAAGACCTTCAGGAGGTTGTTATTGTAGGTAAAGGGATTATTGACCTTGAAGAAGACAGGCGCACACCTGTAGCTGTGAGTAATATCAGCAGAAGAGAATTGGTGGAAAAATCGGGTAACCAGGAATTTCCCGAAGTTATGAAAAATACACCCGGCGTATATGTAGCAAGCCAGGCCGGTGGTTATGGTGACTCTAAAATGTTTGTTCGCGGTTTCGACCAGACAAACACCGCCTTTATGCTTAACGGCCAGCCAATAAATGGTATGGAAGACGGTAACATGTATTGGAGTAACTGGAGTGGTATGACAGATGTTGCCAACCATGTACAGGTGCAGCGTGGTTTGGGTTCTTCTAAACTGGCAATATCATCTGTGGGTGGTACCGTGAACATTGTTACTAAAGCAACCGACCTTAGAAAAGGAGGATTTGCGCAGTCTATGTTTGGTAATGATAATTATATGAAAAATACAGCGTCTTACAATACAGGCCTTATGGAAAATGGCTTTGGCGCAAGTTTTATGCTTTCTAAATGGAGTGGCGACGGTTATAACCGTGGTACACAAGGTGAAGGATATAACTACTTCCTTTCATTCGGTTACAAACTTAATGAGAAACATCTTTTTAACTTCCTGGTATTTGGCGCACCGCAATCACACGATCAGAATTTTACAAAATCTATTGCAAACTATCAGCAATACGGCAGGAAGTACAATAATAATTACGGTTTTCTAAATGGCGATTACCTTAGCGAAAGGACCAATTATTACCACAAACCGGTACTTAACCTAAACTGGGATTTCAACATAAACGACAATATGAATCTTAGTACGGTACTTTACGCTTCTTACGGGCGTGGTGGAGGAACAGGTAACTGGGGTAACGGACGCGTTCGTACAGCTGACGGGCATATTGACTTTGATGCTACACGCGATAAAAACCTTGCCGTTGCAGATGGGATAGGCACTAATGCAGCCTATGCTATTCGTAATTCGGTAAACAACCATGCGTGGTATGGTGTGGTTTCCAACTTTAACCACAAGATAAATGAGAACTTTAGCTATAATGCAGGTCTTGATATCCGCACTTACAAGGGGACACACTACAGGACTATAAATAACTTCTTAGGCCTTAATGGTTTTGCAGTGCCTAACAGCGGGGCAGATGGAAACATACAATCTCCGGATGGTTACATAGTTACAGAACGATACAGCGCAAATCCGTGGAGTGCTATTTTTGACAAAAAGCCTGATGATTTCCAAAAAATAGATTATGATTATGATGAAAGGATAACCTATGGCGGAGTTTTTGGACAAATGGAATATGCTACAGATGATTTCTCCGCTTTCATTCAGGGTGCGGTGTCAAACCAAAGCCACGTACGTTGGGATCGTTTTCAATATACGCAGGAGAATGAAAAGTCAGATAAAGTAAACAATACAGGTTATAACGTTAAAGCAGGTGCAAGCTATAAATTTGCAGAACAACATACTATATTTGCTAACGCAGGGTATTATTCAAGACAACCTTATCACGATAACATTTACCTGAATTTCCGTAACGAAGTAAACCCACTTACACAGAACGAAAAAATTACCGGTTTTGAGGCTGGATACCGCTACCGTAGTTCATTTATAGATGTAAATATAGATGCCTACATGACCCGCTGGAAAGACAGGGTTACAACAACTAGTAACACCGACGAAGATACCGGAATGCTTTTATACACTACTAACAACGGGGTACATCAACTACACAAAGGTATTGAAGCAGAATTAGTTGCACGCCCGATTAAAGAAATTGGCATTAAATGGTTTGCTTCTATAGGCGATTGGAAATATGACGATGACGTACTTACTGTAGTACGCGATGAGAACAGGAACATTATCAGCGAAACAGTTAAAGACGTTAAAGGTGGCAGAGTTGGCGGTGGTGCACAGACTACATGGGGCTTTGGCACTGTTTACAAAATAGCTAAAGGGTTAAGCATTGATGCCGATTGGAGAAATTACAGCAACCTTTATGCAACAGTTGTTGAGAAAGACAACCTGAGGCTTCCGGCTTTTGACATTATGGATGCAGGTATAACCTATAAAATGGATTTTGCTACTACATCACTAACTTTCAGGGCAAACATAAACAACCTGCTTGATGATATATATATTAGTGAGAGTACATCGGCAATTAAAACTACAGTAAATGTAAGTAATACAGATCCGTCGTTAGGAACTTACCTTTCTAACGGTAGGATATACGATGGCCTTGCCGACGGAAATAACGTATTCTTCGGTAACGGTAGAACTTATAATATAAGTATGAGGTTTAATTTCTAAAAGCCTCCTTCTTTATGAATCAAAAGCCCTGCAATGCAGGGCTTCTTTTGTTTATATAGAGATAAAGCTAGCCAGGAATACCAGCCCCAACCAGAAAATGGGAATACTCTCTACCCAAAATAATGTATAGTATTTAGAACGCTGCGGCGATGCAAATACCGTAAAAAGAGATACGGTTACTACCATAATAAAATTAGAAAGCAACTGGCGATAGTCTATTGTTGTTCTTAGCAATTCTAAAAGAAAGAAAGGCAACAGGATTGAAAGGTTTAGTATTTTGGTACGGCGTACCCCTATTTGCTGCGGAATTGTTTTTAGGTGCGGGTCGTCTTCCTTAAGGTCTATGATCTCGAATATCAATATCAGTATAATAATCAGGAAAAAGCGCTGCGTAAATTTAAGATAGGCATCAGATGTAAGTCCCACATGGGCGTTTATGAGTGGCAAAACAAGTGTTATACCGGCCCAGCAGAGGGCAACAATATAAATTTTAACACCACTCCAGTTGCGCAGGTTTTTGGTATTAGGAAAAAACGGAACTGTGTAAAGTGCCGTTAAAGCAAAAAACACAATTCCGATGATTTGTGTTATTCTTTCAAGGAAGAAAAAGCTTATTCCCGCTGCAATTAGTGCTATTGTGCTTAGTAAAACGACAAATTTCACCTTTTTCCCTGCCGACTTTTTAACCCTGAAAAGTCCGTCATACTTCATGAAGTTATAGCTAAACATCGTTCCGCAATACGCAAAAACAGCAACAGCCCAATTGAATGGCAAATGAAACATATGGTTGGTCATAAGCACCAGTGCCAATACGGATAATGCCACGTGCATACTGCCGTGTATATAGACCCAAAAAAGGTTTTTAATCACACTCATCTTACAAAATTAATCAATATCCTAATAACAACACTTTTATGATGAAATAATCACAAAAATCGGTCAGAAAAAGGTATAAAAAATTGAATATAATTAACTAATTTTGTGCCTTTAAAAACAACGCACGATATAATGAGAACAGATGCTTTTGCTTTAAGACACATTGGTCCTAGAGAGAATGATCTTAAACACATGTTTAAGACCATTGGTGTTGAATCTATTGACCAATTAGTATACGAAACATTACCTGACCCGATTCGCCTTAAGGCTCCGCTAAACCTGGACCCTGCGATGACGGAATATGAATATCTTAACCACGTTCAGCAACTTGGTAACAAGAATAAAATATACAGGTCGTACATTGGTTTGGGCTATCACCCTGCTATTGTACCACCACCTATCCAGAGAAATATTTTTGAAAACCCGGGATGGTATACTGCGTATACTCCATACCAGGCAGAAATTGCTCAGGGTCGTCTTGAAGCTTTGCTTAACTACCAGACTACTGTAATTGAACTTACAGGTATGGAAATTGCAAATGCATCACTTCTTGACGAAAGTACTGCCGCTGCAGAAGCAATGGCACTTTTGTTTGACGTACGTACACGTGAAAAGAAAAAAGCTAACGCTAATAAATTCTTCGTTTCTGAAGAAATACTTCCACAAACACTTTCTGTATTGCAAACTCGTTCTACGCCAATTGGTGTTGAGCTTGTAGTTGGCAACCACGAAACTTTTGATTTTGGTGACGATTTTTTTGGTGCTATACTACAATACCCTGGTAAATTCGGTCAGGTTTACGATTATGCTGCTTTTATTTCGAGCGCTAAAGCGAACGATATTAAAACAGCTGTAGCTGCCGATATATTAAGCCTTGTAAAACTTACTTCTCCGGGAGACCTTGGAGCTGATGTTGCTGTAGGTACTACACAACGTTTTGGTATTCCGTTAGGTTACGGAGGCCCTCACGCAGCTTATTTTGCAACTAAGGATGAGTACAAACGCAGCATGCCGGGAAGGATTATCGGTGTAACTATTGACACTAATGGTAACCGTGCACTTCGTATGGCGCTACAAACACGTGAGCAGCATATTAAACGTGAAAAAGCTACGTCTAACATTTGTACTGCACAGGTACTTCTTGCCGTTATGGCTGGTATGTATGCTGTTTACCACGGCCCTAAAGGACTTGAGTACATTGCAGATAAAGTTCACGCTTCTGCTGTAACAACCGCCGACGCACTTACTAAAATTGGTGTTAATCAGGTAAACACTGCTTTCTTTGACACTATCCTTGTAAAAGCAGATGCTGCCAAAGTTAAAGCTGCTGCAGAGAAACTTGAAATAAACTTCTTCTACCCTTCTAACGATACGGTTTCTGTTTCTTTCAACGAGACTACATCATTAAAAGACATAAACGATATTATCAGCATATTTGCTGATGCAGCAGGTAAAACTGCCGATAAAGTAACTGCACTTGCTGAGGTTAACGCTATCCCTTCTAACCTTAACAGGACAAGCGAATTCCTTACACACGATGTATTTAATAAATACCACAGTGAAACAGCGTTAATGCGTTACATTAAAAAACTGGAGCGTATGGACCTTGCTCTTAATCACTCGATGATTTCGCTTGGATCTTGTACTATGAAGCTGAATGCAGCCTCAGAAATGCTTCCGTTAAGTATGCCAAACTGGAACAACATTCACCCGTTCGCTCCTGTTGAGCAGGCTGGAGGATACCAGGAAATGCTAACTAAATTAGAGCAGCAGCTTAATGTAATTACTGGTTTTGCCGGTACTACACTACAGCCAAACTCTGGTGCACAGGGAGAATATGCGGGACTAATGGTTATTCGTGCTTACCACGAATCACGTGGAGAAAGCCACAGAAACATCGCCCTGATTCCTGCATCTGCACATGGAACAAATCCTGCAACTGCACACATGGCAGGTATGGAGGTTGTTGTTACAAAAACTTCTGAAAACGGAAACATTGACGTAGAAGACCTAAGAGCTAAAGCTATCCTTCACAAGGACAACCTTGCCTGTCTTATGGTTACATATCCGTCTACACATGGTGTATACGAGGCTTCTATTATCGAGCTGACTAAAATAATCCACGAGAACGGCGGTCAAGTTTATATGGATGGCGCTAACATGAATGCACAAGTAGGACTTACAAACCCTGCTACTATTGGTGCTGACGTTTGTCACCTTAACCTGCACAAAACATTCGCTATCCCTCACGGTGGTGGTGGACCTGGTGTTGGACCAATTTGTGTTGCCGAGCACCTTGTACCATTCTTACCTACTAACCCTGTAATTGCAACAGGTGGTAACAATGCTATTACGGCTGTATCTGCTGCACCTTGGGGTTCTGCCCTAGTATGTCTTATCTCTTACGGATACATTACTATGCTTGGTGCTGAAGGACTAACAAGTGCTACACACCACGCGATACTTAATGCCAACTATATTAAAGAAAGACTTGCAGGTCATTACGATACACTATACACAGGCGAAATGGGTCGTGCTGCTCACGAAATGATCATTGAATGCCGTCCGTTTAAAGCAAATGGTATCGAAGTAACTGATATTGCTAAGCGTTTAATGGACTACGGTTTCCATGCACCAACAGTATCTTTCCCTGTTGCAGGCACATTAATGATTGAGCCTACTGAAAGTGAAAACCTTGAGGAGCTTGACCGTTTTTGCGATGCAATGATATCTATACGTAAAGAAATTGAAGAGGCTACTGCCGATGATAAAAACAACGTGCTGAAAAACTCTCCGCATACACTGGCTATGCTTACTACAGACAACTGGGAGTTTCCTTACACAAGAGAAAAAGCTGCATTCCCGCTTGAGTACCTTCAGGAAAATAAATTCTGGCCTGGAGTTCGCAGGGTAGATGATGCCTACGGAGACAGGAACCTTGTTTGTTCTTGTGCGCCGATAGAGGCTTACATGGAAAACTAATACAGAGACTCCCGCTTCGGCGGGAGTTTTTAATTTACACTTTTTTGCCGCTAATTTATCAATCACGCGTGGTAGTATGATTTATGTCATATACCAATTGGCGAAAATCTTAGACCTTTGAAGTGTCAAAAAATATTTCACATGAAAGACATAGAATCAAGAGCAGACCTTGAGGTTTTTACCCGAAAGTTTTACAACAGCCTTCTGGAAGATGGCAGGGTTAGTTATATATTTACCGATGTTGCCAAAATTGACCTTGAAGAGCACCTTCCAAAAATCACCGATTTTTGGGAATTGAGTATATTCCATACCGGGCCTTACCACAACAACCCAATGCATATACATATGCAATTAAATGACAAAGAACAGCTTACAAATGCTCATTTTGACATTTGGCTTATGCATTTTAACACGACTATAGACGATTTATTCGTAGGAGGAAACGCAGAGAAAATAAAGACCAGAGCACTTTCTATAGCGACCATTATGAAAATAAAAGTTTCAGCAGTTTAAACTGACAAATCTTTAATTAATATAACAAAAAACTTAATTTTATTTAAACAGTATGCTTGCATAGTATTTTAACGAAATTATAAGTTATATTTAGCTACCTTAGCCCAAAACAAACAATAATAAATTTACTATGAACATCAGGATTACAGGCTCGGGAAGCTACATCCCTAATCGCATAGTTACCAACTTAGACTTTGCGAAGCATGAATTTTTAGACGAGGAAGGCCTGCCTCTTACTTACTCTAATGAAGTAATAACCGAAAAATTCAGGTTAATTACCGGTATTGAAGAGCGCCGTTATGTAGACAATGACCTTATGACATCTGACATCGCATTCTTTGCAGCTGAAAAAGCGATTGCTGATGCCGGAATAGATCCTGAAACTATTGACTACATTATTTTTGCGCATAATTTTGGCGATGTTAAGCATGGAACTATCCAGACCAACCTTATTCCAAGCCTTGCGTCGAGGGTAAAACACAGCCTTAGAATAAAAAACCCAAAATGTGTGGCTTACGATATTCTTTTTGGATGCCCCGGATGGGTAGAAGGCGTAATTCAGGCGAAAGCCTATATTAAATCGGGCATGGCAAAACGATGCCTTGTAATTGGTGCCGAAACATTATCAAGAGTTGTAGATCCGCATGATAGGGACAGCATGATCTATTCTGACGGTGCAGGAGCAACAATTATAGAAGGCACGGATGAAGAAGGCGGAATACTTGCCCACGAAACAGCATCGTACACTTATGATGAGGCTCATTTTCTTTTTTTCGGGGGCTCATACAACAAAGATCATGATCAGGATGTTCGATATATAAAAATGTTCGGCCGTAAAATATATGAGTTTGCTCTTAGTCGCGTACCTCAGGCCATGAAAGAATGCCTTGATAACAGCGGTGTAAACATAGACGACGTTAAAAAGATACTAATACACCAGGCGAACGAAAAAATGGACGAGGCGATCGTTAACCGTTTTTATAAACTGCATGGCAAATCGGTTCCGGAAAAAGTTATGCCTATGAGCATTCATAAATTGGGTAACAGTAGTGTTGCTACAATTCCAACTTTATACGACCTGATGATAAAAGGATTAGTGGACGACCAGCAATTTGAAAAAGGTGATGTTTTATTATTTGCATCAGTTGGCGCAGGAATGAACATTAACGCATTTGTATATAAAGTATAATATAGTCAGCTCCGTAGGGGCGACATGTATATAGATATAATCTCATAAATTTAAAGAGCTCCGGAGAAGCGGTATAAAGTGCCGCTCCTCCGGAGCTCTTTTTTTTAGAATTCTATTTGTTCTATAAATATCCCGCTCCTTTGGAGCTTCGTTATAGCTTAATAAATTGCAAGCCTTTATCAATCCATAAATTCAACTGATAGACCAGTTTCAATTTGTACAATAATATAATGTTTATCATCAGCGACAACCCTGTTTTATAGACAAGATTTATGAAATGGTTGCTAACATCCGGAAGGAAATAAATAACAATTGTAGATATCAGGAATAACAATGCCATCACTGCAAAACCTTTATCAAAAGGAAACAGCCTGAACTTTTTATAAATAAAAGCAAGCTTGGAGATATTAAACAGCGTCATAGATATGAACGACGCGTAGGCAACGCCAATAATTCCCAAATCCAGTCCGTATATAAAATAAAAGTTTAGCGATATATTTAACGCAATAAGGATACTTATAGCAATCAGGTTGAACCTGTAATATTTTGAATAAGTAATAATTTCTGAATTGAATCCTGTTGCCATATTAATAAGCACACTAAAGCTCAGTATGTTCACAATAGGTATACTGTCTTTAATTTTATCGTACGTAGGCATTAGCCTGAAAAGATCTTCTATACCCAAAAAGATACAGCAAAACAATACCGCTCCTATACAGAACAACAATTTGGCGACCTCAACATATTTCTTTTGAAGCTCAATATATGTTTCCGATTTTAAATGATTTGATACTATTGGCGCATACAACGCAAACATACCTATTGCAGGTATTTGCAGTACCGATGCTAGGCTTACGCCTATGGTAAAAGTTCCGTTTGCTTCTTCTGAGATAAGATTGAATATAATAATACCATCCAGCCTGAAAGCTAGCAGTGAACCCAGGCTTCCGGCAAAGGCGTACAGGCTATAACGGAAATAATCTTTACGGGATATTTCGCCAAACAGCGTTTTGAAACGGTAATTGAATCCGGGTTTAAAATGCCTGAACAGGTAAAGTGCCGTTAATACAAAAATCACGACATAACATACCGTATAATAAACCAGCGAAGCCGTTTTTGATATATACTGATGCAGGAACAGCAGGAATACCAGTGGCAATACAATTTTGGGAATTATCTTTTCATACAGCGTTGGCACGGCAAGTTTTTGCAGATCCTGTGCCTGTTTCCTAAACAATTCTACAAAAGCCAATGAAACCGCGATAGGATAAGCAAGGTAGATAAGGTAATCGTTAGTATCTGTACTTATACCGGTATAGATCATGACACCGGCAAACACCAAAAGACTTATGGCACAAATTGAGAATATGCTATAATTAAAAAGCTGTTTCTGTTTATCTTCCGTAAGGGCAGGATAAAATTTTATAAGCGCGTGCGATGCCCCCAGCACCATTATAGGGAATAGTAATTGCGATATGTTGTCTACATAGCGTACTGTACCCAGCAAAGCTTTACTATCTGGATATACCAGCACGGTAGACACTATACCAATAGCTGTACCCACATAATTTATGAGGGAATAAAGTACTACCTGTTTTGCCGACGCTTTTTTATCCATTTATTTAGCCGAATTTCTGGCAGTTTTTATTTTACTCATCCCCCCTACCCATTGTAAATAATATTTCAGCAGAGTAAAAAACATACTGAACGATTTATCAACACCATACGATTTACCGAAATATTTTGGTAAACCAATTACCTCTTTCAACGCTTGCAGGTAACTTTTACCTAAACCGCTATTAATATTAAGAAGTGTGGTCAGTATTTTATATTTCGACTGGATAATATCTTTATTGTAATTTCGGGTGATAACCCTATCATGCACAATCTTACTGTCGTTATCTATACCGATTTTAAACTTATGAAAAAGCAACCTGTCGCAGTAATTTCGATCTTCGCCATAATGTCCAAATAGCGGCTCAAAAAAGCCTACAGTTTCAATACATTTGCGGGTAAGCATCCATGCGGCGGCATTTACAAAAGGTACGACTGCAACAGCATCTGCCAGGCCCGTTTTTCGACTCAAATAGGTTTCAAAACTTTTATCTAAAGTTATTCCATCTCCTGAAAAATGTTTCGGACTCATTATACCAAAGTCTTCACCACTCGCAATTTTAGCTACAAGGCTGCCAACAGTATTATTGAACACCCAGGCATCCTGGTTTAAAAGAAAAACATAATCGGCTCCCTGTTCCAGCGCTTTTTTCATACCTATGTTATTGGCTTTACCAAATCCCAAGTTATCGGGAGATTGTATCAGGTCTACTTGAGGATACTTTGCCAGTAGTGCAGCAGAGTTGTCTGTAGAATTGTTATCTATAGCAATAATATGCACCGGATAATCAGAATCCAGTAATGACTGTATGTTCTTATCTATCCAATGGCTGCCGTTATAGGTAACAAGTACAACAAAAACTTTTTTATTCAAGGCTGTTCTTTCTTAATAGCACAAAAATAGGGATATTTGCATTCATTTTATCCACACGCATGAAATACTACGCGATTATACCTGCACACAACGAAGAAGCATTTATGGCACTTACCCTGCAGTCGCTTGCCGAACAAACTGTACTGCCTGCAAAAATTGTGGTGGTAAATGACAACTCTACCGATGGTACTGCTGCAATTGTTACCGCATTTGCGGAAAAGCACCCCTGGATATCGCTGGTAAACAAAAAGTCGGATGCAGTACACATGCCCGGCAGCAAGGTCATACAGGCTTTTCAGGCAGGATATGAAACCATAGATGAAAATTACGACATCATTGTAAAGCTTGATGCCGACCTTATCCTACCTCCTGATTATTTTGAGACTATCCTAAACGCTTTTAAGGCTGATAACAAAGTGGGAATGGCAGGCGGATTTGCCTACATTGAAAAAAACAGCGAGTGGATATTAGAAAACCTTACCGATAAAGACCATATTCGTGGTGCGTTTAAAGCCTACCGAAAAGAATTGTTCCTAAAAATGGGAGGCCTGCGCCCTGCTATGGGTTGGGATACAGTAGATGAATTGCTTGCCAAATTTTATGGATGGAAAGTAGTTACTTTTGAAAATCTTAAAGTAAAACACCTTAAACCTACCGGAGCCAACTATAACAAAGCGGCACGCTACAAACAGGGAGAGGCATTTTACACCCTGGGCTACGGATTCCTGATAACCTCTATTGCAGGTGCCAAGCTAGCCATGCGTAAAAAGAAACCTTTACTTTTTATCGACTACATTAATGGGTTCCTGAAAGCAAAAAAAGAGAACAGGCCTTTGCTGGTCACCAACGAGCAGGCAAAATTTATTCGTGCCTACCGCTGGAAGAAGATGAAACAGAAACTCTTTTAACCCTAAGAGTATTAAAAAACTATTAACTAATACTAATTACTGGCTACAATTCGGTACTTTAGCCTTTTATTTTCGACTCATAAATGATAAAAGCATTACACCAGATAGGCCGTTATTTCCTTATGCTTAAGGAGGTTTTTAATAAACCAACTAAGTGGAAGGTGATGAAACCACTGATCTTAAAAGAAATAGATGACCTTATTATAGGCTCTATGGGCATCGTTGCATTTATCTCGTTCTTCATAGGCGGGGTTGTGGCGATACAAACAGCACTTAACTTAACAAACCCGCTAATACCAAAATCGCTTATTGCTTTTGCAACAAGGCAGTCGGTTATACTGGAGTTTGCACCAACCTTTATTTCCATAATTATGGCTGGTCGTGCAGGTTCTTATATTACATCGAGTATAGGTACTATGCGTGTTACAGAACAGATAGATGCACTGGAAGTTATGGGGGTTAACTCGCTTAACTACCTTGTATTCCCAAAAATACTTGCTTTTGCATTGTACCCGTTTGTAATATCGGTAGCAATGTTCCTGGGTATTTTAGGTGGATGGCTTGCAGGTGTTTATGGAGGCTTTGCCGGTAGCGAAGAGTTTTTACAGGGTTTGCAAACTGACTTTAAACCGTTTCACGTGTTTTATGCCTTCTTTAAAACATTTATATTCGGTTTCCTATTAGCAACTATACCTTCTTTCCATGGTTACTTTATGAAAGGTGGAGCGTTAGAGGTTGGTAAAGCAAGTACAACATCGTTTGTATGGACCAGTGTTGTTATCATTTTGGTGAACTATATTATAACGCAATTACTTTTAAGCTAATGATAGAGGTTAAAGACATAGAGAAATCGTTTGGGGAATCTAAAGTATTAAAAGGTATCTCCACAACGTTTGAGACAGGAAAGACAAACCTTATTATAGGCCGAAGCGGATCGGGTAAAACCGTTATGCTTAAAACACTTTTGGGTATTCACTCGCCCGATTCGGGAACTATTTCGTTTGATGGAAGGATATATTCTGAGCTGAGCCCGGATGAAAAAAGAACACTTCGTACAGAAATAGGTATGGTATTTCAGGGCAGTGCATTGTTTGACTCTATGACCGTAGAAGACAACGTAGGCTTCCCCCTAAAGATGTTTACCAGTAAAAGAGCCCGTGAGGTTAGAGACCGTGTAAACGAAGTACTGGAGAGAGTAAACCTTAAAGATGCCAATAAGAAGTTTCCAAATGAAATTTCGGGTGGTATGCAAAAAAGGGTTGCTATTGCAAGGGCTATAGTTAACAACCCAAAGTATCTTTTTTGCGATGAGCCCAACTCGGGACTTGACCCGGAAACATCTATCGTAATTGATGAGCTTATCCAGGAGATTACTAAAGAATATGAAATTACTACAGTTATAAACACCCACGATATGAACTCTGTTTTACAGATTGGCGAAAAGATCGTCTTTCTTAAAAATGGAATTAAAGAATGGGAAGGCAATAACGAGGAGATATTGGAAACAAGAAACAAGTCTATCGTTGAGTTTGTTTATTCGTCAGACCTGTTTAAAAAAGTGCGTGAAAGCCTTTTAGCTGAAGCAGAAGATGATGATCATAATCATCACAATAAAAAGTAAAAAAAGCGCTTAGATAATCTAAGCGCTTTTTGTTTGTATCAATATACTCTACTTTTCTTCCCTTTGCAGGTAAACCCATCCGGTTACTTCTTTACCGGCAGATAATGTTACTACATAATAGTACGTAGCTGTTGGCAGCGTCCCTTTATCTGACTGCCCATACCATTCGTTCAGATAGTTATTGGCTTCATAAACCTTAAGCCCGTACCTGTTGAATATTTTAAGCTTTATAACATCAAGGTTAGATAGGTCAAACGTATCATTAAGTCCGTCACCGTTGGGAGAAACCCCCCTTGGTATATAGCAGGTTGTATTATCTATGGGAATCGAGGCCTCAGCGGTACAGCCTTCGGCATTCGTTACAGTTACGTTATATGTACCCGGGAACTTATTCGTAATATCCGCCCTTGGACCTGTAAAAGAAAAACCACCCGGACCTGTCCATGTTACTACCGCTCCCTGAATATCGTCAATATTTGCTATCCAAAGCATATAATCGTAATCAATACATCCGGAATCTAAAACCACTTCAAAAGGATTTTCATTAGGAACAACCTCAATATCCCTTGCCGTAGTACAATTATTATTATCTACTATTACCTGATACATTCCTGTATTGTCAATCTGTAAATTAGCTGTAGCTTCCGTAAGCTCAGTACCTTCATAATACCATCTGTAAAGTACGGTACCGCCATCAAAGTTATCAGGTATTACCGTTAATAACGACGTCTGTCCTTCACAGAGTGCCGTATTACCAACTACATTAAACTGAGGTATAGCTCTAACTGTAACAGGAACTTCAACAGCATCAGATGTGCATCCGTTCACCCTCACATTTACTATATAATTTCCATTCGCTGACATCCCGGCAGCAGTAATTAGCGGGTTTTGCTCTGCAGATGTAAATCCATCCGGTCCTGACCATGAATATATTGCGTTAGCAGGAGCATCAGCAGAGAGCTGAATATCGGCACCTTCACATATCGGTACTACCGTTTGTACTGTTGGAGCATCGGGAATGTCAACCAACTCCAGTGTTACAAGGGCATCATCAGTAGCATTACATATATTCGTAACTGAGTATCTAAACCTATACACCCCTGGAGCTATTCCGGCTGTTGCAAACATATCGCCATTTACAGCACCTGTTGCATCAACATCTTCCCACGTACCATCAACGTCGAATGTACCTGTAAGATAATCTGTAAGATCTAAAGCATTACCTTCGTTACAAATTGGCGCAGAAATACCGTCAAGTCCCGCATTGGGCGCAGCTAGCACTGTTACCGCATATTCTACCGCATCGGAAGAACATCCGTTTACCGTTACGGTAAGCGAATAGGTTCCTGAATTATTTTCTGTTGAATTTTCAATAAGCGGATTTTGTTCTGAGGAAGAAAAACTATTAGGCCCTGTCCACGCATAAGAAGCTCCTCCTACTGCATCGGCAGTAAGCTGAAGGTCTACACCTTCACAAACCGGACTTGTACCGCTTATCGCAGGCGGCAACGGCTTGTTTCTAACTTCAAGTGTAAGTAAGGCTTCATCGGTTTGGTTACACAACCCTGCAAGCGTATACCTAAATTGATAAGTTCCTGGCGCAAGACCATCGCCGGAAAGTATACTGCTCGTTAAGAAGCCTGTTGCATTCATATCTTCCCATACACCCGTCCTACTGATACCTGTAGCAAGAAAGTTATTCAGGTTGATACTTTGTCCGGCATTACAAAACTGGGCTGTGATGTTTTCTCCCGCATTTGGAACAGCGTTTAAATTTAGATTATATTCTAATATCTGGTTCATGCACGACAAAGGATTATCGGTTGTAATTTCTAATATATAGCTGCCTGCATCAGATGCCGACTCATAATCCGGAAATAATAAAGTACCTGTTGTGCTAAGCACCATATTCGGTGAACCTTCCTTATACCATTTGTAATCTAAGAAACTAAACTCCTGAACAAATAAAAAACTGTCTTCGCCTTCGCAGAATCCATCAGCTTTTATTGCCAAAGGATCCAGCGAATCTACATCAAGCCTGATGTTCCTGACAAAACCACAAACATCGGAAACTTCGAAATTGTAAATTCCGCTTTCCAGTCCTGTAAACACATTAGACTCTCCGTTATCAACAGTAAACACCTGGTTATCTTTTGTTGTTATAGCATAATGCAAAGGTGCTACACCCTGGGCAACTACAGCAACTTCGGTTGTTCCGTTACTGCACGGAAAACCGTATACATCTGTAATTACCGGTTTTTCATTTTCAAATTCAAATTCGCGGAGCACTTGCGTGCATCGAATATTGGTTAGGTTTCCGTTAGCGTAAACAAAAAATGTTTTTAGCACCCTGAATCTCCCCATGTAGGACAACGTAGGTATAAGCACATTATTAGACAGCACCACAGAGTTAATTGACGTTGCCTGACTTCCTTCCACATAATCTACACCCGTAGCCGGATGTTCCCATACATTATCTGTTTCATTAAATTTTTGAAGATAGAATCCCTGTACATACGTACCGTTGCTTAAATGAAGGAACTCCAAATCAAAAGATCCGCAGTGTGGTGTCACCGTAAAATCATTATTAGTTACGTTATATCCTGCTACAGTTATATTCTGGGTATTAACTGTACCGCAGTCATCAACCGTTTGTATAGTGTACAGCCCTCCCGGCATAGAGTTCATATAAAAAGCCCCATCAGAAGCAATGTTAGGTGTTCCTACATAAGGGGTAGGAAATGTTGGCGGCGCATTGGTAATTGTAAAACCTCCAAGCCCTTTTGTTCCCGTGATTTTTACACTTCCCTGTCCTTGTGTACATCCCGGACGCTGTGATACGCTTAGGGTTTGTACTGCATTAGCCACACCTATTTCTGCTTCAACAAGATATTCATCATCGCAGGAATCCTTTACAAAGAACAAATATTGTCCCTGCGGAGCAGGATCCAACGTAAATTCACCTTCACTGTCAACATCCGAACTCATATCTATAGGGAAACCGCTATAAGGCGGATTTGGCCCACTATTCATTTTGATCTCCGTAATCTCCCTACCGGGAATCGTTATACTAATAGATCCGTTAGGATCGTTACAATCCGCGTCGGTTTCGGCGACTGCAGGCTCTATAGGAATATCTACTATTGTGAATGAAAGTGTTGCCGTTCTCAGACATCCATCTATAATATTTACTACATATGGACCTTCGGGCACATATACACCGTTACCACCATACACAGCCTCATTAGTAATGAATTCAGGATGATCAGGATTAATCAGTAACGGATTAAAACCATCGGGAGCCGTTGGAAAACTAAGGGTATAAGGAGGTGTAAAATTTTCGGGCCTTATGATAAAATAATTGTCACCGCAATCTTCTTCCTGTCTGTCAACAGACAAAGCAAGATCTTTATTTACTGCTGTAAGTCCGTTAGATGTTTTATTATAAACCCTGCCACATGAATCTGTAGCTTTAATATCGTAGGTGTAATTACCCGGATAATACGGAATATTTAAAGGAAATGTAGAACCACCGGTTACAACCTGGTTTAATACCACGGGTGCCGCCCCGCCCGGAGGATAAACGGTAATTTGTATGTAAATAGGATAGGCAATTTGAGTTCCTGTAGGTGGAAAAAAATCCTGCGTGACTATCAGGTCATTACAGTTGAGATATTCAATATCGCTGATAACACCTATACTTAGCCCTGGAGTAGCCTGCTGAACCAATACTTCTTTAGGATCTCCCTCCCCGCAAATATCAAAAACCCTAACCCTATACAAGCCTGTAGGTAGACCGCTAAATATATTTGATGACTGAAGCGGCCTCAATACAGGGCCTTCTATAATTTCGTAGGATGCAGGATATCCGGAAATGGTTGTCACCGTAATAGCGCCATCATTACCACAAAGCGCAGATTTGGCAATAAGTACAAAATCTAAAGGTGCTATAAGATTGGCTATAACAACATCTTGTGTGTTGGTAATTACCTGACCATTTAATGACTGGGTAGCCACAATACGATAGTTTCCCGCCGAACGGCCGGGTACTACCGTATTGGTAGTTTCTATCACGTAGTTAATTGTATCCGGAAGCTTATACACTGTAAATGTAATGCCCGCCCCGGCCTGGGTGCCCGATGTAGTAAAAGTAAGTACGCCATTATTAAGGCATGTCTGATCTGTTACGGACACAGTAAAATTAAAAGGAGGTAACTGAGCAAACGAGTGTAAAGTAAAAAAAAGCGTTATTACAGTAAATAACACCCTTACGTAAGGTAATCGTTGGTTCATGCTTGGTTGGTTTGGTTTAAGTGCAATAAAGATAACAGCTAAAACCAAAAAAACCCTACAAATGATATCAAAAACAATTACTTATATCAGACTTTTTTGGCAGAACCGGTAACAAGTTCTGTAATTTTTTTAATTTCCTGCTCTTTTTCTTTAGGATATATAAGCAGAATATCTTCTTTATCTACAATGATATAATTGTTAATACCGTCTATAATTACGGTCTTTCCTTTATCTGCCCTTATAATATTGTTAGACGAGTTTTCCATAAAAACCCTAGCATTAACAACCGTATTATTGTTTTCGTCTTTAGCAAGCTTATCGTGCAACGATCCCCATGTACCAAGATCATTCCAGTCAAAAGCAGCCGGAAGCACATATACGTTTGGTGCTTTTTCCATTACAGCATAGTCAATAGACATATTCTCGCTATTACCATAATTTTCAATAATAAAATTCTTCTCGGCAGGCGTATTGTAAATATCATAGCCATTCATGAACAGTTCATACATTGTGGGCTGAAATTTCACAAAGGCTTTCGTAACTGCTTTTACGCCCCATATAAATATACCGGCATTCCAAAGGAAATTACCCTGTTCTAAAAATGATTTTGCAGTAGTATAATCAGGTTTCTCCCTAAACTGGGTAACCTTTTTAATTTGCCTTTCATTTTGGGCATCGTATTCAATGTAGCCATATCCTGTATTAGGAAAAGTAGGTTTTATACCAAGCGTCATTAAAACTTCTTCTTTTTGGGCACAGTCAAAAGCGCGCTGAAGATTATCTAAAAATGCGGCTTCGTCTTCAATCCAATGGTCTGTAGGTGCTACCACCATAACAGCATCAGGATTTATTTTCTGAATTTTAAGTGATGCATACAAAATGCATGGTGCAGTGTTACGCATAGCAGGTTCAAGTACAATTTGCTCAGGAGACACCTCCGGCAATTGTTCCAGCACTATGTCATTATATATTTCGTTAGTAAGTATAAGTATATTCTCTTTCGGTATAATCTGGGTTAACCTGCTGAAAGTTTTCTGAATAAGTGTTTCTCCAGTTCCAAGCATATCATGAAACTGTTTAGGAAATTGTGCAGTACTTACCGGCCAAAAGCGCGAACCTACACCGCCCGCCATTAATACCGCAAAATAATTTTTGTTCATTGCTATGAATTTAATTTCTAAGTAAAGATTTCACTAAAAAAGTGAAAATCAAAACCGTTTAATTTTCATTTAACACTTACGACAGCAGCTCTACTTCTGCATTAGGATTAAACAGATAAACCCTGCCCGTACTTACTTCAAGACACTCAAACCGCTTAATGCGCTGCGCACCTTTTTTAAAGATCTTACCGTTATGAATCCTGAAATTACTTCCGTAAGGAATTTCAAAGATATAATTCTTTTCAGACCTTTCATCAAATTGTTTTAGCGCCAAAGACAGTGTTGCATCGGTATCGCTACTGGCTTTCGGATTCCTGAAATGCCTTGCCAGTAAAGGCAATAACTGGGTAGGAAATATTTCGGGACGTATAAATGGAACCATAAGTTTCTGAAAAGTTACTTTCCACTCATCACCGTGTGGTTTTATATTCCTCCCAAACTTTTCGAAAGCAGCCAAATGTGCTATTTCGTGAATTAAAGTAATAAGAAACCTGTATTTATTAAGATTAGCATTTACCGTTATCTGGTGCTGGCCATTAGGATCGCGACGATAATCACCATGACGTGTTACGCGCTCATTTACAATTTTTAAGTTAACCCCATAGAGTTTTATCAGCTCAAAAACTGTATCTGTTGCATGTTCCGGTATATATGGCGCAAGTATATGTTTCAATCTAAAAACAGCTGATTAATTAGGGAGTGGTACTGGAAACCTGCAGTACCTTACCGTTAAAATATTTATGCCCTGTAAGAGCAAAATTAAAGATATAATCACTCATTTCTTTTGGCGAGAGTGGAGCCTCATACCCTGGGAAAGCTTCCTGAAGCATCTCTGTGTTTACAGCCCCTAAAGCAAGTACATTAAACGCAATTCCCTTATCACGGTATTCTTCGGCTAAAAGCTCGCTAAGCGTTATTACAGCCCCTTTACTGGAACTGTATGCAGCCAGTCCTGCAAACTTAACAGTGCCCTGAACACCACCCATACTACTTATAGTTATAACATGCCCGCCAGCCTGCATATAAGGCAACACTACCCTGTCAAGCGCAGCCACGCCAAATACGTTTACTTTATAAATGTATTCAAACTCTTCAGCGCTAATTTCTGCAAACGGTTTAAGCAAAAGTGCCCCGGCATTATGAATAACAATATCTACCTTATGCCATGTGCTTTCTATAAAATCTTTGATATTTTCAAGGCCTTCGCCCGATGCAAGATCGATACCCAGGCAGGCAATATTTTGGTTTTCGATAAAAGCCTGAGGTATTTTTCGGGATACCGCCAGTACATTATTACCCGCGTTGGCAAACTGAAGCGCAAGCTCATAGCCTATCCCCCTGCTTGTACCTGTTATAATTATATTCTTCATTATTATTTCAATACAATTTCTTTGGTTGGTGCATTCACCATTTTTTCTACAACAGGTATCATTTCCTGAATAAACCCCGTCATGTGTTTTGTATCCATTTGCCCAAATTCATCGCCTAGCTGGTGATAGAATTTAAAAGTTGTCATTTCTGTAGTGCTTATAGTATGCGATGGCACATTAAACTCCATAAAGAACGGATAGTTATCTGATGCCCTGAATAATTGGTATTGCATTTCAAACGCGTTAGAACCAACTACTTTTTTACCCGCATACTCGTTTATTTTATCAGCCATATTACTTCTGCCATAACCGGTAAGATACGAAAGCACGTCGCCGCCAAGAGGCACACCTGTCATTTCGAAATTAAGCATCGTATAAATATTAAAGTTTTGCGCTTTAAGTTTTGCCGCCAAATGCTTAGACCCCAAAAGTCCATCTTCCTCAGCAGAGAAGAAACAGAATAATATACTCCTTTTGTTCGATTTCGTTTTTCCGTAGTAGTTCACCAATTCAGCAACACTTGTAGTACCGGTAGCATTGTCATCGGCTCCATTGTATATATTGTCTCCGTTTACCGCAGTTTCGGCTACACCAATATGGTCATAATGTGCTCCAAGAACCACAAACTCTTTTTTAAGAACCGGGTCGGTACCTTCAAGGTATCCTATAACATTGTACGAAGTAATAGCATAGTTAGTAAGTGTATCCCTATAAGTAGCAAAATAAGGTTTGATACCGTTCTTTTTAAAAACATCTTCAAGGTATTTAGCTGCCATTTCTGCCCCTTCAGAACCCGCATCACGCCCCTTAAGTTCGTCCGAAGATAAAAACTTGAGCGTTGCCTCTACCGATTTTTCTTCAACCTTATAAGGTGCCGGAGCCGTTCTCTTTTTTTGTGCAGACGTAAAAGCAACACACCCTAATGATAGCAGGGAAACAAATAATAGTTTTTTCATTTGATTGATTTTGAATTCAGCTAAAATAAGAAAAAAATCCCGTTTGTTTCGGAAGAAAATCCTGCTACAAAAACCATTGTTTAGAATTCTCACATTTACAAGAAGCTTATATTTTCACGAAAATACCAAAAGCGCAACATTAATTCATAAAGACTTAAATATCATAAAATTATCAATCTAATTTTACGCTTTCTAAAATTTCATTTTGAAAGCAGAAAGTGCAATATTAAACTGAACGTTTTACCTGAAGCAAAGCAAGATTAATTCCTGAGAAAACATCAGCGTTATTTAAGCAGGTTTTCACGATTATATATAAAAAAATACCCGTCCTGAAATCAGGACGGGTAGTATATCTAAACAGATTACATTGGCGGTTATGCCAGCATAGTAACCGGATTTTCAATATATTGTTTAAGCGTTTGAAGGAACTGAGCTCCTGTAGCGCCATCAACTGTTCTGTGGTCGCATGTAAGAGTTACTTTCATTACATTACCTACAACTATCTGACCATCTTTAACAACAGGTTTCTGTATGATAGCACCTACTGAAAGGATTGCAGAGTTAGGCTGGTTGATAATAGATGTAAACTCCTGAATACCAAACATACCTAAGTTAGAAACGGTAAACGTGCTGCCTTCCATATCTGCAGGAGCAAGTTTTTTGTTTTTCGCTTTACCTGCAAGGTCTTTCACTGTAGCACCAATTTGAGAAAGGCTCATGTTGTCGGTAAATTTAAGTACCGGTACAAGAAGTCCGTCTTCAACAGCAACAGCAACACCAATGCTAATGTGTTTGTTGTAAACAGTAACATCATCTTTCCACTGGGTATTAACCTGAGGGTGTTTTCTCAAAGCCATAGCACATGCTTTAACTACAAGGTCGTTAAATGACACTTTAGTATCCGGCACTGCATTAATAACACCTCTCGAAGCAATAGCGTTATCCATATCAAGCTCTATAGTAAGGCTGTATTCCGGAGCAGTGAATTTAGATTCAGCCAGACGACGCGCAATAGTTTTACGCATTTGGTTGTTTTTCACTTCTTCGGTACTTACTTCACCAGCAGGAACAAATGGTTTAGCCTCAGCTTTTGCAGCACCTTGCGGAGCAGTAGCCTGAGCCGCCGGCTGTGCAGCCTGTGGTGTATAGCTTTCAATATCTTTTTTAACGATACGACCGTTCTCACCAGAACCTTTAACCTGATTAAGGTTAACGCCTTTTTCTTCGGCGATCTTACGTGCTAACGGAGAAACAAATAGTCTTCCGCTATCGTTAGTTGCAGGAGCAGCCTCTTCAGCTTTTGGAGCTGGTGCCGCTTCTTCTTTTTTATCTTCTTTAGGAGCTTCTTCCGATTTGCTTTCAGCAGCAGGATTGCTTCCTTCTTTACCTGTAACACCGGAAACATCTGTTCCCGCAGGGCCAATAATCGCGAGAAGGCTGTCTACCGGAGCAGTCTGTCCTTCCTGGATACCTATTTTAAGTAGTGTACCTGCATTAAACGATTCAAACTCCATAGTAGCTTTGTCCGTTTCAATTTCTGCAAGGATGTCACCTTCTTTTACAGTATCACCTTCTTTTTTAAGCCATGTAGCAACAGTACCTTCGGTCATAGTATCACTAAGGCGAGGCATAGTAACTACAATAACACCTTCAGGAAGTCCGGCAGCAGCAGGTGCAGCTTTCTTCTCTTCGGCAGGTTTTTCTTCTGTTTTAGCTTCATCAGCTTTTTCTTCTTTCTTAGGCTCTTCTTTTTTATCAGAATCAGCAGCAGGAGCTGCCTTACCTTCAAGAAGCCCTGAAATATCTTCACCTTCTTTACCGATAACAGCAAGAACTGAATCTACCGGAGCAGTTTCACCTTCCTGAATTCCAATGTGTAAAAGTGTACCTGCATCAAAAGCTTCAAATTCCATTGTAGCTTTATCTGTTTCAATCTCTGCAAGGATATCTCCTTCTTTAATTGTATCACCAACTTTTTTAAGCCACGTAGCCACAGTACCTTCGGTCATAGTGTCGCTAAGACGCGGCATAGTTATAATCTTTGCCATGGTTATTGTAGTTTATGTGGTAAAAATGGATAATCTTTTTGATCGTAAACAACGTCGTACATAACGCTTAAATCCGGGTACGGAGACTCTTCTGCAAATTTTTCGCACTCTTCAACAAGGTCTTTCACCCTTTTATCGATAACTTCAATTTCTGCTTCCGTAGCATAGTTCTTTTCTTTGATGATATCAAGAACCTGGATAATAGGGTCAATTTTTCTGTACTCTTCTACTTCCTCTTTCGTTCTGTAGTGTTGCGCATCACTCATTGAGTGACCACGGTAACGATACGTTTTCATTTCAAGGAATGTTGGCCCATCTCCTCTTCTTGCCCTGTCAATAGCTTCAGACATAGCTTCAGCAACTTTAATAGGGTTCATTCCGTCAACAGGTCCGCATGGCATTTCATAACCAAGACCAAGTTTCCATATATCAGTATGGTTAGCAGTACGCTCTACAGAGGTACCCATTGCATAACCGTTATTCTCTACAATGAACACGACAGGAAGTTTCCATAGCATAGCCATGTTAAACGCTTCGTGAAGCGATCCCTGGCGTGCAGCTCCGTCACCAAAATAAGTAAGGGTTACACCACCGGTATTAAAATATTTATCGGCAAAAGCCATACCTGCACCTACAGGTATCTGTGCACCCACGATACCGTGACCACCAAAGAAACCATGTTCTTTAGAGAAAATGTGCATAGAACCACCAAGACCTTTAGAAGTTCCAGTAGCCTTACCCAAAAGCTCTGCCATAACCCTTTTAGGATCTACGCCCATACCAATTGGCTGAACGTGGTTACGGTAAGCAGTAATCATTTTATCTTTACCAAGATCCATTGCATGTAATGCTCCGGCAAGAACAGCCTCCTGGCCGTTATATAAGTGAAGGAAACCTCTAACTTTTTGCTGAATGTATAAAGCTGCCAGTTTGTCTTCAAACTTCCTCCAAAACTGCATATCTTCATACCACTTCAGATAAACTTCTTTTGTTATTTCTTTCATTTGCTAAATTATTGTTGCTGATGTGATTTTATAAAAAATGTTTTTCCTGAACGCAAACAGTTTCCTCACACAAATTTGCGAAATGCAAAAATACTACTTCCCTTTAATAACAAAAAGATTTAAGCTAAGTATTTTGTTATTTTTTAGGACAACGGATGTATCTGTGCTATAATCTAAAAAAAGGAACCCTTTTGAGGTTCCTTTTTAATTATACTATCTACTAATATTCGTCGTAATCGTCTCCAAAGTTGAAGCTAAGCGAGAATCGTAGCGTGTTTTCTAAAGGATTTCTTACCTGCGATGCAGAGAAAAGATATGATACATCTATTTTAACTACAGAATATCTGAAACCTGCACCCAGTGAAAAGAATTTACGTGCACCTTTACTTTTGTCTTCATTAAAATATCCTAAACGGAAAGCAAATGAATCCTGGTACGTATACTCTGCCCCTACCGAATAGGTAATCTCCTTCAACTCCTCACGGAAGCCATCAGGCGCATCACCGAATGATTTAAAGATACCGGACACCCAGTTCGTATCGTTATATTCTTTATTAATTATTGCACGGTCTGTATCATCAACTAAACCGTCTCCGTTTTTATCAGTTAAAGCCTGAGGCGTTGGCACTAGAAGTTTTGCAAGCTCAACATTAACCCCTACTTTATTATACTCATCAAAAATAAAATCGAAACCTCCACCAAGCCTCATTGTAGAAGGCAGGAAGTTTGAACTTAATTCAGGGTCATTATCATAACTAATCTTCGGACCTAAGTTCTGAAGATTCATACCCGCCCTGAAACGACCGTTAAAGTCATCAAATGCAATTTCTTCTGACTGGTAGAATGCAGCAATATCAAATGCAAATGTATTTGCAGCACTTGCATCTCCACCCGACATAGACTCAGGTATCCTTAAGTTAGAACTAATAAACCTACCTGCAATAGCCATTGAGAATTGCTCATCAAGCTTTAGCGCATAAGATAAATCAACAGCAAGTTCATTTGGAGACCTTACTGTAGCCGGCTGGCTTGGGTCTTGGCGAAGCTCTATATCACCTAAACCAAAATAACGAAGGCTACCTGCAAACGCACTCCTGTCACTAATCCTGTTATAGTAAGTAATCTGACCTAAAGATATATCATTCGCAATATTAGTAAGGTATGGCGTGTAACTGAATGACAGACCATGCTCTTTCAATGCAAACGCATATTTAGCGGGATTCCACTGTTGAGAATAAACATCTGAAGACGTTGCAACACCCTGATCGGCCATACCGGCTGCACGGGCATCGGCAGCTATTGTTAAAAACGGAACCCCCGTTGTAATTACCCTGTCATTCTGCGTCTGGGCTTTTACGGTTTGCAATCCTAATAAGGAAAGCGCGATTAATAGTATCTTTTTCATTCTTAGTTTGAAAATTTAAAGGTCACAAATATAATGTTTTTTACAGCAATACAAGTTTTTCGTACTTTTCTGCAGTTTTACGTGTCGTAGCCGACCTCACAGTAAGCTTATATACGTAAACCCCCTTACCAATACGGTCTCCGAAATCATCTTTTCCATCCCATTTTATATCACGGCACAAAAAGCCATCGGTAGTAACCGACTGATTTATCGTCTTTACCACTTTGCCCGTTACCGTAAATATCTGAACCTGCACATCCAAAGGCTCAAAAGGCCTGTTGTGTGTAAACCAGAATTCGGTATAACTAACAAACGGGTTAGGATAATTAAGCACTTTATCCAGCGTTAAGCCCTCGTCACCTACCACTACAAACTGTATTTCGGCAGTAACAAGGTTATTATATACATCCCATGCTTTAAACACCAGGGTATGCAGTCCCTTTTCAAGGTTACTAAACGGAAAACGCAAAGCTCCTTTAGTATAGTCGTCAAGTTCGGTTTCATAATAATCGTTCATAATAAATGGGTTATTCTCATCACCATCTAATATCCCCACGATATCATGCCCTATACCGCTTGCAGTATTAATACCATGCTCATCTTCAAGAAAGGCAAGCAATATTGGCGAAGCATTGGTTATACCCCCCGACACAAACGACTCGTCATTCATATACAACCTCACCTTTGGAGGCGTATTATCAACAGCTGCATTTAAATTCACCCCACCAACCCTAACATCATTATTGTATCCCTGATGATCTTCCAGAAGATTTGCCCTTTTAGAATATAAGCTAACACGCCCATTACCTACAGGCACACGAATATCACGCGGCACCACAAACCCAAATTCAAAACGCCCGCCTGATACTGACGCATTACCACGAAATATAGTTTCACCAATTGTTTTAAATGGCGTTATAATTACCTGACCCAATGAATTTCTTACACCATCATTACCAAGCGTTACCCTATCTATATCTTTATCAAAAATAGTAACTTCAAGTTCCCCACTGTAACCAGACAATACAGCTGTACCACTTTCGTTCATCACAACACCCGCTAGTTTTACATACGAAAGCGAATTAAGCGCGCCGGTAAAATCTGCCACAGGAATATCATTAATATGAGTAAGCTCTATCTTAGGCTTAGGCACTGCCAGATGCAGCGCAGGATCTCCCACAAAACAAATCATTCTTAAATCTCTAAGGCCCAGCCCAACTTTTGCCCTTCTTAATGCTTCAGAAATAGAGGGATACTCATTTTGACCAAAAGCATACAATTCTCTTGTAATTCTTGGATTAAACACATAAGCGCTCGAAATATACAACGCCCTTGTTGTAGATATAAGCCCTATCGCCCCACCCTTCGGATTCCAATAAGTAAATTCACCGACGGTAGGATGATATGGATTATCAAACTTGGTAACCTCACAGCTTGCTGTTATAAACAACGGATACTTGTAGCGATTGGTAAGATTGTCGGCATCTGTCTTCTCATACATACGCTCACTGGCAAGGCCATTCTCTCCTCCGTGCCCAAGATAATTCACCACCAGGGCACCGTAGTTAATTGCTCTTATAAATTGCTCTTTTGCATCAGGATATCTTTGCCCTCCCGCAGACGACTGCTGCACATAAGCATCGGTATGAAATTTCCTTACGTTTACAAATGGCCTGTTTTGTTTTAGCGGATCACTAACTCCATTTTCCATCTCCACAACAAAGCGCTCCGAACCATTACCATCAAGGTCATCGGTCATTACAATAAACTCATTACGCCATCTTCCGTAAGACGCTGCATCAATATATTCTGCGACCTTATTTACCATTTCATCTGCCTGCTGCCTTCCGGTAACAAGCATTCTGCCAACTGCTATATCCAACCCTTCCGAATCACCAAAACCGAACCTGCCCTCGCCGGGATCCATTGCTCCGTAAAAATCATCGGTAATAAATGTAGTAATGACACTAAAGTTATTAGAATTACGAGGATCTATACCTCCGTTAGAATCATAAGCCTGCATTATAGGAACGATGTTGGTATTGTTAGGCGTCCTGTTTTTATAGTCAAATGAAGCGTCGCCAAAAAGATTTACATACTTAACCCTATTAGCAACAGACGATGCATTGTAGTAAACATACTTTATCATATTACGAATAGCACCTATATCCTGTTTACCGGAAGAGAATTCCTGATAAATATTTTCAAGATTAACCACCTTAACATTTAACCCCTGGTTACGATGCAGGTTTGCAAGCCTGTCTGCAGAAGCATTAAGAGAAGCAGGCGTAACGATAATATAATCAACATCCTGAAACTGACCGTTAGAACCGTTGAATATTGTCCCTTTTATATCCTGGTTCGCAACACGTGCCTGGCTTTCTCGAAGCGGCGTGTAATAATCGGACGGCACTACTGTAATATACTGTCGCACTTCACCAAGACCCGCTTTAAACGAAAACTGAGATTGCTGACCCGCATTAACAACTTTACCGGCATTATATATATCCGTAATATCCCAAACCTCACTTATACCGGAAGCGTTTGAAACATTATACTGAACTACCCCATTATTCAATGCAGCATCATTATACCTAAACCTAAATTGCTTACCTGTTCCATTTAATCTTCGCTTCGCTTTTACAATAATATAATCCAGCCACGCATTAGATCCGGGAGCCCCGTTATTATTATAAGTAAGGCTAATAGTGAAAGTGTTGCCCGTTGGAGTAAATGTACCCGCTCTTATATGTTCAGTTGCTGCAACAGACTCAGCTGGAGGCACAAAAGACAATGAAGCTAAAGATTGCCCGTTAACTGTAGCAGTCATAGACGTTGCCACGACAGAATTTGCCGCAGCACCAACTGTAATTGAAACCGGAGACATGTCAATATCCGGAACTGTAAACTCAAAATCCTGTTTATTATTTACGCTAAAGGCCTCGCCATGCCATTTCCTGCCAAGACGTGCAATATTTACCAAATCTTTTTCATGAAACTGATATTCATCAAAAACCCCAGTAGTCAATGTAGGCGCACCGGCAGGCTCTCCCATGGCAGTGATCCTTTTCCCGGGACCACCCTGCGATGTTACATAATAATATGACCTGTCCGCATAAAGGTTATTATGACTACCATTATCAGCACTCCAGTTATCTACACCTTCTGCATAAAACAATATATAATCAGCATTATCAAACTTTCCATCTTCCTCTCCTATAAATGTAATAGCATTTTCTTCAAGATCGGCAGGATATGAATCACTATTACTAAGTGCCACCATCCTTCCGCCATTGCCATAAATTTTTATATTGCGCGGATCTGTATTTACGTCAAAACCGAGTTGTTGTAAAAAACTGCGATTAACCCTGTAAACACCAGATTTTTCTACATAAAAACGATACCAGTTACCGGAAGCAAGAACAGAACTTCTTATCCCCTGAAAATCTTCTATACCAAACGTTGTTAAAGCAGGACCTGCCAAAGAATAATCGTACGTAAAAGACTTAACCCTTTTAAAACCATTACCATCTTTAACAATAGGAGAAAGAGTAATACGCGCATGCATCTCGTTTCTCGACCTCACTGTAACGACAGACGGATTTAAACCGGAAGGCACAGCAGAAGGCAAAAGCCACCCCAACTGCTCCTTTGTCATATTTTCGTAAACAACGTTTGTAATTTGCAATGAATTTTCAGCAACCGTACCCGAAACCGGAAAAGAATAACCAAAAAGAAGTTGCCTCTCGCCCGCCCTAAGTTCTGTGTATTCTGCCTGAAATTGCGGAACAACTATAGGAAATTCACCTATAGAAGAATTTACATTATCGGTCCAATTCAAAACAATCTGGTTCTTTTGCTGCGCAAAAGCCCAAAAAGTACACAACAGGCAATAAAAGAGTAATCGGTTTTTCATCCTTGAAAGAACGCAGGTACGCGCAATATATTACAGTAAATTAAAAGTTTTTTTTAACTACCCGCTTGCAATATTACTTTAAAAACACCGTTCTAGAAAGACACATTTAACATAAATTTAGATTTTTATTAAAAATTTTCAAAACGTGTTGCGGTTTAAAGGTTAATTATTATATTGCGCCACGAAATTTATTTACCTACTGAAAGATGAAAGTTAACAAAATCACGGCTTTACAACTGCTACTAGCTTTTGCAGTAGCGTTTGGTTTTACTGCGTGCAGTAAAAAAGGGTCTAATGGTAATTCCACTGCTACCGGCTGGAAGATCAATGACAAGAAAGGTGGATTCCAACACAACTCTAAGTACAAAAAGCAGGAAACTGCTCCGGGACTTGTAGAGGTAGAAGGTGGAACGTTTACTATGGGTAAAGTTCAGGACGATGTTATGCACGATTGGAACAACACTCCAACCCAGCAGCACGTTCAGTCTTTCTTTATGGATGAAACAGAAGTTACCAATGTAATGTACATGGAGTATCTTGACTGGTTGAAAAGGGTTTTCCCTCCAACAGAAGAGAACTACAAAAACATTTACATAGGTGCTTTACCGGACACTCTTGTTTGGAGAAGTGCTCTTGGTTACAATGAAACAATGACTAATAACTACCTTAGGCACCCAGCTTATTCTGATTTCCCTGTGGTAGGTGTTAACTGGATACAAGCAGTTGAATTCTCTAAATGGAGAACAGACCGTGTTAACGAATCTGTACTTGAAAGAGAAGGATACCTTAAAAGAGATGCAAAAGTTCTTGACGTAACTGCTGAAACAACTTTTAGTACTGAGTCTTACCTTGAAAGCCCTACAAAATCTTTTGGTGGTAATGAGGAAATCGTATTAAAAGGACCAAGAAACAAACTGGCTGCTAAAGAAGATGCTACAAATGTTTACGCACAAAGAACATCAGGTCTTATTCTTCCTGAATACAGGCTTCCAACCGAAGCTGAGTGGGAATACGCTGCTGTTGCTCTTGTAGGTAACCGTGAGTACAACCTTTACAGAGGTGATAAAAAATATCCTTGGAAAGGTTCTTACACACGTAGTGGTAAGAGAACTTCTAAAGGAGATCAGCTTGCCAACTTTAAACAAGGTAAAGGTGATTACGGTGGAATTGCAGGATGGTCTGATGACAACGCAGATATCACGGCTCCGGCTAAATCTTACCCACCAAACGACTTTGGTTTATATGACATGTCTGGTAACGTTGCAGAATGGGTAGCTGACGTTTATCGTCCGATAATCGATGACGACGGTAACGACTTTAACTATTACAGGGGTAACGTTTATATGAAAAATAAAATTGGTGAAGACGGAAGAGCTGAGATCGTTACTACTGACAACATTCAGTATGACACTCTTGCAAACGGTAAAATCCAATACAGAAACCTGCCTGGACAAATTGCTCAGGAGCAAGTTACTTCTGACGATACTTACCTAAGACAGAACTACACTAAGAGTGATAACAGAAACTTTAGAGATGGTGACAGACAGTCAACACGTTTCTATGACTTTAGTGGTACTGACGAAGGAACAGAAAATGAAGCAGAAAGAATGTACGACTCTCCAAAACACCTTGTAGCTAAAGACAGCTTAGGAAATATGCTTAGAGAGTATGACAAATCTTCGAAAAGAACTACACTTATTAACGACAACGTTCGTGTTTACAAAGGTGGTTCTTGGAGAGACAGAGCTTACTGGTTAGATCCTGCACAGAGAAGATACTTCCCTCAGGATATGGCTACAGACTACATTGGATTTAGATGTGCAATGTCTAAAGTAGGTCCTAAATCAGGAAAAAAGAAAGCTAGAAACTAATTAAGTTTCAATTTACACAATACAATAAAAGCCCTATCTTAGGGCTTTTATTTTTTATATACTTTCATGGAAACCAAAGAACTTTACAGCTATTTTTTACAATGCACAGGCATTGCTACAGATACCCGTAAGATAAATCCCGGATCATTATTCTTTGCTCTTAAAGGCGATAATTTTGACGCCAATGCATTTGCACAAGAAGCACTGCTAAAAGGAGCTAAATATGTTGTGATAGACAATCCGGATTATAAAACCGGTGACACCACTCTATTGGTAAACAATAGTCTTGAAGCACTTCAGGAGCTTGCACGCCATCATAGAAATGAACTTGGCCTGCCTGTGATAGCATTGACCGGAAGTAACGGCAAGACAACTACTAAAGAACTTATAAATGCTGTATTGTCTAAAAAATATACTACATCTGCCACAACTGGCAATTTAAACAACCATATAGGCGTACCGCTTACACTGCTTTCTTTTGCCAAAGACACAGAAATTGGTATTGTAGAAATGGGCGCCAATCATCAGCTGGAGATTGAATTCTTGTGTTCAATTGCCGAGCCTAACTTTGGCTACATTACAAATTTTGGAAAGGCTCATCTTGAAGGTTTTGGCGGCTATGAGGGTGTTATTAAGGGGAAAAGTGAACTTTACGACTACCTTATTGCCAATACTAAAACAGCTTTTGTAAACCTGGATGACCCTATCCAAAAAGAAAAGACAAAAGATTTGTCACGCTACACTTTTGCCGTTGACGATTACAACTGCGATGTACGTATTGAAACCGTAGAAGCCAACCCGATGGTAGCTGTTAAATACAATGGAATCGATATAAAATCGCACCTGATAGGTATTTACAATGCTACGAACATAAGTGCCGCCATTGCGATTGGCACCTATTTTAAGGTAAGCGATTCGAAAATTCAGCAGGCGATAGAAGAATACATACCAACCAACAACAGGTCGCAACTATTGGAAAAAAACAGCAACAAGATAATCCTTGATGCTTACAATGCCAATCCGAGCAGCATGAAAGCAGCTATTGAAAACTTTCTGCAACTGGACACTGAAAACGGCAAACTTGCAATACTGGGAGATATGTTTGAATTGGGCCCCGAAAGCCCTGCAGAACATCAAAAGATAGTTACATCACTTGTTAATGAAGAGAATATTGAAATTTGTTTTGTAGGCAAAGACTTTTACGCTTATAAAACAGATACCGAACATCTTCATTTTTACGAAACCTACGACGCATTTAAATCGGCTTTCGCTAATTTAAAACCCACCGGAAAAACCATATTAATAAAAGGGTCCAGAGGCATGGCACTGGAAAGAACCCTAGATCTTATATAACAAAAAGCTTCCTACGGGAAGCTTTTTGTTATATAGATTACGGCATCGTCGTGCCAGAATTAAATAAGCCAAGCGTAGAAAAAGGTAACGACAATCCAAAGAACCAATAGGGCGTATCCGTATTTGTATTATATGCTGCACCTACAGATACAATATCCCGGATAAGAGTCACAACACCTCCCAGACCTATATCAGGTGATCCGTCAAGATCGAAATCCGGCGTGGAAACATTAAATCCAAAACCGGGATCGATAAAATTCCATGTTTTGCTCGTTCTCGATCCGAATTTAAAAATAAGGCTGCCTGAAGGTGCAAATTGAAAATCTTTCTCAAGCATTACATTTGCTCCTCTGTTAAAAGGGTTAGCAAGTATTACAGATACATTTGTTATCGTGTAAAACCCTAGTTGCTGTAACTTATATCGTTGCTCAAGCAGCGTAGTTTTCGATTTAGAAATACCATCTTTACTAACCTGCAATTTCAACAGAAGCTCACTCCCATTTTCACGTTTACCGGTAGTTTTTAAATTAATATATCCTGTACCAGGCAGATCATTTATATTGAACTGTAAAACCTCATCCCCAATATCTGAAGCTGAATTTGATAACTTTTTAAATCCATTCAAAAGATCTGCTATATTTGCCGATAAACTTTTTATCTTCACGAGATCTTGAGAAACCTTAACTTTACAGGTCTCAAGCTGAGCCTGCAATGCTTTTACCCTTGGGTTGTTAGCTACCGAATTTTTTAAACCTTTAAAGAGACTTTCAGCTTTAGAAGGAAAATTTTGCAGGGCAGCACTTGCCGCGTTGCTTCTCGCATTAAAAATATCCAGTACAGTAACGTCAGTTTGTGCACCTAAATCTGTCAGGCTATTAAGCGGTGCGGATATCCCTAATAATTCCGCTTTAAGCGATTCTAGAAATACTTCCGCATCTTTAACCTCACTCTGAAATACCAGATCCTTATCGTTAATAGTCGATTGTACATCCTGAAGCAGCTTCTGTATACAACCAATCGATTCCAAATTCGCCGCCAGATAATTTTTAACATAGGTAAATTTCTCATCTACAAGAGCATTCAGATTATCTGCCAATACCTTAGTCTGCTTAAATGCATCAATATCTTCTTTAGAAAAAGTAGTTACCCAACGTTCTACTTCATAAAATTCACCTTCAGCATAAGTATCAAAATTTTCAATATGTACTTTCCTATTCTGCTCATTTTTAGCAGTTAGAAAAGCTGTAAGATATATTTTTGCTTTGCCTGCTTCGCTACTTTTATACAATTCCTCTATAGCTTTTACGTATTCTCCGCTCAGGTTTTTCAACACATACGTCTGAGGGTTGGCGTATACATTTTTATCTACAGAAGGGCTGAAAAATTCCTGGAAAAGCTTATTCGCAGTCTTTCTCACTTCGGGATTTGCCATAAGCCTTTCGTAAAACTGAGTCATCAAAGTGGTATAATTATCTAATTGGGCTTCAGCCGTTTTATCTATAACCCTTCCTTCAAGAAGGTTTAATAACTCTATCTGATTCGATAAAATAAAATTCAATTCCTGAACCTTTGCTACAAGTTGGCTATTTGACGTAGCATCGTAAGGAATCTGTAATAAAATCTGGTTTTTATCAAGCTTAACCTCCACTGTAGCGTTTATATCAATAAGATTCAGCTCACCAACGGCTTTAGGTTTAGCATCTACGATCTCATTAACGGTAAATAGTTGCGCATAGTTAGAGACCGTTATAAAACACAAAAAAAATGTAAAGTATAATTTTTTCATCGTCTTTTAATTTAATGCAGCTGCTCCCGCTTTAGTAAAAGAATAATCGATACGTACATAATCAGCTGTTTCATTCGCTGCAATAATATCTGCCACCTTGTTTGTTTTAGATAACGAAAAAGCAACAATATTACCGACATCTGACAGTCCGGGAAATTTTGTCATTAATAAATTTGCATCGACTAAAGGATACCATATAACATACCGCTCTGTATTCATGGGAGGATACAAAGCAAGATTGTCAGCTATCGATACAATATCTTCGTGATCACCAATGACGACTAATTTCAGTATCGGTTTGTTTAGAATTGTGTTTATTCCTGAATCAGGTGAAATACAGGTTTTTTGAAAAGTACTCATGATTGATTGGTTTTGGTTAGCATAAAATTAATTGATTATACCACAATCGCAATACTATATTTATAAGTATTTTCGCTAACCATCAGTATCACAGACAAATTCTCAATTATATAACGAGTAAATAATTATTAATTAAATAAATAGCATTACTTCTTACACAACGTACATAGGTTTTTTATAAAAAACGAATCCATCTGTTGGTTATCAGACATATAAATAATAATTTTAACAATGATTTTAACCAGTCAAAACCAACACCATATGTTTGATTCTCCAATACTTGATGTTACTATAGGACTAATTTTCCTATTCCTGATATATAGCCTTTTAGCGACCTCGATAAGTGAAGGCATCGCTACCTTGTTTGCGTTACGTGCCAGAATGCTGCGCAAAGGAATTATTAAAGGAATGCTATCAAACACCGCTGTAGCAGACAGTATTCAACCAAAAAAAATCGATGATGAAACGGTGCTACTCACAACGCCATCAAAAGACGATCATAAAAGAAATACCTGGGGCAGTATTGTAAAGGCCATACAAAATTTCTTTTCGGCTATTATCAGGATTGTAACAGGCATGCCTTATAATTATAAAAAGAACACTCCCGGAGGCGATTTCTACCTGCATCCTATCATCAAAAACTTTGGCGCGAGCAGGAGGTATTCTGTACCTTCCTACATATCTGCATCTACATTTTATACTGTTTTTACAAATGTTCTTGAAAGCTATTTTAATAGAAACATAGAGCAGATTGCTATAGTAAATAACATTACTGAAGCTGACGCTTTTAAACTATCTAAACTTACCAAAATAAAGTATCTGATAGCATTTCTGGCAAGCAATAATACTGCTATAAAAGACTTGGAAATTGATACTGAAACGCTTGAGATATTGAACATCTATGTAAAGGAAAGCTATGATGATGCTGACGTATTTAAAGCTAAAATCGAGGAATGGTTCAACACCACAATGGACAGGGTTTCAGGGTGGTACAAAAGGCAAATGCAATACGTACTTTTTGTGCTTGGCCTTGCGGTGGCAATAGGTTTTAATGTAGATATTATTGACATTGCAGGAAAATTATCTACCGAAAAAGAAGTCAGGGACAAATTGGTCGCTATGGCTGCGGCAGCCGAAGAAAAATATCAAAATAATCCGCTGACACAGTACGAGAAAAATACATTTGTAAAGAAAGATGCAAGCGAGGCCGAGACTGTTAAACAAATACAACAGGAATACAGCAAACAGATTGACAGCATAAAAGCGCTACTAAACGAAGAGGTAAAAGATTCCGGTAAGGTATTAGGCACAGGATGGGATTCGAAATCAAAGAACAAAAACCTACACTTAACCTTTACTACCATCTTTAAAGGAACACGCCCGGTAGGCTACCTGCTTTTTGCATTTGGCATCTGCCTTGGTGCTCCATTTTGGTTTGATCTTCTTCAGAAAATAATAAAAGTGAGGGCTTCCGGCAAAAAAGAAAACGGCAGTGACGCTACCGCCAAATGATATTCATATCTATAGAAATAAGCATTTAATAACCTTTCATTCAGATATCACAACCGAAAATTGTTACAAATCGGGGTAAAATCTAAAGGAAAAGTTAAATATATGTTTAATTTCCCGTGATATTTTCCTACTATACATACATTTGAGTATCAACCCTAATTTATATTCAAATGATAGTTTTTTATAGTATTGTAGAAAAACCATTAGCCCACAAAACAATACAGGCATCTACAAAGTCTAACCCTCAAGTGCAGGATTTACACCTGGAAGTTACCCAAAGCTATATGTCTTTGTTGGGGCCTTTTCTTCCTGCAAGTACCAAAATTGTCAAGCTTTACGATTACAACGGGCAGCCCATAAAACGTAAAGAGTGGACAGAGCAAATTAAAAACGAAGCTTCGGCACTAAAAGACACCGTACCTTTTCAGATTGGTTTCTTTAGGAATGCAATAATATTGGTAGCAATAGTTGGTATACTAGCGCTGGTAATGCCGGTAATCAACAAAAAGAACGCTGACATGGCACAAGCCGATCAGGCAGAAATGACATCGCGCCTTAATAGTATAAAAGCCGGTGATATTCTTCGTGTATCATTTTATCAAACTACAGGTAATACCGCCAGTAGTAAAATTGGCCTGGCTAAAATAACCCGCGTTGAAGGCGATGATATCTATTTTGTAAGAAGCACACAAACCGTAGAGAATAATTTTGACAACCATTCTGCCGATTTAAATATCAAAGATTTTACGAGTACAGAAGAGCAGGCAAAAAAGTCTAATCTTGATCAGTACAAAGTACTTGTTGCTCCCCCTGCACCCAACAAAATGACCGGCGAAACCATAGGATCTGTACTAAAAGTAGAAAATTAATACCAACTATAATACAATCATCATGTCGAACCAAACCGAATTGATAGAAGCTTTTCAAAGAAATAAAATTGACGATGCGAGAACGCTGTTAAATAATCCTGAGAACATTCCCAGCAGCCTGGAACAATTTAGGAGCTCGCAGCTTTTTGATACTTTATTGAGGGCTAAGGCTTTTGATATTGTAAACCTGTTTATAGAAAACAAACTTATTGATACCGATATTTACGACTATGACCGCCTGACAGGCAGTTTCTTTGAAACACTTTTCAGAACCCTGAAGAGTGACGAAGAATCGGTTGCATTTGTAAAAGAGTTAATGCCAAAGCTAAGCAGTATTAACGATGCGGTAGCAAACCAGACGTTACTGGGACTTGCATTATCGGAAAGGGCAGATCCTGCTATTGTAAAAATTTTAATTGAGGAAGGCTGTGACGTAAACTACGTAAATAATGCTGAAGACAATTATCTGCACAATATAGCTAAAGACAGGATGATGCCTGTTGAGACCAACCTTGCCTATGCCCAGCTTCTTATTGACGAAGGCGTTGATGTAAATGGCGGAAACATCGTAAAGGAAACTCCATTGATGACAGCTATTGCATCCAACAAAAAAGAACTGGTAGAGCTGCTTTTACAAAACGGTGCAAGAACCAACGAACAAAATAAAGATGGAGAAACTCCCTACTATCAGGTCGTGGTACATCAATTAAGCTATCCTTTATATCAAAAGCTTAGGGAGGCTGAAGGTCCTGATTTTGATAAGAAAACCAATAATGGCGAAGCTTTCTTTTTTGAATATTTAAGACGTCTTAATACGTCGTCACCATCAAATATCGACCTGCTTAAAGCCCTTATTGAAGACGGTGCAGATCTGCACCAGACCTCAACACATTACAGCGTAGAAAAAAGTGCTTTCGACGCGCTTGCAGAAAAACCGTTCGATATTTTTGAAACGGTAGTAAAAGCCACAGATCTGGACGTTAGCTACCTTGACAACTCCGGTAATTCGCTATTGCACAAAGTATGCGCTTTTAATGTGAATTACGACCAAAACATGGCACGCGACACCTATAAAAAAGCGAAGTTGCTTCTTGAAATGGGAGCCGATGCCAATGTTACGAACAATCAGGATGAAACGCCAATGATGCTGGCTTCTTCAGACAATCTTAAATCTAAAACTGTTGAGCTGTTACTACAGCACGGTAAATAATACGCTTAAATATGTCAATGTCATTTATAATTGCCTGTGAATCGGGCAAACGAAAAATAGCTGAGCTACTGCTTAAAAACAACGAGGTAGATGTAAAATACACCGATGAAAAAGGCAGGACGGCACTGCACTACGCCGCACACAATGGTTACCTTGATATTGTTAAGGGTCTTGTTGAGCAGGGTGCCGATATTAATTACGAAGACCATAACGGCGAAACACCGCTATACTTTGCCTGTCTTCTTAAACAGAAACAAGTTGCCTTATACCTTATTGAACAGGGAGCATCCATTACAGTTAATGATCATAAAGGAAATAGTTTATTGCATTTAACTGCCAGCTTAGGCCAGGTAGATGTCCTTGAGAAATTAATGGATAATGGCTTGGGTACCGACCTAGAAAACAACGAAGCCGAAACTCCAGCGATGCTTGCTGCGTATTGCGGACACAGAGAGGTAATAAACAAACTTGCCGACCGTGGTGCGAACCTCAACACTGTAGATAAAAACGGCAACACCGCACTGCTTTTTGCTGTACAGTCTAAAAACTTACAGGCCGTACAGGCTCTTGTTGAAAAAGGTGCCGATGTGAATCACCTTAACCAACGAGGTGAAAGCCCAATGCTGCTGGCATGTTACCAGAATAATAATCTGATTATTAAATACCTGTTGGTAAATGGTGCAGATACAACCGTTTCATCGAACAATGGCCTCTCTCCTATCTGGTATGCATGTAATAATAACCAGAAGGAAATTGTCAGTTTGTTTATAGAGCATGGTATTGATGTTAATTACAGCAAACCTCTTGCAGGAAATGATAATGATATGGGATCATACCTTGACTGGGTATTAACCACCAACGATCTTGCTGCCGATAGTAATTTCAACTTAGATTCTGGGGCTCATGGTGCTGAGAGCCTGTTGCACGTTGCTGTTAAAAACGGACATTTAAGCATGGTTAAACTATTAATAGATAAAGGTGCTGTCGTAAATATTCAGGATCAAAGTGGCAATACTCCTTTACATTATGCTGCTGCCGGAGGTAAAAAGGACATCGTTAAATACCTGTTAGAAAAAGATGCCGACGCTTCTTTAATTAATGTGAAAGAGCAGAAAGCAATTGATTATTCTAACACCAAAGGCTTTAACGAAATCACAGAGATGTTATTGAGCAAGAGTCCTAATGACATTGCTAAAATGAAACCCGTTCAGCAGGAAGCTGCACCAGTTGCCGGGAACGGCGTAGCAAACAAAAAACAGGCCTTAATGGACATAAAAGACCTGTTAGATGCCGGCATCCTTACACAGGATGAATTTGATGCTGAAAAACAAAAGATACTCCAGGGGTAAAAATATCTCATTTAAAAAAATGCTCTGGTTCACCGGAGCATTTTTATTTTATAACCCCGACAATTGTACCTGTATACTCATCCAATAATTCGTATCAGAAGAGTACATTTGCAATCATCAATAGAAGAATATATTTCAATGAAAGCAGCAATCCTAGTAAGCATAACGTTTTTTTTTTCAATTTATAGCTACTCACAGTCTAAAAACAGTAAGCCCTTTGTTATGGGAGTTGTTGAGGAACTCTACTCGAAAGAACTCAAAGAAAAGAGGATTTTAAATATTTACCTGCCCGAAGGATATTCAAAAAATGACACATTAAAATATCCTATTGTCTACCTTCTTGACGGATCTGCCAATGAAGATTTTATTCACGTCGCAGGACTTTATCAATTTAATAGTTTTGAATGGGTAGATCGGGTGCCGAAGTCTATAGTAGTAGGTATCGCTACTGTAGATAGAAAAAGGGATTATACTTACCCAACCTCTGTTAAAGAAGACAAGGAAAAGTATCCAACAACAGGACATTCAGAATCATTCATTGCATTTATAGAAAAAGAACTACAGCCTTTTATTGAGAAAAACTATAAAGCGAACAACGATAAAACTATCATTGGCCAATCATTAGGAGGCTTGTTAGCTACTGAGATTATCCTGAAAAAGCCGCAGCTTTTTAATAGATATATAATCATAAGTCCTAGCCTGTGGTGGGATAACGGATCAATACTAAACCTAAATTCAGACATATTAGAGAGCAATTCTACTCGTAAAACCTCCATTTACATTGGGGTTGGAAAGGAAGGACTTGCACCTACTAAAATACCACGCGTTATGGAAGTAGACGCTAATATACTCGCAGATAAATTAAAGGGTACTAAAAGTAAAGCCGCAAATGTATATTTTGATTATTTGCCGCACGAAGATCATGCTACCATTTCGCACCAGGCAATAGCTAACGCGTTACGGTTTTTATATACTCGTGATAAAAAGCAATAAAAAATGCCTCAGTTTTTCTGAGGCATTTTTTATTTTATAATCAGCAGGCAAATTAGCTCGCCATATTGTTTTCGAAAACATCGGCCTCGTCCGGGAATACAAAAGGATTATCCGCAAAATCCAATGTCTCTGATCTGGAAACATATTTCAATATCTCGTTAATACCTTTTTTCAGACTAAGTTCGGTAGAATATTTACGGCTGGTAGCCAATACAAGCCCACCTTTAGACAGCCTGAAGAAATATTTACCCGAAGCGGTACTGTTTTTAGTAAACGCAAACAGTTCTATATTATCCCTGATCGCGGCTATCATAAGCTCACAATCTGATTTTTGCTTACAGCTAATACTGGTAAAAATAGTTTTACCTTTTCTAGATGTAAATACAAATTTATAGTCACCGTTATATCGTTTGCTAATTACAAACACCCCCATAGTTCAAAAAAAATTATCCGAAAATCATATCCTGAAGCGCTACTCCCCTGTATCTCTCTTCATCGTTCAACACTTCAAAACTACACAAATATTAGCCTGTATAAGCAGCCTTGCAGCAATACTTATTAAGAAAATGAATTCCCGGTGCGTACTATATCTGTATATATTTTCTAATCAGAAAAATAGGGATACAGTACAAATACAGACATTTTAAACTTATGCACTTAGTGGAATCTGAGGATAAATTTCTCTTAGTCTTTTTTTGAAAATATTCAGAGCCTGTTCTGTTTCAGCAAGAATTTTGTAACGCGCTCCCTGCTCGTAAGTTGTTCTTTCAAATGAAAGATTATTTCTTTTTAACATACGCTCAATTAGGTCGTGGTCGATAACGTGTTTGTACAACGTTCTAAAAATAGTGATGTGCATGGCTATAGTATTTTAGGTTATCAATAATTACTTCAAGGCCTTTTATTGCTGTTATTCAGACAACTTTCATCCTTCTTTCATAAAAGTAATTAGAAACTTTTTTATGAGGATAAGCCTTAATAAAACTTTAGCATTTCCGCAAAGACTTAACAATGACTACCCACTTACGTAACATACACAAACAAAAAGCTTTAGTTTTCACTAAAGCTTTGCCATATTATTTGAATAATCTGTTTTTAGTAGTACAATCTAAAATCAAGGAGCTTGCAAAGTGCATAGTGCTTTTGGTGCAATTCTTCCACTATACCCGTTACATCGTCATCTTCCTGAAACAGGCTAAAGAAAGCTTTATCGAGTCCTGTGCTCGTTAAGCTGCTAAACTTCTCACCATAGCCCGATATTGCTTTTGCACCTGTAACATCTAGAAAATATTGGGCTTCCTCCTCTGTAAGGTCTAATATCTTTGCGTTGGCAAAGTGAAGTATCTTACCCTTTAGTTTACCTTCAAAAAGTTCTGCTATTTCTTCAAGGCTGTAATAGTAACCATTAAGGCAAATAGTATTGGGTTCACCGCGCATTATAAGATAGATAATTTCGTAATTAGGGAAATTTTCATCCTCATAAAGCAACGCGCTTAAACTCTCTTCCAGGCCTTCTATAGTATCGCAGGTTTTATAAATGCTGTCAATTCCTTCGTCAAATGCCAGTTGTTCCAGATTTTTAAGTACTTCGCTGGTGCTTTCTACCTCAACATCTTCAACACCCTCCAGGCAGAAAATAAATTTATCAAAATCCATATCGTTAGCTGTAATATCAATATACACAAATGTATGATTAATACTTATTACTTACTATACCGTTACGAAAACACCTATATACATCTCAGTAAAACTCTTTAATTTATATTTCTATAACACTCACATTCTAAATAACCTAAAAACACAACAAATAGGAAAAATTGGATAAAAATAATATATTCGTGAAATGAAATATTTAGAGAAAATTCAGGGGCTGCTCCCACTGGGTTATTTATACCTGATTCTTTTAGGGCTATTGAAGGAAAGTCTTTTATATTATCCGTTGGGAATTAATATTGTTGACTACTCTTCCATTACAGATATTCTGATCAGTCCGATATCAGACATGACATCAAATCCCATACTAATAATTATCACAGTTGTTGTAATCATAGTTTTCTTTATTATTCAGACAATCTTAGTTCAGAACAGTCATACAAAATGGGCGAAGAAAGTTTTGGGGGAGAATAGATTTAGCGACGAAACCAGTAAAAGAGATATACAAAAGGCCCTTTTACCCGTCTTTATTTTATTTGTTGCTTTTGAACTATTAGCTATATTTATAGGAATGGGCCTGGGAAGAGGAAGAGAGATAGTAAAGAAAATAAACAACAATGAGTTGCACTATCACCATAAGGCAATTTTCAATTCCGGCGCCCCTGAGAATATTCATATCATTGGTATAAACAGTTCCTATTGCTTTTATGTTTCACGAGGAAACAAGAATGTCAAAATAGCGCCTGTAGGAACAATCAACAACCTGGAAATACTTAAACAAAAAAAGAATGACGAAAAATAACAAATTAGCCGATCAAACTAATGAGCAATTAATTCAAAATGAGAAGAAGGTTAAAGCAATTACGCTTTTATTTTTAGGCGGATTATTCCTTTTGTTTTTGATTACGATATATCTAACATACCGCAACGGATTTACGCCCTTGTCAATTTTACCTATAACCTTAATGCCTGTGCTTATTGCAAGCATTGGTAATTGGAATGCGCTGAAAAAAGAAATTAAGTCCAGAAATTTATAACATCTGCATTTTTAATATCTACCATAGCATTACATTCTCTTCCTTCCATAAGATAAGGCGAAATTCTTCATAATGGTTACCGTTACCAACAGTATGTTTGTCTCTGTGTCCCTTTCCTAGTTTAAGCTTATGAAGCATTCCTGACGAACTTCCCACCCAAAGAATCTTGCCATCTTCAGAAATTGTCATTCCACTGATAGTTGACCCCAAAAAATGACGCCACAGGCATTTCCCTTCTGCACCAAATGCCTTGATGTATCCGTATGCATCTCCGAGTATATAATAGCCATTTGCAGCAACTCCCGCATAGACTCTCATGCTTTCATCAATAGTTATATATTGATTACTCTCCTTATATTCCTCTACAAAAATCCCATTCAGCTTAGATGTTTCAACCCCTATAGTTACACCGTTATAAAAATGACAGCTATTCGTTATCAATTGTTCATCATTTTTCGAAAAAAGACAGAAATACGGATATTCTGATTGTTGCCCGATACTTCCTATTTCAACACCTGATGAATCCAGCACCCTGTGTACAGAACATTGATCGCCAACAACTATAAATTTATTATCATTAGATAAGGTCGCATTCTCCATATCGATATAAGAATCGGATTCTTCTGCATCAGTATCTAAAACGGGATGAATACGTTTTTCATTATCTTTAGAAATAATAAAGATCCCTTCAGAAGTTGTAAGCAGAACTCTTTCACCATCATTAAATGGTATAAGTTCGGTTACACCAAGATCAGCTGTCTGCTGTAGCGAAAATTTTGCAATTATATCTCCTTCCCACCCTTTGGTAGTAATAACCTCCTTATCCGTTAGAATTGCAAAAACTTCATTACGTTTTGATTTCCCTACAGCATTAATTGCAGAATCCAGTTCAATTACTTCATTTCCATTAAGCATATAAGCCCGCCTCTTTTGATAGGCCGTGCCGGTAAGAAAGATAATTTTTTCGTTTTCTATAAAGTGTAAATGCTCTATACTCTGTGCTTTTTCTTCAAAATACTTTATTAATGGTCCATGTGCGGGCGGGAAATCATTTCTAAATTCATTTACAGTATTAGTACTATTGGCTTTTCTCAACAGCACAACTATTTCATCTGCCAAATGGTCCCGTTTATCTTCCGGCTCCTCACCTTCCCAATTGTCCCATCCGTGAATTTCTCCATAGTCAACCATATCATTTACAGCAGAAGTATACTTCTCCCCGAGCTCATTCCATTCTTTTTTTAAATCTTTAGCTTTTATTTGTTTATCAAAAAAATTAAACTTCATAATTTAAGGATTTATAGATGTTAGGTGAATTTATAAAATTGCTGCTCTATCAGAAATGAAATTATTTAAGATAATCTCCCATATCTGATCGTGATCCTCTGTCATAAAACAGGTCGCTTTCAAAATCAGTTGATATAACAACCACACTTACTTTGGGTTTGTTCAGTAAATTGACATAATGCAGGAATACCTTTTTAATATCGGCCGCTGTTCCGTTTTCGGGAACAAACACCTTTATATCCGTTTCCTTTTCGTAGAGTTCTTTAGGGATATCTACGATTAACTTAACCATTTTATCTTTTGCCTTCCATGAAACCGAGATAGAATTGCTAATAGGCATCATTTCTCCCTGATATACATCTGGCAAACCAATATAATTTATAGCTGCATTAGGCTGAGATTTGTCTATCGTGTGAAATAGCTGAACGATGTATTTTTTATCCAGATCGTCCCTTTTTAGCTTAATAGCCTGTGTTTTATTTTCGGCTGAAGTAACAAATTCAAGTCCGTTAAAATCTACTCCATCAAATTTTGCTGCGTAATTTTGTTTTGCCGGAATGTCAACACCTAGTTTCGAAAATTCAGCTTTCTTTTTATTTTCGTCTAATTCTACAGTAAAGCTTTGTACAGTAGGCTGCATCTCATCACTCTTTACCCCCAGAAAAAGATCAATACCTTGCATGGGGCTCAAGGCTGTTAAATCTTCTTTATTAAAATAAGCTGGTTTAGGAATGGTAAGGTCGAGCTTAGAAACTTCAACCTTTTTAATTTTATCGGTAATCTTTTTACGCTCATTCTGTACGTTTTTCAACTCACTGTAAAATTTATCTTTATCGAGCTGCACAAAATTCAGTGAAAATCTTTTATCATCCTGCGCCGTTCCTATATAGGTGAATTTAATACTCAGCTTATTTCCCGATACCTTCACCGCATAAACGCTATCGACGAGCTGCCCCGTTTCTAACAATCTGCTATCAGTTAATGATTTCAGGTCATCTGTTTTTACCTTTTTAGCAACAGGGTACATAAATTCAAGCTCATCGCCATTTTTATAAATATGATATTGCCTGCTTGCCAAAGCTTCCATATAGCCAAGTGTAATTCCGGTCATAGGCTCTCCGTTTTCCTTAGTAAGCCCGTCAACCACCCAGTATGTTTCTTTTTCCTGACACGAGCTTAGCGTAAAGTTTAAGCACGCAAATAGCACAAGTACGATACCTTTTTTCATAAAAGTAGATTTAAGCATAATTGAAAGTATTTTCTCTCTTAGTTATAAATCAAAAGTAGCGGTATTACTTAAAGCAGTAAGTTAAAGTTTACACAAATTCGTGTAACGCAGTATGCTATTTAAAGACTAAAATACTGATCATAAAATATTGAATCTACTAAAAACAACAAAGCCCCCGCTGTAGCGGGGGCTCTGAGTCAATTAATCCTAAGATAATTATTTTACTTCTGTAGAAGTTTCAGTCTTAACTTCAGTAGTTGTTACTGAATCAGTTGCAGCTGGTGCAGCAGTATCAGCTACAGGCTCAGTTACTACAGTTGAATCAACAGTAGTTGTAGTTTCAGTTGCAGCTTCTTCAGCTTTTTTGTCACCACAGCTTGTTAGAGTTAGAGTTGCAGCAAATAATACAGCGCTTAATACGATTACTTTTTTCATGATGTTATTTTTAAAGATTATTTTTTTCGATTTATATCTGAGACAAATGTATTTCATAATGCAACCTGTTTTTTAGAGAAATGGTGAAACGAGCTTTTCACTTGGTAAAAGCAATAGGAAAACGGTGTAAATTTAAATTACCTTTACATTACTAATACTATTACGATGCGCAGCTTCACAGCTATACTACCTATATTGTTACTATTGCTTCAAATTCCTGCAGAATTAAAAGCACAGGAAACAGCTCCTAAAAAGAAGGAGGCACCGGCCGAATTAAAAAAAGCAGCCACAAACCTGGAAAGATCATTACTTGAAAATGACAATTCTAAAATTGCATACAACTACGAACTTTTAGCACAGGGATTTATAGATAAGGATGATTTTGCAAAGGCCGAAGAAAACTTATTTAAAGCACTTGAAATTTATACTGCTGCAAAAAACATTTCGGCAAGAGCCCGGTTGATCAGGAATATTGCTAAAGTACAGGAATCGCAAAACAAGCTACGCGCCGCCGCTAAGAATTATAAGACTGCTGAGTTAACAGCTACAGACAAAACGTCTAAAACATTAAACTCCAATGATTACAACCGCCTGAAGAACGCGGGAAATGCCGAACTTGAAGATAAGTACTTAAATGCTAATATAGCGTTGCTTAATAAAAATGACAAAAAAGGTGAAATAGCAGACACCTATATTCAGCAGGCAGAACTGAGCCTTAAAAAAAGCGACAGTACCAACGCACTGGAAAAATACCAGCTGGCACTGCCGTACACCAAAAACATTCCCGGCAAAGCAATAAATATATATAATGAAATTGCAAAGCTGCATGTCTCGGCAAAGCGCTATCCCGAGGCGGTTGAAGTAGTAAAAGAATTGCTGGAAAAGGTCAAAAAAATAAAAGACTACGAAACAGAAGTAGCGCAACTGCAATATATCGCTTCTATCTATTTTAATATGGGTGACGATGCCGATGCTGTAAATGCTTTAAAAGAATCGTATACGATCGCGTCTGCCAACGGACAAACTTTTGCTGCCCGCGAAAGCATTATACTGCTTATCGAATATTATAAAACTACCGGCGACGAAAAAGCAATTATGGAACTGAACGAGGAATTTCTTAAGAATCTTGATCGCATAATTTTATCTGACAATTCACTGACCGACGCTAAAACATTTAAGGTAACCGAAGAAAGAATACGAAACCTGGAAAATGAAAAGATGTTTAAGGATGAGCTTATCAGCCGTAAAAACACTTTCAACTACTTTTTATTAGGTGCCATGATATTGTTATTGTTATTCTTTGGTTTCATCGTTAAGACCTTATATTCTATAAAAACCAAGAACAAAGAAATTGCACTTCAGTCCTTAAGACGCGAAATGAACCCACATTTTTTGTTTAACAGCCTTAATAGTGTTAACCAGTTTATAGCCCAAAACAACGAACTTGAAGCAAACAAATATCTTACGTCCTACTCTAACCTGATGCGTAATACGATGGAAAATTCCAATAAGGATTTTGTTACATTAGGCAACGAGATTGAAAACCTCACGAAATACCTTGAACTGGAACACCTGCGATTTAAAGACAAATTCGATTTTGAAGTCAATGTTGATGAGAAGCTGGATAATGAAACCATCTGGGTTCCCAATATGATTGTTCAGCCACATTTGGAGAATGCTATCTGGCACGGACTTCGCTATAAAGAAGGCAAAGGATTGCTTAAAATGAATGTTACTCTTGATGGCAAGAAAATACTAATCACCGTTGACGACGATGGTATTGGCCCAACCAAAAGCAGCGAACTTAAAACGCACAACCAAAAGGTACATAATTCACGCGGGCTAACGAACACTAAAGAACGTATGACCTTATTAAACGAGTTGTACAAAACTAAAATGAGTTTTGCTGTAACCGAAAAGAAGAGCCCTGAAACCGGAACTATTGTTTATATTACATTCCCTATAATAACCAAACCATAATGAGTTTTACAAAAATAAGAAGCGTAATTGTAGAAGATGAAACTGCTGCCAGGGAAGTATTGCGCAGCTACCTTACCAAATATTGCCCGCAGGTAGAGATTGTTGGTGAGGCACAAAACAGCAGGGAAGCTATTCCCCTATTGCATGAACTTGAACCTCAGCTTGTTTTTCTGGATGTCGAAATGCCATTTGGCAATGCTTTCGACGTGCTTGAAGCTTGCAGCACCCTTAGTTTTGAAACCATTTTTGTTACTGCTTTTTCTGAATATTCGCTTAAGGCATTAAACAGAAGCGCGGCTTATTACCTGCTTAAGCCAATTAGTATAGAAGAACTTATTGTTGCAGTTAATAAGGTGCATGAACAGGTAATGAATAAGGAACTGTTTAATCGCAATAAGGTGATCGTAGAAAACTTCAGGGAACCTAAAGCCGAAAAACAACAGGTTATATTACCTACCATGGAAGGTTTTGAAATTGTAAAAATGGAAGAGATCGTCCGCCTGAAAGGCAATGGCAATTTTACCGATCTTTACCTTACCAATGGCTCTAAAAAAATGGCATGCCGTTTTCTGAAACATTTTTCAGAGATGTTACCGCTTCCTTTTTTAAGGGTTCACAAATCGCACATTGTAAATCTCAACTTTGTTAAGCTTTACAATAAAGGCGGATATATAACTTTAGAAGATGGTGCCGAAGTTGAAATATCTCCTACTTACAAAGAAGATTTCTTAAAGAATTTTAAATAATCCCTTATAATTTATACCGGGACTAAATCCAGAATCCGCAGGTTTTTCAACAGTATGCATTTATCACTGGGCTTATAGAAATTACTATATGCATTTTGGTATATTCGCAAGAGTGAAATTAATTTATCTTATAACGCCAACCCAAACCGGGTGGATTGAAGCAATTGCATGGAAGAACCTACACCCGAAAAAATAAAGGAAGTATTTGACCAATATTATAAGGCAGATTTAGATTTATGGATAGAATTTACAAAGCAGGTTAAAGCGCGGTCTTTCGTTAAAAATGAAATAATTAAAGACTATAATAAAACCGAAAAATACATCAATACTTTAATTTCCGGTTCAGTTGCACATTTTGTGTTAGCTAATGAAAAGGATATCTGTATTAACCTCTACTACGAAAACCAGATTTTCAGTGACTACCTTTCATTTCTTACACAATCTCCAACGGTTATCAAAACCGAATGCCTGGAAGACTCAATAGTCTGGTCAATTAGGCATGACGACTTATATAATTTGTACTCACGATCATCGAAAAGCTTTTTAATCGGCAAAGCGATTTCAGAAGCCATGTTTATCCGGAAGCAATCTGAACAAATAAACCTGTTGACACTATCGCCTACAGAACGTTACTTGAAACTTATAAAAGAGCGCCCGGAAATTGTGCAGAGAACACCGTTAAAAATAATTGCATCCTACCTTGGCATTACTGCAGAAAGCCTTAGCCGTATTCGAAAAAAAATCTCACGATAATTTCACTTCTTACCCATCGTCAATTTTTTAAAGAATTCGAATCTATAATTTTGGGGTATAATTAAAACAAAATCTATGAAAGCCAAGGTTAATTATCTCGCAGTACTAACGTTTTATATCATTGCAATTTCATTACGCTACCTAACAAATAAGACTCCAATTTTAGATGGGGTATCTAACACGTTTTTAAAAATAGTTCTTCAGGCTGCCGGCCCTGCTATAGGCGCACTTGTTGCCT